>CAIXRA010000001.1 GCA_903921725.1 uncultured Lentisphaerota bacterium
CCGGTTTGGGTGATGGTGAACAGAGTAGGCGTATTGATCGCCGGCACCATCTCCCCGACCGCCGGCACATCATGCACCGGCGCCGTATCGTTGACAATCTTGGCCCCGGCCGGATCGTAGGTTTCCGAACCGTCCGCCGCCGACCGGTTCACTCCCCAGGCAAGCAGAAGGACGGTGATGGTGCAAAGGCACCAGCGCCCGGCGCGCGCCCGCTTCCGTACGGGTGGCGGCGCGGCGAGAAGGTGCCTGCGCGTTTGCCGCTCAGCGGTTTGCGTGGGACGTCTTTTGGTCTGTAGATCGCGGTGGTTGTTCATCATGCTACCACTCCCTTTGCGAGCCGGGTTTTAGCTTATCTCGGCATAACTTATATCCTTTAATATGTATGTCAAGCAAACGATGCGGCCACCGGGAGAACCCGGCGCGCGCGGGTCGCGGAACGGCATGGCTTTTGCGTCGGCCCGTCTTGCCGTTTCGTCCCCGGCTTAGCCGGCATCCTGTCGGCTGGCGGTCCGTGCCGCTATATTTACACCATGCCGAACCCCGCGCAGGAATCAATCCCGCTCACCGTGCCGCGCCGCCGCCGGCGTCCCGGCGTCTGGCTGGCCGTCGCCGGCATCGGCCTGTTTTTCCTGGCTTTCTTCCTGTATCCGGCCTTCGAAATCCTGCGCGGCGGGCTGACCGACGAGCAGGGGTGCCTCACCTTTGCGTACATGGCGGAGATTTTCCGCAACCCGGTCTATCTGGAGGGGCTGGCGAACACCGCGGGGCTCGCCGTCTGCACGACGCTGCTGGCGGCGCTGATCGGCGTGCCGTTGGCCGCGCTCGCCAGCCGTCACGACTTCCCCGGCAAGAAATGGGTCACCGCCGGCATTCTGGCACCGATGATCCTGCCGCCGTTCGTGGGCGCGCTCGGCATGCAGAAGCTACTGGGACAGTACGGCGTGCTGAACGTGCTGCTCTCGAAGCTGGGCGTCGTCAGCCTCGCCGCGGCACCGGACTGGCTGGGCAGCGGCGGCTTCTGGGCCATCGTCGCCGTCGAGGCGCTGCATCTTTACCCCATCGTTTACCTCAACGCCGTGGCCGCCTTCGCCAACATCGACCCGACCCTGCACGAGGCCGCCGCCAACCTCGGCTGCACGGGTTTCCGCCGCTTCCGCCGCATCACGCTGCCGCTGGTCATGCCGGGGCTCTTCGCGGGGCTCACCCTCGTCTTTATCTGGAGCCTGACCGAGCTCGGAACGCCGCTGATGTTCAACTACGGCCGCGCCACCCCGGTGCAGATATTCAACGGCATCCTGGAGATGGGGGACAACCCGTTCCCGTACGCGCTGGTCATCGTGCTGCTGCTCGCCTCCGGGCTGCTCTACCTGCTGATGCGCTTCACGCTCGGCCGCCGGGCGTACGCCATGACCTCGCGCGCCGGGACCGCCGCGCAGTTCCGGCCGCTGCGCGGGCTGCGTGGGGTTGCCGCCGCCGCCGCTTTTGGCGGCGTTTTCCTCGCCGCCGTGCTGCCGCACCTGGCCCTCATCGGCCTGGCCTTCGCCCACGGCTGGCGCGACACGCTTCTGCCGGCGGCGCTGACCCTGGAGCACATCCGGAACGCCCTCGGGCATCCGCTGGCCGTCCCCTCCATCCTCAACAGTCTGCGCTACGCCTCCGGTGCGCTCGCGCTGGCGCTCCTCCTGGGGGTCGCCATCGCTTGGTTAACCGTGCGCGTCCGCGTCGCCGGTTCCTGGCTGCTCGACTCGTTAGCCATGCTGCCGCTGGCCGTGCCGGGGCTGGTGCTCGCCTTCGGCTACCTGGCCATGTGCCAGAAAGGGCGGCTCTTTGCGTTCCTCGACCCGATCGCGGACCCGACAATCCTGCTGGTTCTCGCCTACGCCGTCCGCCGCCTGCCGTACGTCGTCCGCGCCGCCTCCGCCGGGTTGCAGCAGACCTCCGTCACGCTTGAGGAGGCCGGGGCGAGCCTCGGTGCCGCGCCGTTTTCCGTCTTCCGCCGCATCACGCTGCCGCTGATCGCCGCCAACCTCGTCGCCGGCGCCGTACTCGCGTTCAGTTTCGCCATGCTCGAAGTCTCCGATTCGCTCCTGCTCGCCCAGCGCGCCGACTACTTTCCGATCACCAAGGCGATGTACGAGCTTTCCATGCTCCTCGGCGAGGGCCCCGCGCTTGCCGCCGCCCTCGGCTGCTGGACCATGCTCTTCCTCGGCGTCTCCCTCCTCGCCGCCTCCCGGCTCCTCGGCAAACAGATGGGCGCGCTGTTCCGGGTGTGACGGGGACGGAAACGTGAAACACAGAAGGCGGCGGGAAGCCGTGCCTGCGAGAACGGAAAAACGGAAAAACGGAAGGACGGAAGGATGGAAAAACGGAAGGACGGAAGGATGGAAGGATGGAAGGACGGAAGGACGGAAGGATGGACAGGGGGGATGGAGCGGACGCTAGCCTATCCTTCTTGAATGAGGTTGAATGCCTGTGTGTTTTGCGTTCGGTCCCGCCGCATTACATTGGTGTGTCGTATGAGCTTCCATGATCCAACCTGTGCGTCGGTCGGCGTGTTCGACTCCGGCATCGGCGGTTTTTCCGTGCTGCGCGAACTCCGCAGGCTCGCGCCGGCGGAGTCCGTCGTCTACCTCGCCGACCAGGCGCATGTGCCGTACGGCCTGCGGCCGCTGGGCGAGGTCCGCGCGCTGGCCGAGGCCGTCACGCGCTTCCTCCTTTGCCGCCGCGCCAAGCTTGTCGTCGTCGCCTGCAACACAGCGTCCGCCGCCGCGCTTCACGAACTGCGCCGGCTCTTTCCGGAGACGCCGTTCGTCGGCATGGAACCGGCCGTCAAGCCCGCCGCCGCCATCACATGTTCCGGCACGCTCGGCGTCATCGCCACTCCCGCCACCTTCCAGGGGGAGCTGTATGCCTCCGTCGTGCGCCGCTTCGCCGACGGCCGCCGCGTGCTCCAGCACAGCTGCCCCGGGCTTGTCGCGGAGATTGAACGAGGCCATTTGGACGGCGCACGCACCCGCCGCATCCTGGAGGCGGCGCTGCGCCCGATGCTGGCCGCCGGCATGGACACTGTCGTGCTCGGCTGCACGCACTACCCGTTCGTCCTTCCGCTGATCCGTGAAATTGTCGGGCCCGACGTGGCGGTCATCGACCCCGCGCCCGCTGTCGCGCGCCAGGCCGTCCGCGTCCTTGAGCAGCGCGGACTGCGGAACCAGCAGACCACTCCCGGACGCCTCCGCGTCTTCACCACCGGCCGGCTTGCGGAGTCCGCAAAAGAGCTTTTGGGCGAAGATTTCAAGACTGAATCCGCCGCATGGCGGAACGGAAAACTGATTGCGCGCAGAGGCGCAGCGGCGCAGAGGATATAAATAGGAATCGCATAAAACAAAAGGCGCATAGAGTTCAAAAATCTCCGCGCCTCTGAGTCTCTGCGCGAGAAAAACACAGGAAATCTCCCATGAAAATAGCGAGGTTCGCAACGGAAAACGGGCCGGTGTTCGGCGTCATCGAGGGCGAACGCATCCGCGAGCTTGACGGCGCGCCGTGGCCGGAGCTGCGCTTCAGCGGCCGGGAACGGCCGCTGTCCGGGACGCGTCTCCTGGCGCCGGTCGCGCCGCCGGTCGTCTGGGCCATCGGCCTCAACTACAAGGCGCACGCCGCCGAGCTTGGGTACGCGATTCCGGAGGAGCCGCTGGCGTTCCTCAAACCCAGTACCTCCGTGATCGGGCCCGGTGACGACATCCTCCTGCCGGAGATGGCGCCGGACGCGGTGGACTATGAGTGCGAGCTGGCCGTCATCATCGGCAGGGCGTGCCGGAATGTTTCGGAGTCCGACGCGCTGGACTACGTGCTCGGCTACAGCTGCACCAACGACGTCACCGCCCGCGACTGCCAGTACCTGCGCGACACGCAGTGGGCGCGCGCCAAGGGGTTCGAGACGTTCTGCCCGCTGGGGCCGTGGATCGAGACGGAGCTGGACCCCGACCGCGCGGAGATCGCAACCGTGCTCAATGGCAAGGTGATGCAGAAGTCGAACACCGCCGACATGATCTTCCCGGTCCGCCAACTCGTCCGCCACTGCTCGCGCATCGGCACGCTGCTGCCCGGCACCGTGATCCTGACCGGCACGCCGCCCGGTGTCGGCTACGGCCGCAACCCGCGCGTCTATCTCCGCCCCGGCGACACCGTCGAGATCACCATCGGCGGCGTCGGCACCCTGCGTAACGGCGTGCGGTAAGGAAGCGGGGAAACGGCAAACGGGCCGGGGAAATTATAACGGAAGGCGCAACGGCTCCGTCACCCATCCGTGGGCGAGGGGGCGGTTTCGTGTTGGTCTCTGCGCCTCTGCGGGAAACATTCACACTTGAGCGGGAGCGGCGGCCGGTGCTTTCGGCGCGCCGGGACAGAGTTCGCGGAAGTTGCAGCGGGCGCAGGTGCGTTCGCGGGTGCAGAGTGGGAACTCCTCCTCGGGCAGCGGTTCGTTCGCCAGCGGACTGCGCAGGAATCCGCGCATGCCGGCGGCGCTTTGGAGCATGCGTTCACGCGCCTCGATGAGGATTTCCGGGGTCAGCGGGTATTCCTTCTCGCGTGCGTTGTCGCGGAGGAACACGCCATAGACGCGCAGGTTTTCCAGCTTTGCACGCCACTTGTCCGCGGCGAAGAAGGCGTAGCAGGCGAGCTGGAGTTGGAGCGCATCCTCGTTCTCACCGCCGGTTTTCCAATCGATGATGCGGAGTGCGCCGGCGGGGTCGGTGTAGGCGAAATCCACGGCGCACCAGACCTTGGTTTCGTCGAGCAGGAAGGAGTCGAGCTTGTCCACCGGCTGCCAGGCGAGGTAGGTCGCGGCCTGAATCTGTTTGAGGAGTGCGGATTCCGCAAAGGCGCGCAGGCAGTCGTAGATCTTGGCCTTGATGCGCTCCGTCTGCTCCGGGGGCAGGGTGGCGCCGTTGCCGTAATAGAGTTCGGCGAGATTGGTTTTCTTCGGGCTGGTGCGCCACTCGCCGTTGACCGCCTCCAGCCAGCCGGCGCGCAGCTTCTGGCGCGCGGTGGCCTGGAGCTCGCCGGCGGTGATGGGCGCGGCCTTGATGGCGTAGCGGCGCAGCGCCTCGGCGATGGTGTCGTGGACGATGGTGCCGCCCCACATGTCGAGGGTCTTGAGGTTCTTCAGCAGGTAAATGCGGCGGGTGCGTTCCGGCGCTCCGGCGTCCCAGCCGTTCCACGAACCGTAATACTGGTAGTAGTACGCCCGGCGGCATTCCTGGAACAGGCCGTTGCGCGACACGGACCAGGTGAACTCGTTGACCAGCGGTTTCATAAACACTTTCCGCAATCCACAGACTGCGCGGATGCCGCAGGGCGCGCGGCGGTTGTTTTCCCGGATAACATTGTGCCGGGCCGGAATGGTTGCAACCCCTTGGCGGGAAAGCTATATTTTGCTGTTTTTATCCACCGAGTTTCATTCCATCAACCCAAGTGAAAGGATACAGCCATGCCAGCCGTTATTGAAGTTTCGAAGTGCACGGGTTGCGAAAGCTGCGTGGGCGCCTGCCCGGTCGAGACCATCACGATGCAGGCCGGCAAGGCCGTTGTCGGCGATGCCTGCATTGACTGCGGTGCCTGCGTCGGCGCCTGCCCCTGCTCGGCGATCGAGATGAAGTAAGCGGTCCTCCGCTTGCCGGAAAGGGCGCGTCCGCACAAACGGGCGTGCCCTTTTTGCTGGCTGCCCGGCCACCGGTGGTTTCCCAGCCTCCTGTTCGTTCCTCCCTCCGTTTCCCCAACTTCAGCACGACAGGGACTCCCATGGAAACCATCGTCATCGTCGGTTCCGGTCCCGCGGGGCTCACCGCGGCACTCTATGCGGCCCGTGCCGGGCTGAACCCGCTGGTTCTCGGCGGCAATCTGCCGGGCGGCCAGCTCACGCAGACCACCGAGGTCGAAAACTTTCCGGGTTTCCCCAAGGGAATCCAGGGCTATGACCTGATGGAGGCGATGCAGGCGCAGGCGCAGCGCTTTGGCACCCGTATCCGGAGCGCCACGGTCATCCGCGCCGAGCTGAAGCCCGGAGGGCCGCAGAAACTGTTTCTCTCCGGCGGCGAAATTCTGGAGACGAAGGCGCTGGTCATCGCCACCGGTGCCGCCCCGCGCTGGCTTGGGATCGAGTCCGAGCAGAAGCTCAAGAACAAGGGCGTCTCCTCCTGCGCCACCTGCGACGGCGCCTTCTTCCGCGGCGTGCCGATCGCCGTGATCGGCGGCGGCGACACCGCGCTGGAGGAGGCCGTTTTCCTCACGCGTTTCGGCTCGAAGGTCACCCTGATCCACCGCCGCGACCAGCTCCGCGCCTCGAAGATCATGCAGGAACGCGCCAAGGGCAATCCCAAGCTCGAATTCCGCTGGAACAGCGTGGTCGTGGAGGTGCTGGACGTGAGCCAGGGAAAAGTCACCGGCCTTGTGCTGCGCGACACCGTCACCGGCGCGGAGTCCACCCTTGAATGCGGCGCGCTCTTCGTCGCCATCGGCCACCAGCCGAACACCGCCGCCTTCCAGGGGCAGCTCGAGCTGGACGAGGCGGGCTACATCGTCATGCCGGGCCGCGGCGCGGCCACCGCCATCCCCGGCGTGTTCGCCGCCGGCGACTGCGTGGATCATGTGTACCGCCAGGCCATCACCGCCGCCGGCATGGGCTGCCAGGCCGCCATCGAGACCGAGCGCTGGCTCGCGGCGAACGGATAAGCACCAAGGGGCGGAA
Organism: uncultured Lentisphaerota bacterium; assembly: GCA_903921725.1. Taxonomy (GTDB): domain Bacteria; phylum Verrucomicrobiota; class Lentisphaeria; order Oligosphaerales; family CAITYL01; genus CAIXRA01. The sequence continues at coordinate 6,743 of CAIXRA010000001.1, forward strand.
TCGCGCCCCGCGTATTTCATGAATGCCCAACTTCCTGGCGTTCCGGCTGGTTGTGCCGTTTGACCGCGGCAGCCGACTTTTGAAGCCGAGTGCGCCATGAATCATCCGGAATAACCCGTAAGCCGTATGCGGTGCTCGCAACTCGCAAAAGCCGGTGTATTTTTATGAACTTGACGGCGCGGGGCAAAACCGGGAGCAACTGCCATGATGAAGAGGATTATTCTGCCGGGAATCATGACGGTGCTGCTGACCGCGGGGTCCGCCGGGGCGCAGGCGCCGGCCGCCGATGAAAACGCCATTGTCCTCCTTTCCCCCAAGGATTTTCAGGTTTTCCAGCGCCGGACGTTGACGGAGGGCCCCGTGTGGATCAGCGGCCGTGCCATCGGTGAGTTCGACGGCATGGAGATTCGGTTTTCGGGAAAATCCGCGGGCGGCGCGACCTTTCCGCAGGCGTGGAGCCCCATCGCCGTCGACCCATCGACCGGCGGTTTCTGCGCCGTTGTGCCTGTTCCCGCAGGCGGCTGGTACAAGCTTGAAATCCGTTCCGTCCGTCGGCGCGCCGTCGTGGCGCAGCAGACCGTCGAACATGTCGGCATGGGCGAACTGTTCGTCGGCGCGGGACAGTCCAACTCCACCAACAGCGGTGGGTTGGGTTCAAAAAGCCCGCTGGACGGCAGGACCAAGCCGCAGTCCGGCCAGGTGTCCACCTTCAGCGGAACCGAGTGGCGCGTCGCGGACGATCCGCAGCCCGGCGTGCATGACAAAAGCGGCAACGGCAGTTTCTGGCCCGCTTTCGGCGATGCCATGGCCGAGAAGTACAAGGTTCCCGTCGGCGTCGCCGTCACCGGCCACGGCGGCACCAGCATCAACCAATGGAAGAAAGACGGCGAGCTGTTCAACTGGACGCTCAAGCGCATGCAGCAGCTCGGCCCCGGCGGGTTCCGCGCCGTGCTTTGGCACCAGGGTGAATCGGACGCCGCGACCATGGACGCACAGACCTACGCCGCCGGCCTGGGGCAGATCATCCGCGACTTCAAGGAGGCCGCCGGCTGGGAATTCCCGTGGTTTGTCGCGCACGCAACCTACCATCCCGGCATGCCGCCATTCGAAGGTGTCCGCAACGGCCAGAAAATGCTGTGGGACCAAAAGATTGCGCTCGAGGGGCCCGACACCGACGCGATGACCGGCGATCTCCGCGACAAAGGTGGCAAGGGCATTCATTTCAGCAAAAAAGGGCTTGAATTGCATGGAAAAGCCTGGGCGGAAAAAGTCGGCGCCTGGCTTGATGCCACACTGGGAACAACCGGGGCCAAAAAGAAGAAGACGTCGGGGTTCCAGTGGTGAAACTCACCGGGTGACGCATATTTCATGAACGTTCAACGCGCGACGTTCAAGGTGTTTGTGCGGTTCGAGGTCGGTCGTTTTGCGAGGAATCCGGGTTAAACGGCAGGTAACGAAAAAGGAGCCTTCCTCATGGCCGGCAGCAGCTTCGGCAGACATTTCCGCATCACCAACTGGGGTGAGTCTCACGGTCCGGCCATCGGCACCGTCGTCGACGGCTGCCCGCCGCGGATGGAACTCGCCGAGGGCGACATCCAGGCGGAGCTTGACCGCCGCCGGCCCGGCCAGAGCGCCATGACCACGCCGCGTTCGGAGGCGGACAAGGTGCAGATCCTCTCCGGCGTCTTCCGCGGCCAGACCACCGGCACGCCGATCTCGCTGCTCATCCCGAGCACGAACACCATCAGCCAGGACTACGATGAGATCGAGCACGCGTTCCGTCCCGGGCATGCCGATTTCACCTACCAGGCGAAATACGGCATCCGCAACCCGTTCGGCGGCGGGCGCAGTTCGGCGCGCGTCACGGCCGGCATCGTCGCGGCGGGCGCCATCGCCCAGAAATTCCTGCGCGAACAGCTCAACGTCACCGTCACCAGCTACGTCCGGCAGCTGGGCGCGGTCGTTGCCGCCGTCAATCCGGAGGCCATCCACCGCGCCGCCGTTGAAAGCAACATCGTGCGCTGTCCGGACGCCGCCGCGGCGGAGCGCATGATCGCGCTGATCAAGGAATCGGCGGAGAAGCACGACTCCGTGGGCGGCGTCATCGAGTGCATCATCCGCAACGTCCCGCCCGGCCTCGGCGACCCGATCTTCGACAAGCTTGACGCGGACCTCGCAAAGGCGATGCTGGCGATCAACGCCACCAAAGGGTTCGAGCTCGGCTCCGGCTTCGGCTGCGCCGCCATGCACGGCAGCGAGCACAACGACGCCTACGAGATGAAAGGCGGCAAGGTCGTGACGAAGACCAACCACGCCGGCGGCATCCTCGGCGGCATCAGCACCGGCATGCCGATCGTCTTCCGCGTCGCCTTCAAGCCCACCGCCAGCATCGCGCAGCCGCAGCAGACCGTGACCGTCAAGGGCGAGGCGACCGTGCTGGAGACCAAGGGGCGCCACGATCCGTCCGTGCTCCCGCGCGCCGTGCCCGTGGTGGATGCCATGGCCGCGATCACCATTCTCGACCATTACCTCGCCGCCACCGGTTTTGCCGGGGGACGGTGAGGGGGGCTGTCGATAACCACCGATAGCCGTCGATAACCGTCGAGAAATGGCAGAACTATTGCCCCCCCAACCGCTGAACCGTGAACCGCTGAACCCGGAACCCCAAGGCCTCCCATGCCCCGCTCCATCTTCCTCATCGGGCTTCCCGGCGTTGGCAAGTCGGTGGTTTCCATGCGGCTCGCCGGACTTGTGGCGCTGTCGCGGGTCGGTCTTGACGATGCGATGGCGGCGAAGGCCGGAGTCCTGCGCGACTACATTCAGGCGCACGGCTGGCCGGCGTTCCGCGAACTGGAATCGCAGACCCTTGCGGAGATTGTCGCCGCCGGCCCGGCGGTCGTGGACTGCGGCGGCGGCGTGGTTGAGGCTCCGGCGAACGTGGAGCTGATGCGGCGTACCGGTGTCATTGTCTGGCTCCGCGCCACCGTCGGGACGATGCAGGAGCGCCTGCAGGGGTCGCATCGGCGCATGGCGCTCGGCTCTGCGACCGACGACGACAAGATCCGCGAACTGCTCGCCCGCCGCGGACCGCTCTACACCGCCGCCGCCGCCTTCACCGTGGACACCGACGGCAAGACGCCGGTGGCCGTGGCGGAGGAGATTGCGACGCTCCTGCACGATTTGTGAACCCGTTTCGTTTCGACAGCCAGGAAGAACAGCCAAAGGAAAAGACCATGGAAACCGTCCAGCCGCAGATGCCGCCCCCCGCGCTTGTTGTACCCAAAACCGACGGGATGGCCGTCACCAGCCTGGTGCTGGGAATCATCGGCATCTGCTGCTGCTTCCTCACCGGAATCGTCGCCCTCATCTTGGGCTTGAAATCCCGCAAGCGGATCCGGGAGTCGAACGGTATGCTGACCGGCGACGGCGTTGCGCTGGCGGGCGTGATTACCGGATGCATCAGTCTGGCAACGGCGCTCTTCCAGATCGGCATCCTGGCCGGCATGCTGCTCCCCGCCATTGGCCAGGCCAGGGAAAGCGCCAACCGGGTCAAGTGCTCGCACACCCTCAGGTCAATCGGCCTTGCCTGCAAGCAGTACGCGCAGGACGACGATAAAGGCATGCTGCCGCCGGGCTTCAAAACACTGATGAGCACCAAGTATGTCACCGACGCCTATATTTTTGCCTGCCCCAGTTCCGGCGCGCGCGGCACCGCCAGAACCGTCCAGCCCGTGTTGGTGCAACAATTCCCCAGTTCCGGCGCGCGCCCCGCCGCCAGCGTCGCCCCGGAGCAGGATTACCTCTATTTCGGCGCGGGACTCAAGGAGATGGAGGTCGGCTCCGACACCGTGCTGGCGGTTGATGCTGTCGACAATCATCGGGGAATGTTCATCAACGTCCTCTTCGGCGATTGCCATATTGAAGGCGTGAGGGTGCCCAAGGGCACCGACTTTCGCACGATTGCCGCGCAGAAGGGCTGGAAGATTCCGGCGCCGGGCGGGAAGTAGTCCGCGTCCGCCCCGGTCCCGCCGGGGCGCAAAAAAACGGCGGCGGTCTGAAGGCCGCCGCCGTTTTGCCGTCAATCCCCTTCATGCTCCGCGCCTCCGCGGGGAATCGCATGCGCCGGGCGGGCTACACGTACTTGTTGTAGCACTTGAGCATGACGAAACTCTCGGTGGTGGAGATCCCCTTCACCTTCGAGAGCGTGCCGGTGAGGAACTGCACGAGCCCCCGGTTGGAGTCCACCAGGAGTTCGACCATGATGTCGTAGCGGCCGGAGATGATGGAGACGGCCAGCACGTTCGGCAGCCGCGAGATCTCCTGCGCCTTGGTCTCCAGCAGGTCGGGCGCCGTCACGTTCACCGCGATCAGTGCAAGCTGCTGGTTTTCAAGTGTTTCCGGATTGATGAGGGCGCGCACGGTGAGGATGCCCGCGTCCTTCAGCCGTTTCAGCCGCTGGCGGACCATCCCCTCGGAGACGCCGAGCTTCTCCGCGATGGCGCGGTTGGAGTCGTTCTCTTTGCGCAGGATGTGGATGATCTGCCAGTCGATGCTGTCCGGAACCATGCTCAGCCTCCGATGATTTCCTCCACTGGCGCCAGCGTCAGCCCGAAGGCCGCCGCCACGCCCGGGCAGCTGCACCGCCCGTCGTGGACATTGAGTCCGCGGGCCAGTTCCTTCGAGAGCCGGCACGCTTCCTTGAACCCATGGTCCGCCAACAGCCGGCCGTACTTCAACGTCGTGCTGGTCAGCGCCCGCGTCGAGGTCAGCGCCACGGCGCCGGGCATGTTGGCGACGGCATAATGTACAACGCCGTCCACGGTATACACGGGGTTGTCGTGCGTAGTGGCCTTGGTGGTCTCGCAGCAGCCGCCCTGGTCCACGGCGACGTCGACGATGACGGAGCCCTTCTTCATGGTGGCGAGATGCTCGCGGCGGATGAGGTGCGGCGCCTTCGCCCCGGTGACCAGGACCGCGCCGATGACCAGGTCGCTGGCCTTCACCACGTCCGCGATGTTGCCGGCGTTGCTGTGGAGCGTGGTGATCGCGCCGTGGTAGATGTCGTCCAGGTACGCCAGGCGCTCGGCGCTGATGTCGAGGACGGTGACCTCCGCGCCCATGCCGACGGCCATGCGGCAGGCGTTGGCACCGACCACACCGCCGCCGATGATGGCGACCTTGCCGCGGGGGACGCCCGGCACGCCGCCGAGCAGCACGCCGCGCCCGCCGAACGGACGTTCCAGGAACTTGGCGCCCTCCTGCACGGAAAGGCGGCCGGCGATCTCGCTCATCGGCTTGAGGCAGGGCAGCAGCCGGTCGTCCGTCTCGATCGTCTCATAGGCGATGCCGGTGACCTTCTTGGCGAGCATGGCGTCGGTGAGCGTCCGGTCCGCGGCGAGGTGCAGGTAGGTGTAGAGGATCTGGCCGGGGCGGAAGAGGTCGTACTCCTCGGGCAGCGGTTCCTTGACCTTGACGATCATCTCGCTGACGGCGAAGATCGTCTTCTTGTCCCCCTCGATCACGGCGCCGGCGGCGACGTACTCGGCATCAGAAAAGCCGGCGCCTTCGCCCGCTCCGGCCTCGATCATGACGGCGTGCCCGTGGCGGGTGTAGGACTGGACGCAGGCGGGGGTGAGGCCGACGCGGTACTCATGGCGCTTGATTTCCTTGATGCATCCGATCTTCATGGGTGCTCTCCGGTTTTTGAGTTGCAAGCTTTTTGCGAAAAAGTACTTTTGATTGGCAAAAATATTCGATATTCGTATAAAATCAAATAGTAAAAGCATAAAACGTATTTATTCGGCCAAAAAACGCCATTAGTGGTCGTTTTTGTGGGAGATCGGGGGGGTGGGCGTTATCCCAGCATTTCCGCGAGGCGGAGGAATTGGGAGACGGTGATGGTTTCGGCGCGGGCGTCGGCGGGGATGTTCAGCGCGGCGTAGGCGTCGTCGAGCTTCTCCTCCGGGAAGCGGGAGCGCAGGAGCTTGCGCATCTGTTTGCGGCGCTGTGAAAAGGCGAGTCGCGCGAGTTCGCGGAGCGCGGTGCGCCGCGCGATGTCCGGCGCGTCGGCGCGTCGGCGGAAGCGGACGTAGGCGGACTCCACCTCGGGCGGCGGGAAAAAGACGTTCGGGTTGATTTTGCGCAGGACCTGAACCTCGTACTCCGCCTGAATCTGCACGGTGAGCGCGTTGTAATCCTTGGCGCCGACGGCGGCCCGTAGGCGGTCGGCCATCTCCAGTTGGAGCAGGACATAGATTTCGCGCGGCGGCCGGGGCAGTTCCAGGAATCGTGCGATGATGACGCTGCTGACGGCGTAGGGGAGGTTGGCGATGCAGCGGAAGTCGGCGTCCGGCCCCATGAGTGCGGCATAGTCCACGTCGCAGGCGTCGGCCTGGACCAGGCGGAAGTTGGGTGTGTGGAAGAACGAATGCCTGATCCAGTCCGCCAGGCGGTGGTCGAGTTCGACGGCGGTGACATGCGCGCCGGACTCGATGAGGCGGCGGGTGAGCACGCCGGTGCCGGGGCCGATTTCGAGGATCGGCTCGCCGGGCTGCGGCGCGGCGGTGCGGACAGTCCAGTCGAGCAGGTTGGCGTCGATGAGGAAGTTCTGTCCGAGTTTGCGGCTCGGGTTGATTCCCTGCTCGCCCAGGAATTTGATGAGTTCGGTGCGCGTCATGGGAAGCCTCGGAAATGGGGAAAAGAAGGAACGGCAACGGGCCGAACGGATGCGGGAAGCGATGGTGTCCCTAATTAAATGCGGCGGCGGCAAAAGGCAAGGCGGCTGCGGGGGAAGCGGGGGGCCGCCGATGGCATTGTCCCCGCCGTGCTGTACATTGTATGCCCATTAATCGGGCGGTTCCGCCTGTCAGGCGCGAGCCGTTCCCCACGAATTCCACGTCCCGCCAATCGGCCGCCGCGACAACGGACAGCGAAAGGGAGAAGAGTAATGAAACGCGTCATCGCCACTCTTGGAACCGTCATGGTCTTCGCCGGCATCGCCGCGTTTGCCGGGGATGCGACTCCGGCCGCACAGGCGCCGGCCGCGCCCGCCGCCGAAAAAACGCAGGCGAGACCGGCGGCGATTACGCCGGAGATGATTCTGAACAGCTACAGGAAGATGCCCGCGGAGATACGGGCCAAGGTCAAGGAGCGCATCGGCGCCAGCCGCGAGAACCTGGTCGAGCTCAAGAAGAAGGCGGAAACCGATGGGAACGAGGCGCTTTCCAAGCAGCTGGCGACCGCCCTGGAATCCGCGGATTACAGCCAGGCGATGCTGGCGGGTGTCGAGGAATCCGAGGCGGCGAAGGCCGCCGGCGACACGGAAAAACAGGCCGCCGCCGACAAGGCGCTGGAGTTGAAGGCCGCCGGGTACTGCAAGCTCATGGAGGGGATCATGGCCCGGTCGAGGGCGGAGGAGGCCAGGCGCAAGGCCGCGCCGCCGGAAAAGGGCGCGGAGGTGGCGAAGGAGCCGCTCACCTACGTCAAGGCCGGTGAAATTGCGGTGCGCGCGAGCGGCATCAGCGTGACGGCCGACGGCACGGTCTATGCGGCCTGCGGCAAGTCGGTGAAACAGTTTGGCGCGGACCGCAAGCTGGTGCGTGAGTGGACGGTTCCCGCGCAGGTGGTGGCGGCGGACGGAAAGGGCGCGCTCTACGCCGTCGGCGGCCGGAAGGCGGCCAAGCTGGGCGTCGGCAAGGACGGCAAGGCGGAGGTCGAGCGGAGCTTTGAAATCGCCGAGAACGTCAAGGCCGCCACCTCCATGAAGGTTTCGGGCGACGTCCTCCTGATCGGCGAGTCGTTCCCGGGGCGCTGCATCCACAAGATCAGCACGGCGGACGGCAAGCACTTAGGCAAGGTGCCCTGCAACGTCTCCACCTGCTGCGGCATCCTCGACTTCACCCTGGACGCCAAGGGCAACGCCGTGATTGCCAATCTCGGCCAGCACCGCGTGTCCGTTGTGCCGCTGGACGGCGACGGCAAGAACGTCGTGCACTGGGGTGCCTCCGGCGACGCCCCGGGCACGTTCTGCGGCTGCTGCAACCCGGTGAGCGTGGCGGTGATGCCGGACGGCACGATTGCGACCTCGGAGAAGACCATCACCCGCATCAAGATCTACTCCGCGGACGGCAAGACGCTGCTGATGAACATGCCGGCCGGGGAACTCGGCACCAAGTGCGAGAAGCTCGACATCGCCGTGGACGCCAAGTCCAACCTCTACGTGAACGACATCGAGGGCGGGAAGATTGTCATCCTGTCGCCCAAGGCGTCAGCCGGGAAGTAAGCTCCGCGCCTGAATGGCACGGCATTGGGGGCGGGCTCCGTCGAGGGGGGGGCCGTCCCTGCTTTGTTTCGGCGGGTTCCGGCAGGCATTGTCATGCGTTGACGGGGTGTTCACCGTGCAGAAGCGCGGCAAATGGGTTGTAAAACGGTCTTTGTTGTATAAAGTAAGCCGTTCATCTTTTATCATGCCGGGGTGGGGGGTCCACCCGTGGCAGAGTTAGGAAGCGAAGGAGCAGTTGACGTGAACATTCTGCATGACAAGGACGCGGATCTGGCGGTTCTGAGCGGCAAGACCGTTGCGGTGATCGGGTATGGCAACCAGGGTTCGGCGCAGGCTCTTTGCATGCGCGACTCCGGCGTGAAAGTGATTGTCGGCTCCATCGAGGATGCGTCCGCCAAGAAGGCGCGCGAGGACGGCTTTGAAGTCTATCCGATCGCCGAGGCCACCAAGAAGGCCGACATCATCCACATCCTGCTCCCGGACGAGTTCCACGGCCCGGTGTACAAGAACGACATCGCCCCGAATCTCAAGCCCGGCGCCGCCCTGAGCTGCTCGCACGGCTTCAACATCATCTTCAAGCAGATTGAGCCGCCCGCGAACGTGGACGTGATCATGGTCGCGCCGAAAAGCCCGGCCTCCGAGGAGCGCAAGGCGTTTCTGCAGGGCTTCGGCGTCCCCGGCTTGATCTCCGTCAAGCAGAACGGTTCCGGCAAGGCCCGCGAGATCGTCCTGGCGATGGCCAAGTCCATGGGCTTCACCCGCGCCGGCTGCCTGGAATGCACGTTCGAACAGGAGACCTACGAGGATCTGTTCGGCGAGCAGACCGTCCTCTGCGGCGGCACCGTCGACCTGATGAAGTACGGATTCGAAGTGCTGGTCGAGGCGGGTTACCCGGCCGAGATGGCGTACTTCGAGGTCGTTCACGAGCTGAAGCTGATCGTCGACCTGATCTTCGAGGGCGGCATCCAGAAGATGAACGCCGTCATTTCCAACACCGCCGAGTGGGGCGAATACACCACCGGCCCGCGCATCATCACGCCGGACGTGAAGGAACGCATGAAGGTCGCCCTCACGGAAATCGAGAACGGCACCTTCGCGAAGAACTGGCTCGCCGAGGCGCGCAACGGCGCCCCGAACCTGCTGGCCAAGCGCAAGGCGCTCGGCGACCACCAGGTCGAAATCGTCGGCAAGCAGATCCGCTCCCTCTTCGAGCGCAAGCTCCAGAAGTAAGGAACCCAACCCCATGCCGAAAAACTACATTTTCATCGGGGCTCCCGGTGCCGGTAAAGGCACCATGGCGGAGCTGATGATAGCGAACTACAAGCCGGTCCACGTCTCCACGGGCGACCTGCTCCGCGCCGAAATCAAGGCGGGCTCCACGCTCGGCCTGGAGGCGAAGGGGTTCATGGACGCCGGCAAGCTGGTCCCGGACGAGGTGGTGGCCGGCATGGTCGCCAAGAAGCTGGACACGCACGAGGTGAAGGCCCAGGGGTTCCTGCTCGACGGCTATCCGCGCACCGTGCGCCAGGCCGAACTGCTGGACGCCGCCCTCGCCGAACGCGGGATGAATCTGGACGCTGTCGTCCTGCTGGAGGTCGGCCGTGAGCTGATCCTCCAGCGCCTGACGGCGCGCCGCCTCTGCAAGGGCTGTCCGGCGATTTACAACGTGATGTTCAACAGGCCGAAAGCCGAGGGCAAATGCGACACGTGCGGCGGAGAGCTTTACCAGCGCTCCGACGACACGATGGAGACGGCGCTCAAGCGTTGGGCGGTGTTTGAGGAGCAGACCTCGCCGCTGATTGAACTGTATGCGAAGAAGGGCGTGCTCGTCCGCGTGGACGGCGCCTGCGCGAAGGAGCAGAATTTCCTGAATCTCAAGAAGGCGCTGAAGCTCGCATGACGGGCCGTCCGCCCCGGCGCTGCGGCATCGTGCATACGGCCGCGGAAATCGCGGCCATCCGCGAGGCGGCCCGCGCCACGGCGTGGGTGCGGGACGGATTGTGCGGCATGGTGCAGCCGGGGATGACGACGTTGGACTTGGACCGGATGGCCGGCGAGCTGATCCGGCAGACGGGCGGCAGAAGCGCCTTTCTCGGGTACCACGGGTTCCCGGGGCAGGTTTGCATATCGGTCAATGACGAGGTTGTGCATGGGATCGGGCGCGCGGACCGCGTGCTGCAGCCGGGCGATCTGGTGAGCTTGGATGTGGGTGTGCGGCTCGGCATCGGCGTTGGCGACACCGCCGCTACTGTATGTGCCGGCGGCGCGCCGGGGCCGCTCCAGGAGCGGCTGCTGCTGGTGACATCGGAGAGTCTTGCGGCGGGCATCGGGGCGGCCCGGGCCGGACGGGATGTGTGCGAGATCGGGTGCGCCGTGGAGCGCGTGGTGAAGGCGGCGGGGTTCCGCGTCGTGCGCGACTTTGTTGGACATGGCTGCGGGACCGAACTACACGAGCCGCCCGAGGTGCCGAACTTCGCGATGAAACCGCGGGGGCCGGTGCTGAAGCCGGGCATGGTGCTGGCCATCGAGCCGATGGTGAACATCGGCACGGAACGGGTGACGGTGGATCCGGGCGACCGCTGGACGGTGCGGACGGCGGACGGCGGCCTTTCGGCCCATTTTGAGCATCTGGTATTGATTACTGAACAAGAAGCGGAGATCCTGACGTGTCCAAAGACGCCAGCATTCGAGTAGAAGGCGTGGTGAAGGAGCTGCTTCCGAACACCATGTTCCGGGTGGAACTGATTCTTCCCGACGGCCAGAAACGGGAAATCCTTGCCCACATCAGCGGCAAGATGCGGTTGAACTTCATCCGCATCCTGCCGGGCGATGCGGTCACCGTGGAGATGTCGCCGTACGACCTCGCCAAGGGGCGGATTACCTACCGACGGAAGTGAACCTTCCTGGCCGTTTCGGGAGTCGGACGCATTTTTTTGCGGGCGGCTGTTGATTCGCGGAGGCGTCCCATTATAGTATCGGTTCGTTTTGTCTTGTACCAGCTCGTGACTGCGGACGGAAATGCCGGCCAGCGGCCGGGTTGCGCGGTGACGCGCAGGAAATGATCCATGGCGCGAGCCAGGGGAAAGAGGCGGGAAAATCATGAAAGTCAGAGCTTCCATCAAGCGGATGTGCAACAACTGCCGCGTCGTGCGCCGTCAGGGCGTGCTGCGCGTGGTCTGCAAGAATGTGCGCCACAAGCAGCGGCAGGGGTAAGAGGTCAGGGTGACGCGCGGAATCCCCGCGGCGTCATGGGCAAGAAAAAAAGCCAAGCGAACACAGGAAATTTTGATCATGCCGAGAATCATGGGTATTGACATTCCCGCGAACAAGCGGATGGACGTGGCGTTGCGCTATCTCTACGGCATTGGCCCGACGACGGCCAATGAAATCTGCCGCCGGACGCAGGTCGATCCCGCCATGCTGGCGAAGGATTTGAACGACTCCCAGCTCAGCGCCATCACCAAGGAGTTGCAGGACAACTACATGGTGGAGGGCGATTTGCGCCGCCAGGTGGCCCAGAACATCCGTCGCCTCGTCGCCATCGGTTCCTACCGCGGCAACCGCCACAAGCGCGGTCTGCCGGTCCGCGGCCAGCGCACCAAGACCAATGCCCGTACCCGCAAGGGTGCCCGCAAGACGGTCGGTGCCGTCCGTGACAAAGAAGCCCGCAAGTAAGGCCGGTTGGATCCCTGTTTATTGATAAACGCCAAGGAGTTTGCCTCTGATGTCAGATGATGCAGCGAAAATGATTGACGAGATTGTGGCGGGTGTTATGCCCGCCGCCCCCGCGGAGACGGCCGACGACGCCGCCAAGCGCAAGAAGGCCGCCAAGGCCGCCAAGGGCGCCGTCCATGTCACCAGCGGCGTCGCCCATGTCGACGCTTCTTTCAACAACACCAAGGTCTGCATCACCGACCAGCGCGGCAACGTGCTGTCCTGGTGTTCGGCCGGTCGTCTTGGCTTCAAGGGATCCAAGAAGAGCACCGCTTATGTCGGCCAGCTTGTGGGCACCGATGCCGCCAAGCGCGCCGCCGTCTTCGGTATGCGCGAAGTCCGCGTCATGATCTTCGGGCCGGGCGCCGGACGCGAATCCGCCGTCCGCGGCATCGCCTCCGCCGGAGTTGAAGTCAGTTCCATCGAGGATGTGACCCCCGTTCCGCACAACGGCTGCCGCCCCCCGAAGCGCCGCCGCATCTGATGCGGCTTCCGCCGCCCTTCCGACACGAATGACCGGGGCTGCCGCGAAAACGGCGGCCGGGGTCAAAAACAGTTTCAGGCATACGAGGAGAAACAAAATGGCAGGAAATTCTGGAATTGCCATGCCGACCACGCTGGTCGTGGACAAGGAAACGGCGACACCGACCTATGCCCGCTTCACCGCCGAGCCATGGGAAAAGGGCTACGGCCACACCATCGGCAACGCCATGCGCCGCATCCTCCTGTCCTCCATGGAAGGCGTTGCGGTTACGGCCATCAAGATTGACGGCGTCGCCCACGAGTTCACCACCATTCCCGACGTGGTCGAGGATGTGACCGAGGTCGTGCTGAACATCAAGCATCTGCATGTGACCTGCGACGGTGAGCTTCCGCGCAAGCTCGAGCTCTACGCCGACAAGGCGGGCGCCGTCACGGCAGGAAACATCAAGGAAGACGGCGTCACGGCGGTTCTGAATCCCGAGCTGGTCATCTGCCATCTCGACACGAACCGTCCGCTGCGCATCGAGATTGACATTGAGCAGGGCCGCGGCTACCGCCCGGCGGACGAGAACAAGCGCGAAGACCAGCCCATTGGGGTGATTCCGGTCGACTCCCTGTTTTCCCCCGTGGAGCGCATCCGCTACGACGTCCAGGCCTGCCGCGTCGGCCAGAAGACCGACTTCGACCGCGTCGAGCTGGAAGTCTGGACTGACGGCCGCCTTGATCCGCAGGTGGCCGTCTATGAAGCGGCCAAGATCCTCCGCGATCTGACCGCCGTCTTCGTCGCCTCCGGCGAGTCCGACAAGGTCAAGGCCGCTCCGGCCATCACGAATCCGGAAGACAAGGAGTTCATCGAGGGGCTGCTGAAGCCGGTCAACGAGCTGGAGCTGTCCGTCCGCGCGAAGAACTGCCTGAGCAACGCGGAGATCCACGTTGTCGGCGAGCTGGTCGAGAAGAACGAGGCCGAGCTGCTCAAGTTCCGTAACTTCGGCAAGAAGTCCCTCGACGAAATCAAGAGCAGTCTGCAGCAGCTTGGGTTGGACCTGGGCATGACGCTGAAGGACGAAATCCGCGCCGAGATCCAGAGCCGGATCACGGGGAACGATAAGGAATCCACCAATGCGGCATCGTAAGACGACATTCAAGATCAACCGTCACAGCGAGCACCGTCATTCGCTGCTGGCGAACATGGTTTGCAGTCTTTTCAAGGAAGGGCGCATCTCCACGACCACCAAGCGGGCCAAGTTCGCCCGAAGCCTGGCCGAGCGGATGATCACCCTCGGCAAGGACGGCTCGCTGGCCGCCCGCCGCCGCGCCATCGCGGTGCTGCACCAGAAGGACATCGTGGCGAAGCTCTTCTCCGAGATCGCCCCGACGTACGCCACGCGCCCCGGCGGCTACACCCGCATGATGCACATCGGCCAGCGCCAGGGGGATGCCGCCCAGATGAGTTTCCTCGAGCTGGTGAAGGACAACGAGGTTCCTGCCGCGCCCGTCACCGCCGGCGAGGCGAAGACGGCCGAGGCTGCCAAGGCCTGATTCCGGATCCGCTTCCGCAAGGGAGCCTTTACACAATGACGGGAGCGCGCAGACAAATCTGCGCACTCCCGTTTTTTGCTTTCCAGGAGACACGCAAAGATGAGCACTGCCAGCAAGCGCATCCTGTCCGGCGTCCAGCCGTCCGGAACCCTCCACATCGGCAACTACTTCGGCATGATGAAGCCGGCCTTGGAGATGCAGCAGCCGCACACCTGCTTCTACTTCATCGCCGACTACCACGCGCTGACGCAGATCCCCGAGCCGCAACAGCTCCGCGACCGCGTCCACAGCGTCGCCGTGGATTTCCTCGCCTGCGGACTCGATCCGGCGAAGACCGTTTTCTTCCGGCAGTCGGACGTACCGCAGGTGCAGGAGCTGACCTGGATTTTGGGCTGCCTGATGCCGATGGGGCTGCTGGAGCGCTGCCACAGCTTCAAGGACAAGACCGCCCGCGGCATCGCGCCGAACGTGGGGCTCTTCAACTACCCGGCCCTCATGGCGGCGGACATCCTGCTCTACAAGGCCAACGGCGTGCCGGTCGGCAAGGACCAGAAGCAGCACCTGGAGGTCACCCGCGACATCGCCATCCGCTTCAACAACCAGTACGGCGACATCCTCACCGTGCCCGAACCGATGATCCGCGAAGAGGTCGCCGTCGTGCCCGGCACCGACGGCCAGAAGATGTCCAAGAGCTACGGCAACACCATCGAGATATTCGGTACGGAGAAGGGGATGCGCAAGAAGATCATGCGCATCGTCACCGACTCCACGCCGGTCGAATCGCCGAAGGACCCCTCGGCGTGCAACCTCTTCGCGCTCTACAAGCTCATGGCGACGCCGGAGGAGATCGAGACGCTGCGCGGGATGTACCTCGCCGGCGGCATGGGTTACGGCACCGCCAAGCAGATGCTCTTCGAGAAGTACTGGGACTATTTCCGCGCCGCCCGCGAGCGCCGCGAGGAGATTCTGAAGAATCCGGACTACATCGAGCAGGTGCTGCAGGACGGCGCCGCCCGCGCCCGCGCCGTGGCCGACGCCACCCTCCGCGAAGTCCGCCGCGCCGTCGGCCTGCGCTGAACCTCTCCGGCCCGCTCAGCTTGCGTCCGGGTTTTCCTGGCGGAGGCGGGCGCAGGCGGTGCAGCGGAAGGCGTCGAGGCCGAGGACGCTGGCGGTCTGCGGGCTCTTGCGGATGATGACCGTGTCGTGGCGCTTGAGGTGGATGGTGTGCGACGCGGGGCAGTTGTCGGCGAGCAGCACGGCCGGGCCGCGCAGAATCTCGACGCGTATCACCGTCTCGTCGCGGATGACCAGGTGGTCGGTCGGTTCCGTGGAGTTGTTGAACGCCAGGCCGATGCCGAGCTTGAAGAGGCTGTGCGTGATGCTGCGGTAGTAGCCGGTGCTGCCGAACGGCGTCGCCGCCACCAGGCCGTCGCCGACGATGCGGTTGGCGTACAGTTCGTCGTCCAGCCAGATCCGGTAGCGGATGGCGCTGGTGGTGACGCGGTTGTGGAGCACGATGTCGTTGACCGCCGTGAGTGTCTGCTCTCCGCAGACGGCCTCCAGCTTCAGCAGCGGGGCGGGCGTGAGTTTGCCGCGGACCAAAAGGTCGAGAAACTTCTTCTCCCCGTGCGCCGGGCACTGCGGGTTGCGGCCGCTGTCGCGCAGCGGAAGCTTGGGGATGCCGGGGAAGTCGCGCTCGGCACCGAGCAGCGCGCCATCACCGCCATAGGAGATGACAATCTCCGGCCGGGACGTGACGACGCTCACCGGGAGGTTCGCCAGCAGCCGGCGAAGGGCACCCAAGTTCCGCCCACAGATGGCCACGCGCAGGGTTTTCATGTTGGCATTCCTTCGCTGCAATATAGTCGGGGTGATGCGGGAACGGGCTCCCCGGGTTGCTTTACCTTGCAGGCGCGATCCGTTTGCTGGCGCTGGCGATGATTTGTTCGAGGAGTTCGCGGTAGCTGATGCCTTCCATTTCGGCGATCATCGGCAGGTCGGAATGTCCGGGATTGAGGCCGGCGAGCGGGTTGACCTCCATGAAGCTCGGTTTGCCGTGCGCGTCGAGGCGGATGTCCACGCGCCCGCCGTCGCGGCATTCGAGGGCGACGTAGCTGTCCACGGCGAGCTTCTCGACCTCGCTGCGGAGTTCGCATGGCTTGGTGTGGCGGTACTCGATCAGCGTCTCGCACTGTTCCTTGGTTTCGTAGGAGTAGATGCCGCCGTGCTCGGACTTCTTGACCACGATCTCCATGGTGCCGATGGCGCGCGCCTGATGGCCGGTGCCGACGATGGCGGTGGTGAATTCGCGGCCGGGGAGGAACTCCTCGACGAGCACGGGCTGGCGGTAGCTTTCCAGCAGGTCGCCGCAGACGTCGGCGAGCTGGTCGTGCGTGTCGATGCGGGAACGGGTGGAGATCCCCTTGCCGGTGCCTTCGGCGATCGGCTTGGCGAAGAGCGGATAGGACAGCTTCAGGCAGGCGAGTTTCGCCAGCCCGGCGGCGTCCTCGACGACATGGAACGCGGGCGTGCGCAGGCCGTGCGACTGCACGATGCGCTTGGCGACGGCCTTGTCGAGCGTGACCGCGCAGACCAGCGGGTCGGAGAAGGTGTACGGGATGTCGTACGCCTCGAGCAGCGCCGGCACCTGCGCCTCGCGGGAGCGTCCCTTGACCCCCTCGGCGATGTTGAACACCAGATCCCAGCGGTCGCCCTTCACCAGGCGCGCGGCGAGCGCCTTGACGTGGCCGATGCGGTCGGGCTCGTGCCCGAGCTCGCGGAGGGTCCGCTCGATGGAGTCGATGGTGCGGTTTTCGTCAAACTCCGCCACCTGGTCTTCCGTGAAGCCCATGGCGAGATAGTCGCCGCGCAGGTCGTAGGTCATGCCGATTTTCATACAGGAAACCTCACAGGGGTTTTAAAGAAATATAAAACCGCCAAGACGCCAAGTACGCAAAGCTCGAAAACTTGGCGGGCTTGGCGTCTTGGCGGTTAAACAGAAACTTCACTCCGCGGCGTCGAGCAGTTGCGGGCCTTTGCCGTGGTTGGCGCAGCGGCGTTTGGTGCGGGCGGAGTTCTGCGGCACGAGCAGCGAGTTCTTGCCCGCCGCCAGTTCCCAGACGCCGCCGGCTCGCGTGCTGCCCGTCTCCGCCGTGGCCGGCGTGTAGACGGCGCGCGGCTCGGGGTAGTTCACGATCATGCCCTCGAAGTTGCGCAGGACCGTGTTCGTCGGGCTGCTCGAGATCACATAGTTTGGCAGGACCGGGATCTTGCCGCCGCCGTGCGGGGCGTCCACGACGTAGGCCGGGATGGCCAGGCCGCTGAGGCGTCCGCGCAGGTATTCCATGATTTCGATGCCGCGGCTGATCGGGGTGCGGAAATGTTCCACGCCGCGGACCAGATCGCACTGGAAGAGGTAGTACGGGCGGACGCGGTTCTTGACCAGCTTCCGCATGAGGGTTTCCATGACCTGCGGCTCGTCGTTGATGCCGCGAAGGAGCACGGCCTGGTTGCTCACCGGGATGCCGGCGTCGACCAGCTTGGCGCAGGCTTCGGCGGCCTCGGGCGTCATCTCGTTGGGATGATTGAAGTGGGTGTTGACCCAGATCGGTTGGTACTTGCGCAGCATGCGCGTCAGCTCGCCGGTGATGCGCATGGGCATGACGACGGGGGTGCGGGTGCCGATGCGGATGATGTCCACGCTTTCGACGCAGCGGACGGCCGCGAGAACACGCTCGATCATCGGCGTGGTCATGGTGAACGGGTCGCCGCCGGAGATGATGACATCCTTGATTTCCGGGTGCGCCCGCAGGTAGCCGGTGATTTTTTCCAGCGAATCGTCGGTGATGCAGCTGTCCTTGTGGCCGACGCCGCGCTTGCGGGTGCAGTGGCGGCAGTACATGGAGCAGGTGGTGGTGGCCAGCAGCAGCGCGCGGTCCTGATAGCGGTGGACGAGGCCGGGGACGGGCATGTCCTCGTCCTCTTCCAGCGGGTCGTTCTTCAGGAAGGGTGGATCGTAGAGTTCCTGAACTTGCGGAACGGCCATCTGGAAAACGGGATCTTTGCCGTCGAGGGACTTGATGATGGAAGCGTAGTACGGCGTGATGGCCAGCGGGAACTTCGCGGCGGCGTCGAGCAGGCCGACTTCATTGCGCAGCTCGGGATAGAATTCCATGAGCCGCTGGACCGAGGTGATGCGGTTTCGCATCTGCCAGCGCCAATCCTGCCAGCTGGCGGAGGACTTCTGCGCGAAAAGGCGGTCGCGCGGGGTTTCGCTCTTCAGTGCGAAGGAAGCATCTTGGGCGGGAGCCCGATGGGGGGGCGGGAGAGCCGTCTGCGCACAACTACCCGACGGAGGTTCGTCTGCGGTACACGAGGGAGGCTCTTCGGAGCGGGCGACGGGGGCGTCCTCGGTTTCGAGGAACAGGGCAGGGGCCGCGTTGCTGGATTTCATGGGGTGCTTTGCGCTTCCTTCCGGGTTTTGCAAAGACTTTTCGGGCCGCAACCTGCGGAATCCGCAAATTCGGTCTTGTCCATACATATGCCATGTCGTCCAAGGATTGCAAACGGAGGAATCATAAAAATAACAAAAAAATCCACACTCATCCCCCAGCATATAAAACACACCGTGTTTTGATGTATTCTTGAGCTTGCCCCTGACGTTTTTTCAACTGACCCATTTTGCATTTCTCCGATCGAACATGCGGCTGTCCCACAGATCAACAGAGTCTCAATCCCGGCAGGTAGGCCTGCTCCGGTGCGGCGCAGCATCGCGGTGGTGGGGATGCTGTCCCATAGCGATCCAGCAGCTTGAACAGGTCAAGGCATTCCCACAACGTCCCG
>CAIXRA010000002.1 GCA_903921725.1 uncultured Lentisphaerota bacterium
ATTCTCCTCCAGAACCACTTCAGTGAGATTCTCTTTCCCTTCCATGGTAACACCTCCTTGAAGTTCTCCATGAGAACCTCTTTCGGAGCGTTACCCTCTTTTCGTCACCCGAGGTGGTACATTATCTGGTAAATAGCGCACACTCGTTCCATGTTCGAGCGGACACGCCCCGCGCGGATTCGGCGTCCAAAAAATCACGGGCCATGGAACGGGACACTTGAGTCATGTCCGTGGCTTGCGGCCAACGTTTTTTGATGAAACTTGCGAACCGGTTAAGCGCCGAGACGCTTTGGGCGGTATAGCATTTCGCCAGGGCGCGCCGCCTGGGGATGCGTGGCCATTCTTCCGCCAAGCGGGTGAGGGGAATCGCCTGGATGTGCTCGCCGGTTTGGATGTTGTAGAGCTTTTCAACCAGCCGGACGGCGTTGCGTTTGTCGTGCGCCTCGCCAGTCAGGGATTCGAGCTTTGCCTGCGCCTGCGCGCGGGATCGCTCAAAGACGGGATCGCCAATATCCCGCAGGGACAGTGAATTTGGCGGTTTCCCGGTGACCACAACCTCCAGGTTGTGACAGTACCGCTTCCCGTTGACCTTGTACCGGCCATACCACCACGGACGAATTTTTCCGTCGGGGCCTTTGCGCAATTCCAGCGGCATTTTGAACCTCCCAGACCCCGGCTGGCTGAAGTGTCTTTTGTCGGTCTGCTTCCCCGGGAAACCGGGGGAAACATGGTGGTCATCCGCCACCTAAAAAACCAACAAAGGTACCAACAAACCAACAAAAACAGGGGTTTCCTATCTGTCTGTACGGGAGGTACTATATACGCTAATTGTTGCTGTCAAGCATGAAGTGAATGGCGCGCCCGGAGGGGTTCGAACCCCCGGCCTTCTGGTTCGAAGCCAGACGCTCTATCCAGCTGAGCTACGGGCGCGTTTGTGCATGGCGTACAAAGCAAAACTCACGCCGGGCGGGCAAGCCGCAGGGCGTGAGTCGTGGCGGTTCAAGTGAACGGCAACCGGGCGGTCATTCTTCGCCGGCAAAGTGCAGGTGGCTGACTTCCCAGTCCGTGTACTGATCTTCCGAGAAGAGGAATTCCGGCTCGATGACCGGCGCCCAGCCGACGGGGAAGGTGATGAATTCGAAGACGCCGACGGTCTCGCGGACCAGGAAACGCCAGACGCCGCGGAAAAGGCCGTAGGAGAGGGCCGCCACGCCGCCGTCCGCCTTGTTGACGTTGTGGATGTTGACCGGGATTTCGAAAACACCGGTCACCATGTTGGCCAGGCCGCGGCCAAGCTGGCGGATGGGGTCGCGCTGGGTCTTGTAGGGATGTGCCTCCGCCTCCAGCCCTTCCGCCTTCTTCGGGGTTTCCGCCACGGGTTTGGCGGTGAGGTCCGTCGCAGCCGGGGCCTTTACGGGGGGCGTTGTGACGGCGGGGGTGGCGGGATCGGCGGGGGCCGGTGCGGCTTCCGCGGGGGTGACGGCTGCTGCGGCGGTATCGGTCGCTTCAGCGGCGGGGACGGCTTCGTCTGCCGCGTGAACGGAGAACGCCATCAACGCCAGGCCTGCCGCCAGCTTCGCCACCGTGTACCCGTTGAAGATGCGCTTTGTTTGCATGTTGCTCCGACCCCTCGCCACGTTGGTTTCGATAACCTTGGAAAAACAAATTGTGCTTATTGCGCCTAATATAGCAAGTGGTTTCGCGGAAAAGCAACCGCCTGCATGTTTTTTTTCAATTCTGTTGCCAGCCTGAAGCTCAGGCCGGGGCGGCTGCGGCGGTACGGGATCCAGCCGGAATCCGTTTCTGGAGGTCGCGGCGGCGCTTGGAAAGTTCCTGGAAGCGGAGGGTGATCTGCTCAAGGCGTTCGGTGCCGGGGTTGGAGGCGAGCTCCTGCTGGATCCGGTCGAGTTCGTCGCGGACGGCGTCCAGTTCGATGCAGGCCAGGCAGTCGTCCATCGCTTTTTGTACGCGCACCGCATAACGGGCGAGTTGTTCCTCGTGCGCGGCCTCCGCCTTTGCGCGTTCATCGTCATTCATGCTATCGGCAAGTTCCAGCGCCGGCGGTTGGAACTCGCTGGAGAAGACGATTCTGGCGACCTCGGGATCTTGGGCGGCGTCCTTCAGGAGCTCCTGTGCGGCGGCGGCCCATTCCCCTTCGGCCGCCAGGGCCAGTACCTGGTTGAGCGCCTGGCCGACGGGGGTGTCGCCGATGCGGTCATGGCCGAGGCTTTCGGCGAGCGCGCGGGCGCTCGGTTCGTGCCGGAGCGCGAGGTCAAGGAGCATCGTCTCGGCTCGCTGGACGGGGGTGGCGGCGGCGGGCCGGGCGGCGCGTACGGGTGCCGGCGCGGCCGCAGCGGCGGGCGGTTCGCCGGGCCGCGGGCCGGACTGGTTGCTGCGGAGTCCGCGCTGCTGGGCGGCCTGGTGCTGGCGGAGCGTCTCGAAGATGGTCTCGGCGGGGAGCCGGAGTTCGGTGGCGAGCCACTGGCAGTAGCCGGCGCGGAGGACCGAGGCGGTCGGGCCGGCGAACCGGGCGATTACGGGGAGGACCATCTCCACGATACGGGCGCGGCCTTCGGTCGAGGTCGGGCTGTGCTTGCGTTTGGCGAGTTCGAGCACGAAGGCGAGGGCGTCCTTTGAATCCCGCAGCGCGGCGGCGAGGGCTTCGGGGCCCTGCGCCTTGTAGAGACTGTCCGGGTCCTGGTCGAACGGCAGGGTGACGACCTTCGGCTCGAGGCCGGCGGTGATGGCGATCTCGAGGCTGCGGAGGGTGGCGTTTTCACCGGCCTCGTCGGCATCGAAGCAGAAGGTGACGCTTTTGGTGGAGCCGGCGAGGAGCCGGGCGTGGTCTTCGGTGAAGGCGGTGCCCTGGGGGGCGACGGCGTTGGTCATGCCGGCGCGGTGGCAGGCGATGGTGTCGAGCTGCCCCTCGCAGATGAGGGCGGTGCCGAACTCCTTGAACGAGGGGCGCGCGAAATGGAGGCCGTAGAGGAGCTTGCCCTTGTGGAAGAGCGGGCCTTCAGGGGAGTTGATGTATTTGGCCTGCTTGGCGTCCTTTTCGAGGATGCGCGCGCTGAAGCCGACGACGCGCCCGACCTCGTCCCAGATGGGGAACATGAGTCGGCCGCGGAAGCGGTCGTAGGCCCGCGGGCGGTCTTCCGGCTTGGTGAGGAGTCCGGACTCCAGGAGGAGTTCGGGGGTCCAGCCGAGACGCTGCGCCCAGTTGAGGCAGGAGTCCCAGGAGTCGGGGGAGTAGCCGAGGCCGAACTTGGCGGCGGCCTCCTCGGGGATGCCGCGGTCGGCCAGATACTCGCGGGCCTTCGCCGCGTCGGGCGAGGAGAGCAGGAGCTGGCGGTACCAGAGGGCGGCGTTTTTCAGCAGTTCGAAGAGCCGGTCGCGGGTCTGACGCGGCACGCGTCCGTTGGCGGCGTCTCCGTGGTCGTCTTCCTCGGGAATCTGGACGCCGGTGCGCTGGGCGAGGAGCCGGATGGCGCCGACGAAGTCCACGTTCTCCTTTTCCATGATGAAGCGGAAGACGTCTCCGTGCTTCTTGCAGCCGAAGCAGTAGAAGGCGTTGTGCTGCTGGCTGACCTTGAAGGAGGGGGTGCGCTCGTTGTGGAACGGGCAGCAGCCCCAGTAGTCGGAACCACGGCGCTTGAGTGGGAGATAGCTCTCAACAACAGAAACGATGTCCGCGCGGACGCGGACATCGTCTATGACACTATCGGGGATCCCGGCCATTTTTTGCTCAGTGCGCCAGAGTCGTCGTGGTCGTCTTCTTGGCGGTCGGCTTACTGGTGGTTCCGGTCTTGGTCCCGGTCTTGCTGCTGGTGGTCTTGCTACCGGTCTTGGCCGTGGTGCCCTTCGTGGTGCCGGTCTTGCTGCCGGTCTTGGCCGTGGTGCCCTTGCCGGTGGTCGCGCCATGCGGTTTGACGGCGGGCGGCGTGCGCGGGTTCTCGCGCTCCAGCGCGGCGATGCGGTTCTTGTAGCTGTCCACGCGCACGGTGTCGCCTTCAGCGATGGCTGCATTGGCGCAGGCGCGGTAGTAGCTCAAGGCGGTGCGCGGGTTTTTGAGGTACTGGTCATAGATGACGGCCAGGTTCTGCGGCGCCAGGAACTTGTGCGGATCCTTCGCCCAGGCGTCCTTGAACGCGGTGGCGGCCAGGTCGTATTTCTGGTTGTTGGTCCACAGGATGCCCAGGTTGTTGTAGAGGTTAGGGTCGGCCTGCATGTCCGGGTAACGGCGGAGGATCTGGAGATATTTTGTCCCTTCAAGCAGGTTCAGCTCCAGGCAGCAGCGGCCGAGCAGGACCAGCAGGGGCTCGCTGTTCGGGTTGATCCGGTACGCCTCGCGGAGCGGCGGGAGCGCGGCGGTGTAGTCGCCGGCATCGGCCAGGAGCGATCCGTAAAAGTATTGCGCGGCGAAATCATCCCGGCCGGCCTGGGCGGCCTTGGCGAGCATCGGCAGCGCCTCAGTGTCCTTGCCCTGCTGGTGAAGGCTCCAGCCGTTGAGCACCATGGCGGAAATGTTGCTCGGATCCTTCTTCAAGACCTTGGCCGTCGCCTCACAGGCCGTCGGGAAGCGTCCCGCCTTGTAGGCGGCCTCCGCCTCCTGCATTTTTTTCGCGACGTTCATGCAGCCGCCGGACAGCAAAAGGGCGGCGCCGCCGGACAGGACAACCAACGTGACCAGTGATTTTTTCATCATGAAGCAGGCTCCGCAAACAGGAATCGTGGATGGGCCAGACGGGGGAAAATTGGGCTAACTGTAATGGATTGCCGCCGGTTATGCAACCATGGGCCGCACCTTTTTCCGGCAACTGCGGCGGCGGAGGCTTTGGCGTGGTATGGTAAAAAATATAGCGCGGATCCGGGCGCGCCTGCGGCGGCCGTTCCCGCCGGGGAAAAAACGTCTTGCGGGAAGAAAAACGGGAAAACGGGCGGGGGATGCATGAAACGGGTTCCGGTCAGTCTGGGCGAACGGTCGTATGAAGTGCTGACGGGCGGCGGGCTGGATCGCGCGGAATCCGCGGCAGCGGCGCTCCGGCCGTTTGTCGAGAACCGGCATCTGGTCGTCGTGGCGGACGCCGCCGTGGCGGAGCTGCACGCCGGGAGGCTGGACGCGCTGCTGGCGGCGCAGGGCGCGGCAAAGGTCACGCGGCTGACTTTCCCGGCCGGCGAGGCGTCGAAGACGCTCGGGACGCTGGAATCACTCTATCATCAGGCGGTGGCGGCGAAGGTGGACCGCCGCGCCGTGGTGGCCGCCCTCGGCGGCGGCGTGACGGGCGACCTGGCCGGCTTCTTCGCCGCCTCTTTCCTGCGCGGGCTGCCGTTCATCCAGTTTCCCACCACGCTCCTGGCGCTGGTGGACAGCAGCGTCGGCGGCAAGGTCGGCGTCGACCTGCCGGAGGGGAAGAACCTCGTCGGCGCGTTCCATCAGCCGAAGCTGGTCTGGGGTGAGCTGGAATTCCTCAAAACGCTGCCCGGCCGCGAGTGGCGCTGCGGCCTCGGAGAGATTGTGAAGTATGGCGTCATTCTCGACTCCGCACTGTTCACCAAGCTGGAATCGTACACGCTTGAATCGCTCCAGGCGGACACGACGGAGCTGTCGGCCGTTGTCGGACGCTGCTGCGAACTGAAGGCGGAGGTGGTGATTCAGGACGAGCACGAGACCGGCCTGCGCGCCATCCTCAATTACGGTCACACGTTCGGCCACGCCGTCGAGGTGCTCGGCGGCTATTCCAAGTACAATCACGGCGAGGGCGTTGCCATCGGCATGGGCATGGCGGCGGATCTCGCCGTTGACCTTGGCCTCTGCACCGCCGACCTGCCGGTGCGTCAGGACCGGCTCCTCCGGCGCCTCGGCCTGCCGACGCACTGCGCCGGTGCGGAGTTCGCATCCGAAGCCGTCCTCGACAAGATGGGCAGCGACAAAAAAGTGCTGGACGGCAAACTCCGCCTCATCCTTCCCCGCAAAGTCGGAACCGTCGAAATCGTCGCCGTCTCCGCCCGCCCCGCGCTTCTGAAAGCCATCCGCGGCCGGGTGGCATAAAGCCCTCCCTCCCCGTGCCCGCTTCACGGCTTTTTTCCGGCAAAAAAAGACCGTACGGTATATACTACGCAATAAAATGGCGAATATTTAGTTGTATGCGCGGAAGTCGCGGAGGCCGCATGGTTTCCGCCCCAACGGGGCAGCGGATGACAGCCCAGGGCAGCGCCCTGGGATTAAAGGACGTACAACAATTTACGCCCTGAAATGGGCAATGGAAAAGACGGAGAATCCAAAAATGGAAAACCGTGAAGCATGGATTGTGCTGAACTCGATCTCCGGCATTGGTCCTGTGCGCGCCGGCCAGCTGCTGAGCGTGTTCGGTGAACCGCGGCGCGTGCTTGAGGCGCCGGAGCGCGAGCTGGCGCGGGTCAACGGCATCGGCGAGGTGCTGGCGCCCGCCGTCGCAAACTGGCGGGTCAGCATCGACCTGAAGGGCGAACTGGAGCTGGCGCACCGGGCCGGTGTCTGCATCGTGACCCGCGAGGATCCGGAATATCCGGAACGTCTCCGCGACATCCACGACCCGCCGCTCTGCCTGTACATCCGGGGCGATGCGCCGGCGGTGGCCGGCCGGCTCCGGCAGTCGCTGGCGGTTGTCGGTTCGCGGCACACCACGGCGTATGGCGTGACCATGGCGCAGAACCTGGCGTCCGCGGCGGCGCTGGCCGGCTGGGCGGTGGTTTCCGGGCTGGCGCGCGGCATCGACACGGTCGCGCACCAAGCGGCCGTCGATGTTAAAGGCTGCACGGTGGCGGTGCTTGGCAGCGGCCTGGCGCGCCTGTATCCGCAGGAGAACACCGGCCTGGCGCGCGCCATCGTGGAGGCGGGCGGCGCGCTGGTTTCGGAGTTTCCCATGCGCGTTCCGCCGGACCGGCGCGCGTTCCCGATGCGAAACCGGCTCATTTCCGGGATGACGGCGGGCACGCTCGTTGTCGAGGCCGGCATCCAGAGCGGTTCGCTGATTACGGCGGCGCAGGCGCTGGAACAGGGGCGTGCGGTGTTCGCAGTGCCGGGGCGCGTGGACTCGCCGCAGTCGCGTGGTTGCCATGCGCTGCTCAAGGACGGTGCGGCGCTGGTGGAGACGTTCGCGGACATCCTGGCGGAGCTGGAGACGCTGCCGGGACTGCGGCCGCCCCGGAAGCTGCGGCTGCCGCCGGGCGCGGGCGCCGGCGGGGAGGAGGAGGCCGGGGAGTCCGCAGCCCCGCCGGCCGCCGAGGATTTCGGCGCGTTGACCGAGCTGGAGCGGAAACTGGTCGGGCATGTGCGGCGGGAGGGGGAGTGCGGGATCGACCCGCTGATCGCCGCCATCGGCGAACCGGCGCACAAGGTGCTCAGCGCGCTGGTCGCGCTGGAGATGCGCCGCGTCCTAAACCAGCTCCCCGGCCGCCGCGTCACCCTCCGCTCCGCCCGCGGGTGAAACCGCATTTTCGCGCAGAGACGCAGAGGCGCGGAGAAAAATGATGGAAAGGCTGGCGCCTATGACGGAAAATGAAATCGGGACGGCGGTTGTTGCCGCGGCCATTTCGGTTCACCGAAAACTTGGGCCGGGCTTGCTGGAGAGCGTCTATGAGGCCGTGTTGACCCACGAATTGCGCAAGCGGGGATTTGATGTCGAACGCCAGGCGCCGGTGGCGATTGTGTATGACGGAATTCGGTTTGAGGAGGGATTTCGGGCGGACATTGTCGTGGACAAAAAGGTTACGCTGGAGTTGAAGTCTGTTGAGCATGTGTCTCCGGCACACCGGAAGCAAATCCAAACGTATCTGAGCCTGACCGGCCACAAACTCGGCTACCTGTTGAATTTTGGCGAGGCCCTCATGAAAAATGGAATCACCCGTGCCGTCAACGGCTTGGAGGGATGACTCTTATTTTGTTTAGATTTTTAATCTCCGCGCCCCTGCGCCTCCGCGCGGGAAATTCATTCGGGTGCGGCATGGAAAAAATGTCGGCTTATAGTATTAGGCTCTTATGAAAAACAAACTCGTCATCGTTGAATCTCCGACCAAGGCCCGCACCATCACCCGCTTTCTCGGCGGGGAGATGAAGGTCCTGGCGTCCATGGGCCACATCCGCGATCTGCCGGAGGGGACCCTCGGCGTGGACGTGCGCAACCATTTCGCGCCGTCCTACAAACTCACCCGCAACGGCAACAAGGTCGTGGACGAGCTGAAGCGCTCCGCGAAGGCCGCCGACGAGATCTATCTGGCGACCGATCCTGACCGCGAGGGTGAGGCCATCTCCTGGCACATCCAGGAAGTGCTCAAGGGCGTTGCCGGCAAGAAGCCGTTCCACCGCATCTCCTTCCACGAAATCACCCGCTCCGCCATCCAGCACGCCATCGAAGCCCCGGGGCAGGTGGACATGCACATGGTGGACGCGCAGCAGGCGCGCCGCGTGCTCGACCGCATCGTCGGCTACCAGGTCAGCCCGCTGCTCTGGAAGAACGTCCCCAACGGCACCAGCGCCGGCCGCGTGCAGTCGGTCGCCCTCCGCCTCATCTGCGAACGTCAGCGCGAGATCGACGCCTTCACGCCGGTCGAATACTGGACGCTCGACGCGGAGTTCGCGACGCAGACCCCGGCCGCCGTCTTCACCGCGCGCCTGGTGCAGCTCGACGGCCGCCGCCTGCCGTTCGGCAGCGACAAGCTTTCCCTGATCCCCGACGCCGCCGCGGCGGCCGCGCTGGCCGAAGAGCTGGAGAAATCCGCCTCCTACCGCATCGCGCAGGTCAACTCCCGCCCGAAGCAGCAGCGCGCCGCGCCGCCGTTCATCACCAGCACGCTCCAGCAGGCCGCCGGCTCCAACCTCGGCATGGGCGCCGGGCAGACGATGCGCGTCGCCCAGGAACTGTACGAAGGCGTGGACACCGGCGAGGGTGCGGCCGGTCTCATCACCTACATGCGTACCGACGCCTTCGACGTCGCGAAGGAGGCGCAGACCGCCGCCCGCGAGTTCATCGCCCAGACCTACGGCCGCGAGTACGTCCCGGCGACGCCCAACTTCTACCGCTCCAAGGCCTCCTCCCAGGGTGCGCATGAGGCGATTCGTCCGACCGACGTCTCCCGCACGCCGGAGAGCATCGAAAAGCACCTTTCCCCGCAGCAGGCCAGGCTCTATCGCCTGATCTGGAACCGCTTCGTCGCCAGCCAGATGGCCCCCGCGCAGCTGCTGGAGAACAGCATCGACGTCGAGGCGCTCGGCAGCCTGAAGCACGCCTACCTCTTCCGCGCCTCGGCGACCAGCGTCCTCTTCCCCGGCTTCCGGCGGGTCTACGAATTCAAGGACATCGAATCCACCAAGGCACCCGAGGGTGACGAGGAGGAGCCGAAGAACGGCCAGCTCCCGAACCTGCCCGAAGGCACCCCCTGCGCCCTCCGCGAACTGGACAAGGGGCAGTCCTTCACCAAGCCGCCGCCGTCCTACACTGAGGCGACGCTGGTCAAGGAACTGGAGCAGAACGGCATCGGCCGTCCCTCGACCTACGCGAGCATTGTGGAGACGATCCAGGACCGCGAATATGTGAAAAAAGAGAAGGGCCGTCTGAGCCCGACTCCGCTCGGATTCAGTGTCAACGACTATCTGGCGAAAACGCTCCCGGACCTCTTCCAGGTCGGCTTCACCGCCGCCATGGAACAGAAGCTCGACGAGGTCGAGGAGGGCAAGGTCGAGTGGACCGCGATGATGGAGGAGTTCTACACGAAGTTCCAGCAGTGGACCGGCGGCGCTGCCGGCGCGGGCGCTCCGGGCAATGACGAAGTCCTCAAGTTCCTCAAGGTTTTTCCGGAAACCGTCCAGTGGAAGGCGCCCGTCGTGAAGGGCCGCCGCACCTACGATGACCGGAAATTCCATGTCTCCCTCGTCGAACAGGCCGAGGAAAACAAGAAGCCGATGTCCGACAAGCAGTGGCAGGCGATTCTCGGGATGGCCGCGCGTTATGCCGACCAAATCCCCGGCCTGGCCGCCGCCGCCGCCGAGGCGGGCGTCGCCGCCGAGCTGGAGCCGCTGATCGCCAAGGAGCGCGAACAGGCGCAGGCGGAAGCCGACGGCACCGCGCCCGCGCCGGCAAAGCTTTCCCCCGAGGCCGAAGCGCTCGTCAAGGCGATGGCCAAGATCAAGTGGGAGGAACCCGTCACCCGCGGCCGCCGCACCTATGACGACGGCAAGTTCTACCGCTCGCTGGCCCGCCAGGCCACCGGCGGCGGCGCGCTTTCCGACCCGCAGGTCGCCGCGCTGAAAAAGCTCGCACTCAAGTACCAGGCCATGATTGCGGATTTCGCCGCACTTTCCGTCGAGTGCAAGATTGAGGCCGCCGGTGCGGACTCCGCCGCGGGCGGCGAGGGTGCCGCCGCCGCGTCCCCCGAGGACAAGGCCAAGGCCGAGGCGCTCCTGGCCATGCTCGACGCCGTCAAGGAATGGGAAGAACCGCAGGCGCGCCGCGGCCGGACCTACGACGACAAGAAATTCTTCAGCTCGCTCAAGGAGCAGTACGCGCGCCGTCAGGCGCTGTCGCCGAAGCAGCTCGACGCGCTGACCACCATCGCCCGCAAGTACAAGGACAAGATTCCGGACTTTGCGGAGTCCGCCGCGAAGGTCGGCGTCTCGGTCGAGAAGGAAGCGCCGAAGCCGGTGGACGCCAAGTGCCCGCAGTGCGGCGCGCAGCTCGTCCAGCGCCGGGCCCGCGGCCGCGCCTTCTACGGCTGCTCCGCCTTCCCGAAGTGCCGCTACGCAGCCAACACCCTCCCGGCGTAACCCGCCGGGGGGATGGTTTCCTGCAGAGGCGCGGCGCCATTTGGAATGCGGCAATAAGTGCATCCGTTTGCCGCTTTCCAACCAAGGCGGAGCCGCCATCAACAATGCCTCGGCCAGCAATGAGAATAGGAACACCAGCGCTCCGCGCGAATTAAAAGCGGCGAACAGATGCACTTATCGCCGCACTCCAAAACCTCCGCCGCAAAGAACCACCCATGATCGAAATCGGAAAATTCCACGAGCTGGCCGTTCTGGCCGAGGTGGCGGCGGGCGTTTATCTGGACGCCGGGAAGGGCGAAGAAATCCTGCTGCCGCGCAAGTATGTGCCGGCGGGGACCCTTCCGGGCGGGAATGTGCGCGTCTTTGTGCTCCGGGATTCGGAAGACCGCCTGCTGGCGACGACGCAGATGCCGAAGGCGGTCGCCGGCGAATACGCCTGCCTGCGGGCGAAGGAAGTGACCGAGCTCGGCGCGTTCCTGGACTGGGGGCTGGACAAGGATCTGTTCGTGCCGTTCAAGGAACAGAAGCACCGGATGATGGCGGGGCAGAACTACGTCGTGCGCGTCTGCGTCGACGTCAAGACGGACCGGATCATCGGCACCAGCCGGCTGGAACGGTATCTGAGCCATGATGTGGCGGGGCTGGCGGAGGGGCAGAAGGTCGAGCTGATGGTGTACGATTTCACCGACCTCGGAATGCTCTGCGTGGTAGACCGGAACTACTACGGCATGCTCTACCGCAATGAGACGTTCGAACTGCTGGAAATCGGCCAGCTCTGCACGGGCTACATCAAGCGGGTGCGGGAGGACGGCAAGCTGGACGTGACGCTGCAGCCGCAGGGCTACGACGCGGCGCTGGAGGCGATGCCGGCGATCCTGGAGGCGCTGAAGCTCGCCGGCGGTTCCCTGCCGTACAACGCGAAGACCGACGCGGACGAGATTGCGCGCGTGTTCCGCATGAGCAAGAAAGTCTTCAAGAAGGCGGTCGGCGGACTCTACAAGGAACGCAAGATCGTGGTCACCGACGCCGGCATCCGGCTGCCGTAAGGCGGCGCGGGCGCAGGGCGTTCCGCGTTTCGTGTTGCGCGTCGGGGATCGCGGCTCCGCCGGGCGGGACGCCCACGCTCCCGTCCTGGCGGCGCTCGACCGCCTGGTTTTCCGCGACCGCGCCGGCTGCCTGGCGCGCGCCGCGCACGACCTCGGCGACGCCTACCGTGAAACCGGCGTGCTCCTGCACAACGCCTCCGCGCTCTCCCGCATCCTGCTTTTGCCGGCGGACAAGCCGCTGCCGAAGGAGGGCGCCTGGGAGGGGCTGACGGCCGTGGGTCTGGCGGCGGCGGCCGCCGCCGTCGGACGCGCCGAATCCGTGCTGGCAGAAGCCCGGCCGGAGTGTGCGGAGTCCGCGCGGCTGCTGGCAGAGTTCCGGCAGATGGCGGCGATGATGCGGCACGC
This sequence comes from uncultured Lentisphaerota bacterium, assembly GCA_903921725.1. Taxonomy (GTDB): domain Bacteria; phylum Verrucomicrobiota; class Lentisphaeria; order Oligosphaerales; family CAITYL01; genus CAIXRA01. Next base: position 12,250 of record CAIXRA010000002.1, read on the forward strand.
GTGCCGGCAGGGATCGGCGCGGCTGGCATCGCCGGACGGCTGCCTGGTTTCCGCGGACCCCGCGACCCGCCGGGCGCTGGCGGCGGAGCTGGAATCGCTCATCGCGGAGCAGCGGCGGCTGTGGCTCGCGCGGAACCGTGAAGGCGGTCTGGCCGAAAGCCTGCGTCCGCTGGAGGTGTGCCGCGCCGCGCTACTACGGTGACGGGGTGCCTGTTACGCCTGCATGCCGGGAACGAACGCCGGCACCCTGAAGCCTTAGCCAGGATGATTCATGATGCGCTTGCTTTCCCGCCGTTCCGCAACCGGTGCTGAAATTGCACACATTGAACGTTGAGCGTTGAACGTTCTTTTGCGCCGCATGCCGTCTGTTCGGGATTCGTTGTGCAACCCCTTCAGGGTTGAAATCATTATGGCTTCTCTTTCCTGGGGCGTTGCCCCGGGCTATGATGTGATGCCCCGTTGGGGCGGTAACACCCGGAAGCAAACCATCCGCCTGAGCGTTGATAGGACAAATGCCATGTTCCTGGGGCGTTGCCCCAGGCTATGATGTGATGCCCCGTTGGGGCGGCTTGCGTAAGGCGTTGAAGGTTGAGCGTTGGACGTTGAAAGTTGAATGTTCGTGCAATACGCCGGTTAGAGCTGGATGCCGTCGGGGGCCTGTAGGTCCAGCTTGGGCGGAACCACCGGCGGCTCGAGCTTCTCGGTCGGCTCGTTGCTGCGGGCGAGGGCGACCATGCCGGTTCGCGCCAGCTCGATGATGCCGAACGGGTGCATGAGCTGGATGAAGGCGTCCAGTTTTGCCGAGGGACCGGTGACTTCGAGCACCATGGACTCCAGCGTGATGTTCACGACGTTCGCCTTGAACACCGATGCGACGGAGGTGATCTCGCTGCGGTTGCCGCAGTTGGCCTTGACCTTGAGCAGCATCAGTTCGCGGGCGACGAAACCGCCGCCGGTCAAATCCTTCACGCTGAGGACTTCCACCAGCTTGTTGAGCTGCTTCTCGATCTGCTCGAGCACGGCGTTGTCGCCGCTGGTGACGATCGTCATCTTCGACATCGTCTGGTCCTGCGTCGGGCCGACGGTCAGGCTTTCGATGTTGTAGCCGCGGCCGCTGAACAGGCCGGCGATGCGGGCCAGGGCGCCGAACTTGTTCTCGACCAGTACGGATATGATGTGTCGCATGGCGGCGGTGCCTTTCATGGAGTGGATCGTTTGATGGCGCTTAATATGGCGGTCTTCCGGCCGCTGGCAAACCCGCACGGGCGGAAGCACGCGTGGCGGCGTTTGCTTTCCTGGCGCCGCTCCGTTATCTTGCACGGCTGGGAGGTCCACTGCGATGAAACTGCGACCGTTGTTTTTTGCCGCCGGCATGCTGGCCGCCGCGGCGTGCGTGCCGTCCGGCGACCGCGCGGCGGGCACCGCTGCGGGGCGGATGGCGCCACCACCCGGCATGGTGAGTGTACGCGAATTCGGCAAGGATGGCAGGCTTATGGAGGCGACGGCGATGGAAAAAGTGGTGAAAACCGATGCGGAGTGGCGGAAGATTTTGACGCAGGAGCAGTACACGGTCGCCCGCGGCAAGGGGACGGAGCCGGCGTTCTGCGGCGTGTTCTACGACCATCACCAGCCGGGGATTTATTCCTGCGTCTGCTGCGGCCTGCCGCTGTTCAGCGCGGACGCGAAATTCGATTCCGGCACCGGCTGGCCGAGTTTCTTCCAGCCCGTGGCGGAGGTGAACGTCATCACCCAGCCGGACAACAGCCACGGCATGAAGCGCGTGGAGATTCTCTGCGCCCGCTGCGACGCGCACCTCGGCCACGTTTTCGACGACGGCCCGAAGCCGACCGGCCGGCGCTACTGCCTGAACTCCGTCTCGCTCGTCTTCGCGCCGCAGGCCGCGGTGGCGGTGCAGCCGAAGGCCGAAAAGGCGACCTTTGCCGCCGGCTGTTTCTGGGGCGTCGAGGAGACGTTCCGCGCGCTGCCGGGCGTGGTTTCGACCACCGTCGGCTACACCGGCGGCCGTGCGAAGAGCCCGACCTACAAGCAGGTCTGCGCGAACACGACCGGGCACGCCGAGGCCATCGAGATCGTGTTCGACCCGGCCCTGGTCACCTACGAAAAACTCTTGGCGGTCTTTTGGGAGAACCACGACCCGACCACGCTCAACCGCCAGGGGCCGGATGTCGGTTCGCAGTACCGCTCCGCCATCTTCTTCCACTCGGACGCGCAGAAGGCGGCCGCGCTCGCAGCCATCGCCGCGCTGACGAAGGAGAAGCGCTTCCCGAAACCGATCGTCACCGAGCTCGTCCCGGTGGGCGAGTTCTGGCCGGCCGAAGAATACCACCAGAAATATTTCATGAAGAAAGGCGGCGGCTCATGCAACGTTCACTGACGGCTTCCCTTGCGGCGATGGTCCTGCTCCTGGCCTGCTCCTGCGCCGGCCTGGGCCCGACGGTGGGGCGCGACACGGTCAGCCAGACCTCGACGATCACCGCGCTGCTGGAGGGGTGCTACGACGGCGTGGAGACGTGCGGCGCGCTGAAGGAGCGCGGCGACCTCGGCATCGGCACGTTCGACCGCCTCGACGGCGAGATGATCCTGCTCGACGGCGCGGTCTATCAGGCGCGGGCCGACGGGGCGGTGCTCCGCGCCCCGGACTCCGCGCGCGTCCCGTTCGCCAGCGTGACCCGCTTCGGGACGCCCCCGATGAAGGTGCTCGGCGCATGCGGCGACCTGGATGCGCTGAAGGCGAAGCTCGACGCGCTCCGGCCCGAGGGCGGCAACCTGTTCTACGCCATCCGCGTGGAGGGCGTGTTCGACCGCGTCAAATTCCGCAGCGTCCCGGCGCAGACGAAGCCGTACCCGAAGCTGACCGAGGTCGCGGCGCGGCAGCCGGTGTTCGAGAAGAGCGGCATCCGCGGCACGCTGGTCGGGTTCTGGTGCCCGGAGTATGCCAAGACGCTGAATCTGGCGGGCTATCACCTGCATTTCATCTCCGATGACCGGAAGAGCGGCGGGCATCTGCTCGGCTGCACGCTGCGCGAGGGCTGGGCGGCGGCGGAGGCCAAGCACGAGCTCCGCCTGAACCTGCCGCGGAATGAGGCGTTCCTCGATGTGCGGATCGGCGGCGGCGCCGCGGCCGACAGCGCCCTCAAGGCCGCCGAGAGCGGCAAGTGACACGGCTGGAACCAACGAAGGATGGATGCGGACGGATGAAGATCATCAGGACGGTTGAAGAGATGCAGCGGACGTCGCAGGCGTGGAAGCGCGAGGGGCGCCGCGTCGGCATGGTCCCGACGATGGGCTACCTGCACGCCGGGCATATCTCGCTGGTGCGGATCGTGAAGCGGGAGGCGGAGGCGTGCGTGGTCTCGATCTTCGTGAACCCGACGCAGTTCGGGCCGGCGGAGGACCTGGCCCGCTATCCGCGCGATTTCGAGCGCGACTGCCGGCTGTGCCGGGAGGCGGGCGTGGACGCGGTGTTCGCGCCGGAGCCGGCCGAGATGTATGCGCCGGACTACTCGACCTGGGTGGTGGAGGAGGCGCTCACCGGCCCGCTCTGCGGCGAACGGCGCCCCGGACATTTCCGCGGCGTCACCAGCGTGGTGGCGAAGCTGTTCAACGCGGCGCTGCCGGACGTGGCGGTCTTCGGCCAGAAGGACGCGCAGCAGGCGCTCGTGCTCCAGCGCATGGTCCGCGACCTCAATTTTCCGGTGAAAATGATCATCGCGCCGATCGTCCGCGAGGCGGACGGCCTGGCCATGAGTTCGCGCAACGTGTACCTGAGCCCGGACGAACGGCTCCGCGCGCTCTCGATCTCGCAGGGGCTGGACCGTGCGGCGGCGGCGTTTGCGGGCGGCGCGCGGGACACGGCGGCGCTGTGCGCGGACGTGCGGGCCGGCATCGAGGCCGCCGGGGGACGCGTGGACTACGTCGAAATCCGTTCCCGCGGCACGCTCGCCGCGGTTGCGGCCGTGGATGAACCCTCGGTCCTGGCCGTCGCCGCCTTCTTCGGCAAAACCCGGCTGATCGACAACCTGTTCCTGGGGTGAGGTTGCCCCTCCGCGCAGGGGGCGTGCGGGGAATGGGAAAAGGTGGTTTCGGCATTATCTTGCCTTGCTTTTCGTGCGGATTTTGAACGCCGGCAGGCGGGAGCGTGGAACCATGGGCATGGCGGGAATCATAGGACTGGGGCTTGCGGCGGCGGTCGGGGCGTGGCTGGTGCTCACGTTCAACCGCCTGATCACGCTGCGCAACCAGGTATGCCGGATGTTTGCGGGGATTGACACGCAGCTCAAGCGGCGGCGCGACCTGATTCCGAACGTGGTCGCCGCCGCGCAGGGCTATCTGCAGCACGAGCGCGGAACGCTGGAGGCGGTGACGCAGGCGCGGAACCGGGCCTCCGCCGCGGCGGCCGGAGTGGACGCAAACCTGGCCTCTGCTGCTGCGGTCGGGGTGCTGGCCGGCGCGGAATCCGCCCTTGGCGGCGCGCTCTTCCGGATGCTGGCGGTGGTGGAGCGCTATCCGGAGCTGAAGGGCAGCACCGTCATGCTCCAGCTCATGGAGGAGCTGCAGACGACGGAAAACCGCATCGCCTTTGCGCGCCAGGCGTACAATGATGCGGTGATGGAGTACAATACGGCGGCCTCCTGCTTCCCCGCGCTACTGGCCGCGAAGCTGTTCGGGTTCGCCGGCGCGGCGCTGTTTGAGATCGAGGAGCCGGGGGAACGCGCCGCGGTGGACGTGAAACTGTAAGGGGCAACGTTCAAGTCGGCGGAAGGGGAGTGCGGGCGTCCCGCGCAGGACATGAAATTGAAACGCAAAGGCGCGAAGGCGCAAAGGGTGGGGGAACGGTCAACTCGGTTGCCGCCGAACGGGAGAGCGGCTTGTTTGTGGTCCGCCTTCAGGCGGTCGCCGGACGGGAGCGTGGGCATCCCGCCCTCTTCCGCCGGGCGTCCCGCCCGGTGGGGTCGCCTGAAGGCGGAACCACAAACGTGAATACAGAAAATGATCCGGTGTTTGGATAAGGATGTCGGCACATGGATTTTTTTGGACGGCAGCGGCAGGCGCGGCGGAACACCTTCTGGCTGGTGGTGCTCTACGGCTTGGCCGTGTCGTGCATCATCCTGGCGGTCTACGTCGCGGTCATGCTGATCTTCACCCGCGGCGTCACGCACCGGATGGCGGATGCCTCCGTGGCGTTCCCCCTGTGGAACCCGGATCTCTTCACCTGGGTGGCCGGCGGCACGCTGCTGCTTGTCCTGTCCGGCACGCTTTACAAGGTCGTGGAGCTCGGCGGCGGCGGTGCGGTGGTGGCGCGGATGCTCGGCGGCCGCGAACTGCCGCCGGCCTCGCCCATTCCGGACGAGCGCCGGCTGCTGAACGTCGTCGAGGAGATGGCGGTCGCCGCGGGGATTCCCGTGCCGCAAGTCTTCGTGCTGGACGACGAGGAGGGGATCAACGCCTTCGCGGCGGGGACGGAGCCAGCCAACGCGGTGGTGGCGGTGACCCGGGGCTGCCTGCGGGCGCTGAGCCGGGACGAGCTGCAGGGCGTGGTCGGCCACGAGTTCAGCCATATCCTGAACGGGGACATGCGCCTGAACATCCGGATGATCGGCGTGCTCAACGGCATCCTGCTGATTGCGCTGGTCGGCCAGGGGATTGTGCGCGGAACCGGCCGGGTGCGGATCGGCGGCGAAAAGAAGGGCGGCGGCGGCGCGATCATTCTGCTGGGGCTGGCGCTGCTGGTCATCGGCTGGATCGGCGTGTTCTTTGCGCGGCTGATCCAGGCCGCGGTGTCGCGGCAGCGGGAATTCCTGGCCGATGCGGCGGCGGTGCAGTTCACGCGCAACCCGGCGGGGCTGGCGGGGGCGCTGAAGAAGATTGCGGGGTTCGCGGCCTCCTCCAAAATCGGTTCGGAGAACGCGGAGGCGGCCAGCCACCTGTTCTTTGCCGACGGCATGGCGTCGTGGTTCAACCTGTTCGGGACGCATCCGCCGCTGGAGGAGCGCATCCGCTTTCTGGATCCGGCCTTTGACGGGACAATCCCGCACCGTCCCTCCACTTTTGTGGACTCTGAGATTGCGGCGCGGGAGCCGCGGTACGGCGCGTCGCCGCCGGTGATTTCCGGGCTGGCGTCGGCCTCGCGCCGGAGCATTCCGTTCACGCCGCAGGACGTGGTGACGCAGGTCGGCATGCCGCTGCCGCAGCACCTGGACCATGCGCGGGAGATGCTCTCCATGCTGCCGCAGGAGCTGCTGGACGCCGCGCGCGAACCGGCGGCGGCGGTGCGGGTGGTTTTTGGCCTGCTGTTGGATCCAGACACCGGCATCCGGGAGCGGCAGTACGCGGCGCTCGAGGCGGCGGGAATCCCCCGGCCCGAAACCGCATGGCTCCGCAACGCCGAACCGCTGTTCCTCGGGCTTCCGCGCGCCGTGAAGCTGCCGCTGGCACAGGTCGCGCTCCCCGCGTTACGGAAGCTGCCGCCGCCAGCGGCGGCGCGCCTCCTGGCGGCTTCGGAGGAGATGGTCAACGCGGATGGGAACATCGGCGTCTTTGAGTACATGCTACGCCGGATGCTGGTGCGCCATCTCGGCGGCGGGGAGGCCGCCCCCCGCATGGAGCGGCACATGCTGCTGCCGCTGCTGCCCGCCTGCCGGTCGGTGCTCTCCCTTCTGGCGTGGATCGGCGCGGCGGAGCCCGGCGCAGCGCAGAAAGCGTTTGCGGAGGGGATGCGAGAACTGGCGGTCACCCCCGTCCCGGAACTGCTGCCGGAGGAGCAGTGCGGACTGGCGGACGCGGACTCGGCGCTCCGGGAACTGGACGCCGCCTCGCCCGCACTGAAGCGGCGCATCCTCGCCGCCTGCGTGGCGTGCGTCGGCGCGGACGGCGTGGCGACGGAGGACGAGGCCGAGCTTCTGCGCGCCGTCGCCGACGGCATCGGCTGCCCCATCCCCCCGTTTTCCGCTACTCCGGCGGCCGCAGCCTCCGCCGCGTGAGCGCACCCTTGCGGGCGGGGCGTGCGGCCGCCGCGGAAATCCCGCTCCCGTCCTACGCCAAAGCCGTCTGTTCGGCGGTGCGGATGGCCTCGAAGATTTCGGCGGGGGTGGTGCTCTGGTGCAGGCGCTCCTCCAGGAAGCCGCTTTCGAGCATGCCGGCGATGTGGGAGAGCAGGATCTGGTGGATGCGCGGCATGTTGGCCGGCGTGAGCAGGATGAAGAGGACATGGATGTCCTCGCCGGAGACGGGTGCGGGGATCGGCTCCCGGAGGCGCGCGACGATCACGAGGGTGCGGGCCAGGTTGGCGAGGCGCGCATGCGGGATGGCGATGCGCCGGCCGACGTAGCTGCTGACCAGTTTTTCGCGCTCGGCGATGGAGGGCAGGATCGCCTCCTTCGACAGCGGGAGATCGGCGGCGGGGATGCGCTCGAAGGCATGCCAGACGGCGTCCATGATGTTGTTCCCCTCGACGTCCAGCAGGATGTGTTCCTGCGCGAGCCTGTCGCAGAGGTACACGGGCGGCTCGACGGGGAATTCCTCCTCGATGGTGCCGACAATCTCCTCCAGGACGTCCTCCATCGTGACAATCCCGGTCCACTCGCCGGCGGTGTCATGCACGATGGCCATGTGGTTGCCCTTGCGCTGCATTTCGGAGAGCAGCGGCTCCAGCGGATCCTCCTCGCGGGCGGCGAGGCAGGGGCGTGCGAGGGTGCGGAGGTCGGCGGCGTCCTTGCCGTCATGCTCGGCGAGGTAGAGCTCCTTGACATGGATGTATCCGAGCGGCTTATCCGGCGCGGCGGGGTCCAGGAGCGGGTAGCGCGAGTGGCGGGTTTCGCCGATGAGGCGGTCGTTCTCCTCCCGCGTCGCGGCGGCGTTGAGGCAGCGGACGGCGGAGCGGGGGCGCATGGCGTTCTGCACCTTGAGCGCGCCGAAGTCGAGCACGTTTTCAACGTAGAGCAGGCGGCGGAAGGAGAGCAGGCCGCTGCTCTGCGAGCGGTCGAGGATGATGCGGATCTCGTCCTCCGAATGGTATTCGTGCTTGGCCGGCGGCGGCTGGCGTAGCAGGCGGAGGGAAAGATTGACGGAACCGTTCAATACCCACAGCGGCAGGAGGAAGATGTAATGGCAGACCCGCAGCGGATAGGCCACCAGCAGCGCCGCCGCGTCGGCCCGCCGGATGGCGATCGATTTTGGCACCTGCTCGCCGATGACGATGTGCAGGTAGGAGACCAGGATGTAGGCGCAGGAGATGGCCAGGCTGTGCGCCGTGGCCGCGCTCATCGGGCCCAGCCACTCGACGAGCGGATTGAAGAGCTTGGCGAAGGCGGGTTCGACGACGAGGCCGATGCCGATGCTCGCCAGAGTGATGCCGACCTGGCAAACGGAGAGGTAGGAGTCAAGGTTCGCCTGGATGTGCTGGACCGTGCGGGCGGAGCGGCTGCCCTTGGCCGCCAGCTCGTCCATGCGCGTGGGGCGCACCTTCACCGCGGCGAACTCCGCCAGGACGAAGAATGCGTTGAGCAGGATCAGAAACGCGGCGGCCAGCAGATAAGCGATGATTTCCATGGTGCCCCGAACATAGCACGTTTTGAGCTTGCGGCAAGCGTGCCGCCGGCGGGGCGCGTCACTGGAAAATGGTGAGCACGGTCAGGATGATGCTCATGGCGGCGGTGATGCCGGCGCCGGTCCAGGCGACGATGTTGAACAGGCGGCTGTTGGCGTGCTCGCCCATGATGGAGCGGTCGCTGGTGATCCGCAACATGAAGAACATGACCACGGGCAGCAGGACGCCGTTGATGACCTGGGAGAGGAGCATGATGGGGACCAGCATGCGGCGGCCGGCGACCAGGGCGACGACGGCGCCGATGAGGAGGATGAAGGTGAAGATGGCGTAGTAGTGGGGGGCCTGGGTGAATTTGCGGTCCACGCCGCTCTCCCATCCCATGGCCTCGCAGACGCTGGTGGCGGTGGAGATGGGGAGGATGGCGGCGCCGAAGAGCCCGGCTGTGAGCAGGCCGAAGGCGAAGAGCCCCGCGCAGTACTGGCCGGCGGCGGGCTTGAGGGCGGCGGCGGCGTCGCCCGCGGTCTCGATGCTGGTAATCCCCTCGCGGTTGAGCGTCGCGGCGCAGGCGAGCACGATGAAGTAGCAGACGATGGTGACGACGACGGCGCCGACGGCCGTGTCGAGCTGCGAATAGCGCAGGTGCTTGAGCGGAATCCCCTTCTCGACCACGCTGGCCTGCTGGTAGAACTGCATCCAGGGCGCGATGGTGGTGCCGACGATGCCGACGACCATGTAGAAGCTGTCCTTGTTCCATTCCATGTGCGGAACGACGCTGTAGTGCAGCGCCTGATGCCAGTCCGGCTTGGCGAGCAGCCCGGAGGCGAGGTAGGTGAGGTAGAAGACGCAGGCCACGAAAAAGACCTTCTCCACGGTGCGGTAGGAACCCTTGACGACGACATGCCAAAGCAGGAATGCTCCGACGGGGACGGCGATGTAGCGGGGGATGCCGAAGATCTCCCCGGCGGCCGCGACGCCCGCGAAGTCCGCAATCACGTTGCCGACGTTGGTGGCCACCAGCGCGATCATGAGGTAGAAGGAGATGCCGATGCCGAACCGTTCGCGGATCAGTCCGGAAAGCCCCTTGCCGGTGACCACGCCCATTCGGCAGCACATCTCCTGCACGAGCACGAGCAGGAAGCAGGTCGGCAGCAGCACCCAGAGCAGGGTGTAGCCGTATTTGGCGCCCGCGACGGAATAGGTCGCGATGCCGCCCGCGTCGTTGTCCACGTTGGCCGTGATGATGCCAGGGCCGACGATGAGGAAGAAGAGCGAAAGGTGTGTTTTCCAGCGTTTCAAGGCCTGCATGCTCAGGATTCCTTCAGCAGATGGGCCCGTTCGGAGACGATGGTTTTCAGGCGGACGGCGCCGACCAGCTTCTGCGCCCCGTCCACCACGGGGATGGCTCGGAACGCATATTTGACGAACAGCCCGCCCACATCCTCCAGCCCGGTTTCCGGATGGACGGCGACGGGGTCGGCGGTCATCAGCGACTCCATGACGGCGTCGTCCGGCGCCACCAGAAGCTCGCGCAGGGAGATGGCCCCCAGCAGACGGCGGCCGGGGTCGAGGACATAGATGTAGGTGAAGACCTCGGTTTCCTCCGTCATGCGGCGGATACGCGCCATGACCGAGGCGACGGTGTCGCCGGGAGCGGCCTCGAGGCAGGAGGTGTCCATGATGCCGCCGGCGCACTCCCCGCCGTGGGCCAGGTGCATCTTCACCTCGGCCGCCGTTTCGGCGTCGAGCTGGTTGATGATGTTCTGGGCGTCGGGCTTATAGAGGTCGCGGAGCACGTCGGCGGCCTCCATCGGCGGCATCTCCTCCAGGATGTCGGCGACCTTGTCGGGCGCGACCTGCGAAATCAGCGTGCGCTGAAGTTCGGGGGTGACCTCCTCCAGGGTTTCGGCGGCGTCTTCGGGGGCCAGCGCGTCGAAGAACGCCTTGCGGTCGCGGATGCCGAGCTCCTCCATGATGTCGGCCAGTTCGGCCGGATGGATGCCGGAAAAGCGCTCCGGTGCGCCGGAGATTCGCACGCCGCCGGGAACGCCGCCGGGGGAGAGCACCTCGAGGTTGCGCCAGGTGACAAACTTTTCTTTGATCGTATAGTCCACGAACCAGCGCAGGAGGAAATTGGCGGGGCGGTCGAGGCGCAGCCGCCGCAGGATGCCCAGCGTGCCGACCTCGACGTGGGCGAAGACGAGCGTGCCGTTGGAATAGATCATCTGTACGTCGTTGACACGGAGCACGCGCGCGCCGGACACGTCCACCACCTGGTCGTCCAGCACGTCGCGCCGGCTCCAGAAATCGGGATGCGGTGCGGGCTCCTCCGTGCGGGACACGACAATCTCCCGTGGGGAGAATGTCTTCACGGCGGACCAGGGCAGGGTACGGTGCCGCCCCCCGCGGCCTTTCACCTCGATGCCGACCGCCTGGGGGTACGACGTGACGCGCGATCCGCCGATGTCGTGGAGCCGGCCGAAGGCGCGCGGCTCGTCCTCATGGCGGACCGGCGTCCCCAGAAGCTGCGGCAGATAGAAATACTCCACGACCGGCAGGGGCGCTGCGGTTGCCGGAACGGTGGAGGCCGTGCTTGGCGTTGTTTCAGGCATGGAAAGCGCTCCCGAAGGAGGAACGGATGAAGCTTACCGGAGCCGTAGACTTTGCGCTTTGCTGTGCGGGGCAGATGAAAAAATCTGCCGATGACGGAGGGGTGAAGGTCTACTAATTGAGGACTATATCGTCACAAAAAAGACAATTCAAGACAAAAAGGCATTTTTATGCAAAAGTCAACGAAAGAAAACAGACAAAGACGAACAAATGTCGACACTAATCCGCAATGGACAAGGAGGTGGGGAATCTGCGAATCCGGCACTGTTCCTCCACGGGCCGCCGCCCGACCATCACGTCCCGATGTCGAAGTCGCAGAGCAATGGGCGATGGTCGGAGAGGTGGATGTCGGGGATTTCGAAATGCCGGATGCGGATCTGCCGGCTGTGCAGGATGAAGTCGAGCTGGTGGCGGGGGGCGCGCGCGGGCCAGGATGGCTGGCCGTGGAGGCTGGCGTTGCTCAGGCTGGCGGCGTTCATGAATTCGTGCAGTTCCTGCTCGCCATTGAAGGTGTTGAAGTCACCGGCGACGATGGCCGGTTTGCGTCCGCCGCGCATGATTTCGCGGAGGTGCCGGAGCTGTTCGGCGCGGTCCTGTTGCTGGATGGAGAGGTGAACGACGAAGATGGAGAGCTCCGGCAGTTCCGCCTCCAGCACCAGGCGTTTGACGCCGACCCTGAAGTAGTGGGGCTTGACGGCGCGCATGGTATCGCGGGCCAGGATGGCATTGCCCTGGCGGGCCATCATGGGGAGGCGGCCCGCCAGCGAGCCCGGCGCGTACTTGGAGCAGTAGGAATGGAAATGTCCGAGCTCATGGGCGATCCTGTCGGCCTGGCATTGTTTGCGGCTGCGCAGGAAGGAGCCGTTGTCCACTTCGACCAAACCGATGATGTCCGGATTGGCGCCGCGCAGGAATTCCGTGATGCGGGCCAGATTCTTTTTGGCCGGGCGCAGGAAGCCGGCCATAGGGAACGGCAGATGGTAGGCCACGCCGGTACCGGAACCGTAGCGCATGTTGTAGAAGACCATCCGCATGGGCGGGGAAATCCTTGATGTCGCCGGATTTTCGCCGCAGGGCTATGATCCGGTCCTGTCTGAATAGTACAGCTGGAACTTTTTTTGGCAAGGAGGACGCGCGGGGCGGGGCGCAAGTCAATTGCGCAGTGGCTTCCGGTAACGCGGCTCATTGACGCTTCGCTGCTGCCTTTTGGCAGCCCGTGCCCTCCGGGCGCTCTTGACCGCGTTTGGCGGGTTGCCCGCTACGGCGCCACAGAAGCGGCCAGGAATGGACCGCTTTACTGCATGCAGAACGGATTTATGCCCCGCCGGGCGTTTCGTCCGTCCTTTTTCCCGCGCTATATTGGCGTCCATGATTCCCCCCCCGTCCGGCGTGGCGTGGTGCGGGTCGGGAAACGGCGTTTTTTGCGGAAAGGGACGGCAGTCATGCTGCGACGATACCAGCTTGCGGGCGGGCGGCTGACCGAGACGGCCGACGAGAAAAGCCAGGTCTGGGTCTATGTCAACCCGGATGAGGCGGAGCGCCGCTTCCTCGTCGGGGAACTCCGCCTGGACGAGCATACGCTGAACTCTTCGCTCGATCCCGACGAGCTTTCCCGGCTGGAGTACGAGCCGGAACACATCGCGGCCATCTTCAAGCGCCCCAAGAGCTATTGCGCCGAGGACAACTTCCTCTTCAAGGTCGCCTCAACCGGCGCGTTCCTGTTCAAGGACCGGCTGATCGTCGTGCTGTCCGAGGATGTCCCGCTCTTTGACGGCAAGCAGTTCCTGAAGCTGCAGAATCCCGGCGACCTTTTCCTTAAGATGGTGTACCGCAGCATCTTCCATTTTCTCGAGCACCTCAAGGTCATCAACATGATCGTGGACCAGATCGAGCAGAAGATCTCCTCCTCGATGGAAAACCGGCACCTCCTGAACCTCTTCACCTTGGAGAAGAGCCTGGTCTACTACCTGAATGCCATCCATTCCAACAGTGTGCTGATCGAGAAGCTGAAGGCGGGCGCGGTGAAGGTCGGGTTCAACCAGGAACAGACGGAATTCCTGGACGACATGATCATCGAGAACAACCAGTGCTACAAGCAGGCCGAAATCTACTCGAACATCCTGGCCGGCCTGATGGACGCGCGCGCCTCAATCGTGAACAACAACCTGAACGTGCTGATGAAGCGCCTGACGGTGCTGAGCGTGGTCTTCATGCCGCTGAACGTCATTGCCGGCATCGGCGGCATGTCCGAATTCTCCATGATGACGCAGGGCATCCACTGGTCGGTCTCCTACGCTGTATTCTCCCTGGCCATGGTCGGAATCGCCTACCTTACCTACTACATCCTGAAGTGGTCCTTCCGCGAGTACGACGGAAATGGCTGACCTCCGGCTTCCCTGCTGCGGAGCGCCGGTGGTGCTGGCGTGGATCATTCATCCGGAAGTCCGATTTTTGAGGCCAATTCTCTGGTTGGGGAGCGGGACTTCGAAATCCCAGTCCATGGCTCGCCCGTGAAATGGGCGGCGGCGGGGCGGCGGGTTCCCCCCTTCAGCATTATATCCCTCGGTACTTTTTTGCGATGCATGCCTGTTTTTGTCTTGCATCTTTTCCTGCGCTACATCATGTTATGCTTTTTAACGACGTTTTGAAAAAGCGGACATGCTGACGGGCAGGGAAGTACATGCGCTACGCCATCATTTCGGATCTACATGCGAACCGCCAGGCCTTCCGCGCCGTGCTTTCGGACATTGAAAGCGCCGGCGCCGACCAGATTCTCTGCCTTGGCGACATCGTCGGCTACGGGCCGTCACCCGCCGAGGTGCTCGCCCTCGCCTACCGGCACGTCCACCATTTCGTACTCGGCAACCATGACGCCGTCATTGCCCGCACCCTCGATGCCGGCTGCTTCAACGACGGCGCCCGCGCCTCCATCGAGTGGACCGCCCGGCAGCTCGACGCGAAGGCGCGCCGCTTTTTCGCCGACCTCCCGCTGGTGCTGCAGGGGGAGAATTTCCGCTGCGTCCACGGCGAGTTTGCCGATCCGCCGGCCTTCAACTATCTGATTGCGGATGTGGACGCGCTGGCGTCGTGGGCCACGGCGCCGAAGGAGAAGGTCCTGTTCTGCGGCCACACGCATGTCCCGGGGCTGTTCGTCATCGGCGAGAGCGGCTGTCCGCACCAGCTTCCGCCGCAGGATTTCTGCCTGGAGGCGGGCAAGCGCTACATCGTCAACACCGGCTCCGTCGGCCAGCCGCGCGACGGCGGCACGCGGGCCAGCTGGGTGCTCTTCGACTCGGTGACCGGCGGCGTCTTTTTCCGCAAGACGCCGTTCGACGTGGACGGCTACCGCGCCGACCTAGCCGCGGCGGGGCTGCCCGCGCCTGCCGGCTTTCTCGATGTCGCGGAAAAACGGCGCCTTCCGCCGCTCCGCGAACAGCTCGACTTCCGCCCCCTGCGCCGTGCGGCGGACGCGCCGAAGCCGGAGTATAGGATCGAACGGCTGGAGGCGGCCCTGCGCCGCGCGCACCGGAGCGCCAGGCGCTGGCGCCTCACCGGCTTTCTGGCGCTGCTCCTGGTGATGCTGGCGGCGGCGGTGGTGACGTGGACCGCCCCGCGCGCCCTGCGTCCTCCACCGCCTCCCCCCTCCGTCACCTACGCCGCCTTGGAACCGCTTGCGGAGTCCGTGGCGGCCGTGGCGGAGCGGAACCTGCTGGAGGCTCCGGACGGGGCGGGTGCGGTCTCCGCGGCGAACCGTCTGCGGCGCTGGAGCGTCACGGTCGCCAACCCCAAGACGCAGCGGGTGGAAATCCGTGAGGAGTCCGCAGGCGACGGAGCGGACGGGAAATACGGAAAGAACGGAAGAACGGGGACAAGCGGAACGGACAAGGCGGAAAAAGCCGCTGGGACGGACAGGATACCCGGGGCGGCCAACGCGGCCGGGGGCGGCACCGTCTTCGTGCTGGAGTCCGGCACGGCGAAACCGATGGCCGTGCTTTCCGCAACGATTCCGGCAGAAAAGGGCGCGCGCTTCTCCGCTTCCGCCCAGTTCCGCACGGACGGAATGGGCGGCGGCTGGTTCGAACTGGCCCTGCTGCAGCGGTTGCCGGACGGCACGGAGAGGCTGTTGGAAAACAAGGGAGTGAAGGCGGACCGCTCCGGCCGCTGGGCGACGGTCCGCTTCACCCTCGGAAAAACGGCGCGGCTGGCGCAGGCCGGCCAGCTCCGCCTGGTGCTCCGCGGCGAGTTCACCGGCCGGGTGCTGGCGCGCAGATGCGCCCTCGTCCGCTGCGAATAGCCGCATGTTTCATGAGCGTTCAAAAGGGGCCGAGCAGAAGCGCGGAGCGTTTTCGCCCGCTTCCGACAAGCATCCTGAAGGAGCACGGAACAGAAGGCGCAACATTCAAAGGTCAAGGTTGTTGTGCCTTTTGAACTTCGGATGCTTGATGGCGAAAAGGGAACACGGCATGAATGATTATGGACACTCTCCGCCGTTCAGCACCGGAGGCGGCGGAGCGGACCGGGGGAGCGCGGCTTCCTTCACCGGCTCAGGAACGGGGGTGTTTGTCGCCCCGGCTTCCATGAGTTTCTGCGCCATGGCCTGCATCTCCGCCGCCTGCTTCTGCAGGGCTTCCGCCTGGCACCGGAGCTGTTCGGCCTGAACTTTCATCCGTTCCATCTGCAGCCGGGCCGCGTCCTGCGGAGTGGCGGCTTTCAGGGCGTTGGCGTGCTGAAGCTGATGCACGCGGGCGTGGAACTCTTCCATCCGCCGCCGCATCTCGGCCTGATCGGCGCCGCCGGGCATTTCATCCGAAACCAGGACTTCGCCGTTGGGGCCCGTGGTGACGGTGATGTTGCCGAAGCCCATGACGGTGGCACCGCCAATCCCCTTGCCAATCTGCACCGTCCCGGCCGTGCCGCCGCCGGAAACGACCATCAGGCTGTTTTCGCCCTTGTAAATACGGGTGCCGTCGGCATCCTCGTACACCTTGACGCCATCGGCGCGGGTCTCCAGAAGCCGGGCCTTTTTCAGGCGGTTTTCCAGTGCATCCGGGGAGGGCGGTCTGATCGCGGTTGGGCTGCCGGTCTTCAGCTCCGGCAGCGGGCCGAGTCCTGTGATGGTTCCCGTGCCCGTGATGGCGGGCGGCGGATCGAGGCGGACGGGGGCGGTGCCGGCCGTGTCGGCCTTGCCGACGGCCGCCGGCGCCTCCTCCACCCACTTGCCGTCCTTCAGTGTCAGGACGCGGGTTTTTCCGTTCTCCGTGATGACGGTCTTGCCGGAGGTGGAGACGACCATGGTGCCGCCGCCACTTGAGGTGGTGGTGACGCTGATGCTGCCGGAGTCATCCGACAGCTCGATCTTCTGCGCCTGGAGGGGCGGCGGCGCGGGCTTGAGTTCGGACGCCGGTTTTTCCGCGGCCCATGCGCCGCCGAGAAACGCGGTGATTGTGGCGATGGCAAGTTGTGTTTTCATGATAAAATTCCTCGGTCTTATGGTTCGTTGGCCGGGCTGGCGGGCAGGACATAGTCCGGCCCGCGCTGGATGACGGTGCCGTCCGGGCTGACTCCGGCGGCGCCGGCGGGCAGTTGGAAGATGGCCTCGCGCGGCAGCGACCGCTGGATCCAGCCGCCGCTCCTGCGGTCCTGCCAGCGCTCGTTCTCCATGTAGCGGACGCGTACCTGGCGGCGGGCGTCCGTGTTGCCGTTGCCGACGATACCCAGGTCTTCCGCGCTGATAATTGTCCGGTAGGTTTCCGCGGGTTCCGCCGCCGGGACTGCGGGCTGGCTGTCCGGCGATGTCGAGGCGACCAAGGGCTGCCCGGCGACCGGCACCGGGGCGCCGACGCCTGGCCGTTGCGGGACGCACAACTGCAGCACGGCGAGAGCAAGGGCGAGGGACGCCGCCGCGGCGAACGCCCACTGCCAGAGGTGCAGCCTCAACCGCTGACGGCGCTCTGTCGCGGCGTCAACCGCCGCGCCGCGGGGCGCCGCCCAAACCCGCCGCATGCGGGCCTGGAAGCCGGCCGGCAGGGATGCCGGAACCAGCCGTTCCTTGAGCATCTGTTCCATGTTGTCGTGTTCGTTCATAGTGTGCCCCGCGTCATTGTGCCCTTGAGTTTTTCCATTGCATACCGGTAGCGTGACGCCGCTGTGTTCATCGGAATCCCCAGCGTCCCGGCGATCTCCTGAAAGGTGAGGTCGCCCCAGATCTTCAGCGTCACAACCTCCTGCTGCTCCGGCGGCAGTTCGCGCAGCGCCAGTTCGAGCGCCTCCGCTTCCCGCCCCGCCCGGTCCTCCCGCTCGAACCAGCGGGTCGTCGGCTGCTGGAGCCGGAACGTCTCCGTCTCCCGCGCCGTCCGCCGGTTCCGGCTGCGGGCGAAGTCGATGGCGGTCAGCCGGATGCGGTGGAACGCCAGAGGCAGGTCCGGCGGCGCATCCGGGCGGAAGCGCCACAACTGGCTGAGGGCTTCCTGGAGGACGTCCTCCGCCTCTTCCCCCGCCTGCTGGCGGGCGAACAGCAGAAGCCGCCCGCCGTGGGAGGAGAACCAGTCGTCCCAGTCCGCCGAATATGACGCCGCATCCGATGCCATGCCTTCCTCGCTGCTTCCGTGCCGCCGCCCGCCGACCCTTTCCGGAATGGGCCGCCGGGCGTGTTCCCGTTTCCTGGTGGTTAAAGCGTCGCCGCCCGCCGGTTTTGTCTGCCAGGCGGACGGTCATGCGTCCAAAGAGGCGCGCCGGACCGGGCGGCATGAGGCCGTCCGTGCGTGTCCCGTGCCAAGTCCGTGTACGGTGTGCCCTGAGTTCTGCGGTGGCCGCCGGTCTTCAGCCTGCGGCGAGAGAGACCAGAAGTTCGGGCGCGGTGATGGGGACGGTGCCGACCTTGGCGACGACGACGCCCGCGGCGTGGTTCGAGATTTCCGCGGACTGGGCGGGCGTGGCGCCGGCCAGCAGCGAGAGGGTGAAGGTGGCGATGACCGTGTCGCCCGCGCCGGAGACGTCGAACACTTCGCGCGCCTTGGTCGGGATGTGCAGGACGGGCCGGTTCTCCATGAAGAGCGCCATGCCGTCCGCGCCCAGCGTCACCAGAAGCTGCTCCACCTGCCACTCGCCGCACAGTTTTTTGCTGACATCGAGGAGCGGCCGGTCGTTTTCAATCGGATGCACGCCGCCGCGGTAGTAGGCGCCGGCGAGCCCGAACGCCTCCGCGCGGTTCGGGGTCATCAGGGTCAGCCCGCGGATGACGAACGGCTGGCTGGGATGCGGGTCGAGCGAGGTGATGACGCCGTTGGCCCGCGCGAAATCCGCCAATCGCTGCATCATCTCCCGATCCAGCAAACCTTTGGCGTAATCTTCGAAGACGATGGCCTGGATGCTTTTGGCGCGGATCATCGCCATGATCTTCTCCTCCAGCGCCGCGCGGACCTCCGGGGGGACGGGCGTGGTGAGCTCGCGGTCGATGCGCACGACCTGCTGGTTGTTGGCGATGACGCGGGTCTTGACCGTGGTCGGGCGGTCGGGCGTGCGGATGATGCAGGAGCAGTCCGCCCCATCGTTCTCCAAGAGGCGCACCAGCGCGTCGCCGCGGGCGTCGTTGCCGACCACGCCGCAGGCCACGACCTTGCCGCCGAGCCCTAGGATGTTGCGGGTGACGTTGGACGCGCCGCCGGCCGTCTCCTGTTCGCGTTCGACGGCGACCACCGGCACCGGCGCCTCCGGCGAGATGCGGCTGGCCCGGCCGAAGATGTAGCGGTCGAGCATCATGTCGCCGACGACGGCGATGCGGAATCCGCTGAAGCGCGGCACGAACGCCGCAAGATCGGTGTTTCGGGTTGACATTGGTCCTGCGCCCTTTTGAGTTCCGTGGTTTCCCGTCCGGCCTACCGCAGCATGCCCCGCAAGGCCGGCTCCGTCGCCAGGGCCGGGGGCGGGGCGAACGAGCCTTCCTTTTCCAGCGCCTCGAGCGCCTTCCGGTACGTCTCCAGATCCTCGCCGACCTCGCGCCACTGGCCGCGTGTCATTCCGTCCTGATGCCGGCGGACATAGGCGGCCAGGCCGTCGAGCTGGCCCGCGACATATTTGCGCGCCGCCACGGCCACCGGCGAGCCCGCGGGCGCCTTCAGGTTGGTGGCGCGGAGTTCATCCATCACCAAGCTTGTGCGCTGCCGGGCGATTTCCAGCTCCCACTGCTGGGCGGAACGCACCTGGCGCGGCAGCCAGTAGACCACACCCGCCTCGGCGATGAGAATCAGCACGGCCAGAATCTTGGCGGCGTTGGCCAGGATGTCCGCGCTTTTGGCGTGCGGCGCCCGGCGCATTGCTTTGTGGAAACGGAAGGTCCAGTGCCCGCAGCGCACCGTGTCGCCGCTGCGGATGTCGCACGGGCCGCCCACCGCCTCCTGGTTCAAAAACAGCGGGACGCCCTCAACCGGCTCGAGCCGCCAGCTGCCGCCGTCCCCCGGACGCAGCACCGCCACCTCCGCCGGCAGCACGTCGCCGCCGACGGCCCCGACGGCGCACTCGCACTCCTCCAAGCTGCCGATGCGGATCTCGCGCGCCTCAAAGGTGCGCAGCTCGCCCGGCGAGAAGGTCGCCTCGTGCTCCTCAAGATTATGCCGGATGACTAACTGGATGGCCAAGGGAGGGTCTCCCGGAAAAAACGCAGAGTTCAGAACGCAGAACGCAGAATTAACGGGCCATGAAACACGCAACGCGCAACACGAAACACGCAACGCTGAACAATGTACCGCTTCCCGCGCGGCTGTCGAGTCGCCCCCGCACCGGCAATGCCGGACAGGAGGGCGGGCGTCCCGCCCGGCGGACAGGGCATCGGTCTACAACGAATGGCCTTTGATCGTGCAGGTGGGGTTGTCGTCTATGGTCGTCCCCACGCTGTATGTGCCTCCCGCCCGGCAGACCGGCATCGTGCGGATGTAATTGTTGGGCGGTGTCATCAACTGGCTGAGAGTGGGGGAGGCCGCGCTCCCGTCCTTGTTGTTGTCGAGCGCCCACTGCTGTTTCGCGCCGTCAATGGAGCGGAGGTGGCAGATGCAGGCGTTCTTGCGGGAGGCATTGCGTGCCTGGATGAAGCTCGGAATGGCGATTGCGGCGAGAAGCATCCAAATGAAGAAGAAGACGAAGCTGACATACCCCAGGATCATGCCGGTGGTGGCCATGCCCAAGCCGCCAAGGGTGCCGTTGGACTGCCGGATCCGGTTTACCGCCTTGTGTCCGCAGATGATAGCCGGGATGCCGAGGAGGGGGCCGCATCCCACCAGCCCCAGAATGCCGCACACCAGGCTGGCGGTGGCCATGCCGGGAGCGGGTGCCGCCGGTGTCGGACTCCCCCCGCCTGTCGCCGGAGCGGTTGGCGGAAGGGGCGGCGGAACACCGGTGGATGCGGGTGCGGAAAACTCCGCCAGTTCACGAATCGGACGCCACTCCTGCGTGCCTTCCGGCGCGGCGCGGGTGTCGGCTGCCACCCGCCCGTCCCTCATCAGGGCCTGGAGTTCCTGCACTGAGTAGGGGCCGTACGACTGGCCGTCTCCGCCGATGATCTGGTATTTCATAACCACCCTGGTTGTCTGGAAAAATCAACCCGGTTTTTGTCGGGAGCCGGGTTTCTCTTTGCGTCTTTGCGTTTCCCCGCTCCGGTTATGCGGTCTTGCCCTTGCCGCCGGCTTTGCGCGCGGGTTTTTCCTGCGGTTTTTCCGGTTCGGGCGCGGGCTCCGCGGGCTTTTCAGTTTCGCCTTCCGCCTTCTGCCTTTTGCCTTCTGCCTTTTCTTCCGGCACCGCCGGGGGCGGCGGGAGTTCCGGGCGGAACGCGAGCGTGTCGCCCTGCGGTTCGACCCGCACGGTGGCGCCGTCCTGGATGTTGCCGCGCAGAATCTCCTCGGAGAGCACGTCCTCGATGTGCCGCTCGACGATGCGCCGGAGCTGGCGCGCGCCGAACTCGGGCTTGTAGCCGCGCTCGATGAGGAAGTCGCGGGCCGCGTCGGTCGGGTTGAGCGTGATCTTCCGGGACGCCAGGCGGCGGCTGATCTTGTCGAGCTCCAACTGCACGATGGTGGCCAGGTCGGCCTTGGAGAGCTGGCGGAAGACGACGATGTCGTCCACGCGGTTGATGAACTCGGGCTTGAAATGCTTCTTGACCGACTCCTCGAGCCGGAAGCGCATGGCGTCGTAATCCATGGCCGCGTCCGTCACGCCGCCGCCGAAGCCGAGCATAGGCTTCTGCATCTCGGCGGCGCCGATGTTGGAGGTCATGATGACGATGGTGTTGCGGAAATCCACGCGGAAGCCGACGCTGTCGGTGAGCTGACCCTCCTCCATAATCTGCAGCAGCATGTGCGCCACGTCGGGGTGCGCCTTCTCGATCTCGTCAAACAGCACCACGGAGTAGGGACGCCGCCGCACGCGCTCGGTGAGCTGGCCGCCCTCGTCATGGCCGACGTAGCCCGGGGGCGAGCCGACGAGCCGGCTGACGTTGAACTTCTCCATGTACTCGGACATGTCGATGCGGATCAGCGCGTCGGGGTCGCCGAAGATGAACTCCGCCAGCGCCTTGGCCAGCAGCGTCTTGCCGACGCCGGTCGGGCCGAGGAAGATGAAGGAGCCGATGGGGCGCTTCGGGTCCTTCAGTTCGGCGCGGGAGCGCCGCAGCGCGCGGCTGATCGCCGCCACCGCCGGTTCCTGCCCGATGACCGTCCGCCGCAGTTCCTCCTCCATGCGCAGCAGCCGGGAGCTTTCCCCCTCGGCCAGACGCTGGAGCGGCACGCCGCTGATCGCCGCCACCACCGTGCGGATGTCGTCGACCGTGATGGCCACGACCTGCTTCTTCAGCTCGGCCTCCCAGTTCTTCTGCACTTCCTCCATCTTTTTCTTCAAAACTTTCTCACGGTCGCGCAGCGCCGCCGCCTTCTCGAACTGCTGACCCTCGACGGCCCCTTCCTTCGCCTGCTGGACCTCTTTGATCTCGCGTTCGACGTCGCTGAGATCGGGCGGACGAATCATGGCGCGGATGCGGGCGCGGGCGCCGGCCTCGTCAATCACGTCAATCGCCTTGTCCGGCAGGCAGCGGCCGGTGATGTAGCGGTCGGAGAGGCGCACGGCCTGGACCAGCGCATCGTCATCGTATTTCACATGGTGGTGCTGCTCGTACTTGTACTCCAAGCCGCGCAGGATCTCGACGGCCTCGTCCACGCTCGGGGCGTTGACCATGATGGACTGGAAGCGGCGCTCCAGCGCGGCGTCCTTCTCGATGTGCTTGCGGTATTCGTCCAGCGTGGTCGCGCCGACGCACTGGATCTCGCCGCGGGCCAGCGCCGGTTTCAGGATGTTCGAGGCGTCCATCGCCCCCTCCGCGCCGCCGGCGCCGACGATGGTGTGCATCTCGTCGATGAAAAGGATGACCTTGCCGGAGCGCTTGATCTCGTCCATGACCGCCTTGATGCGCTCCTCGAACTGGCCGCGGTACTTGGTGCCCGCCACCATCAGCGGCAGGTCGAGCCCGACCACGATCCGGTCGCGCAGGATTTCCGGCACGTTGTGCGAGACGATGGCCTGCGCCAGCCCCTCGGCGATCGCCGTCTTGCCGACGCCCGCCTCGCCGATGAGCACGGGATTGTTCTTGGTGCGGCGGCAGAGAACCTGGATGACGCGCTGGATTTCGTTGGCGCGACCGATCACCGGATCCAGCTCGCCCTTCGCCGCCAGCTCCGTGAGGTCGCGGCCGAACGCCCGCAACGCCGGCATCTTCGAGGTGCCGCCGGCCTTCTCCCCATCGGTGGAGCGCTCGCCGCCCGCCTTGCCATCGTCCGCCTTGTTGTCGCTCTTCGCCGCGCCGCCGCCCGGCAGGTAGTTCGGGTCGAGCGCCTTCATCACCTCGTGGCGGACCGCCTCGGCGTCCACGTTCAGATTCTTCAGGATGCGCGCCGCGACACCGTCGCCCTCGCGCAGCAGCCCGAGCAGGATGTGCTCGGTGCCGATGTAGTTGTAGTTCAGTGCGCGGGCCTCTTTGCCGGCCAGCTCCAGCACCCGCTTCACGCGCGGTGTGATCGGCGGCTCACCCTCCTGCTGCATCTGCTCGCCGGGACCCGAGTTCTTCTCGACCTCGTAGCGGACCGTCTCCAAGTCCAACCCCATTGCCTGCAGCGCGGTCACGGCTACCCCTTGGCCGAGCTTGATCAGCCCCAGCAGCAGATGCTCCGTGCCGACGTAGTTGTGGCCGAAGCGTTTTGCTTCGCGCTTCGCCAGCGCCAAGACCTGCTGGGCGCGCGGCGTGAAGTTGCTCATCGAAAAATCAAGGCTGTCGTCTTTTTCCGGCATGCAAAGTCTCCAGAGGGGCGCCGGAACGCAGCGCTCCTTTTGCGGTTCAATCCACAATATACCGCCGGGGCGCGGAGTGCGCACGCAGGTGCATGCGGGGTGGAGCGGCCCCGGCTCCGGAGCCGTCGTTGTCGTCGGTCGAAGAGGGCGCGCACGGCTTGCGCCCCAAAGGGGCAACGGAGGACAGCCCAGGGCAACGCCCTGGGTCATGGCGTCCATAAAATTTGCGCCCCGTACGGGCAATGGATATTTGCCCCATCGGCCGTTCAGGCGTTCCATTGCCCTTACAGGGCGTGGTGCCTCTGTCGTTATCCAACCCAAGGCGTTGCCCTGGGCTATCATCCCGTGCCCTTACAGGGCGTGGATTGTCCAGCTCCGAAAGGGTAACGGACCTCATATACGGAACGGACGTGCACCCCATGCCGGCGGCGGCGCTTACCGGCGGCGACGGCGGCCGAGGATGGCGAGCGCGCCGAGGGCGAGCAGGCCGGCCGTGCCCGGTTCGGGGACGTAGTTGAGGACGATGGAGTTGCCGGACTGGCCGAGGCTGAAGCCGTTGGCGGCCATGGCGTTGTTGTCCGTGAACTTGTCTGTCTTGAGCAGGAAGGCGTTCACGTCAAAATTATGGAGGGTGTCCGCCGTGACGACGGTCCAACTGTAGGTGGCGCTGGGATCCCAACCGGCCACGCTGCCGATGCCGGTGATGTCGATCACAAACTTGTTCAAGGCCGTCGCGTTGAGGGTCAGCTCCCCGACAATCGCCAGGAAGTCAAATCCCGGCGTCACCCCCTGCAGCCCCGTGCCGTCCTGCGGGCCGGTGCCGGAAACCGCATCCATCTCCCATTGGTAGGTGCCGCCGCCGTTCCACTCCTGCGAGCCGGTCGCCAGCATGCCGGAGCTGTTCCCGGGAGCGATTGTCACTCCGGCGCCGATGACCAGCGCGGCGGCGTTGACAATCGTGCCGCCGCCTTTGAGCGTGCCGCCGGTGAGCGTCAGCGGCGCCGTCAGCGCGGTGTAGCTGTTGCAGGACAGCGTGCCGCCGTTGAGCGTGATGCCGGAGGATTCGTTGATGCTGCCGCCGGCCGCGAGCTCCAGCGTGCCGGCGGAGACGGTCGTGGCGCCGATGTAGGTGTTGGCCCCTGTGAGCGTCAGTGCGCCGTTCCCGGCCTTGACCAGGCTTCCCGCGCCGCTCAGGATGCCGTCATATTGCGTACTCGCCCCGTTGCCGCCGACCGAGACGGCGACAGCGCCGGCGGAGGCGTTCGCAAGCGCCAGGTCGCGCGAGCCGGACAGGCCGCCCAGCGTGGCGGCGGAAAGCGTGCCGAAGCCGACGGCTCCGGCATCCTCCGCGTTCATGTCGAGCGTGCTGTTTTGAAGCGCATTGACATGGCCGAGAATCAGCGTGCCTTCAGCGACGCGGGTGTCACCCGAAAAGCTGTTGGCCGCGTTCAGCGTGAGCGCGCTGAATCCGGACTTGGTCAGACCGCCCTCGCCGGTGACGGCGGAGTTTAGTGCGACGTCGTTGCTGGCGGTGTCCAGCCGGGCCGTCTGGCCGGCCGCGACGGGGGCGAATTGGGCGGACATGTCCTGCGTGTTCACGCCGTACCATTGCAGGGTGCCGCCATTGAATGTCACGGCGCCGGAACCCAGGCCGCCCGATGAAAAAGCCAAGATGCCGCCATCCAGGCGCGTGCCGCCGGAATAGCCGTTCACCGCATCGAGAATCTGCCGGTTGCTTCCCGTTTTGACCACCGCCACCGTGCCGGCGCCGTCCCGGATGATGCCGCCGAATGTGGGGACGAGTTTCTCGCCGTAGAACGGGCTGGTGAACTCAGTCACGTCGCTGCCCACCGTCAGGGTAGCGGCACCCGCAGCGCCGTTGGTCACGCCCGAAAAGTCGTCGGGCATGACGTAGCTGTGGATGGCGTTCACCGCAAGGTTGTGCCCGTTGAGGTCCAGCACCGGCGCCTGCGTGGTGCCGGAGTCCCCGTAAAACGGCAGCATGATCAGGAGGCTGTTTGCGGAAGACGGATTCCGCGCGATGGCATTGTCCACGCCGAGTTTCAGAGTGCCGCCGTAGATCACGGTTGCTTGGGAGGAGCTGCACGCGGCACCCAGCGTCACTGTGCCGTTGCCGTCTTTGACGAGGATGCCGGTGCTGACTGTGAGCGGCGAGTTGATGGTGGCGTCGCGCCACGCCAAAATCGTCGGATCCGTGCCGCTGAGCGTGATGCCGCCGCCTGAGAGCGTGTAGTTGCCGCTGGCTGCCGCGTTGAACACGATGCCGCCCGCCGTCACGCCGCCTGCGGCCACCGTCACCGTTCCCGCCGTGCCGGAGCCCGATCCAAAAACGGCGGTGTTTGCTGAGCCGGCGGTCCACTTGATGTCTGCGGTTCCGTTCCACCAGGAGCTGCTGGTGGTGTCCCAAGCGCCGCCGCCGTCCTGCGGGCCGCTTGTGCCCGTGGATGCGTCCCACGTCAGGGAGGCTGCTTGGGCCGTACACCCAAAAAGCATCCCAATGCCGGCCATTCCGCATCTACGCACAATGCGCGAATTAGGTTTGAGGGGCATCGGACTCATCCTTGCCAGTCAGACACAATGGCTTTGCAGGTGCGGGGAAAGTGTCCCGTCTGCCTTCTTGTGCGGCTGCGCCGTCACATACAACCGGAACCGTATCTCCCGTATTTGGTGCTGGGCTGCATGCCTTCTCGCATGCGGGAGGTTGCGGGCGCGAATAAAACACAAAGACGGAATATAGCACCCGCCGGCATGGACGTGATGTGTTTTCCTCCGAAATCATAAAGAAAAAACCGTTTGTTGGATTTTCGTCCGTGGCGGGGGATGGTTTTTGAAGGAATAGCAGGCCGGGGCGGAGTTCCCTGTCTGTTCGCCTGTCGCCCCAGCCGTGACAGAGAGGCGCGACCTCAATGCCGCTCGATGCGCAGGGCGCAAGGGGCGCGGTTTCGTGAAATGTGCGGGTGTTCAAGGATTTCTCCGCGCCCGCCTTGGCGGGCTGCGTCATTCGTAGGACTGACGGGGGGACGCGGGAAATCTGTGGAGGCCGTCGCCCGTTTTTGTCGGGTGAAGCGCTGAATTCATCAAGCCGACGCAAGCCCCTTTGGGGGCGAGCCCGTCCAAGCCGTGCAAGCGCATCAAGGCGACGAGAGCTAGGGGCGGGGGGGGCATGCGTGCTGGCGGCAAGCCAAATGATCAAAGGCACCGGACGCCTTGAAGGGCGCGCCCCGGCGGTGCGGACTGCGGAAAAAGGGCCGGCATTGTTTTTGTCCGGATTGCCCCGGGGGGCTTATGCGGATTTGCTTGGTTCGGCCGGCTTATCGCCGCCTTCTGTTTTCACGGGTTCCGCCTTGGCCGGCTGATCCTTCTTTTCCGCCTCGTCCTCCCGGCCGTCCTTGGCTTTGTTGAATTCGTGGATGCCCTTGCCAAGCCCGCGCATGAGCTCGGGGATCTTCTTGCCGCCAACAAGCAGCAGAACGATGAGCAGGATAATCAAAAGGTCTTGGCCGCCAAGAAACGCGAACATGGTTTTCCCCTTTTCTTACTCGGATATCCCGGCCAGCCGCAGCTCTCGCCGCTTCTGCTGCGACCGCACGAGAATAATCCCGATTTCGAACAGCCCCCAGACCGGAATCGTCATCAATACCTGTGACGGCACGTCACCTGACGGACTGAAGATAGCCACTAATATAAAAATTGCAATGTAGGCGTACAGGCGGACTTTGCACAGCCATTCCGCGCGCAGCACGCCGACATGTGCGGCAAGAGTCATTAGGATGGGGATTTCCAGGACGGCGCCGCATGTAAGGATGGTCCGCACGCAGAAATTCACATAGGTGGTCAGCGGCCACAGCTGCCTGATGCCCTCGTGGGCATAGGAAAGCAGGAGGGGGAAGACGATGAAGAGGGCGCCGTACCCCAAGCCCATCCCGAGGAGGAAGCAGCCGGTTCCCGCCCAAATGAGGATGCGGACGGTCCTGCGCTCGTCGGCATGAAGGGCCGGTGCGATGAAGCGGGCCAGAAAGACGAGGACGAACGGACTGGCCAGCGCGCAGCCGGCGATCATGGCCATCTTGAACTGGATCATGAAGGCGTCCGTCGGCGCGTTGTAGATCATCTCCACTTTGTTCCCGAGGCGGCCGACCGGCAGAAGAAGGAAGTCAAAAATCCGGTTCGAGGCAAAGAAGCCGACGCATGTGCAGACGGCAAGAGCCATCAACGATTTCATGATGGCCGCGCGCAGCTCCTCCAGGTGATCCCAGAGAGACATTTCATTCTTGCTCGTCGGCGGCACGGGTGGTTCCTTCCGAAAATGACGGGCCGGGCTGACTTTCGGGACATTCGGCGGCGGCCGCACTCCTGAATCTCCCTGAGCCGTGCGGGCGAAATCGTTGCAATATAGCCCATAGCCCGCCTTGACGGCGGCTGGCCCGGGTTTGTTCCACCAGCTTGACTATTATCTATCGATAGATAAATTATCCAAAAGAAAGTTCTTTTAGGTACATGGGTTGGTGCGAGGCAATTGTGGCGTGGGAGGTGGAGGATGCAGCGTACGATGAGCAGGTGGGGGGCGATGGCGGGCGGAGTCCGGAAGACGATGTTGCTGCCGGGGGTGCGCGTTCTTGGCTTCGCGCTGGCCGCGGGGCTGATGGTTGCGTTCGGGACAGGAGGGGCGGCGGACGGTTCGGAAACCTACGATCCGGCCGGGGCCAAGATTGTCAACGATACGGCGCCGGTGCATGATGTGCCGGCGGTCGGGGAGATGGTGCCGGCGATCAATACGCCTACTCTGTTCACCATCACCCAAACCGG
>CAIXRA010000003.1 GCA_903921725.1 uncultured Lentisphaerota bacterium
CCGTTGCCGATTCCACCGACTCGGCCACCGGCGCGGGCTTGGTTTCCACCACAACGGGTGCCGGGGCGGGCTTCGGCGCCTCGGCCACCGGCGCGGGCTTGGTTTCCACCACAACGGGTGCCGGGGCGGGCTTCGGCGCCTCGGCCACCGGCGCGGGCTTGGTTTCCACCACAACGGGCGTCGGGACGGGCTTCGGCGCCTCGGCCACCGGCGCGGGCTTGGTTTCTACCACGACGGGCGTCGGGACGGGCTTCGGCGCCTCGGCCACCGGGGCGGGCTTGGTTTCCACCACAACGGGCGTCGGGACGGGCTTCGGCGCCTCGGCCACCGGCGCGGGCTTGGTTTCCGTAACGACGGGTGTCGGGGCGGCAGGCTTGCGGGTGGAGAAGATGTCGTGCATCTTCTCGACTTCCTGATAGGCCTTGGACTTCTGCTTGGCACCCTGGATGATTTCAGGCGGTATGGCCATTACCACTTGGGCAAGATCCAGATCCACGTCAGTAGTTGCGTCTGCCGAAACCCAGCCAGCCGGGAGCTGCGAGCGGAGTTTGGAGAGCGGATAGCGGACGCGGCCGGTCTTGAGCTGGACCAGAAGATCCCGCGTGTTCAGATGGAGCGGCGTGGCGGGGAAGCCGGTTGGCTTCCATGCAGGCCCGCGGAGGTTTTCCGGGAGCTTTGTCAGGAGCGCGGCGGTGGCGATGGAGGTGATGTCCGAGTCATCATCGCCTAGGATGGACTGGATGGCATCGAGGCGCGCGGCCATGGTGGACATGCCGGGTTGCTTTGTCTCTCCGCCTTCCACGGGAGCGGACTCTTTTTTGACGGAGGCTGCCGCCGGGGCGGGTGCCGCCGGTGGTGCAACAGCGGCTGGTGCCGGTTTGGCCGGTGCGGTGGGCGCCGGTGTCGCGCTCTTGATGGGGGCCGGGGCCGCCGCAACGGGTGTCGGGGCAGGTGTTGGAGCAGGGGCCGGGGTGGGTGCCGCCGGTGGTGCAACAGCGGCGGGCACCGGTTTGGCCGGTGCCGGTGTCGCGATCTTGATGGTGGATGCCATAACAACGGGTGTTGGCGCGGATGCCGGGGCCGGTTGTGCAGCTGCGGCCGGGACTGGGGCGACCGTGGTGGCCGGCTGTGCGGCTTCGCTCTTTGCCTTGAACAGTGCGGGGATGGGCATCTGGCTGGTGCCGTCGTCCTTTGCGTTCACCTGCAGAAGTCCGGGCGGCATGGCGGCAACGACCTGCTCAAGATTGAATTCAACCATGGCGGACTGGGGCGCGGCGGAGGCGATCCAGCCCGGCGGAATATCCGTCTGAAAATCGCTGAGAGGGAAGGAAACCCGGCCCCGCTTGAGTTGCGACAGGGTTGAGTTGCGGTCGAGTTTCAGCGTGATCGGAGGGTGGTTGTCCGCCTGCCAGGAGGGGCCGCGGAAGTCTTCCGGAAGCTTGGAAAGCATCGCGGAGCAGGGAATGTTGATTGTGGGGACGGCGGTTCCCGAATCGAGCACGGACTGGATGGAACCGAACATCTGGGTGACCTCCTGCAGTCCCTTGGGGGCTTCCGCTGCGGTGGAAGTCGCGGCGGGCTTGGCCGGAGGCTGCGGTGCGGCCGCCTGGGCCGGCTGCGCGGCTGGCACCGGCTTTTGCCCGTGTTCCGCGGCGGGCATCTCCTGCTCGCTACGATTCTTGAAGGCGAACCATTTCGACAGCACCATGGGATCCCTCCCTTTTCTTGTCAGTCGCAAATAAAAAGCAAAGAGGACGGGCTTCGGCGTGCATAAAACATGCAGTAATGAAATCTTCCCTGTATTTGTCAATTGTCAAATCAGAGAACACGGCAAATCTGAAACTTTTTCAGGATGGGGTGCCGGGCGGGCCGGGGGGGGGCGGCGGCGGCGTTGCGGAGGAATGGGCGGCTTTGGCGCGCCGAAATGCGGCCGTTGCGAAAAATTTGCAGAAAGCATTTTCAATCCGTCGCAGGATTGATATTGTAGAGCCATGCCAGCTCGTGCCAAATCTGCCGTAGTGGAGTGACCCGCGGCGGCGCCCGGAGGAAATCACGCGCATGTCCTTCATCAATTACGCAACACGCGAGATTCAGCTTAAAATCGTGTACTATGGGTGCGGGCTGTGCGGAAAGACCACCAACCTGCAGGTCATCCACGATCTTTTGGGCGAAGACTCGAAGGGCAAGCTGACTTCGCTTGCCACGTCGCAGGACCGCACGCTGTTTTTTGACTTCATGCCGCTGGTAGCGGAGGCCATCAGCGGGTTCAAGACACGCTTCCAGATGTACACGGTTCCGGGGCAGGTGATGTACAACCTCACGCGCCGCCTGGTCCTGAAGGGGGCGGACGGCATCGTCTTCGTGGCGGACAGCCAGTGGGACAAGATGGCCGAGAATGTGGACAGCTTCAACAACCTCATGGAAAATCTCAGCCTGCAGGGCGATTCCATCGACAGCATCCCGTACATGCTCCAATACAACAAGCAGGACATGCCCACCGCGGCACCCGTCAACTACCTTGAGTTCCTGCTGAACAACCGCGGAGTGCGGCATCCCAGCTTGGCATCATCGGCCAAGACGGGCGAGGGGGTCCTGGACTCGCTGAATCTGATTGCACGGCTGGTCCTAAACAACTTCATCAAGACCCAGACCGGGCGGGCGGCCCCTCAGGCGGAGGCCAACGTAAAGCTGCTGTAAGGTGCCGTCTGCAGCAGGAATCATGCGCAACCATCAAGAAGGAGACAAGATATGGCGTTCGCACTTTCGAAAACCGATGTCGAGAAAATGAACCGCGTGCTGCAGGAGCTTTTGGCGCAGTCCGAAGCCGTCGGGTGCGTGGTCTGCGATTACAGCGGCTATGTCCTGGCCCAGCAGGGCGTGGACTCGCAGGATCCGCTCCTCATCTCCGCGCTTGGCGCCGGCGTGTTTTCCGCCAGCCGCGAGCTTGCCAAGCTGCTGGGCGAAGACAAGTTCAGCGCCGTCTTCCACCAGGGTGAGCGCAAGAGCATTTTCATCTGCGCAGTGAACTTGGATGTGCTGCTGGTCGTGATCTTCACCAACGAGGCCAGCGTCGGCCTGGTCAAGCTCTACTCCGGCCCGGCGACCTCCACCATGCGCCAGATTCTCGACGAGGTGCAGCGCCGCGCCGCCACCATGGAGGTTCCGGAGCACACCTTCGTGCTGAACCTCAAGGACGATGTGTTTGGCACCGGCCGCTGAGAAGGCGCCGTTGACGCGGCCCGCGCCGCCAGGAAGAATTTCAGCCCATGCGGATCATCAACGAAAAACATCTCGCCCTGGTGTGGAATTGGGACGAGAACGAGCGGAACGAACTTGCCGTCCGCTACCAAACCAATCTTGAACGCCTGCTCACGGCCATCCAGGAACGCGTCAACCGGAACACGCCTCCGCCTCCGGACGACCTCAAGGAACTGGCTGGTGAAATCCAGCAGGCCGGTGAGGCGCTTCAGCAGTCCATGAACAGCTGCCTGGATGCGGCCCGAACCCTCTACGCCATGGCCGCCATCACTCCCGAAGAACGCCAGGTGCGCAAAGCCACGATTGAGAGAATCAGGGCGCATGTCGGAAAATATGTGGTATTCAAGCAGACCGACGCGCCTGAACTGCGCGGCCGCCAGCTTCTCCTGGAAGAGGTTCGCGGAATCAAGGCGATTCTCCGGGACGGCGACAAGCGTTGGGAAGCCCTCGTCGATCAGTTGATACCCGTCCTCCGCTACGAGGCGGCGCCCCCGCGCTGACACGCACCCCGCGCACCCCCGCCGAACCATCGCCCCGCCCGTCGCCGGCGGGTTTTTTGCGCCGTATTCGGCTGGCCGCGCATGCGAGGGGCCCGCAAGCGGCAAGTGGACGTTTCCGCCGTGAGGCCGTCGTGGCGAGATGGGCGGCGGCGACATGCGGGTTGAAGACAAAAAAACGTCCATCCCGGTCGAAAAGCATGACCGCCGACGTGGACGTTTATTGCATAATCCACTTTCGCGGAGTGCATTGTGGACGAATGGCTGCCCGACCAGGATTTGAACCTAGACAAGCAGATTCAGAATCTGCTGTGCTACCGTTACACCATCGGGCAGAAACAAGATGCGTAAAATAACGCAGGAACCTCGATTGGCAAGCCATTCCGCCAATTTCATGCGCGTCCGGCGGGCTGGCCGCGCTTCAGGAATTTGCGGTCTCGGCCATCAGGCGCATGACCATTCCGCGGTGATGGCGGGTTTCCCGCAGCAGTTGTCCGGCGACTTTGTGGAGGTCGCTGCCGGCCAGCGCTGAGTCGAACACGGCCAAAAGGTTCTCCGCCAGTGAGGACTCCATGCTGATGGCGTTGGCGGCGGCGCGATCCCGCGTCACATTGCGGTTCCGCGCGCCTTCACGCATGGCGGCAATGCGGCTTTCAACGGCGTTAAGCCCTTCGGGGTCAAACTTGTCCAGCGCCGCCTCCACGCCCGGAGGCGGATTCTTCTGCAGCAGCCCCAGAAACGCGTCCGCGTGTTTCAATTCCGCACGGGAGAGGGCCGTCCATACCCCGGCGTGTTCGGGAAAAAGCTCCGCATACTGCGCATACAGGGCGGCCAGCGCGCTTTCGTTCATCATGGCCTGCCGCAGCAGCCGTTCCCATTTTCTTGCCAGTGTGTCTTTCATGATGCGTTGCCCCTGCCGGCCGGGCGGCTGTTGGGTGAAAGATGGGCCGTAGCCTCCGTCCATGCGAAGGTTAAGGCGTTCAGAATTCGATGCCGTGCCGGGCGCCGACGCCCTGCGCGTAGTAATGCTTCACTTCACGCATTTCCGTGACGAGGTCGGCGCGCGCCAGCAGTTCCGGCGCCGCGCGGCGGCCGGTCAGCAGCAGTTCCACCGAGTCCGGCCGCGCGTCCAGCAGCGCCAGCAGTTCCGGGATGCCGATGAGCTTGAAATGGACGGCCTGGTTAATCTCGTCGAGCACCACCAGATCGTACGCGCCGCAGGCGACGGCCTCCCGCGCCTCCGCCAGCCCGTTCCGCGCCTCGGCGCGGTCTTCGTCCGACGGCTCGCCGACAATGAACGATCCGGCGCCGAAGCGGCGCAGCGTGAAACGTCCGCCGCCGGCTTTCTGCAGCATCTCCAATTCCGCGCTTGGCTGCGCCTTGCAGAACTGGATGAGGCAGACGCGCCAGCCCGCGCCGAGCGCGCGCAGCGCCAACCCCGCGGCGGCCGTGGTCTTGCCCTTGCCGTCGCCGGTGTACACCTGGATGAACCGTCTGCCGTCCATGCCGGAAAATATGGAGGCGAAACGACAAAAGAAAAGCCGCGCCCCGCAGTTCTGCGGGACGCGGCCTTTGGCGCACGGGCCGGGATTCCGGGTTCCGCCTTCCCATTTGAAAATATCAAACGGGAAATCGGAGATTCCCGTACTCCTTACCAGCCGCGGTTGGCGAGGCGCTCATTTTCCGGAATCGTGCTGATCTCGATGCCGGGCATGGCTTCGCCGAGCCCCTTGGAGAACTTGAGCAGTTTCTTCGGGTCGTTGAAGTAGGTCGTCGCCTGGACGATCGCCTTGGCGCGCTTGGCCGGGTTGTCGGACTTGAAGATGCCGGAGCCGACGAACACGCCGTCGCAGCCGAGCTGCATCAGCAGCGCGGCGTCGGCCGGGGTCGCCAGGCCGCCGGCGGCGAAGTTCACGACCGGCAGGCGGCCGAGTTCGCGCACCTTCAGCGCCAGCTCGTAGGGCAGGCCGTTGTTCTTGCAGAACGGCACGACTTCTTCCATCGGCATGTTCTGGAGCTGGCGGATTTCGCGGTTCATCGTGCGGGTGTGGCGGACGGCCTCGACCACGTTGCCCGTGCCGGCCTCGCCCTTGGTGCGGATCATGGCCGCGCCCTCGGCGATGCGGCGGAGCGCCTCGCCCAGGTTGCGGGCGCCGCAGACGAACGGAATGGAGAACTGCATCTTGTCGATGTGGCACTCCTCGTCCGCCGGGGTCAGCACTTCGCTCTCGTCGATGTAGTCAATCTTGAGCGCCTCGAGGATCTGCGCCTCGACCATGTGCCCGATGCGCGCCTTGGCCATGACGGGGATGGAGACGGCGGCCTTGATCTTCTCGATCATGTCCGGGTCGGACATGCGGGCGACGCCGCCCTGCTTGCGGATGTCGGAGGGCACGCGCTCCAGGGCCATGACGGCCACCGCGCCGGCGTCCTCGGCGATGCGCGCCTGCGCAACGTCCGTGACGTCCATGATGACGCCGCCCTTGAGCATCTGGGCGAGCTGCACGTTCAGCGTGAAACGGTCGGTCTTCTTGTCTGTCATGGTACGGTTTCTCCTTGGTGTTGGTTTGGTGCAAACGTTTTTTGGGCGGAATTGACCGGATTGACCTCAATGACAAAAAAACATCACTCCGGTCATTAAGGTCACCGGAGTCACGCGGTTCAATCACCGCGCCTTCTGGCAATTCATAAACAGAGGTGTATTATAGCAATCGAAATAAAAAACTCAACGCCGTGGCCAAAATATGCCAAAAGTTGCAAATGTAGTAATACAATTGGATCCCGGATCGAAAACGGCGCTGGCGGAGCA
Organism: uncultured Lentisphaerota bacterium; assembly: GCA_903921725.1. GTDB lineage: Bacteria > Verrucomicrobiota > Lentisphaeria > Oligosphaerales > CAITYL01 > CAIXRA01. The sequence continues at coordinate 6,565 of CAIXRA010000003.1, forward strand.
GATCGCCGCCGGCATCCGCGCCCGGATGCGGGATGGATCGCTGGCGTCGCCGGCGAAGCTGCCCCCGTCCCGCACGCTGGCCAAACGCCTCGGCGTGAACCCCGCCACCGTCGCCGCCGCCTACCGCCGGCTCGTCGCCGGAGGCTGGGTCGAGGCCCGTGTCGGCAGCGGCACCTACGTCGCCCCGCAGCTCGACATCCCCGGGGCCGGCCTGCATGCCGTACGGCGTGCGGGAAAGGCCGCCGGGGATGCGCCGCCGGGCGGCCGCGGAGCGGCGGATGTTGCGGAAATCTTCCCCACCGCCGTGCTCAAACGCATCATCGGGCACATCCTTGACCGCGAGGGTGCCGGCGCGTTCGGCCCCACTGGCGTTGCCGGGCATCCGCCGCTCCTGGACGAACTGCGCGGCTATCTGCGCGGAAACGGCATCGAACAGGGCGGCGACGAGCTGGTCATCTTCTCCGGCGCGCAGCAGGGGTTGAGCGTCATCGTCCAGGCGCTGCTCCGCCGCGACGACTGGGTCGTGGTCGAGCGCCCCACCTACCCCGGCATTCTGCGTTTGCTCCAGCGGAGCGGCGCCCGCGTCGAGGCGGTGGATCTGCTGCCGGACGGTGGTCCGGATCTGCTCGCGCTCGAACGCCTCTTCCGCACGCGCCCGATCCGTCTTTTCTACGGCATGCCGGTGTACCAGAACCCGACCGGCGCCTGCTATCCGCCGGCGGCGCGGAAAAAACTGCTGGAGCTGTGCGCGAAGCACGGCGTCACCCTGCTCGAAGACGACTCGCAGAGCGACCTCGACTTCGGCAACGGTATTTTCCGGCCGCTGCGGGCGGAGGTTTCAACGGGTGCGACTACGAAGCGCCTGACAGGCAAACGCGCAACACGCAACGCGCAACACGAAACGGCCGAAATCATTTACCTGAAGAGCTTTTCGCGCCTCCTGATGCCGGGGTTCCGGCTCGGCTTCTGCCTGGCGCCACCGCGCGTGGCGGCGCGGCTGCGCAGCGTGAAGGAGGAGGCCGACCTCTTCTCCTCCGGCTTCTTCCAGCGCGTGCTGCACCTGTTCCTGCACCACGGTTACTTCCGCGAGCATCTGGCACGCCTGCAGGAATTTGAGGCGGCACGCTTCAACGGCGCGGTCATGCGGGTCGAAAAGGAACTGCTGCCACGCGGGTTCCGCTGGGTGCGGCCGCAGGGCGGTCCGCGGCTCTGGCTCCAGCTTCCGGCGGGCGTGGACGGCGCGGCGTTTTTTGCGGAGTCCGCACGGCTCGGGCTGCCGGTGAAGCCCGGTGCGGAGTTCGCGCCGGACGGTTCGGCCGCCGACTGGTTCGCCCTCGAAACCTCTGATCTCGACGGCCGCCCCGGCGCGGAGCTCGCCCGCGCGCTGGCCGGGATGGTGTAGGGGCATTCCCGCGCAGAGGCGCAGAGGAAGCGAAATTCCTACCACAAAATTGAAAATTTTGTAATGAAGACGCGTTTTATTCTCCGCGTCTCCGCGCCTCTGCGCGAGGAACGGATTCAGCGCGGTTTGCGAAGTTCGCCCAGCGCCATGGCGACAACTTCGCCGGCGGCGGCGGGGCGGGCCATGGCGTCGCGGAGTCGCGCGCCGCGGGCGGCGGCTGCCTGCGGATCGGCAAGCCAGGCGTTGAGGATTTTTAAAAGCGTTTCCGGCGTGGCCTGGGGCTGTGGCAGGAGGATGGCGGCGTCGTTGCGCGCCGCGATGCGGGCGTTGGCGGTCTGGTGGTCGTCGGCGGCGCTGGGGAGCGGGATCAGCGCGGCCGGGACACCGAAGAGCGCGAGTTCGGAAATCGTGGAGCTGCCGGCGCGGCAGAGGACCAGGCTGGCGGCGCGGTAGGCGGAAGCCATGTCGGTTTCGCTGCGTTTGACGGTGGCCTGGACGCCGAGCCGCTCGTAGCGCTCGCGGAGCGCGGCGTTGTCCTCTTGGCCGGTGAGGTGGATGAGCTGGAAGCGGTAGCGGGTTTCCTCGGGGAGCTGCGACAGCGTTTCGGCGACGAGTTCGTTGATGAAGCGCGCGCCCTGGCTGCCGCCGAAGACGAGGAGCGTCGGGGAGCCGGGGGCGAGCTTGTGCGCCGCGAGGTAGGCGGCGGAAGCCGCCGGTGTGGCGGTGTGGCGGTGTGGCGGTGTAGCGGTGGGACTAAGGGACGCGGTGGCGGTGGCAGGCGAGGAAGCGGGGGAGGTGTCCGGTGTTTCAACCGTTCCACCGTCACACTGCCACACCGCCACACTCTTTGCCGCTTCCACCAGTTCCGGGCGGACGGGGAAGCCGGTGACGGTGACGGGGCAGCGGACGTTTTTTTTGCCGGCCTGTTCCGGGAAGCTGGCGGCGAGGCGGCGCGCCCAGCGGGAGAGGAAGCGGTTGGCGCGGCCGGTGACGGCGTTGCCTTCGTGCAGCACGAGCGGAATCCGCAGCGAGGCGGCGGCGAGGCCGACGGGGACGCTGGCGAAGCTGCCCATGCCGAGGACGGCATCGGGTTTCAGCGCGGCGAGGTTGCGCCGGGCATCGAGGAAGGCGCGGGTGAAGCGGAAGGGGAAGAGCAGCAGGGTGCCGGGGCAGCCCGGCAGGCGCAGCGCCTCGCCGGGGACGGCATCGAACCCCGTCTTTTCGGCGACGGCGACCTGTTCGGCGGTGTGGTGTCCGGCGATGAAGAGGGTGACGCGGCCGGTTTTGCGGAATTCACGGGCGATGGAGAGGGCGGGGAAGAAATGGCCGCCGGTGCCGCCGGTGGAGATGCAGAGATGGGGGGCGGGGGTGGTGTCGGGCATGGCGGAGACCTTGAGATGGGGATGGGATTGACGGAAAAACGGAAAAACGGAAAAACGGAAAAACGGAAAAACGGAAGAGCGGAAGAGTGGAAGATTGGAAGAGTGGAAGGATGGAAGGATGGAAGGATGGAAGGATGGAAGGATGGAAGGATGAGGGCGCGGAAGAAGGGGGAGGGAAGGCTGGGCAGATGGAAAAAGATTCAAAAGGCTCAACGTTCAACGTCCGATGGTGGATGAAGCGGGCGTGCTTTCGGGTGGCGGCGGGTTCTTCTGTTTGTCGTAATATTTCAGCAGCAGTTGTTCCGTCCGGTGACCATGCCGGGCATTCCACCATTGGTTGAGGATGATCATGGCATATGCCAGCGGCACAAAGCAGTGAAACCCCACAAAGCCGCCAAGAACAACGGCCGCATAGAATGCATCCTCGTGTCCGGGAAAAAACGAGCGTGCAATGCTGCCGAAGGAGGCCAGCGCATGCAATGCAACAGCCGTCCAGCAGAGCAGGATGGCGACATAAAAAATGAGGAATTTTGGGTTGCGCCGGGCGCGGGCGATGCGGCGGATTTCTTCCACGCGCTCGTCGTCGGAGAGTTGTTTTTTAGGGGAGAACATGGGCGTTTCTCCAGTTATGGATGCAGGGCGCCGTATCCGTCACGGGTTTTCGGAGAAGAGGCGCTGGGGGGTGGCGTTCGGCACGACGCAGCAGGGCTGCTGCTGGGCGGCGCGTTCGAGGCGGAGGCGTTCGGCGTGGCGGGAGACGCTGAGGAGCAGGCCGATGCCGATGCCGGAGGCCAGGACGTTGGAGCCGCCGTAGCTGACGAACGGGGCGGTGATGCCGGTGGTCGGGATGAAGCCGCTGACGACGGCGATGTTGAAGAAGGCGTGCAGTCCGAAGGAGGCGCCGATGCCGGTGCAGAGGAGGACGCCCTCCTTGTCCGCCGCCTGGGTTGCCATCCAGAAGCAGGTGCCGACGAGGACGGTGTAGGCGGCGATGAGCAGGAGCACGGCGACGAGGCCGAGCTCCTCGCCGATGACGGCGACAATGAAGTCGGTGTGCGCCTCGGGCAGGTAGAATTTTTTCATGCGGCTTTCGGTGAAGCCGAGGCCGGTCCAGTCGCCGGAGCCCAGGGCGAGGATGGACATCCAGAGCTGGTAGCCGCCGCCGCCTTCCTTTTTGCCCGTGTCGAGGACGACGGTCTTGGCCTGGCTTTCCGGGTCGCGCCAGCTGTAGAGGAAGCGCTTGGTGCGGGCTTCGCCGAGGACGCTGGTTGCGATTTTGACGAGGGTGCCCGGGGGCTCCTGCGCCAGCGGTGCGGCGGCGGGACGGCCGTAGCCGGCGGACGCGTGGGCGGCCGGCGTTTCGTTCCGGTGGTCCGGCAGGGAGAAGAAGAAGACCGTCACGGGCACGACGGGCAGCGCCACCGCGAGGATGAGGATGACGGGGATGAACCAGCGGAGGCGGACGCCCGCGACGAAGGTGATGGCGATGACAACGCCGGCCGTGATCGTGGCGACGCTGAGGCTGCCGCCGAGGAGGATGGTGCCGGCCACGGCGACGCTGACGGCGATCGGCAGGAGGACGCCGTGGCGCAGTGTCTTGTGGAGCGCGAAAGCCCACGCGGTTAGGGGGCGCATGGAGGCTCTGGCGCTCTCCAGCGTCTCGCGGAACGAGGTGAGCCACACCCAGATTCCGCGCCCGCCCTGGGTGATGTGGCGCGCGTTTCGGCTGAAATACTGGGCCAGGAAGAGGATGAGGCAGACCTTGACGAATTCGGAGGGCTGGATGCGGATGGGGCCGAGTTCCAACCAGCGGTAGGCGCCGTTGACCTTCTTGGTGAGGAAGGCGAGCGGGTGCAGGATGCCCTGGGGGCAGTGCAACATGTCCAGAAAATGGATGCCGGCCAGGTACGCCAAGGGGATCCAGGCCAGACATAGGAAGAGCACGGAATATTTGCAGAACAGGTGGTAATCGGTCTTCCATAGCACGAGGATGGCGACAATGGTGATGCCGACCCATCCGAGCTGTAGGTTGAGCTGGGAGGTGCCGCGGGTGGCGTAAGTGGTGGAATAAAGCATGAGCAACCCGGCCGTCACCAGCAGGAAGACGAGCGCCAGGAGGATGGTTCGCGAGAAGCGGTACATGGGAAACGTGGTCCGGGGTTCGGGTTTCGCCGCAAGGTTGTTTTCAGCCTGCCGTTCCGCGGAAGCCTGCACTCCTGTCAGACACCGGGTCGCATGCGGACGGCATGTCGGGATAGTATAACGCGGCGGCCGGCGTGCAAAAGGCGGCCCCCGAAAAGAAATCGCCGGCTACGGGATCGTCGGCGGGGTGGGGCCGATCTTCGGGTCGGGTTCGGCGCGGTCGGTGAGCCCCCAGCGGCGGGAGAGCGGCCACCAGCAGACGGCGGCGCGGCCGACGAGGTTTTTGCGTGGGACGACCCCCCATACGCGACTGTCGGCGCTGCGCTCGCTGTTGTCGCCGAGCATGAAATATTCGTCCGGGCCGAGCTTCACGGGGTCTTTCGCGGTGCAGGCACTATCGAGGTGCCGGGAGGCGGAGTCGATGTGGCAGTAGCCGCGGTAGCCGCCCGTGAGGCTGTAGAGCCTTGGATAGGCGGGGGAGGCGGAGCCGTCCATGAGGCGGAACGCCGTTTCGCCGGCGGGCTTGATGTAGAGCCGGCGGTCCTTGATGTACAGCTCGTCGCCCGGAAGGCCGGCGAGGCGCTTGATGTAGAAACGGCCGCGGAAGTCGTAGTCGGGGCGGATGTCATCGGTCATGAAGACGGTGATGTCGCCTCGCCGCGGTTCGCGGAAGTAGAAGCTGGTGCGGTCCACGAAGAGGTGGTCGCCGGATTCCAGGGCGCCGGTGAGGCGGCGGGCGGCCTGCGGGCTGCGCGTCCGGTCCATGGCGGCCTCGGCGTAGGCAATCACGTCACCCGGTTCCCCGGGGAGGCGGGCGGCAATCCTGCCGTCCAGAATGAGGTTGGAGTTGGGGAAGAACGGGAAGGATGGCGCCGGCGTGGCGTGGACGGAATAGGCGGAGGGCAGTTCGATATCGACATACCGCCGCGAGTAGTGCAGGAAATCCAGCAGTTTGCGGAGGGGGGAGGTCGGGATTTGCTCCGGCGTCAGCGGGGTGAAATGGATGCCGTAGAGGGTGGGCTGCATGCTGCCGGTGGGGATCTTGAACGGCTGCAGCAGGAGGCTGCGCGCGGCGAAGGCCAGCGAGAAGGCGACGACGATGACCTCCATGTACTCGCGTGCGGTGGCGGACTTTGGCGGCGGGGCGATGGAATCCCACTGGTTCTGCGTGTCCAGGAGCACCTTTTTCGCGGCGGCTGATTCCTTGGCGGTGAGGGCGGCGGTGAGGGCGGCGGCGGTTTCGGCGATGCGTCCGGCCTGCGCGGGGGCGAGCTGGTCGCGGTTGACCTTGGCGTAGTGCGCAAGGGCGCGGAGCGCCTCCTTCAGCCCCATGCGCACGCCGGCGAGCTTGGAGCAGAGATGCCGGCGCAGGATGCCGCCGAAGAGGATGTACAGCAGGAACAGATCAAAAAGGACAATCCAAAGGGTGGTCGGCATGGTGGGGTGTTCCGTTTCAGTGGGTGGCGGGCGGCATGAGCTGGCGGAACGCCGTCAGCAGCATTTGGACGGAGAGGATGACCAGGATCATGCCGGTCAGTTTCTGGAGGCCGGACGCCAGGCGGCGGTCCAGCTTGCGTGTCATGGCTGTGGAGGTGAGGAGAACGGCGGCGGCGGCGCCCCAGGCCAGAAGGACGGCCAGCGTCCAGTCCAGGCGGCGGCCCGGTTCGCTTCCCGAGAGGAGCAGGACGGTGGCGATGGCGGAGGGGCCAGCCAGCAGCGGCGTCGCCAGCGGAACGATCAGCGGCTCGCCCCCGGGGGTGCCGCTCCAGATCCCCTCCTTGGGCGGAAAGATGATGCGCAGTGCGACCAGGAACAGGATGATGCCGCCGGCGGTGCGGATGGCGAGCGTCTCCACGTTCATGACGCCCAGAATCCAGTGTCCGCAGCCGAGGAACGCCAAGAGGATGCCGAGGGCGATGAGGAGTTCGCGGACCAGCACGCGCAGACGCCTCGCGGGTGCCACGGGCTCGAGGATGGTCATGAACGAGAGCGAGTTCCCGATGGGGTCCATGACCAGGAGAAGTGCGATGGCGGCGGATGTGATCGTCATGTGGGGGCTCATCGATTTTTTATGCCGGATGACCATGGCCGGCCGGATAACATAACCCTACTTCGGGGGCGTGCTACGGGGGCACGGCTGTTTCCCGCGCAGAGGCGCCGGCTCATTCTAAACGGCGGGTGGACGGGGCGGGCTTCCGGCCCGGCGGCGCGGAGGAACGGCAAGGTTCGAACGCGGAAACGGAAAGAAGCGGGAAAGAGACGGAAGAACGGAAGAACGGAAAGGTGGAAGATGCGGAAAGGTGGAAGATGCGGAAAGGTGGAAGAATGGCGGCGGCCCTGTGGAAGAGTGAGGGGCAGTCGGTCGTGAAAGCCGCTGATTTGGCCCCGGCGCGCAGGCTGTCATTGCCATGCGGACGGGTTGCCCGCCACATTTCTTTGGCATTCGGAGTTGTCATGCGAGTGGGCGGCGTTTATAGTATGACGTTTTATTTTTTCTTGGCACCGGGCCGACGCAGTTGTCGGGTACGGGGAGCCGGGACGGTTCATCCCAGGCAGTACGGAGTCGTCATGTCGGTCAAGATCAGATTGCGCAGAACCGGGAAGATCAATCAACCCGCCCACCGGATCGTGGTCACGGATATCCGTTCACCGCGCGACGGCAGCTTCATCGAGTGCATCGGGTTTTACGACCCGCGGCACGAGACGGAGAACATTGACCTAGCCCGCGTGGACTACTGGATCAGCAAGGGTGCCAAGGCGAGCGACACCGTCGCGGCCATCACCAAGCGTGCCCGTGAGGGCAAGATCCCGGGTGCCGTGAAGTAAATTTCCTGGCCGGATTGGAACATTTCCATGGTTTTCTCCTTTCTTAAGAAGATGTTTGGCGGCGGCGCATCCGCCAAGGGCGGCACAGTTGCCGGTGCGGCATCAGCCGGCGGGAAGACGGATCTCACGGGATTTGTCGAGTACGTCGTCCGCGCACTGGTGGACAACCCGTCCGCCGTGAAGATTACCTCCGAGGAGGGCGAACGCGGCCTGACAATCAAGGTTGCCTGCGAGAAGAGCGACATCGGCAAGGTCATCGGGAAAAGCGGGAAGACCATTGCCTCGATCCGCTCCCTTGTGCATGGTGCCGCCGGCGGCCGGTCTTCCGGGCGGCAGGTGGATGTGGAAGTGCTCGACTGATTGTCCGGGAGCCGGCGGAAGATGCGGCTGGACTTCATCACGCTGTTCCCCGCCATGTTCGACGGCCCGATGGGAGAATCCATTGTGGCGCGGGCGCGGAAGAGTGGTCTGGTAGAGGTCGGGTTTTGCGACCCGCGCGAGTTTTCGGGAGACCGGCGTCGGACGGTGGATGACACCCCGTACGGCGGTGGTGCCGGGATGGTGCTGAAGCCGGAAATGCTGGTGGAAGCTGTTCGGAAGTGCCGGACACCGGAGAGCCGGGTGATTCTCATGTCGCCGCAGGGCGCGAGGTTCACGCAGGCCGCGGCGGAGAGATTGTCGAAGGTTCCGCACCTGGTGTTTGTCTGCGGTCACTACGAGGGCGTGGACGAGCGGGTGCGGCAGACGCTGGTGGACGAGGAACTCTCCATCGGTGATTATGTGCTGACGAACGGAAGTTTGGCGGCCATGGTGGTGGCGGATGCCGTAATCCGCCTGCTGCCGGGGGCGCTGGGTTCCGAGGAGTCGGCGGAGAATGAGTCGTTCGGGCGCGAGAGGATGCTGGAGTATCCGCATTACACGCGGCCGGAGAGGTTCGAGGGTATGGCAGTGCCGGACGTGCTGTTGTCCGGCAACCACCGGCGCATTGAAGAATGGCGTCGGGAACAGCGGTGGATCCGGACGGCGGCCGCGAGGCCGGACCTGATTGTTGCAGCGGTTGAGGAGAAGGCAGAACATGAACACGATCCAGAAGCTCCACAAGGAAAACCTCAAGACGACCCTCCCGCAGTTCGGGGTGGGCGACACGGTCAAGGTTGACGTGCTGATCGTCGAAGGCGACAAGGAACGCACGCAGGCGTTCTCCGGCACCGTCATCGCCCGCAAGGGCTGCGGCATCGCCGAGAACATCACGGTGCGCCGCGTGCTCCACGGCCAGGGTGTGGAACGCATCTTCCCGCTGCACTCGCCGCGGATTGCCAAGATTGAAGTCGTCAAGCGCGGCCGCGTGCGCCGGGCCAAGCTGTACTATCTGCGCGGCCTGGTCGGCAAGGCCTCCCGCGTGGAGGACGCCGCCAACCAGCAGGTGTGACGGCATGGGTGAAACAACCGGGCTGGGGGATCAAACCTCCCGCCCGGTTTGTGTTTGGGGAGTTGCCGGTTGTCCAGGACGGGCCAAAAGAAAACGGCAGCCGGCTGCGGGCTTCTCGAGTACGAGAGGCGGGCTGCCGCCAATGGTTTTTGCCGGGTTGCCGGCGTCGACGAGGCGGGCCGCGGGCCGCTGGCCGGACCGGTGGTCGCCGCCGCGGTGATTCTTCCGCCGGGACTGGAACTGCCGGCGGTGCGGGATTCGAAGCAGCTTTCCGCCGCGGCGCGCGAAGCGCTGGCGGCGGCGGTGAAGGCCCTGCCGGGAGTCGCCTGGGCCGTCGCCGTCGTTTCCGCCGGAGAGATTGACGAGCTGAATATTTTGCGGGCCACGCACAAGGCCATGCGCGAAGCCGTGACGCGGCTGGCGCCGCCGGCGGAGTTCGCGCTGATAGACGGCCTGCCCGTCCGGGAATTTCCCGTGCCGAGTCTGGCCGTGGTGAAAGGGGACGCGCTGAGCGCGAGCATCGCGGCCGCAAGCATTCTGGCCAAGACGCACCGCGACCGGCTGATGGACGCGCTGGACGCGCGCTTCCCGGGATACTGTTTTGCCAAGCACAAAGGATACGGCACGGCGGAGCACTTGGAGGCACTGGAACGCCTCGGGCCGTGCCCGGAACACCGGCGTTCGTTTGCTCCGGTGGCGCGGGCGCTCGCCGGAGCGCCCCGGCAGATGGAACTGGGAATTGATTGATGCCGTGTTGTCCCCGAACCTTATTCTGCGGGCAGATCCCCGCATCCACGCGGAACCGCTATTGAACCGGATTTATGACGGATGGAACCATGAAACTTGACAGCCAGAAGATTGAACCGATGGTGCGCAGCCTCATTTCGCGGCTGGCGGAGAACGGCCACGAGGCTCTGGTTGTCGGCGGCGCGGTCCGCGACCTCCTGCTCGGCATCACGCCCAAGGATTACGACATCGCCACTTCCGCGACGCCCGAGGAGGTCCGCAAAGTCTTCGGCCGCCAGTCGCGCATCATCGGCCGCCGCTTCCGCCTCGTCCATGTCATGCTTGGAGGGCATCTCTTCGAGGTCTCCACTTTCCGCCGCCGGCCGAGCATCGAGGAGCGCACGACGCGCGAGGGCGACGACGGCGTCATGATCTGGAGCGACAACGAGTACGGCACGCGCGACGAGGACGCCGTCCGCCGCGACTTCACCGTCAACGCCATGTACTACGACCCGCTGAAGGACGAGATCATCGACACCGTCGGCGGCCTTGCCGACATCCAGGCGCGCGTGGTGCGCATGATCGGCGAGCCGGAAGTGCGCCTGGCCGAAGATCCGGTGCGCCTGCTGCGCGCGCTCAAGCTGGTGGGGTTGTTCGGCTTCACGCTGGAGCCGGAACTGGCCGCCGCCATCCGCAAGCTCGCGCCGAGCATCGCCCTCAGCTCCAAGTCCCGCTGTTTCGAGGAGCTGCTGAAGATTCTGGCCAAACCGAGCGCGGCGTCCACCTTCGCCGTCTGCCAGGAATACGGCGTGCTCGACCATTTCTGGCCGAACCTGGCGACGGGCTGGAACAGCCCCGCCGGCCGGCTGATGCGCAATCTGCTGCAGCTCCGCGACGAGCGGGTTGCGGCCGGCGTCTACTCGAAATCCCAGACACTCGGACTGGCCACCTTGGCCTTGGCGTTCGTCGGGCCCTCGCTGCGGCAGGGTGACGAGAACCCCGGCCCGCTGTGGTCGACCTCGCGCGAAGCCTCCCTGCGCTGCCGCGAGGCGCTCCGCATCTTCTTCGAACCGTACCCGGTTCCGAAATTCCTGCAGATCCGGACGCGCGAGGTGCTGATGCTCATGCCGAGCTTTTTCCAGGCCGAGCCGCAGCACCATGTCGTCTCGCATCCGCAGTACCGCTACGCGCGGGAACTGTTCCATCATCTGGCCAAGCTTCAGGGCTGGGACATTGGGCAGTTCGCGCACTGGCCGGAAGCCTCGCCGGAATCCGCGCGCCGCAGCAATCACGAGGGTGAGGCCGGGGCGCGCGACGGCGGCGGCGGGAACCGCCGCCGCCACCGCGGCGGTCGAAACCGCCACCACGGGCCGAAGCCGGCCGGCGGCCAGCCGCAGTGACCGTCCGTCCGCTGACCTCCAGGATGTGGGTTTGACCGTTTTTTGTCCGCAACCGACAGACAAGGGCTTGCCATGAAAAAAGGGTGCGTCATCGCCATCGTCATCGTGCTCCAGCTTGTGCTCATCGGCTGGTTGTGGTTCAAGTTTTTCCGTGACGACGCACAGGCCGCGCCTGCGGAAAAACCGGTGCCTTCCGCCGGCACGGCCGCGCAGCCGGACAAGCCGTTGCCGCCGCCCCCGCCGCCGCCCGAACTGACTTTGGCCGACTTCCGCCTGGTTCCTACGCTCCGTCCGCTCTCCGCCACCTTGGCGCGCGAAGTCAAAAACTGCCACACCGGCCTGGTGATTGACCTCACGGACCGGACCATCCTGTGGGAAAAAAGCGCCGACGAGCCGGTCGAGATTGCCTCCATGACCAAGATGATGACCGCTTACCTGCTCATGCAGGCCGTCCACACGGACAAGCGCGTGAAGCTTACGGAGATGGTTCCCGTGAGCCGCACGGCGGCGGCGATCGGCGGCAGCCAGGTCTGGCTCGCGCAGGGTGAAACCTTCTCCGTCGAGGAGCTGGCCCGCTGCATGATGATCAAGAGCGCCAACGACGCCACGGAGCTCATCGCCGAACATCTGGGCGGCGGTTCCTCCGATGTGTTCGTCGAAGCCATGAACCAGAAGGCGCAGCAGCTCGGCCTCTCCCGCATGAAATTCTACAACCCCCACGGCCTGCCGCCGGACAAGGCGCGCAAGCACCCGGAGAACAGCGGCACGGCCCGCGAGCTCGCCTTCCTCGCCTCCCGCCTGATGGAATGGCCGGATGTGATCCGCTGGACTTCGACGCGCGAGGACCGGCTGATCCACCAGATCGGCCAGAACAAGGTCACGCAGCTGGTCAACCACAACACCCTCGTCGGCGTCTGCCCCGGCGTCAACGGCATGAAGACCGGCTACACGGCCAAGTCCATGTACTGCACGACCGTCACCTGCACCCGCAATGGGCGCACCGTAATCGTGGTCGTCACCGGCTGCCCGCGCGGCCGTCCGTACAGCGCCATCCGCGACGGCTTGGTGCGGCGCCTTCTCGACTGGGCCTACGCGCAGCCGGCGGCCGCTCCCGCCGTCCGCCCCGCGGCTTCCGCGCGGCCCGCTCCGAGTGCGCCCGCTCCGCGCACGGGGACGGGAACCGCGGCCACTCATCGCTGAGAGTGGACGCCGGCGGAGCGACCATGAACACATTGCATTTCATCGCTGTCGCCGTCCTCCTGCCCGTGCTTGCCGGTTGCCAGGGCGGCGACGCTCTCCGTGAAAACGCCGTCCCGCGTCCCCCACCCGCAGCCGTCAGGCCAGCCCCCGCCGTCCCCCGGCCGTCTGTGCCGGAAAAACCGCCTGCTCCGCCGTCCAAGCCGTCCGAGCCGACTTTCGCGGATTTCTGCCAGACCCCGGCGTCCCGTCCGCTTTCCGCCGCTCTGGCGCGCGAGGCCGGCAACTGCCGCAGCGGCATCGTGGTGGACCTCACGGCCGGCACCGTCCTCTGGGAGAAGAACGCCGACCAGCCGGTCGAGATCGCCTCCATGACCAAGATGATGACCGCCTGCCTGCTCATGCAGGCCGTCCACACGGAAAAGCGCGCGCAGCTTGCGGACAAGGTCAGGGTCACTCCTTCCTGCACCCGCGTTTCGCCGACGGTTGCCGGCCTGGTCCCCGGCGAGTCGTTCTCCCTCGAGATGCTCGGCCGCTGCATGATGATCAAAAGCGCCAACGACGCCGCCGAACTGATTGCGGAACATCTGGGCGGCGGCTCCTCCAAGGCGTTTGTCGGGGCCATGAACCGGAAGGCGGCCCAGTTCGGACTCTCCCGCATGAAATTCTACAACCCCCACGGCCTGCCGCCGGACAAGGCCCACAGGCTCCCGGAAAACCAGGGGACGGCCCGCGAGCTGGCCTTTCTCGCCTCCCGCCTGATGGAATGGCCGGAGGTGGTGCGCTGGGCTTCGACGCGCGAGGACAAGCTGGTCCACCAGGCCGGCCCGAACAAGGTCACGCCGCTGGTCAACCACAACGGCCTCGTCGGCGTCTGCCCCGGGGTCAACGGCATGAAGACCGGCTACACGGCCAGGTCCATGTACTGTGTTGCCGTCACCTGCACCCGCAACGGGCGCACCGTGGTCGTGGTCGTCACCGGCTGCCCGCGCGGCCGCCCGTACGGCGCCGTCCGCGATAATCTGGTGCGGCACCTGCTCGACTGGGCCTACGCGCCGCCGGCGGCCCCCGCCGCCGTCAAAACGGCGCCTGCAACTTCCACGGCCCGCCGCTGACGGCACCCCCGCCCAACGGCCTATAAGGGCTTATGCCCCAATCCCCTGCGTCCACCGGTCCGCGGCTCAATGGCTTTGCATGATGACGTACCGGCCGTCCGGCGTGGCAAAGAAAAGATTCAGGCGCCCCTTGATCGGCAATGAATGGACGACCTTTCCCGAAGCCAGGTCGATGACGAAATATTTCTTGCCGTCCGATGGAAAGCCGAAGCGGACGCAGAACACGCCAATCTGCCCGTCGCCGATGAAGGCCGGGTCGCATGCGAGCGCATCCTGGCCGGAGTCGGACGGCTTTTTCCACGGCAGAGGAACTTCCCGGAGGCTTCGTTTTTTCAGGTCATAGACGAGCAGGTGGTACTGTCCCTTTTTCCCGTCCCGCCCGGTGACGGCCAGGAGCTCGCCCGTCCGGCTTAACGCCACCGACGAAACAAGGCGCAGGTTCAGTTCGCGGGGGAGGATGTCCACGGCGGAATCCGGATTGGCCGTCGCGACAACGCGGATGGCGAAACATTCATCCTGTTTGGAGGGCTGGTACGCATAGGTGAGCGTGCTGTAGTCTCCGCTGATGTCGAAGAATCCGCCGCCGCCCCAGGGGGCTCCCGCGTGCCGGAAGACCCTTGTGGCGCATCCGGTTTCCGTGACGCGGTAGAGGCCGACAAACGACTCACAGCCGTCATGGTTCATGGCGTTGCGGCAACCATCGTTGCACAGCACCCAGGCGGCGTCCCTGTACCGGGGGAAGACGCAGGCCAGTCCGCGCTCACGGGCGACGGCATCGCCGAACTGCACGGGAACGGTCCGGAGTTTTCCCGTTTTCATGTCCAGCAGCACCATCTTGAACGTGTCGGCGTCCGCGTTTCCCGCAAGGGGTGCCGTGTTTTTCCGGAACATGGAAAATGCGGTGGCTCCATCCGCGCTGACGGCCGATTCATAGTCGGCGACGTCCAGCGTATAATCCCAGGCATGTTCCGGGTCGGGTGCCAGGACATCGACGGCCGAAACCATCTTCCCGCTCATGTCCCAGGTGCGCAGCCGCCATAGGTCGTCGCTTGTCTGGAGGATGGTGGAGAAATGCCGGCTGTCCGGCGCAATCCGGATGACGGAACCGGAGGCGGCGGGAATCCGCGCGGCCGTGCCTGTCTGCAGGTCGTACATCCGGGTGACGTTGCCGGTTTCGCAACCCGTGGGAATAAGCAGCACGCCCGCCACCGCCAGGAGCTTGCAGAGATTGTCCGGCATCGTCCGCACCCCCCACCGTTGATGATTCCGTAATCCGTGCGTTATTCAACTGCCGGCCGGGAGGCCTACACCCGCACGGCGCCGATGATCTCGTTGACGGACTTGCAGCCGTGGCGCTCCAGGTAGGCGTCGATCCCGTCCACGATGCGCACGAGCACGCCGGGATCGGTGAAGATCGCCGTGCCCACGCCCACCGCCGTCGCGCCCGCCAGCAGGAACTCGACGGCGTCCTCCGGCGTGCTGACGCCGCCCATGCCGATGACCGGCACTTTCACCGCCTTCGCCGCCTCGTACACCATGCGCACCGCGATCGGCTTGAGGGCCGGGCCGCTGAGGCCGCCGGTGACGTTGGCGATCCGCGGCCGGCGCGTCTCGATGTCGATCGCCATCGCGGGCATGGTGTTGATCAGGGAGATCATGTCGCTGCCGGCGTCCACCACCGCCTTGGCGAAATCGCCGATGCGCGTGACGTTCGGGCTGAGCTTGGTGATCAGCGGGAGACTCGTCGCGGCGCGCACCGCGGCGACCACCGCGGCGGCCTGCTTCGTGTCGGTGCCGAAAGCGATGCCGCCCTCCTTGATGTTCGGGCAGGAGATGTTGATCTCCAGCGCGGCGATCCCCTCCGGTTCCGCCTCCAGCCGGCTGGCGACCTCGATGTAGTCCTCGAGCTTCTTGCCCCAGATGTTGACGAACACCTTCGTGTCCACGGTGCGCAGGAACGGCATGTAATCCTTGTGGTGCAGGAACTTGTCGATGCCGGGGCCCTGGAGCCCGATGGCGTTCAGCATGCCACCGAAGACCTCCGCCGTGCGCGGCGTCGGATTGCCGTGGCTGGCGAACGGCGCGACTCCCTTGACCGTGATCGCCCCGAGCCGCTCCATCGGCACCAGGTCGAGGTAATCCTTCCCGTACCCGAACGTGCCGGAGGCGGTGACGACCGGGTTCCGCAGCCGGATCCCGCCGAGATTCACTGAAAGATCTGCCATGATATCCTCGTATTCAACCCGAAAAAGGGGGGTGTTCCCGTGCATCCGCGGCCCGCGGGCGCGTCCCCACGCCCGACGACAACCACGCGCCAACTTTATCTGCCGGGGCGGCGATTGCAAGGCGCCCCGCGCCCGGCCTCGCGCCGGCCGGCGCGGGCTGAAGCGCCGCGTTACTTGGGATCGGCAGCCAACGGTTCGCCGTGCAGGATCCAGCCGCCGCCGAGCAGGAGGTCGTCCTGGTAGAAGACGGCGGCCTGGCCGGGGGTGACGGCCTTCACCGGGTGCGCGAAACGCACGGCGGCGCGGCCGCCGGGGCCGGGCGTGATGAAGGCCGGGATCGGCTGCTGCCGGTAGCGCGCCTGCACCTCGCACGGAAACTCCGCGCCTTCCGGCGGCGGCGCGCCGTGCCAGTTAACCGCCTCCGCCAGCAGCCCCGCGCTCTCCAGGTCGCGCCCGTCGGTGGTCATCACCACCGTTGCGGAGTCCGCGCGGATCTCCCGGACCCACGCGGGCTTGCCCATGGCGATGCCGGTGCCTTTGCGCTGGCCGACGGTGAAGAGGTGGACGCCCCCGTGCGTTCCGACCACGCGCCCTTCGCCGTCCACGGCCACCCCGGGGCGCGCCGTGCCGTTGAACAGCCGCCGCAGATATTCCGCAAAGCCGCCCTCGTCGACGGCGAAGCAGATGTCCTGGCTCTCGCGGCGTTCCGCGTTGACGAAGCCGCGCTCCTTGGCGAGCCGGCGCACCTCCTCCTTCGTGAAGCTGCCGAGCGGCATCTCCGCCGCCGCGAGCTGTTCCGGGGTGAGCGCGGCGAGGAAGTACGACTGGTCCTTGTTGCGGTCCACGCCGCGGTGCAGGCGGATGCGCCCGTCCGCGTCCGGCAGCAGCCGCGCGTAATGCCCGGTGGCGACCTTCTCCGCGCCGAGCGTGCGCCCGAACTCCAGCAGGTGCCCGAACTTCACATGGCGGTTGCAGAGCACGCACGGGTTCGGCGTGCGCCCGGAGGCGTAATCCTCCCAGCAGCGGCGGAGCACGGATTCCGTGAACTGTTCATGGCAGTCCACGACGTAGTGCGGGATGCCGAGCTGCCCCGCGACGGCGCGCGCCTGCGCCACGCCGTCCGTTCCGCAGCACGACTGCCGGTCGGCGGTGCCGCCGCACGGTTGCAGCCGGAGCGTCACGCCGACCACGTCCCAGCCGCGCTCCAGCAGCAGCGCCGCCGTGACCGCGGAGTCCACGCCGCCGCTGAGGCCGACGATGATTCGGGGTTTGGTCGTCATGAAGGGATAAAATACCACACGTTGGCGGTTCCGCGCCCCGGATGCCGGGGAGAATGGGAAGGAACGCGGTTTCTTGAATCTTCTTTTTCGGCGGCAATATTGTCCGACGACAAAGCAATTCGAGCGCTTCAGCCAATCGGCCAATCTTGTGATAGCCGAAGAAGGATGTGCCATGAAATCCACTGACATCATTTCCATCAACCTTGCCGACATCCGGCTCAAGGGACAGTGGGTTGCGCTTTGGTCGTTCAACTCCAAGCGCGTTGCCGGTTTCGGCCGGACGCCTGTCGCCGCCGTGCGCAAGGCCAAAACCGCCGGCGCCAAGCGTCCCGTGCTCGTGCATGTTCCCAAGGATGACCAATCACTGGTGGTTCTCTGATGGGCGTGCGGATCATTTTCCCTTTAGTGTGCAGGCTCCAGGCTGGGGCATGAAGCCATTCATGCCCATTGAAATCTCCACGCCCGCCCACATCGCCCTGCCGCCGCAGTATGCTTTTGGTCTGGCGGACACGGGGGCTGCGGTGTGTTCCATCCCCGCGGAGTTCGCACCGCTACTGAACCACAACCTGCGTCGGGTGAAAGCAGCCTCCATTCAGGGCGCTGGCAGTATTGTGCAAGGCTTCCCCCATACCGTCCGCCTCCGGGCGCTGGCCATGGGGCTGAATGGAAAAGTGAACTATGCCGCAACCGTGTTCGACACCAGTGCCATCCCCGTTCACTTCGTCCCCGGATTGCCATGTGTCTTGATCGGCGTCAAAGATTTCCTTGAATATTTTGTCCTGACCGTGGATTACCCCCGACAGACATTCTCACTGACCAGGTAATCTTTTACGGGTATCGCCGGTATTCCGGCCAAGCCCCGTCCGATTTAAAATGCGCCTGCATTCCCGCCTTCCTCAAGGAGTGTACGGTTTCACAAACATGCCGGGACGCCTGCGGTCCCGACATCATCAATTTGCGTTCATTGCAATCCAACGTTTCCATAAATCCCCAAAGGCAACGTTATGAACCAGCTCAATAATCCCTACTACCTCCGCACCCTTGATGAAACAGCACCGGAGAAGCTCTCACCGCCTACCGATGAAGCGGGATCTGCTTTCGTGCATGATGAAGCCTTCGTGCGCGATTTGATTTGCCGAGCGCCAGACATCTTGCCGATAGATGATATTGAGCCGGCGTTCTCGGGGGCGAAATCAATCTGCATCGAATTGCCCAATGCGGTAGGCTATGTGGACAATCTCTTGATCACAGAAGAAGGCGGAATTGTGCTGGTCGAGTGCAAGTTGCAGCGCAATCCGCAGGCACGGCGTGAGGTGATCGGGCAAATCCTCGACTACGCGGCACAGCTCAGCCAGTGGACGTTTGAAGATCTTGATCGCGCCGTGCAGCGGGCTGAAACCCCCGATAAAAGCAAGCCAGGTTCCATTCTGTCACACTTCGAAAATGCGCCAGATTTTGACCAGATTGCCTTCATTGATGGCGTAACCCGGAATCTGCGCCGTGGCAGAATGCTGTTGCTGATTGTTGGTGACGGCATTCGGCATGGGCTTGACGCCCTCACTTCATACCTGCAACTCCACCCGGGATTTCATGCAACGATTGGACTGGTTGAACTCAAGCTTTACAAGGCTCCGGATGGCGGCTATTTCGTACAGCCACGCACGCTCATGAAAACCTTGAACATCGAACGGGGCGTCGTCAGTTTTAATGACGACCGTGTTTCGATTTCCTCGCCTACGGTGGCCGTGCCGGTGGTAAAGGATGAGGTTCCCAAGCAAGCCCGCGCCAAAACCATTTCCGAGGAGATGTTCTTTGAGGAGCTTGCCAAGAAGTGTCCTGATGACGTGGCCAAGCTAAAATCGCTTATTTCCCAAGTCGAAGAATTTGGTGTGACACCTGAATATAAAAAGACATTGATCCTCCGCTGGCTTAGCACGGATGGACGCCCTATAAACTTTGGCTATGTCGGAAAAGATGGCCCCGTTTATTTTGATGCGGCCTCGTGGAAGCTTCAGCAGGGGACTGCGGAGTGGGATGCGTCCGAGAAGTATCGAAAGACGATAGCGGATGCGGTTGGAGGAACTGTTGAAGGGAAACTTCCGAATGGAAGAACTGTTTATGCGGGAGACAGGCCAATACGTTTGCCGTTGCTGGTAAAGCATCAAAAAGCCTGGCTGAATGCCATGCAGGAATTTATCACCTCGCTGCAGGACATTGCCCGGCGTAGTGACGATGCTGGTGGAGAATAATTGATCCCGCCGCGCCGCTGCTGGCGCGATTCTTTTCGCGCGTTGTCCGCGGGGCAACACACGGGCTGGCGCTGGCGGCATGGGTGTTGGTTCGGGGGCTATCTTGTCCCAATCATTTTCGTCCTCGTTTGACCGCTTCCGTGCCGTGCCTGAAACATGAAATCCGAGTACGAGAGCCGCTGCGCTGAGTACGAGGACGAGTAAAACACAAAACCGACATCACACCCGATTCATTGGTTACTTCTGGCGCAGTGGGCCGCCGGGCAGGGGGCGGATGGGGGGTTATAGTATGCGGCTTGCGGCATGAAGCGCGCCGGCCCCGTCCGCGGGGATGGCCGGTGGTGGAAGACGCATGCCGTTTCCCCTGCTTCCGTCGGGCGGCATTCCGGCTGTCCGGACGGTATTTTTTGTGCTTTTTTTCAAGATTGGGCTGCATTCGTGATCGCGACATCGAAACTTACCAAACGGTTCGGCGCGGATATCCTGTTCGAGGATGTGAGCGTCAAATTCACCCCGGGCAACTGCTACGGGCTGATCGGGGCCAACGGCTCCGGCAAATCCACCTTCATGAAGATTTTGGCGGGCGGCATCCCCTCGACCCACGGCGAAGTCATGATCGGCCGGGACTGCACGGTGGGGTACCTGCGGCAGGACCACGCGGAGTTCAACGACGTCTCGATCCTGGACACCGTCTACATGGGGAACTGGAAGCTCTGGGAGCTGCACCTGGAGCGGGAGGCGCTCTACTCGAAGACGGAACTGACCGACGCCGAGCAGGCGCGGTGCGATGTGATCGAGGACGAGTTCGGGCATGCCGGCGGCTACACCATGGAGGCCGACGCCTCCAAGCTGCTGGCCGGCCTCGGGTTCGCCGAGGACGCCTTCGGCAAGGAGATGCGGACGCTGCAGGGCGGCTTCAAGCTGCGGGTGATGCTGGCGCAGGTGCTGTTCGCGCATCCCGACGTCCTGCTGCTGGACGAGCCGACCAACCATCTCGACATGGAGTCCATCGAGTGGCTGGTGGAGCTGCTGACGCGCTACGAGGGCACGGTCATCGTCATCTCGCACGACCGCTTCTTCCTCAACCAGGTCTGCACGCACATCGCGGACCTGGACTACCACGAAATCCGCATGTTCACCGGCAACTACGATGCGTTCGTGGTGGCGAGCCTGGAAGCGCGCGAACTCCGCGAAAAAGCCAACAAGAAGATGGAGAAGCAGATCCACGATCTGAAGACCTTCATCAGCCGCTTCAGTGCCAACGCATCCAAGGCCAAGCAGGCCACCTCGCGCCAGAAGGCGCTGGGCAAAATCGAGCTGCAGGAGATGAAGCCCAGCTCGCGCGTCTCGCCCTTCATCCGTTTCACGCCGAAGCGGCGCCTCGGGGACAAGGTAATCGAGGTTGAGGGCGTCTCGAAGGGTTACGACCGCAGTCTGTTCAAAAACTTTTCCTGCACCGTTGGGCCGAAGGAGAAGATCGCGATCATCGGCAAGAACGGCGTGGGCAAGACCACGCTGCTGAAAGTCCTCTGCGGACAGCTCAAGCCGGACAAGGGCTCCGTCTCCTTCGGCGAAACCGTCCAGGTCAGTGTCTTCCCGCAGGATCCGATGGAGGTGCTGAATGCGGACACTCCGGCGCTCGACTGGCTGGCCGGGTTCGTGGCGGAGGCGGAGCGCAACGAAACCGAGCTGCGCTCCTTCATGGGGCGGATGCTCTTCAGTCGGGACGATGTGTTCAAGAAGATTCAGGTGCTCAGCGGTGGCGAAAAAGCCCGGCTGATCCTGGCGAAGATGATGCTGGAGGGCGGCAACGTGCTGGTGCTCGACGAGCCGACCAACCATCTGGACCTGGAATCGATTGAGGCGCTGAACTTTGCTCTGGATCAGATGGAGACACCAATCCTCTTCGTCTCCCACGACCACCGCCTGATCAGCTCGCTGGCGACGCGGATCCTTGAGGTCACGCCCGACGGCATTTTCGACCGCGCCGGCGAAATGGCCTGATCCGGAGACACTGCGCCTCCGCGTCTTTGCGCGAAATTCTTGATTTCGCTGCTGAAAATCCGCTTCAGCCTACCTTCCGTAGGCGGGGCACGGCGGCGGCCAGCAGTTGCAGCGCGTGTTCGATTTCAGCGGCGGTGTTGCCGGGGCCGACGGAGAAGCGGACGGCTTCCAGGGCCTGCTGCGGCGTCCGCCCCATGGCGAGCAGGACATGCGACGGGTCGCGACTGCTGGAACTGCACGCGGAGCCGGTGGAAATCGCAACCCCCGCCAGGTCGAGGTTCAGGGCGAGCGCCTGCGCGTTGACGCCGGGGAAAGAAATGAGCGATGTGTTCGAAACGCGCTCCGCCGCCGCGCCGTTGACGACGGCGTCTGGAAAAAGCTCCACTATTTTGGTTTCCAAGTAGTTGCGGAGTTCGCCGGTTTCCGTCCCCGCATTCCCGGCGTCAACACTTCCGCCGTTCCCGGTATTGATTCTTCCGTTCTTCCGTTCTTCCGTTTTTTCGCCGTTCAGCCGGACGGCGGCAAGCTCGCACGCCTTCCCGAAGCCGGCGATGCCGGGCAGGTTCTCGGTGCCGGCGCGGCGCCGGTTTTCCTGCCCTCCGCCGCGGATCAGCGGGGGAAGCTCGCGGCCGCCGCGGATGTAGAGCGCGCCGACCCCCTTCGGCCCGTTGAACTTGTGCGCGGAGAGCGTGAGGAAATCCACGCCGAGCGCCCGCACGTCCACCGGAATTTTCCCGGCGGCCTGGACGGCGTCGGTGTGCACCGGGACGCCGCGGGCGTGCGCGAGCTTCGCGATTTCGGCGACCGGCTGGATGACGCCGGTGTCGTTGTTGACGAGCATGACGGAGACAAGGCCGGTCTCCGGCGTGAGCGCGGCGGCGACCGCCTCCGGGTGGACGACGCCCGAGGCGTCCGCGGCGACGCGTGTGATGCGGACTCCGCACGCCTCCAGCGCGGCGCACGGCGCGAGCACGGCCGGGTGCTCGATGCCGGAGACGACGATGTGGCGTCCGGGGCGCGCCAAGCCGTGCAGGAGCTGGTTGCAGGCCTCGCTGCCGCCGCTGGTGAAGACGATCTCGTCGGTATGCGCGCCGAGGAAGGCCGCCACGCGCTGCCGTGCGAGGTCCGCGACGCGGCGCGCCTCCTGCCCGAAGGTGTGCGCGCTGGACGGGTTGCCGAAAATCTCGCCCAAGCACGGCAGCATCTCCGCGACCACCGCCGGATCGGGCCGTGTCGTCGCGTTGTGGTCGAGGTAGATGTGCATGTGGACTCCAGCGGACCGGCCAGTCGGATCGACCGGATCGGACTGATCGGCCGGAGTGGGGAAGATGCTTACGCCTTCTGCGACGCCTTCAGCGCCTGGTCGAGGTCGGCCTGGATGTCGGCGATATCCTCGATGCCGACGCAGAGACGGATGAACTCAGGGTTGACGCCGGCGGCGCGCTGCTCGTCGTCGCTGAGCTGCTGGTGTGTGGTCGAGGCGGGGTGGATCACCAGCGTCTTGGCGTCGCCGATGTTCGCCAGGTGGCTGCACAGCTTGACGTTGCGGATGAAGGTCTTGCCCGCCTCGCGGCCGCCCTTGATACCGAAGCCGATGATGGCGCCGGCGCCCTTGGGCAGGTATTTCTTCGCGTTGGCGTAGGAGGGGTTGTCCTCCAGGCCGGCGTAGTTGACCCACGCCACGGCCGGGTGCTTCTTCAGCCACTGCGCGACGGCGAGCGCGTTCTCGACGTGGCGCGGCATGCGGACGTGCAGCGTCTCGATGCCGAGCAGGAAGAGGAACGCGGCGAACGGGCTCATGCAGGCGCCGGTGTCGCGCAGCCAGTGCGTGCGGATGTGGATGATGTAGGCGATGTTGCCGATCGGCTTGAGCGCCTCGGTGAAGACGACGCCGTGGTAGGCGGGGTCGGGCGCGCAGAACTCGGGC
Organism: uncultured Lentisphaerota bacterium; assembly: GCA_903921725.1. Classification (GTDB taxonomy): domain Bacteria; phylum Verrucomicrobiota; class Lentisphaeria; order Oligosphaerales; family CAITYL01; genus CAIXRA01. Next base: position 29,869 of record CAIXRA010000003.1, read on the forward strand.
CATTTCTCCGGATTCGCGGCCCAGTCGAAGCGGCCGCCGTCCACGACCGCGCCGCCGACGTGCACGCCGTGCCCGCCGAGGTACTTGGTGGTCGAGTAGACGACGATGTCCGCGCCGTGGTCCAGCGGGCGCAGCAGCCAGGGGGTGGTCACGGTATTGTCCACGATGAGCGGCAGGCCGTGCTTGTGCGCAATGTCCGCAATCGTACGGAAGTCCGGCACATCGCCCTTCGGGTTGCCCATGCTCTCGATGTAGACGAGGCGCGTGTCCGCGTCCACCAGCGCGCCGATCTCCTCCGGTTTGTTCGCGTCGAAGAAGCGGACCTCGACGCCGAGCTTCTTCAGCGTCTGCGTGAAGAGCGTGGTCGTGCCGCCGTAGAGCGTGCGGGAGGAGACGAAGTTCTGGCCGGCGTGGACAATCGTCAGGATGGCGGCGGTGATGGCGGCCTGGCCGGAGGCGAAGGCGAGGGCGGCGGCGCCGCCGTCGAGCGCGGCGAGGCGTTTTTCAAGCACGTCGCAGGTCGGGTTCATCAGTCGCGAGTAGATGTTGCCGAACTCCTTCAGCGCGAAGAGGTCGGCCGCGTGTTCGGGGCTTGTGAAGTTGTAGGCGGCGGTGGCGTAGATGGGGACGGCGCGGGAGTGCGTCGTCGGGTCGTCCACCTGTCCGGCGTGCAGGGCCAGCGTGCCGAGGCCCGGGTTTTTGGTCGTGTCGCTCATGGTATGGGTTCCTTGTTAATGCTTCTGGTGGTGGACGTTTTGGAGTGCGGTGATAAGTGCATCCGTTCACCTCTTTTAATTTCGCGCGGAGCGCCGGTGTTTAAGGTATTGCCGCAACGGCTCCGCATTGGTTTTGAAAGCGGCAAACGGATGCACTTATTGCCGCTTCGCTACTGCCGATGCGGCAGTCCGTGCCTTCGGCGCTGCCGCACTCCAAATAACACCAATGTTCTTCCTTGTTTTATCACCCGATTCCCTCGAACAGTGCGGTGGACAGGTAGCGCTCGCCGGCATCGGGCAGGATGACGACGATGGTTTTGCCGGCAAATTCCGGACGGTTTGCCAGGCGTACCGCGGCGGCGGCGGCCGCGCCGCTGGAGATGCCGACGAGGATGCCTTCCTCCGTCGCCAGCCGCCGCGCCATCAGGATGGCCTCGGCAGTCTCGACCTGCTCGACCTGGTCCACAAGGGAAAGGTCAAGAATGTCCGGGATGAATCCCGCGCCGATTCCCTGGATGCCGTGCTTGCCGGGTTTGATCTCCGCGCCGGCCAGTTTCTGGCTGATGACGGGGCTCTCCTTCGGCTCCACGGCGACGGAGTGCAGCGCCTGCTTCTTCGTCTTCTTGAAGTAGCGCGCGACGCCGCTAATCGTGCCGCCGGTGCCGACGCCCGCGACGAGCACGGCCACCTTGCCGTCCGTGTCCGCCCAGATTTCCGGGCCGGTGGTCTTTTCGTGGATCTCCGGGTTGGCCGGGTTCTTGAACTGCTGCGGGAGGAACCAGCGTTTCGTGTCCTCCGCGGCAATCTCCTCGGCGTGGCGGATGGCACCCTTCATGCCCTCGGCTCCCGGGGTCAGGATCAGCCGCGCACCCAGGGCCGCCAGCACGCGCCGGCGCTCCAGGCTCATCGTTTCCGGCATGGTCAGGGTCAGCTTGTAGCCGCGCGCCGCAGCGACGTAGGCCAGCGCGATGCCGGTGTTGCCGCTGGTCGGCTCGATGATTTCGCCGCCGGGCTTGAGCAGGCCGCGCTTCTCGGCGTCCCAGATCATGTTCGCGCCGATGCGGCACTTGACGGAGTACGAGGGGTTGCGCCCCTCGACCTTGGCGAGAACGGTTGCTTTTGCGCCCTGTGTGACGCTGTTCAGGCGGATCAGCGGCGTGTGGCCGATGGAGAGGGAATTGTCATCGTAAATATTGCTCATGGCAGGTTCCTTGGGTGTGGGGCTTATGGGACGGATGGGGCAAATGGACGGCGGCGCCTACATCGTGCATACTGTACGGCGGCCGGGGCGGCGTTGCTATTCATGGCCGGTTCATTCCTCACAAAACGTTTGCCAGGTCTTGTTCCAGGTCGCGCACGTCCTCGATGCCAACGGAGATGCGCAGCAGGCGGTCGCTGATGCCGAGCCGCGCCCGGATTTCCGGCGCGATGTCCGCATGCGTCTGCGCCACGGGGAATGTGATGAGCGACTCCACGCCGCCCAGACTCTCCGCAAAGAGGAACGCCTTCACCCCCGACAGGATCTGCGGAATCCGCGCGGGATCGGCCACTTCGAACGAGATCATGGCGCCGAAGCCCGACGCCTGCCGCCTCAGGGTTTCATGCCCCGGATGCGACGCGAGCCCGGGATAAAAGACTTTGGTGACGCGCGGGTGGCGCGACAGCCATTCCGCGAGGCTGCGCGCGTTTTCCTCCTGCCGTTCCAGGCGCAGCGGCAGCGTCTTCAACCCGCGCAGCAGCAGCCAGGAGTCGTCCGGGCCGAGGATGGCGCCGGCTGCGTTCTGGATGAAGGCAATCCGCTCCGCCAGATCCGCGCGCCCGACCGTCACCGCGCCGGCCACCACGTCGTCGTGCCCGCCGAGGTATTTGGTGCCGCTGTAGACCACAATCTCCGCGCCAAGCTCCAGCGGCCGCTGCCAGAACGGCGTCATGAAGGTGTTGTCCACGATGGTCAGCGCGCCGTGCGCCCGTGCGAGTCCCGCAAGATCGCGAATGTCGGCGACGTTCAGCAGCGGGTTGCTCGGCGTCTCAAGGAACAGCGCCTTTGTCCGGGGGGTGAACGCGGCCGCGACCGCCGCCGTGTCCGCCGTGTCCACGTAGGCAGTCTCGATGCCGTACGGACGGAACAGCTTCTCGAAAAGGCGGAAGGTGCCGCCGTAGAGGTCTTCCGTCGCGAGAATCTGGTCGCCGGGCTGGAAGAGGCGGATCACGGCGTCAATCGCCGCCAGCCCCGAACTGAAGGCGAAGCCGCGCACGGCACCGTCGGCCGCGGCCAGCGTCTCCTCCAGTACTTGGCGCGTCGGGTTGGCCGTGCGCGAGTAGTCGAACCCCGTGCTCTGGCCGAGCGCCGGATGGCGGAAGGTGGCGCTGTGGTACACGGGCATGGAGACCGCACCGGTCCGCTCGTCCCAACGCGACCCCGCCTGTGCCAGAATGGTTTCCAGATGCGCCATGCTTCTCTCGCTTTCCGCTTTGCCCGCCAATCTTTTTTTTGGGCTTGATATTTAAATTGATATAAACAATATACATTTATTGGATTGCGATGCAAATTCCGGTTCCGGGATTTTGCGGGCGCGTTGTTTTGCACCGAATTTTAAGTTGTAATAATCACAGCTGCAATATTTTAATTGTATTTAAACTGTTTAAGCTCCAGGTGGTTTTTGAATCGGATACGGTTTTTTGTCATACGGGAAATACCAAGGCGTTATACTCAATGTATACTTTTTTAAGTCTAATTTTTGCCATGTGAGTTCCCGTGGTGGCCGCGCGCCCGCCGGATTTTTTTTCGGCCGGGTTTTACTTTTAGCCGGTCCGTTGGTAGGTTATGCGGGCAGCGACGCATGAGCCGGCGATTCCGGAGCGTGCGGTCCCGAGTGTTTTGTGGTGCGAGTTTAAGGTTCCCGTTTCCCTGTTGTATCCGGTTCCGGGTTGCAGGCACGGTTCCTGAATTTCCTGCCAGGCAGCGCGGCGCGGGGTCTTTCAAGGTTGCGGGAGGCGTGTTTTTCCACCCACCCCAACTGGAGGCTGAACCGTGAAAACCCCTGTCGCCAACATCCGGAATTTCGTCCTTGCGGGCCACGCCGGGGCCGGAAAGACGACCCTGGCCGATTTGATGCTGTTCAAGGCGGGCGCCGTTCCGCGTCTGGGCAGCGTGGACCAGAAGACCAGCGTGTCCGATTTCCGGCCCGAAGAGCAGGAACGCAAGTGCAGCCTGTATTCCGCCGCGCTGAACTGCCCGTGGAAGGACCACCACTTCTACTTCATGGACGCTCCGGGCAGCGCCGATTTCTGCGGCGAGGCGATTGCGGCCCAGTCGGTGGTGGACGCGGTGATCATCGTCGTTGACGCCGTCGCCGGCATCGGCCCCGGAACCCTGCGCGCATTCAAGCAGGCGAAGAACGCCGCCCAGCCCCGCGCCATCTTCGTCAACGGCATGGACAAGGAACAGGCCGACTTCCACAAGATTCTCGCCCAGCTTCAGGATGCATTCGGCGGGCCGCATGTCTGCGTGCCCTTCGTCCTGCCCGACGGCGAGAAGGGTGCGTTCAAGGGGGTCTTCCCCGTTCTCAAAAAGGACGCCCAGATTCCGCCTTCGCTCGCCGAGGAGGCCGCGCACGACCGCCAGGAGATTCTTGACGACATCGCCGAGGAGGACGAGACGATCATGGAGCACTACCTCTCCGAAGGCGACCTCACGCCCGACGAGCTGGACCGGGGGCTGCATCTGGCTTTTCTCCACAACCACATCGTGCCGGTCTTCTGCGGCAGCGCCGCCAAGGACGTCGGCATCGCCGAGCTCATGGACGGCATCATCGGCGTCTTCCCGAATCCGGTCATGGAGCCGCCCATCACGCTTGCCGACGGCAGCACGCTCGACCGCAAGCCGGAGGCCGACTGCGGCATGGCGCTCGTCTTCAAATCCGTCGCCGACCCGTTCATCGGCCAGCTCTCTTATATGCGCGTTTACAGCGGCACGTTCCGCACCGACGGCGACCTGCACAACATCAGCAACAACGACAGCAAGGAGCGCACCTCCTCCTTCCTGCGTGTCAACGGCAAGGAACAAATCTCCGAAACCGAGGCCGTCCCCGGCATGATTGTCGCCATTGCCAAGCTCAAAGCCACACACATCAACCAGACGCTGGCGACCAAGTCCACGGCGGCCCGGTTCACCCCCATCGAGTTCCCCAAGCCCACCCTTTCCTTTGCCATCGCGCCGAAGAACAAGGGGGATGATGAAAAGGTCGGTTCCGCCATCCACCGCATGAGCGAGGAGGATCCGACCATCCGCCTCGAGCACAACGCCGAGACGAAGGAGACGCTCCTCCACGGCATGGGCGACCAGCACCTCAACAACGTCGTCCACCGCCTCCACAACACCTTCAAGGTGGATGTGGAGCTGAGGACGCCGCGCGTCCCGTACCGCGAGACTGTCACCGGCTCCGGCAGCCACGCCTACCGCCACAAGAAGCAGACCGGCGGCCACGGCCAGTTCGCCGAGGTCCATCTCCGCGTCGAGCGGCTGGCCGACAAGGAGTACGAGTTTGCCAGCGAGGTCGTCGGCGGCAACGTCCCCCGCAACTTCATCCCCGCCATCGAGAAGGGCGTGCTTGAGGCGAAGGTCAACGGCCCGCTCGCCGGCTGCCACGTCATCAACTTCAAGGCCGTGGTGTACGACGGCAAGTACCACGACGTGGACTCCTCCGAGATGGCGTTCAAGATCGCCTCGCGCGCCGCCTTCCGCGAGGCGATGAAGGCCGCCAAGCCGATCCTGCTCGAGCCGATCATGAAGCTAAGGATTGTCTTCCCCGACCATTACATGGGCGACATCACCGGCGACCTCAACACCCGCCGTGGCCGCGTGCTGGGCATGGATTCCGAGGACGGGCAGCAGGTCGTGCTTGCCGACGTCCCGCTGGCGGAGACGTTCAGCTACTCCTCCACGCTGCGCTCCCTCACTCAGGGCCGCGGCTCCTTCGAGATGGCGTTTGACCGCTATGAGGCCGTCCCCGGCAACATCAGCAAGAAGGTCCAGGAAGAGGCCGCCAAGCACCGCACCGCCGACGCGGAGGAGTGAGGAACGGCCAGCGTCCGGTTCGCGCTTGACGGACCGGCGCCGGCCTCAAATCACTTTTTTGTCCCCTCGCCGAGGATGCGCAGGATGGAGTGGGGCGAGGAATAGGGCGCGTCCAGTGTCATTTCCCAGGTGAACACGCCCGCATATCCCTGCGATTTGGCATAGTCCAGCTTGGCCTTGATGAGCGCCGAGCCGCTGTAATGATAGGCGACGCTGGTTTCCGGATCAGTCCACTGGCTTGCGCTTGGATCCGCCCCTTTTTCCAGCAGGCTGCGGTAGCCGATAGTCGTCCGTCTGACCCCGCGGTCTTTGTTCATGTCCACCATGCCGTACACCGGCAGGCCGATCAGGATCTTCCCGCGCGGGACGCCCGCCTTTTCGAAGCGGGCCAGGCGGGTCGAGAGCGTCTCCACCGTCATGCCGTTGTTCGTGCTGTAGTAACACTGGATGTTTACATAATCCAGATGCGCGACGCATGCCGCCGTCTTTTTTACGTAGACCGGCGCGGTGGCGTGGGAATTGGAGACCATCCGCTTCCGCGAATGGCAGTCGTCGGCGATGCGCTTGACGACCCGCGCGTATTCCTCCGGCGGTGTCCCGGCGTCCTCCCAGTCTATGTCAACGCCTGAAAATCCGAGCTTGTCGCAAAGTGCGCGCAACTCGGTGATGAACGTCGCCAGCGCCGACTCATCCTTGGCGATGTCGGCAAGGGATCCCAGCCCCAGCCAAATCCGGGTTTTTTCGTTTTTGGCAGCCTTCAAGTTTTCCAGCGCGCGGACAAACTCGTCGCTGACGGCGAGGTGTCCCTGGGCGTCCGGCTTGAGGGGGGAAAAGAAGACCGCCACGTCGAGATCCTTGATCTGTTCCTTGTTCGGCCCGCCCAGCTTCTCCCAGCGGCTCCACACATAGTAGTCCAGGCGCAGGAATGAGCCCGCCTTGGCCGTGCGGGGAACGTCCTTTTTCGGTGCTTCGGTTTTTGGGGCGGCGGGAGCCGCCGCAGTGGTTAGGGCGAGCATCAAGACGGAGAGGAGGATGCCAAACCGTTTCATGGTGACCTTTCGCATGTTAGCGGAGATGGGGTGATCAGGGACGGTCCAGGAACTCATGCACCAGCGGCAGAATGCGCTCGCCGGCGTCCTCGAGGACGTAGTGGTCGGCGTCGGCGAAGCGGTGGACGGCGGCGGCCGGGAAACGGTCGGTCCACTCTTTCAGGAACCCGTCGTGGAAGCAGAAATCCTTGCCGCCCCAGCAGATGAGCATGGGCTTGTCCCGGAGCAGCGGCAGTTTTCGACCGAGCTCCTCCATAGTTTGCCAGCTCGGGTGCCGCGGGCTCAGCGGGATGTCCTCGACGAAGCGCAGCGTCGCGATGCGGTCGTGCCAGTTTCCGTACGGCGCCAGATAGCCGGCCTTCACCTGCGGCGTCATCCGCTCCTTGTGCGCGATGGCCATGTGTACGGCGGCGCCGGCAAACGCGTTGAACCCGCGCACGGCGAGCGCGCCGAAGCCGGGGATGCGGCAGACGCGGATGCGCTTCGGACAGTCCGGCACGAGGAACGCGGCGGTGTTGAGAACGACGATCTTCGAGACGCGCTCCGGGTGCCGTACGGCCACGCCCATGCCGACCGCGCCGCCCCAGTCATGCACGACCAGCGAGAATTTCTCCAGCTTCAGCTCGTCGATCAGCAGCCGCTCCAGGTTCGCGATGTGCTGCGCGATGCGGTACGAATAATCCTGCGGCTTGTCGGAAAGCCCGCAGCCGACGTGGTCGGGGACGATTACCCGCCGGCCGCCGCGGAGTCCGCATGCCAGGTTGCGGTAGTAGAACGACCAGGTCGGGTTGCCGTGGACCATGACCACCGGCTCACCGGCGCCCTCGTCGAGGTAGTGCATGCGCACGCCGCCGGCGAGCATCAGCCAGTTGGAGTTGAACGGATAAAGCGCGCGCCAGTCGTGCAGGTTGTCGGCGGGGGATGGCATGGGTGGGAGTTCATTCTCCGGTTTTTGAACGTCAATCACGGACATAGTATAATCCGTGAGCGCGCTGCCGAATCTCCGCCTCGCCGCGACGACTGAGAAAAACACTGTTATATTACAAGAAGTTGAATGGGCCGTGAAACCGGCCACCCAATCCGGCACAAAACCCAGGAGAGGACAACAATGAAAATGAACCGGACGTATTTGCTTCTGTTTGCAGGTTTGGCTTGCGGAATCCGCACCGCGGAGGCGGAAACAGGCAAGCGGCCCCTTCCCGCCCCATCCATCTCCAACTTCATGACCGCTACGGACACGGCGATCGACAACAAGCGCCTTGCTGCTTGGCAGAAAGAGTTTGACGTGGATGGCGATGGCAAGCTGAGCCCCGAAGAAAGCGCCCAAGTCAAAGCCACAGTTGAAAAACGGCAGGCCGACCGGGCGTCCATCCGCGCTACGTTGATCGCCAAGTTTGATGCCGACAAGAACGGCAAGCTTGATGACGCGGAGCTTGTTGCGGCCACTGAATTCCTCGTCAAGCAGCGCGCGTATCTGCTCAAGGAATTTGACAAGGACGGCGACGGCAAGCTTGCCGGGGATGAACTTGCCAAGGCATGCAAGATGGTTCGGGACCGGTTTCTGGCCGAAAATCCCGCCGCAACAAAAAAATAATTGCGGCCGTTTGGTGGCCGCCGGCCCACCGGGCCTTTTCACTCCGCCCCAAGAAGTCATTGCCATGAAAACAGCACCTTCATCTTCGGCAAGCGCGCGGCATTGGCGGCGCTTTACCCTGATTGAATTGCTGGTGGTGGTTGCCATCATCGGGGTGCTGGCGTCTCTTCTGTTTCCGGCGCTCAACACCGCCCGCGCCTATGCAAACGCCGCCCGCTGCACGTCCAACCTCAAGCAGTTGTCGGGAGCCATCTTCTTGTACGCCGGTGAAAACGAGGATTACTTGCCGCCTCTCTGCCCTGCGGATGGCAATGAAAACGACGGTTGGTGGTATCATTACCTCTACGCCCCCGATCCCGACAACTTCAAGAAGGTCGGCTCGAACTACATGTCCAACGATGTCGCAGGCAAGGTGCTGAACGATTCTCCGCCGGCCGCCGCATACCGCGCTTCGGGGGCCGTGAAGGGGAAGCCCGTCTCCCTCTCTCCGCGCAAGGTTGCCTATGGGATGAACGGCATTGGAACCGGCGGTGGCGTGGCAGGGTCTGCGGCATGGCGGCTGCGCGTCGGAGCGGTTTCCAGCACAAGCAACACCATCCTGCTGGCGGATACGGCCACTTCGGTGGACTACGAGAACACGAACTCCAGCTTTGGCAAGACGGATTTGTGCGCCGTCATCTGGCGCTCATTCCAACTGCAGTTCCGCCATCCGGGGCAGCGTGCCAATCTTGCGTGCGTGGACGGCCATGTGGAAAAACAGCCGATGGCGATCTCCAATGCCGGTGACAAGGGGCCTCTTTTCTTCGGGCCGCTTTGGACGACGGGGGCGATTCAGGTCACCCCCTGACTTTCCGCGAACCCTGCGTTTTTTCCGGAACGCCCGGCTCAATCGTCTATGATGCAACGGTGTTGCATTGTGGACGAGGCAGGAAAGGCGCAGACACATCAACGCGGACAGAACCATGCGTTTTTCCGGCACACGGGAGACCCGATGCTATATTGGGGCTTTCGATGAGTTGGCGGAGCGGCTGCGGCAATCGGCGTGTCCCGCACAAAAGCTATACGGGAATGGCGTGTTTTTTTGCCGGAATCGCGGCAAAAAACGGAAGACGGCTGAATGGCGGACGATCCCAACATTTTGGACACGGTCATCTCCTGGCTGGAGAAGGAAAAACGCCAGGGTCGCCGGCGGATCCGCTTGAGCGCGGGGGCGCAGCGCGTTTTTGCTGAGACGAAGCCGTCGGCGGGAGCGGCGAGATCCGCACCGGCGCCGGGCGGGACGCCCGGCGGAAGCGGGCGGGACGCCCACGCTCCCGTGGGAACCGCCCGATCGCCCGACCGTCCGACCGCCACACCGTCATACCGTCACACCGCCACACCGGTTCCGGCACCGGCCCCCGCGCTTCAACACGAAACACGCAACGCGCAACACGCAACGGTATCCGACATCCCCAGCGACCTTTCCATGCTCGATCTTGCGGCCTACACGCTGGAGACGCTGCCCGCGGCCGTGGCCGCCTGCAAGCGTTGCCGGCTGCATGCGCTGGGGCGGACTCGGACGGTGTTTTCCGATGGTAGCCCGACCGCGCGGCTCATGTTCATCGGCGAGGGGCCCGGAGCGGACGAGGACGCGCAGGGCGTGCCGTTCGTCGGCGCGGCGGGACAGCTTCTGACACGGATGATTGAGGCGATGCGGTTGAAGCGCGGCGAGGTGTACATCGCCAACATCGTGAAATGCCGTCCGCCGGGCAACCGCACGCCGCTGGAGGACGAGGGGGGCGCCTGCCTGCCGTACGTCCAGCGGCAGGTTGAACTGGTCAAGCCCGAGGTGATTGTCGTGCTGGGCGCGACGCCGTTCCTGCATCTGCTCGGCCAGAAGGGGATCATGGCGGGCCGGGGCAAATGGTACGACTACCGCGGCATTCCGGTGATGGCGACCTATCATCCAGCGTTCCTGCTGCGAATGTCCGGGAAAAAGGCCGAGGCTTGGGCCGACCTGCAGCAGGTCATGAAGAAACTTGGAATTCAATAGCCCGAAGCGGGCCGGGGAGTTTGTGGAGATGGCGGAAGAAAAACAATGCGGTGCGTGCATGTCGCCGGCGGGGGCGTGTGCCTGCGGAAAAAGTCCGTCGCGGCGGACGCCGCTGGCTTTCCTGCGCGCCTGGATCCGGCTTGCCGCCGGTTTTTTTGCCGGCTCGCTCTTCAGCCGGCAGATGCGCGGCCGGCTCCGTCGTTTCTGGGCGGGAAACTTCCGCCGCGGCTATGTGAAGCGGCAGCTCGCCCGCCGGCGCGGCGAATGCGGCCAGTGCGGCGTCTGCTGCGCCCTCGGCATCACCTGTCCCGCGCTGCGCCAGGCCGGCTGCTGCTCGATCTACACCACCGGCGGCCGCCCCCGGAACTGCGAGATTTTTCCGCTCGACGAGAAGGATCTTGCGGATGTGAAACTCTCCGGCGGCGCCTGTGCCTACTGGTTTGAGCCGGAGACGAAGGCGGGGTAGCCCGCCCGGAAACAGGCGAGGCCGGAACCGCCGGTACGCCGTCAAACGGGGCGATTGCAGATGCATCTCTTCCAGCACATCGAATATGTGACCTCGGCGCACGCGTTGACCCAACTTCCGGCGGACGCCGTTGCGGAGGTCGCGTTTGCCGGGCGTTCCAACGCCGGAAAGTCGAGCGCGCTGAACACGCTGGCGCACCGCAAGAAGCTGGCGCACGTCAGCAAGACCCCGGGCCGCACGCAGCTCATCAATTTCTTCGCGTTCGCCCCCGGCGTGTTTCTGGTCGATCTGCCGGGGTACGGGTACGCCAAGGTCCCCGACAAGATTCGGGGGCACTGGGAGGCGTCGCTCGGCGCCTATCTCCGCAAACGCCCCCAAATCCGCGGCATGGTGCTGCTCATGGACGCGCGCCGGCCGCTGACGGAGATCGACCGGCAGATGCTCGATTTCTACCGGCCGTCGCCGAACCGTCCCGTCCACATCCTCCTCAGCAAGGCGGACAAGCTCACACGCCGCGAGGCCGCCGCCACGCTGGCCGCCGCCACGAAGGAGTGCGCGGCTTGGACGGGATGCACGGTCCAGCTTTTTTCCAGCCTTTCCAAGCTGGGCGTGGAGGAGGCCGTGGCGGTTGTCGAAGGCTGGATCGCGCCGTACCTGCCGGAAACGTCTGCCGCCCCTGCGTAACCCGCCCGGATGTCCGGCGTTCAACGTCCCGTCGGCACGCATGCTTGAAGGGCGGGCTGCGGCCGTTCATGCGCACCGTGCGCGTGGACAGGATTACAGGGGTCTACGGATTGGGGAGGTGGAATCCCTCTTCAACCATCCCACACAGCCCCATCCTGAAAATCCTGTCATCCTGTCTAAACGAACAGGCTTGGGGTTACGGCAGTTCCGTGTAGCCGCGTCCCGCCGTCGTGGCGGATGAGGCCTTCGCCGCCGGAGCGCCGCTCTTGCCGGCGGCGGGGCGGCCGGCCTGCAGTTTCGCCGGGGGCGGCGGGAGATGCACCTGGACTTCCTTGTTGCGCGGCGACTGGTTCTGGAGGAGCGTCTTCTGCTGTTCCAGCGACTGGCGCTGCATTTCCTGAAGCTGCCGGATCTGTGCTCGCGTGCCGTCGTTGGCCTCCTCCTGCTTCTGAATCTGGAAGCAGGAGAAGCCGACGGATGCCGCGGCGCCGAGCAGTGTCAGGATGAGGATGGTCATGGTCCGTCAATGCCCCCGTTGGTTGGCGTGGAAAATAAGGCAGGTGCGGTGCGAAATCAAGGCTGACCGTAAAGTTTGCCGGCGGGTCACAGGATCGGCGTGAAAAGGCTGCACAGATTTTCCAGAAGCTTGCGGCGGAGCGGGCGGGCGCGCCAGGCTGCGAGATTGATCTCTCGGCCGCACGCCATCTCCTGCAAGGCGAGCTGGCGGATCTCAGCCACGAACGCGGCGTCGTACACGGCCAGGTTCGTCTCGTAGTTCAGGCGCAGGCTGCGGATGTCGAGGTTGGCGGTGCCGACCAACGCCAGCGTGTCGTCCATGATCATCGCCTTGGCGTGCATGAAAGGCGGGGCGCGCTCGAAGATGCGGACTCCACAGGCGAGCAGATCATCGTAGAGCGCCTGACCGGCAAGTCCGGCGTAGGCGTGGTTGTTGGCGAGCGGAACGGTTAGGCGCACGTCCACGCCCCGCCGCGCGGCGGCGCGCAGCGCCTGCATGATGTCCGGCCCCGGCACGAAATAAGGGGTGGTGATCCACAGTTCGCGCCGCGCCGAGATGATGGCCAAGAAGAAGACTTCGTTGATCGCCTCCTGCTCCACCGAAGGGCCGCTGTTGATGACCCGCACCGGCATCGTCCCCGCCGCCGGTACCGCCGGGAAGTGCGCCGCCTGCAGGAGCACGCCGGGCTCCTCATCGGTCATGTAGGACCAGTCGCGGAGGAAGGAGAACTGCAGTTCCTGCACCACGGGGCCCCCGACCTCAAAATGGTAGTCGCGGATGGCCTCGGGCGTGTGCGCGGAGTGATGCCCGTCGTGGAGGTTGATGCCGCCGGTGAAGGCGCGCACGCCGTCCACGATCAGCACCTTGCGGTGGTTGCGCAGGTTGAGCTGGAACTGGGCCTTGAGGAGGTTGACCTGACGCCAGCCGGCAATCTTCAGGTTCGGGATGTTGCGGTAGCGCCGGAAGAAGCGCCCCCAGACCGCATGCGTGGAGCCGAAGCGGTCGTAGAGCAGGCGGACGGTGACGCCGGCGCGGGCGCGTTCGGCCAGCGCCTCCATGAACTCGCGGCCGACGGCGTCGTTGCCGAAGATGAAGCTCTGGAGGTGGATGTGGTGCCGCGCGGAGCGGATCGCCTCCAGCATCGGCGGGTACGCCTCGTCGCCGTCGACCAGCGGGAGCACCCGGTTCCCGGCCAGCAGCGGGTATTCCTCCAGCATGCCGTCGAGCGAACGGTTGAAAAGGCGCCCCTCCTCCGATGGCGGCTCGCAGCTCCGGGACTCATGCACCGCCCGCCAGTAGGCCATGGACAGGCTCGGCTCCTCGCGCTGTCGGCGCTCCTCCGCGAACTGTTGGTCCGCGCGGTGCTTGAGCTTGGCCTTCTCCGGCAGCCGGTAGATGCCGAACAGGAGGTAGAGCAGGGGGCCGGCAACGGGGATGAACCAGGCGACGTTCAGCCAGAGCAGGGCGGAGGCCGGCTCCCGCCGGTGGCGCAGGCAGTGCCCCGCCACCAGCGCGAACGCCGCCACATGCATCAGCGAGCCCAGCGAAACCCATTCCCACAGCGGGGGTTGTGCGTTGCCGGCCGCCGGGACGGCGGCGGACAACAGCAGGATGTGCGGCAGCGTGTGCATGGGGTACACTACCGCGGCGTTGCGCAGTACGCAAGACTGGACGGCGTACGGTGGCGGGGAAAAGAAAGATACGTGGATGACGGGGGGGTGATGGAAGCCGCCCCTCGCTTACTTCCCGCCGAAAAGCCTGCGCCAAAGCCCCGGTTTTGCCGCTGCCTCCTCCATCCTCTTTGCGATGTCGGCGCGGTGGCGTAGTTCCTGCCGGTGGATGTCTGCAAACATGGCGCGGATTTCGGGGGAGGCCGATTCCTCCGTGAAAACCCGGAACGAATCGTTCTCAATGGTCTGGTTTTCGACCGTGCTGGCGATGCCGAGGGCCACGTCCTCCGTGACCGGCCCCCGCTGGGCGGCGGCGATCTGCTCCTCGATGAACGCCGTGGAGGAGCGGATGGTTTCGAGTGCGAAGCGATCCGCGGAAAAGTCCAGCTCCCCCGCCGCAATCCGCTCCCCGATCCGGGCCAGGATGGCGGCATGTTCCGCCTCTTCGCCGGCGAGGCCGTTCCAGAAAGCCGCCGCCGCCGGGAAAAGCCGGGCATATTCGCCGTAGAGCCGGGCGACGGTTTTTTCGTGCCGGACCATGCCGGCGAGGACGGTCTGCCTGGCCATGGCGGCGGCAATCCGGGACGGCACCGCGGGCGGGGCGATGACCGTCTCGCCCCTCCACAGGGGCGCTGCCTGGTTGTCGGGGGCCGCGGGTGAAAGTCCCAGCACAATCTGCCGGTGATACAGTGATTCGCGGTACAATTGTTCGGCGACTTTCCGGAAGGGGCTGTCGTCCGCCGCCGGCGCCGCACTGAAGAGGAAGCTCTCCACCAGCGCGGATTCCAGCAGGAGCGCGTTGGCGACGGCGCGCGTCTCCGTCACATCGCCGGCCGTGGCCTTCTCCAGCATGACGGCAATCTGGGAGGTGATGAAATCGAGCGTGCCGGCCTGCAGTTTCTCCATGGGAATCTGTGCCAGTTCAGCGACCGCGCCGCTCAAGATCCCCTCCAAGCTGGCCCTGTGTTTCTCCTCCGCGCGGGCGAGGACGGCCCACGTTTCAGCCTGCTTCGGAAACTGCGCCGCATAGCACCCGTACAGCCGGCCGATGGCCGCCTCGTTTTCCATGGCCTGGCTCAGAAGCTTGATCCAGGCCTTCTGAATGTGGATGATGTCCTGCATATGAAACCCCGGGGGGGGAGGAATCCCCTTTTTTGTTTATGATAGTATAGCGTCCCCGACCTTCCGGCGCTCCATTCCCTTTCCACGCATTGCGGGATTTGGCGCGCGCCGCCGGCCCAACTGGCCGATGCGGATTCCGCAACGATATTATCAGGCTTTCCGGAATCTGCGCAATCTGTGTAATCTTGTGGATGCCCACCCATGCCTCCTCCGTCCAATTTCGAGTCCGAAATCGCGCGCCGCCGCACCTTCGCCATCATCTCGCATCCGGACGCCGGCAAGACGACGCTCACCGAGAAGCTGCTGCTCTACGGCGGCGCGCTGCACCTGGCCGGCTCGGTCCGCGCCCGCAAGAACCAGCGCTCCACCACCTCCGACTGGATGGAGCTGGAGAAGCAGCGCGGCATCTCCATCTCCTCCACCGTCCTCCAGTTCGAGTACGGCGGCTGCGTGGTGAACCTGCTCGACACCCCGGGCCACAAGGACTTCTGCGAGGACACCTACCGCGTCCTCACCGCCGTGGACAGCGTGGTGATGGTCATCGACGCCGTGAAGGGCGTCGAGGAACGCACGCGGAAACTCTTCGAGATCTGCCGGATGCGCAAGATCCCCATCTTCACCTTCGTCAACAAGATGGACCGTCCGGCGCGCGGGCCGCTCGACCTGATGGACGAGATCGAGAAGGTGCTCGGCATCGGCGCCTTCCCCGTTACCTGGCCGATTGGCGACTCCAAGGACTTCAAGGGCGTGTACGACCGGCTCGCGCTCCAGGTCCACCAGTTCGAGCAGACCGAGCACGGCGCGCACAAGGCCCCGATGCAGGTTTCCGGCCTGCACGACGAGTCGTTCAAAAGCCAGCTCCACCCCGAGCAGTACAAGAACTGGATTGAGGAGGTCGAGATGCTGGCGCTGGCCGGCGAGACGTTCGACGCGGCGAAGGTTATGGCCGGCGAGATCACCCCGATCTTCTTCGGCAGCGCCATCACCAATTTCGGCGTGCAGCATCTGCTGGACTATTTTGTGAAGTTCGGCGCGCCCCCCGGAGCCCGCAAGTCCGACTCCGGCGTCGTCCGTCCCGAAAACCCGGAGTTCACCGGCTTCGTCTTCAAGGTGCAGTCCAACATGAACCCGAAGCACCGCGACAGCCTGGCCTTCCTGCGCGTCTGCTCCGGCGTGTTCGAGAAGGACATGGTCGTTCCCGATCCGCGCGACCTGTCGCGCACCATCCGCCTGGCCTATCCGCAGAAGCTGTTCGGCCAGGACCGCATCTCCGTCGAGAGCGCGTTTCCCGGCGACATCGTCGGCCTGGTCAGCCACGGCAATTTCCGCATCGGCGACACGCTCACCGCCGTCCCCGGCCTCAAGTACCACGAGATCCCGCGCTTCCCCCCCGAGGCGTTCTGCTACCTCCGGAATCCGGCGCCCTCGCGCTACAAGCAGTTCCGCGCCGGCCTCGACATCCTGCTGGAGGAGGGCGTCATCCAGTCGTTCAACCCGCTCGACACCGCCTACGGCCAACAGGCCGTGTACGGCGCCGTCGGCCAGCTCCAGTTCGAGGTCGTCCAGCACCGGCTCCTGACCGAGTACAACGCGGAGTCCAGGCTCGAACCCGCGCCGGTCTCCCAGGTGCGCTGGCTGTCGGCGGATGTGACGGCGGAGGAGTTGAAGGATCTCTTTTTGGGTACCGGTGTTTCGTTGGCGCGCGACATCGCCGACGACCTGGTGCTGCTCTTCCCGAACGAATGGAGCATCGCCTACTTCCAGGAAAAGAACCCGAAACTCGAGCTCCACACGGTCTCCCCGGCCGACTCCGACCGCATCAAGCACCATACGCCTCCGGCGGAATGACGCGGCGGCGCCGCTCCCCCCTCCGCCGTCCGGTACAAAATTGTACCACGACGGGAACGTTTTTGGATTTAACCGGGCGGCCGGGCAGTAGCTGCTGCGGGTTTAATCTGTTGCTGCTTGCTTGTATTCAACCGATTATGCCGATTCTGTGTGCGGATGGCACGGCGCATGCTTAAACGGAAACAGTCCTGTTTTCTAGAACTTCCGGCGCCTTCCGGCCACCCATTCCTTGATCCACAAATGCCAAACCCAAGACAAAAGGAAGAAACAGATGCCCACCACCTGCTGCTGCATGGATGCCGAGACGGATCGTTCCGGCATGGTTCCGGAACTGTTCGGCACGAACGTGTTCAACGACGCCACGATGCGCGAGCGCCTGCCGAAGAACATCTACAAGAGCCTGAAGCGCTGCATCGAGGAAGGGCGCGAGCTGGAGCCGGCGCTGGCCGACGTCGTCGCCAACGCGATGAAGGACTGGGCGATTGAGAAGGGCGCGACGCACTTCTGCCACTGGTTCCAGCCGATGACCGGCATCACGGCGGAGAAGCACGACTCCTTCATCTCCCCGACGCCCGACGGCCGCATCATCATGGAGTTCAGCGGCAAGGAGCTGAGCCAGGGCGAGCCCGACGCCTCCAGCTTCCCCTCCGGCGGCCTGCGCGCCACCTTCGAGGCCCGCGGCTACACCGCCTGGGACTGCACCTCGCCGGTCTTCATCAAGAGCGACGGCACGAACATCGCACTCTTCATCCCGAGCTTCTTCTGCTCCTACCACGGCCAGGCGCTGGACAAGAAGACGCCGCTGCTGCGCTCGATGGAGGCGCTCAACCGCCAGTCCATGCGCGTGCTCCGCGCCTTGGGCAACGCGACCTCGAAGCGCGTCATCGCCACCCTCGGCGGCGAGCAGGAGTACTTCCTGATCGACACCAAGTTCCTGGACGGGCGCATGGACCTGCTGCTCTCCGGCCGTTCGCTGTTCGGCGCGCCCCCGCCGAAGGGGCAGGAGATGGAGGACCACTACTTCGGCAGCCTCCACGAGCGCGTCGCCTCCTTCATGAACGATCTGAACAACCAGCTCTGGAAACTCGGCGTGCTGGCGAAGACGCAGCACAACGAGGTGGCGCCCGCCCAGTATGAGATCGCACCGGTGTTCGCCACGGTGAACGTCGCGGTCGACCACAACCAGCTGACCATGGAGACGCTGCAGAAGGTGGCGCGCCAGCACGGGTTCGCCTGCCTGCTGCACGAGAAGCCGTTTGCTGGCGTCAATGGCTCCGGCAAGCACAACAACTGGTCGCTGGTGACGGACGACGGCCAGAACCTGCTGAACCCCGGCGAGACGCCGCACGCGAACATGCAGTTCCTGGTGTTCCTCTTCGCCGTGATCCGCGCGGTCGACCAGTACGCGGCGCTGCTGCGCGCCAGCGAGGCCACGCCGGGCCCCGACCAACGCCTCGGCGCGAACGAGGCCCCCCCGGCCATCGTCTCGATCTTCCTGGGCGAGCAGCTCACGGACATCTACGAGCAGATCGAGAAGGGCGGCGCGAAGACCTCCAAGCAGGGCGGCCGCCTGGCGCTCGGCGTCTGCACGCTCCCGCCGCTGCCGAAGGACTGCACGGACCGCAACCGCACCTCGCCGTTCGCCTTCACCGGCAACAAGTTCGAGTTCCGCATGCCGGGCTCCTCCCAGTCGCTGGGCGGCGTCAACTTCGTGCTGAACACGATCGTGGCCGAGACGCTCTCCGAAATCGCCACCGAGCTGGAGGGCGGCAAGAGCGGAATCGCCATCAACGTCCGCGTTCAGGAACTGCTCCAGAAGTACGCCAAGCTCCACAAGCGCGTCATCTTCAACGGCGACGGCTACACCGAGGAATGGCAGAAGGAGGCGGCCCGCCGCGGCCTGCCGAACCTGAAGAACATGGTGGATGCGGTGGCGGCGATTACCGACAAGGAGAACATCGCGGCCATCACCAAGCATGCCGTGCTGACGGATGAGGAGCTGTCCGCCCGCCAGGAGATCCTCTTCGAGAACTACATCAAGACGATCAACATCGAGGCGCAGTGCATGCTCCAGATGGCCCGGCGGCTCTTTCTGCCGGCCGCGCTGAAGCAGACCACGCTGGCGGCCTCCGCCGCGAACTCCGCCTCCTACGCCAAGGTGAAGGCATCCACGGCCGTGAAGATGCTCAAGGAGGTCTGCGGCATGACTGACGCGCTGAGCGCCGGGGCCGACGCGCTGGAGAAGGCCGTCGCCAAGGCGAACACCGCGCACCACGGCCTGGTGCGCGCCAAGGCCTACCGCGACGCCGTCGTCCCGGCGATGGCCGCCCTCCGTCAGACCGTGGACTCGCTGGAGAAGGTCACCGACGCCGCGATCTGGCCGGTGCCGACCTACGCACAGATGCTGTTCCAGCGCTAAGCGCGGGAGCGGAAAAACGGAAGCGTGCAGGCCCGGACGGCATCCGCCGCCCGGGCCTTTTTCACCCGGCAAAGAGACCGGATCCGCGGTATATTGCGGTTCTCCCGCGCGGCCGGCGGAGGGCGCCGCAATATCGGACGCCCATGGCGGCGAGCCAGGGAAGGTGCGCCTTCAGCCGGGTGCTTGCGGGTTTTGATTCAGGCTTCATCTTTTTGTCGCCTATTGGGTGTATTGTGACATGAGGTGTAATGTTTATGGCCTTGGTGAAATGCGGTATATGCTTTTAACTGCTTTGCTTTTATTGCGTTGTATTTTTTAAAATATCGGCATTGTTCTTTCTATCATTGCCGGATGAAGCGGTGCAGGTACAAGGACGGCAGGGGGAGATGAAGATGACACAGCTGCGGCAGGATGGAACGGGCGCGGCGGCGGAGCGCCGCATGACGATCGACGGCCTCGGTTTTTGCGTGAAGGACACGGCGGGGACGCCGGCGGCGCAGGGCGTGTACCGTCCGGAAACAGAGAAGGACAGCTGCGGCACGGGCTTTGTGGCGCATCTCGACGGCGTGCCGCGGCACGAACTCGTGCAGAACGCCATCCGCGTGCTGGTCAACCTGGAGCACCGCGGCGCGCTCGGCGGCGACGGCAAGACGGGCGACGGCGCCGGGCTGCTGTTGCAGATGCCGGACGGCTTTTTCCGCACGCCGGGCATCCTGGATTTCGCGCTGCCGCCAGCCGGTGACTACGGCGCGGGCATTGTCTTCCTGCCGGTGGAGCCGGAGGCCGCGGCGCGCTGCCGTGCGGCGCTGGAACGCCTGGCGCGCGAGAACGGCGCGGAGTTTCTCGGCTGGCGCGAACTGCCGGTGAATCCGGCGAACCTCGGCAGGCTGGCCTCCGCGACGATGCCGGCGTTCGCGCAACTCTTCATCGGCCGCGGCTCGGTCGCCCCGGGCCGGCTCGAGCGCGTGCTCTACGCCATCCGCCGCTGCGCGGAGAAGGAGGCGGCGGGCTGGACGGATGTGGATGCCAGCCAGTTCTACGTGTGCAGTCTTTCCAAGCGCACGATAATCTACAAGGGGCTGCTGACCGGCTCGCAGATTCCGGAGTTCTTCCCGGACTTGGCGCACCCGGCGTTCGCCAGCGCCTTCGCGGTGGTGCACCAGCGTTACAGCACGAACACGCTGCCGACCTGGCATCTGGCGCAGCCGTTCCGCTACATGGCGCACAACGGCGAGATCAACACGCTGCGCGGCAACATCAACCGGATGCGGGGGCGCGAAGCGGCGATGCAGAGTCCGCTGCTCGGCGACGCAGTGGAGAAGATTACGCCGGTCGTCGTCGAGACCGGCAGCGACTCGGCCATGTTCGACAACGTCCTCGAGCTGCTCGTCGCCGGAGGGCGCTCCCTGCCGCACGCGATGATGATGATGGTGCCCGAGGCGTGGGGCGGCAAGATCCACATGAGCGAGGACAAGCGCGCCTTCTACGAATACCACAGCACGGTGATGGAGCCGTGGGACGGCCCGGCGGCGCTGGTCTTCACCGACGGGCGCTACATCGGCGGCACGCTGGACCGCAACGGACTCCGGCCCGCACGCTACACGGTGACCCGCGACGGCTTCGTCGTGCTCGCCTCCGAGTCCGGCGTCCTGGAGATCCCCGGCGACCGCATCCTGCAGCGCGGCCGGCTCCAGCCGGGGCGCATGTTCCTGGTGGACCTGCACGAGCACCGCATCGTGCCGGATCACGAGGTCAAGTCCAAGATCTCGCGCCACAAGCCGTACCGCCACTGGGTCAAGGACAACCGCATTGAGCTGCGCGGACTGATGAGCCCGGCCACGCTGCCGTCGGAGGAGCCGGGCGCGCTGCGCCGGCGCCAGGCCGCGTTCGGCTACACCCGCGAGGAGCTGAAGATGGTGCTGGCCCCGATGGCGGCCCGCGGCCAGGAGGCGGTCGGCTCGATGGGCAACGACGCGCCGCTGGCGGTGCTCTCCGCGCGCCCGCAGATCCTGTTCGCCTACTTCAAGCAGCTCTTCGCGCAGGTCACGAACCCGCCGATCGACCCGCTCCGCGAGGAACTGGTCATGTCGCTCATGAGCTATGTCGGCCGCGAGCGCAACCTGCTCGGCGAGACGCCGGAGCACTGCCGCATGCTGAAGCTTCCGCACCCGGTCCTCACGCCGGAGGATTTGGAGCGGCTGCGGCGCTCGCAGCATCCGGACCTCAAGGCCTGCGAGATCGACATCGTCTTCCCGCCCGACGGCGGCGGCGAGGGGCTGGCGGAGGCGCTCCGCGGCGTCTTCGCGCAGGCGGAGAAGGCGATCGCCGGCGGCGCGTCGCTGATCCTGCTCACCGACCGGCGCATGGGCGCCCGCCGCGCGCCGATCCCCTCCCTGCTCGCCGTCTCCGGCCTGCACCACCACCTGATCCGGCGCGGGCTCCGCACGCAGGCCGGCATCATCGTCGAGACCGGCGAGGCGCGCGAGGTCATCCATTTCGGCATGCTCATCGCCTTCGGCGCCAACGGGATCTGCCCGTCGGTCGCATTCTCCACCGTGCGCGCCATGGCGGAGGCCGGGCAGCTGGAGCCGGTGACCTCGGCCGACGCGGCGCTGGACCACTACGTCTCCGCGGTGAAGAAGGGGCTCCTGAAGACATTCAGCCGCATGGGCATCTCGACCATCCGCAGCTTCTTCGGCTCCCAGATCTTCGAGGCGGTCGGGCTCGGCGGGGAGTTGATGGCGGACTATTTCCCGGGGACCGCCTCGCGCGTCGGCGGCATCGGCCTGGCCGAGCTGGCGGCGGAGGTGCGCGCCCGGCACCGCGCGGCGTTCGCCGAGCCCCCGGCCTCCGAGGGGCTGGAGGGCGGCGGCGACTACCATCTGCGCGCCGGCGGCGAGGCGCACCTGTGGACGGCGGAGGCGATCTTCAACCTCCAGCAGGCGGTGCGGCGCGACGACTACGCGCAGTTCCAGGCGTACACGCGGCTGATCGACGACCAGTCGGCGCGGCACGTCACGCTGCGCAGCCTCTTCACCTTCACGCCCGGCGCGCCGGTGCCGCTGGAGGAGGTCGAGCCGGTCGAATCCATCGTCAAGCGCTTCGTCTGCTCGGCGATGTCGTTCGGTTCGATCAGCAAGGAGGCGCACGAGACGATCGCGCTGGCGATGAACCGCCTCGGCGCGGCCAGCAACTCGGGGGAGGGCGGCGAGGATCCGGCGCGCTACGGGGTGCTGCCCAACGGCGACAGCCTGCAGTCCCGGGTCAAGCAGATCGCCTCCGGGCGCTTCGGCGTGACGACCGACTATCTGGTGAACTCGCAGGAGCTGCAGATCAAGGTCGCCCAAGGCGCGAAACCGGGCGAGGGCGGCCAGCTCCCCGGCCACAAGGTTTCGGAGGAAATTGCGCGGGTCCGGCACACGACGCCGGGGGTGACGCTGATTTCGCCGCCGCCGCACCACGACATCTACTCGATCGAGGACCTGGCGCAGCTTATCTACGACCTCAAATGCGTGAACCCGCAGGCCCGCGTCTCCGTCAAGCTCGTCTCCGAGGTCGGCGTTGGCACAATCGCCTCCGGCGTGGCGAAGGCGAAGGCGGACATGGTGCTCATCGCGGGGCACGATGGCGGCACGGGCGCCTCTCCGCTGACGGCGATCAAGCACGCCGGCCTGCCGTGGGAGCTTGGTTTGGCCGAGGCGCAGCAGTCGCTCCGCCAGAACAACCTGCGCGGCCGGATCCGCGTGCAGGTGGACGGCCAGCTCCGCACGGGGCGCGACCTAGCCATCGCCGCGCTGCTCGGCGCCGAGGAGTTCGGTTTCGCCACGGTGGTGCTGGTGACGCTCGGCTGCACGCTGATGCGCAAATGCCACCTGAACACCTGTCCGTTTGGAGTCGCCACGCAGGACCCGAAGCTGCGCGAGCGCTTCGCGGGCCGGCCGGAGTACGTCGAGCGTTTCTTCCGCTTTCTGGCGCAGGAGTTCCGCGAACGGATGGCGGAGCTTGGCTTCCGCACGGTAGACGAGATGGTCGGGCGCTCCGAGCGGCTGACGGGGGACGCCGCGGCGTGCACGGGCAAGGCGGCGCATCTGGACTTTTCGGGGCTCTTCCGCAACGGCGGCCCGCTGTCGGCGATGCCGTTGCGCTGCGGCTTGACGGAATTCCGCGAGGCGGCCGCCTGCTTCGACGACGAGCTCCTTGTGAAGGCGAAGCCCGCGCTGGAGCGCCGGCAGGCGGTCAACCTGTCGCTGCCGGTGCGCAACATCCACCGTTCGGCCGGTGCGCGCCTCAGCGGCGAGATCGTGCGGCGGTACGGGCCGGCGGGGCTCCCCGACGGGACCATCAACGTGCGCTTCACCGGTTCGGCCGGGCAGAGTTTCGGCGCGTTCCTGGCGCCGGGCGTGGAGTTCCGCGTCGAGGGCGACGTGAACGACTACATCGGCAAGGGGATGAGCGGCGGGCGCATCGTCGTGGTGCCGCCGCGGAACTCCGGCTTCGTCGCCTCCGACAATGTGATCGCGGGCAACGTGGCGCTGTACGGCGCGACGGACGGCGAGCTGTTCCTCTGCGGCCAGGCGGGCGAGCGTTTCGCCGTGCGCAACAGCGGCGCGCGTGCCGTCGTCGAGGGCGTGGGCGACCACGGCTGCGAGTACATGACCGGGGGCGCGGTCGTCGTGCTCGGCCCGACCGGCAACAACTTCGCGGCCGGCATGAGCGGCGGCGTCGCCTACGTCTACGACCCGACCGGGCTCTTCGACACGCGCTGCAACCTGGACATGGTGGACCTGGAGCCGGTGCACCTCCGCGACGACGCGGAGCAGCTGAAGGGGATGCTCGATGCGCACTTCCGCCACACCGGCAGCCAGCGCGCGCAGATGATCCTGGACCACTGGGAGACGCAGAAGGCGTTCTTCGTCAAGGTGATGCCGATCGACTACCGCGAGGTGCTCAACCGCATGCAGCGTTCGCACGCCGACGACGACACCATCTCCGCCACGGAGGAAGTGTACGACGAGCTGCTGCAGAAATAAGAGGGGGGGGCGTTCGATGACGTCGATGGCGCCGACAGCGTCGATGGCGTCGATTTCCAAGCCCCGCCCCGTGAACCAGGAACCGTTTCATTTCGAATCATAAAGGGGGGACCCCATGGCCAAGCCAACCGGATTTCTTGAGTACCCGCGGCAGGACGCTCCGAAGCGGCCGGTGGCCGAGCGCATCCAGGACTTCAAGGCGGTCGAGCAGCCGCTGCCGGAGGCGGCGCTGGAGACGCAGGCCGCGCGCTGCATGGACTGCGGCATCCCGTTCTGCCACATGATGGGCTGCCCGCTGAAGAACCTGATCCCCGAGTGGAACGACCTGGTGTACCGCCGGCAGTGGCGCGAGGCGCTGGAGCTCCTGCACGGCACGAACAACTTCCCGGAAATCACCGGCCGCATCTGTCCGGCCCCGTGCGAGGCCGCCTGCACGCTCGGCGCGAATGACAAGCCGGTGACGATCCGCCAGATCGAGCTGGCGCTCGTCGAGCGCGGCTGGGCCGAGGGCTGGATCACGCCGAAGCCGGCGGCGGCGGTGAGCGGGAAGCGCGTCGCCATCGTCGGCTCCGGCCCCGCCGGCCTCGCCGCGGCGCAGCAGCTCGCCCGCGCCGGGCACCGCGTCCGCGTGTACGAGACGGACGACCGCATCGGCGGCGTGCTCCGCTACGGCATCCCCGACTTCAAGCTTGAAAAAGGAGTGCTCGACCGCCGCATCCGGCAGATGGAGCAGGAAGGGGTCGCCTTCGAGACCCGCGTGCGCATCGGCGAGGACATCGCCACGCCGTACCTGCGCCGCGCCTACGACGCCGTGCTGTTCACCGGCGGCGCGCGGGTTCCGCGCGACATGCAGGCGCCGGGCCGCGAGCTGGCCGGCGTCCATTTTGCCATGGAGTTCCTCACGCAGCAGAACCGCCTCGTCGCCGGCGATGTGATTGCGGCGGATGCGCTCATCTCCGCCAAGGGCCGGCGCGTGCTGGTGATCGGCGGCGGCGACACCGGCGCGGACTGCGTCGGCACCTCCGTGCGCCAGGGCGCGGCCGGCATCCTGCAGGTTGAAATCCTGCCCCGGCCGCCCGAGAAGCGCGACCCGGCGACGCCGTGGCCGCTCTGGCCGAACATGCTGCGCACCTCCAGTTCGCACGAGGAGGGGGGCGAGCGCCGCTGGAGCGTCCAGACCCGGGAATTCCTCGGCAAGAACGGCAGGCTGTGCGGCGTCCGCGCCGTCGAGGTCGAGTGGAAGAAGGACGGCAAGGGCCGCTTCATGCCGACCGAGAAGGCGGGCTCCGAATTCGAGATCCCGTGCGACCTGGCGCTGCTGGCGATGGGGTTCACGAAGGAGGGCAACGCCGCGCTCCTGAACCGCTTCGGCATTGAGACCACGCCTGCCTGCGACCCCGTGCTTGACGCCAACGGCATGACGAACCTGCCGGGCTTCTTCGTCGCCGGCGACCTCTCAAAGGGCGCCTCGCTCGTCGTCCGAGCCATCCAGGACGGCCGCACCGCCGCCGCGAACGTCAACCGCTGGCTGGCGGAAAAGAAGTGAAGGGCGGCGGCGGTCTCCACGCCTCTGTTGGGACAGGCATCCGCAGGGGTGCGCTTACGTCGTCTCGTGCGGGAAGGCGACGACCTCCGCGATGGACGCGGCGCCGGTGATTGTCATCAGCAGGCGGTCGACGCCGAGGGCGATGCCGCCCGACGGGGGCATGCCGGACTCCAGCGCCTCCATGAAGTTGCGGTCCATCGGATAGACGATCCGCCCGTCGCGGCGGCGGATATCCGCGGACTCCGCAAAGCGGCGGGCCTGTTCGGCGGGGTCGGTCAGTTCGCTGTAGGCGTTGGCGATTTCCAGCCCGCCGATGTAGAGCTCCCAGCGTTCCGCGCGGTCGGGGTGTTCCGGGCAGCGGCGCGCCAGCCCTCCGAACGGCAGCGGGTAATTGCGGAGCACGCACGGGCGCTCCAGGCCGAGGCGTGGCTCGATCTTGGCGACGATGTCGTGCTCGAACTCGCCGGCGGCCATGGCCTCCTCCGGCGTGCGGCCCGCGAACGCAGCAAAGGCCGCGTCCACCGTCAGCTCCTCCCACGGCGCCTCCACGTTCACCGCGTGTCCGGCGTAGTGGCAGAAGCGTTCGCCGGTGACCGCGCGGCAGGCGTCGCGGACGAGTTCGACGGTATCCTTCAGGATGGCATCGCAGCCGCTGTCGGCGCGGTACCATTCGAGCATGCAGAATTCCGGCTGGTGGCGGACGCCGCACTCGCCCTGGCGGAAGCACGGGCCGAGCTGGAAGAGGCGCGGGTAGCCGGCGGCCAGCATCCGTTTCATGTGCAGTTCGGGCGAGGTGCGCAGGAACCAGCCGCCGGCGGGTTCGGCGTCGATGTAGTCCTCGATGGCCGGTGCGGGGATGCGCAGCGGGGTTTCGACCTCAAGGAACTCCCGCTCCTCGAAGAAGCGCCGGATGGACCGCACCATCCGTTGCCGCGCCTCAAGCGCCGGGCGCGCGGCCCGAAGGCGGTCAAGGTCGGGGTTGGCGGCGGGCTGTTTCATGGCGGGAATGTAGCACAAAAAAACGGGGACGGGCTCCGTGCGGAACCTGTCCCCGTTGTTCGGACATCTCGCGGCCCCTGCGGGCGCGGGTCTTACTTCCTGTTCAGGATGCGTTCGTTGTAGGAGCCGGTGCGGGTGTCGATCTTCACCCAGTCGCCCTGGTTCACGAACAGCGGCACCATGATCTCGTAGCCGTTGTCGATCTTGGCGGGCTTGAGCGTGTTGTTGGCGGTGTCGCCGCGGACGCCGGGCTCGGTGTGCGTGATCTGCTTCTCGATGAAGATCGGCAGGGTGATTTCGATCGGCTTGTCGTTGTAGAAGAGGATTTCGCAGTCGGCATTCTCGATGAGGAAATATTTCTGGTCGCCGAGCACGGTGGCGGGGACGTGGTACTCCTCGTAGGTCTCGCTGTCGGAGAAGACGCAGAAATCGCCTTCCGCGTAGCTGTAGTGCACTTCGCGGTTGGAGAGGTTCGGCGTCTCGACGCGGTCGGCGGAGCGCCAGGTCCGGTCCATGGTGGAGCCGTTGATCATGTTCTTGAGCTTGCAGCGGTAGAGCGCCTGCCCCTTGCCGGGCTTGCAGAAGTCAAAATCGCTGACGATGTACGGCATCCCGTCAATCTCAAGCTTTGCGCCCTTGCGCAGATCGGAAACTGGAATCATGCTCATAGAACAAGACCCTTCTGTGGTTCCGTCCGGACTGCGGATTCATTCCGTTCCGGCGGACATCCTGTTGACCTGTCAAAACTTCCACACAAAAAACAAAGCCCGATAATTTAAAGTATCCCGCGCCGAAAACAAGCGGAGAGCCGCCGCCGCACTCCCAACCGGCGAATCTTCGGGGCTGTCGAGGCAGAGTTTTCGCGTAGCTCATCCCATAGGTGCTCGGCGGGGTTAAGCTCGGGCGAATATGGAGGCAGGCACAGAATTGCCATGTTATCCGGAACTTTCAACATCTCTCCCTTATGGGAACTGGCCCCATCCACAACCATCAATATGTAATCCTCTGCATACTTCTTGGAAATCTGCCGGAGAAACAAGTTCATGTTCATGGGGTTCATCTCTTCCGTTACCAACCAATCCACATCCCCCTCAAAAGGACTCACCGCGCCGTAGATGTAACGAAACTCACGCTCAATCGCCGCTGAAACAACCGGGCGGACTCCCGGTGGCGCCCAAGGCGGAGCGGATAACAGGGAGCCAGCCAAAACGCGCCTCGTCCTGGAACATGATTCTCAGGGTACGTCCGGCGATTGCCGCTTCGGCGGCAACCACCTCGACGGCCTCCGGAAACACTTTTTTTGAACTCTTCTTGCTTCTCGGGATCCCCTTTCGGATGAACTTTATCTGGCACAACTTTTCGCCACCCCGCGCGGTACATGAAATTGTATGCCGTCTGAAGACTCATGGGCGTGCCACGCTTCTTCTCAATATGAGCCTTGACCTGTGCGGCACCGACAATCTCCCCCGTTGCCGCACGAGCCTCAAGTTCCAGACGCCAGCGCCCGCGTCGTGATCATGGCGGCGGCGCGCGTATTCAATGGATTGGGTCGGCCAGCCGTCCATGCGCCCCGAAAATCTCCGCATCCCCGCGGCTTCTCGCGCGCAAAATGTTCGTAGTTGTGATACAATACAAAGGGCGGAGCGCGAGGGCCACCTGACATGAACCGGGAATCCACGGAAGCGGAGGATTCGGAAATGAACGACGGGGCGGACAAGGCGAAGGATCCGGCGGAGGAGCTTCCTCACCCGCAGGCAGGGAAGGACGGCGGCAATGGCGGTGGCGCGGGCGGCATCGTGCTGGCTGCACACGAGATGCCGGACCGCATCCTGCTGCTGCCGGCGGGGAGCAAGCCGGTGTTTCCGGGGTTGCTGTTCCCGGCCATCCTGACGCCGGGGCCGGCGGCGGACGTACTGAAGCTCGCGGCGCGC
Organism: uncultured Lentisphaerota bacterium; assembly: GCA_903921725.1. Taxonomy (GTDB): domain Bacteria; phylum Verrucomicrobiota; class Lentisphaeria; order Oligosphaerales; family CAITYL01; genus CAIXRA01. The sequence goes on from CAIXRA010000003.1 coordinate 58,569, forward strand.
GAGGTGCCGGGGCGCATCGTCGGGCTTGTTCTCGCCAAGAAGGAACCGGAGGGGGCGCCCGAGTCCGCCGACGGCGTCCGCAGGCACGACCTCTACAGCATCGGCACGGCGGCGCGAATCCTCAAGCTCCAGGAGACGGAAGGCGGCGCGGTGCAGGCGCTCTTGCAGGGGGAGAAGCGGTTCCGCATCCTGAAGGCGGCGGAGCGCGACGGGAAGCTCGTGTCGCAGGTGGCGTACCTGGAGGACGTCCACGGCGATCCGGAGGCGACGCGGGCGCTGGGGCTGGCGATCACCAACGCGATGCGCGACCTGATCAAGCACAACCCGCTCTTCTCGGAGGAGATCAAGATCTTCCTGTCGCGCGCCGACTGGAACGATCCGGGGCGGCTGGCGGACTTTGCGGTGACGATGACCTCCTCGACGCGCGAGGAGCTGCAGGACGTGCTGGAGTGCCTGGACGTGAGGGCGCGCCTGGAGAAGGTCCTGTTCCTGATGCGCAAGGAAGTGGATATCAACGAGTTGAAGGAAAAGATTCAGCACAGCATCGAGGAGACGATTTCCACTCAGCAACGGGAGTTTTTCCTCCGCGAGCAGCTCAAGGCGATCAAGAAGGAGCTGGGACTGGAGAAGGACGAGAAGGACGAGGAAATCATCCGCTATGCGGCGCGGCTGAAGGAGCTGACGCTGCCGAAGGAGGCCGGGGAGCGCGTCGCGGAGGAGATCGAGAAACTGAAAGTGCTGCCGCAGCAGTCGCCGGAGTACGCCGTCTCGCGCAACTACCTCGACTGGCTTACCGGCGTGCCGTGGGGGATTTATTCAAAAGACCTGCTGGATGTGGCGGCGGCGCGGCGGGTGCTGGACCGCGACCATTACGGGCTGGAGGACGTGAAGGCGCGAATCCTGGAGTTCATCGGCGTCGCCAAGCTCCGTGGCTCGGTCGACGGCTCCATCCTCTGCCTAATCGGGCCGCCGGGCGTCGGAAAGACCTCGCTGGGCAAGGGGATTGCCGAGGCGCTGGGGCGCAAGTTCTTCCGCTTCTCGCTGGGCGGCATGCGCGACGAGGCGGAGATCAAGGGGCACCGGCGGACCTACATCGGCGCGCTGCCGGGCAAGGTCATGCAGGCGCTCAAGGTCGCGGGGACCGCAAACCCGGTGGTCATGCTTGACGAGATTGACAAGGTCGGCGCCTCCTTCCAGGGCGACCCGGCCTCCGCGCTGCTGGAGGTGCTGGATCCCGAGCAGAACGCGGCGTTCCGAGACCATTACCTGGACGTGCCGTTCGACCTCTCCAAGGTGCTGTTCGTCGCCACCGCCAACATGCCGGACACCATCCCGCCCGCGCTGCTCGACCGCATGGAAATCATCCGCCTCTCCGGCTACATCATGGACGAGAAGATTGAGATTGCCAAACGGCATATCGTGCCGAAGCTGCTCGCCAAAAGCGGCCTGGAACCGGCGCAAGTGCGGGTCACGGCGGCGGCACTCCGGCTGCTGGCGGATGGCTACGCCCGCGAGGCCGGTATCCGCGCCATGGAGAAGGCGATCGGCCAGTGCCTACGCAAGATCGCCGCGGGCCGCGCCGAGGGCACGATCACAAGCCGGGTGGTGCTGACACCCGCCAAGGTCCGCGAACTGCTCGGCAAACCGCGCTTCACCGACGACCCGTTGATGAAGCACGGGCGTGCCGGCGTGGTCATGGGGCTGGCCTGGACGCCGCTCGGCGGCGCCACGCTCTACATTGAGGCGATGGCGGTGCCGGGCGAACGCGGCATGAAGCTCACCGGCCAGCTCGGCGAGGTGATGGTTGAATCCTCGCACATCGCCTATTCCATGGTCACCTCGCAGCCGCGTCTGTTCGGAGTGCCCAAGGATTTTTTCAAGGACAGGACCATCCACATCCACGTTCCGGCTGGCGCGACGCCCAAGGACGGCCCCTCGGCGGGCATCACCATGGCAACGGCGCTGCTCTCCTTGGCGCGGCGGCAGAAGATTCCGGCGCATCTGGCCCTGACCGGCGAGCTGACGCTGACCGGGCGCGTGCTGCCGGTGGGCGGAATTAAGGAGAAAGTCATCGCCGCCAAACGCTCCGGCGTCACGGACATCATCCTGCCGAAGGAGAACCAGAAGGATTTCGAGGAGATTCCCGGCCGTGTTCGCGAAGGCGTCACTCCGTACTACGTCGAGGAATACCGACAGGTCTTCATGCGGGTCTTCCAGGCGGCCGTTCCGGGCAAGGCGGTGCCGTCCTCCCCGTGACAGATTCCACCGGCATCGAGCGTTGGAGGATGCGGCGGAAATAATCCCGACTTTTTTTGTCGGGAAGCCTTGCTTGATCTTTTCACGGCCTATAGTAGGAACGGTTATCTTTTCCCCGAAGACGGCTGTTTTTTTCCCGCCCGCGCCTGCCTTAACGGCCGGAGAATGGAGCGGGCGGGGGCAGGGGTCCCGGAAGCACAATTCCTCAATCGCGAACAGGGTTGGAGTCCGGCACATGGGTGTTGCCTCAAGCGAAATACTGGACAAGGTCGCCGGCTTGCTGGTCTGCCCGGCCTGCCACGCCTCCCTGCGGATGGAGACATCGCCCGTGGCCTGCACGGGATGCAGCCGGACCTATGCCATCTCTGACGATGTGATCCAGTTCGCGCCTGGCGAGGCTTGGCAGCCGCCGGCCACGCAGGAAACCAGCATTCCCTACCAGCGCAAGTTCATGGGGGATGAGGGGGCGGCGCAATACCGCCGTCTCTACGAAGGGACGCTGTCCAAACGCCTGACCACGCGTCGCGAAAAAAGTATGCTGACCCGGCTTCTCGCCACCCAAGGTCATTGCAGCTCCATTCTTGACATCCCCTGCGGCAACGGACGCGTCAGTTCGCCGATTGCCGCCGCCACCGACCTGCTGCTGGAGGCGGACATCGGCCCCGGCCAGGTCATGCTGGGGAGGCAGATGGCCGAATGGAAGACGCCGACGGTCTGGATGACGGCTTCCGCCTTCTCGATCCCGCTCCGCGACAACGCCGTGGACGGCACCGTCTGCGTCCGGCTGATGCATCACCTCCCGTCCATCGAGGAACAGGAACGGCTCGTCGCCGAACTGCTCCGGGTCAGCCGCCGCTTCGTGCTCCTGACCTTCTTCGACAGCCAGTCGCTCAAGCAGATCCTCAGCCGGCTCTGCGGCCGGAAACAGCGCCGCCACCGGCTGTCGCTGAGGGCGATCGCGAGCCTGGCGGAAATGCACGGCGGCCGGCTTGCCATGACGCCGCGCCTGTTCCCCATCGGCACCGGCCAGCGCTACGCGCTCCTGGTCAAGAACCAGGCGTGATTGAAGCCTCCCTCCGTTTCCGCCGCGGGCCGCGCACGGCCGGAATTCAGGCTGGACGCGGTGAAACGGAAAGCTTGACGGCGTCCACCTCGATCTCGAAGAGAAGGTCGTCGCGGCAGATGTCGGCGTGGGCGATGGCCAGCGGGAACGGCGGGATGCCATGCTCCCCGCAATAGTGCGCGTAGATCGCGCGGTCCGCCATGTCGGTGAAGTAGGCGATGCCGCGGGAGACGTCGCCCCAGTCCATGCCGCGCGAGCGGAGCAGGGCGTCCACGACTTCCATGGTCAGCGCGATCTGGCGGGCGTGGTCGCCGGTGTGCAGCGTCTTCCCGTCCGGCGCGATGCTGGCCGTGCCGGAGATGATCAGGCTGCGGTGCGTGGGGAACTCCATCTCGACGGCGCGGCTGAAGGAACTCCTGTACTCCTGTGCGGGGCACTGCAGCGGCGAGGGTACGGACCGGATGCGGACGCCGCCGTGCTTGGGCTGGACGGCCAGCAGGTCGCAGGTCAGGGCCGCACCGGAGGGCGTGCCGGCGCCGATGCCGGTGCTGGCGGGGACCATCTTTTCAAACACCCCTTTTTCCGTGAAGAACGCGGTGCGCACCGTGTTGAACTCCTTGTACCATTCCAGCAGCCGGTCGAGGTAGAACCAGGTGCGGACCGTGTCGGTGAAGAGGAAGCCGTGCTCCTGAAGAGCGTCGTCGAGGATGCCGAAGACCTCGCGGGTCTGCTCTTCCCGCGACGCATGCGGATCGGAAGGCGTGACGCCGGCGAGGCGGCACCAGCGCGCGTCCCCGTCCTCGTACACAAAGCCCAGCAGATGCCCGTTGCGGGTGACGGGTGAGACGGCGGTGCCGGAGACGGTGAAGGATTGCATGCAGGAGACTTCGCCGCCGCGGCAGGCGTCGCCCTGGAGCCAGACGACGCACCCTTCCGCGTCGGGGCACATGCGCCGGAACGCGCCGTAATGGCTGCGCCCCGCAAAGACGAAGCGGGTGAGGGTGCGCGCCTTGCGGGCGGACGCCTCGCGGAGCAGGATGCGGTTCATCTCCCCGGCATCGCTGTTGCGGGCGGTGATGACATGCTCGGCGCGGGAGGGGAGGGCGAGCGTGAAGACGGCGGCGTCCCCCTCACTTTTTTCGATTCGGGCCTGCATGGGTGCCTTTCGTTGCCGGCGGGGGTTCCGCCGTTTTTTTCGGAGTTTTGGGTGCTTCCACGACCTTGAAGGGGACGGCGGGCATCGTGAAAACGAGCTGGCGCGTGATCATCAGTGGTTTCTTCGGTGTTTCCGCTGCCGGCGGCGAGGATGCCGCAGGCTGGGCGGAGGGCGGCTGTGCGGCCGCTCCCGCTGCCGGCGTGGTGGCGGCGGTGCCGGCAAGGACGGCGGCCTTTTTCGCCTCACGCGCCTCGATCCGCGCGCGTTCCTCCGGCGTCGCCTCACGCTCGATCGGCGTCGAGGCGGCGAAGATCAGGTTCGATCTCAGCGCGAGCTCGACCTTGGCTTCCGTGCGCAGGGTGACGGTGCCTGTGTTTTTTCCGGCCGCAATCCAGCCGTTCCGGAGCGTGACGCCCTTCGGCGGGTTTACCAGATGAAAACGGATCGGACCGCTGAACCCCGGCTGCCGGGCCACGCTGACCGGGAACGCCGTCTCCTTCCCCGCCGGAAGCGCCAGCAAGCCCGAAGGGGGAATCGCGATCGAGGCGGAGAACAGTGCCGCCGGTTCCCTGAGCACCACAACCTGTTCCCGGAACGGCATCAGGTGCTGGTAGAGAAACGCCTGCATGAGATCTTCGGCGGGAAGTACCGGGCGGGAAACCGTTTTCCCGTCGATTACGGCCGTTCCGGCGAGCCGGGGGAAGATGGCGGGGCCGGCGGCGTTCGCCGCGGCGGAGACGGTCATGCGGACTGTGTCCACACCCGCCGGAACCAGCGCGCCGTCCAAGCGCAGCCCCTCGCCGCCGGCCTGCGAAATCCGGACCTCGCCCTTGAACCCGTCCCGGCGGATGGCGTGGAGGGTCAATTCCACCGAGGCGCCGCGCGGCACGGCGACCGCCGCCGGGGTCACGCGCAGCTCAAAATCCGGCATGGGCGGGGAGATGCGGAGGCGGTAGGCGTATTCGTCGCCGCCGCGCCCCTGCGTGTCGTCGAGGCGCACGGTGTAGACACCGTCCGCGGGAAGCGTGACGGCAAGCTCGGAGTCGGCCGGGTGCGTGAGGAAGCCCTCCGCCGGATCCTTGACGTCGTCGTTCTCCCCGATTTTGGCGCCGCCGCCGTCCAGAAGCGTGATGCGCGAATCGAGCGGCGATCCGAGGCGCCGGGCCATGACTTCCAGGCAGAGGCTCTGCCCCTTCACGCCCTGGAAGCGGAAGGAGTCCGTTTCACCCGGCGCGCGGATGCGCCCGTTGATGAGCGCCGGCACCTCCACTTTTTGCCCCTTTTCCCGGCGCGCGTCCGCCTCGTCCTCCATGAGCTCCGGCAGGTCGTCGGCGGCGAACGGGACGCTGTTCGAGAGCCGGCCGTCCCGCGTCACGGAAACCGGCTGGACCGGTGCGTCCGAGGCGGGGATGACTGTGGCGGTGGCGTCTGGCAGGTTCCACCCGGCGAGCGTGACGGTGACGGGCTTACCGCCGCGCTGCGCCCCGAGCGGGAAGATGCCCGTGATGAAGGGAAGTTCACCGGCGCGGATGCGGTACACGAAATCCTCGCGGCCGCGGTAGATCGAATCTCGCACCGCCAGCAGGTAGTCGCCGTCGGCCGGAACCTCGTAGAACAGCACGGGATCCTGGCGGAAGCGGAAGCTGTCGGAGACGGCGAGCTCCCGCCCCTGCGCGTCCCGCAGCGAGAGGATTGCCTGGAACCAGCCCGGCACCGCGTCGGCGATGTACGGGATGAGCGCGCGCGCCGAGGCTTCGAAGACCAGGCGCTGCCCCTTTTTGGCGGAAAAACGGAAGAGATCCTCGTCGCCGGGCATGATCCGCCCGTTGACCGTCACCGGCAGCGCCAGCAGCGGGTTCGGCGTCCGCTTGTCGTTCGGTTCGGCCTCCAGAACTTCCTTCAGTTGTCCGACCTGGAAGACCAGCTTGTTGGAGACGCCGCCGGGTGCGGCCAGGCAGAAATCGTGCTCTCCGGGCGCGGCGTCCGGCGCGAGTGTCACCTTCAGCTTCACGAGCTCGTCGAGGACGGTTTGGTTCTTTTTTTTCTGTTTTTTCTTGTCGGGATCCTTTGCGCTTTCCGGCTCCGCGGCATCGAGAATCTGCACGGAGACGCCCTTGCCGGACAGGATGGCGGCGGTCGCGCCGTACACGTTTTCACCGCCGACCGTCACCTCGACGGAACTGCCCGCCTGTCCGCCGGCCGGATAGAGGAACGCGATGTGCGGCGGCTTGCGGTCCGCGTTTCCCTGCTGCGCCAGCGCGGCGGCCGCCGGGAACACGCAGGCCAGCAAGGCGGCGGCGAGGCCCATACGGATGATGGATGGCCGTTTCATGTCTGTTCCCCTTGTGCCGGTTCCAGGCCGGTCGGATTTTCCCTGCGCGTCATCCCGTTGCCGTCACATGATTTCCCGAAGAAGACCACCGGTTTCCTTGGCCGGGATCGCGTTGTCGGCGAACGGCGACACTGCCATCTGCGCGCCCTGCGGCGTCGGCAGTTTCGCGTTGCCGTCAATCCCGAGCAGTTCGTACATGCTGCCGATGAGGTCGCACGGATAGATGGGGCGCTCCACCACCGTCTCGCCGTGCTCGTCGGTTTTTCCGACGACCGTGCCGCCGCGGAAGCCGCCGCCGGCCACCAGCGCGGAGAACGCCTTGCCGTAATGCCCGCGGCCGCCGTTCCACGGCGCCTCCCACAGCACCTTCGGCGTCCGCCCGAACTCGCCGCTGACCCAGACGATCGTGCTGTCAAGAAGCCCGCAGGCGGCCAGATCCTGCAGGAGGGCCGAAACCCCCTTGTCGAGATCGGGCAGCTTCTGGCCCATGCTCTGGAAATGCTGCTTGTGGGTGTCCCATCCGCCGTGATTGATGGTGATGAACGGCACACCGCGCTGCACCAGCCGCCGGGCCAGCAGGCAGGACTGGCCGAAGCGGCTGCGGCCGTAGCGGTCGCGCACCTCGGGTTTTTCCTCGCTGAGGACGAACGCCTTGCCGGCGTCGCCCAAAATCACGTCGTAGGCCTTCCGCTGGCTGGCCTCCACGGCCTGCACCGCCGGATCGGCGCCCCTCTCCTTCGCGAAGGAGTCCAGCCCCTCCAGCAGTCCCCGGCGTTCCCGCTGCCGCGCTTCGGTGATATTTTCGGCGACGACGCCCTCGACCGCAAACGGGTCGCGGCTCGGGTCGCCGCCCGTCGAGAACGGCTTGTACTTCGAGCCGAGGAAGCCGGATTCGGAGAAACGCCCCTGCGGCGAGGTCACCGTGATGTACGGCGGCAGCATCCCCTTGTAGCCGCCGTTGTACCCCTTGAAATAGGAAGTGACGGCGCCGATGCCGGGATAGACCAGGTTCCCGCCGGCCTTTTGGCCCGTCTGAACCATGTATGTGGCCGTCTCGTGGCTGCCGTTGCCGTGGGTCATTCCCCGGAGCAGCGCGTACTTGTCCGCCATCTTCGCCAGGAGCGGCAGCATCTGGCAGAGCTGGATGCCGGCGACGTTGGTGGCGAGCGCCTTGTTGTACGGGCCGCAATAGTCGCGCCCCGCGTCGGGCTTTGGGTCGAACGTGTCCAGGTGCGACGGCCCGCCCCCCAGCCAGATCTGGATGACGGCCTTCGCCTTCCTCCCGCGCGTCGGTGCCGGAGGCGAGGTTTCTCCGGCGCAGGCCCGCAGCGTCAGCCAGTCGGCCATCGCCAGTCCGGCCGCGCCGTACATCCCGTACCGCAGGAAGTCGCGCCTCGAGATGCCGTTTTCCCCGGATGTCCTGTTCCTGCTCATGGCTCGTTCCTTTCCCGTTTTGACGCCCGGACGGATCCGGCGGTTCCGTGCCGGTCAATGCTTCAGGATGAATTCCTTGGTGTTGAGCAGCGCCCATGTCAGGTCGAATACCGCAGCTGCCGGCTGGCGTCCGGGTGCTTTGAGGTAGGCGAGCGCGGTCTTTTTTTCGTCCGCCGCCGGGAAGCGGGAGAGGATGCGCAGGTACAACTCCTCCACCAGCAGTTTCTGCCGGTCCGGTTCCACCACCATCGGCTTGCGGATGCCGCCCGGCACTATTTTCGCCTCCCGCACCGTGACCCCGTTCTTGCCTTTTCCCTGCTGTTTGGCGGCGGGCGGTTCCTTGGCGGGGCGGGGCGGGACCGGCCGGACCGATGTCAGCTGCCGCAGCACCGGACTCTGTTCAATCTTCTTCTGGATGTGGCTGGAGTTGAGCATGTGCTGGGCCTGGAAGACGGAGGAGGCCGCGCTGCGTTCGGACTCGAACGAGCTGTTGCGCGGCGGACGGCCGAACAGCTCCAGGAAGGAGGACTCGACGCTGCCGTCCGCCAGGCAGATTGCGCGCAGGTCGCCGGGGAGGAAGGTGAACGGTTCGGGAATGTTGCTGGTGTAGCGCTCGCCTGTGCCCAAGACCTGGTTGACCGCATCAAGCAGCGGCTCCGCGTCAAGCCGCCGGATCCGGTAACGGGAAAAGCCCTCCATATCCGCCGAATTCCAGGCGTCCGGGGTTGACGAAAGCTGGTAGGTGTTCGAGTTCAAGATGATGCGATAAATATGGCGGATGTCGTACTTGTGGTCGACCAGCTCTTTCTCCAGGTACGCGAGCAGCTTCGGGCTCCACGGCTTGTTGGACGGTGCCAGGTTGTCCGGTTCGTGCACGATTCCGCGCCCGAGCAGCCAGAACCAGACCCGGTTCACGGCGTTGCGTGCGAACCACGGATTCTTCGGGGAGGTGAGCCAGTCGGCGAACGCCGCCCGCGGATCGGCGCCGGGGGCGAGCCTGAGTGGACGCCCGCCCAGCGGCGTCGGGCGCACCGGGTCGCCGCCCTTCGGATCGGCCAGCTGCCCGTCCGGGTTGAAGAAGACAATCTCCTCCTTCCACTCGTCCGTGTTCTTGTAGCCGATCTTGGCGAAAAAAGCGGAGAACCCGAGAATCTGCTCCTCCGTCAGTCCGGCGTCGCCGAGGCGGACGCCCATGAAGACGAGCGCGGCGTTGTCGGCGATCTGGCGCGGTGTCCGTTCCTGGAAGGCGCGGTAGAAATTCGCCGGCGGATTGCGGAAATTGCTGCCGCTGGCGGTGAGCAGTTCCCGCGCGAACTGATCGCACGGCATGTTGGCCCGGATGCAGGTGCGGATCCAGCGGTCATAGGCCTGCACCGCGTTCGGCCAGAGATTGCTGGGGAATTCCGATTTCAGCCGGAGCAGATCTTCCCAGCGGAGCGCCAGGTAGTCGGCGAATTCCCTGCGGGCCAGCAGATCGTCAATCAGGCGGCTGCGCTTGCCCGGGCTCGTGTCGGCAAGGAATTTCCGCACGTCAGCGGGCGTCGGCAACGTGCCGGCGGCATCCAGGAAGACGCGCCGCGCAAAAACCTCGTCCGTGCATCTTTCCGAGGGCGGAATCCCGCGCGCCTTCAGTTCCGCTCCCACCAGCTGGTCGATGCGGCTGTCGGAGTCGGCGAGGAGGGCGAAGCGCTCCGGCGGCGGGTTCGCGTCGGCAGCGCGCGCCACCTGCGGTTGCGGTGCAAAAAGAAGAAGAACCGTCGCCATGGCGGCGGTCATGTGCCAGCGGTATGTCATGCGGCCCCCGTGTGAAGAAAATCCACAACCCCCGTGCTTTGAACGCGCTGAATTGGTTTTTATTATACGGCGGATGGAAAGTTTTTCACGGTGAGGCAAAAGAAGAATCTGAGCCGGCGGCGGCGGAACGGGCAAAAGTGGCACGCTCCGTCGCGTCGCGCCGTGCCCGGGCAACGTGGTGACGCGGCCGCGCTTCATGCGGGCTTCATGCGAGAGCGCGCAAGATTTGCAAGGCCGTCTCCGGCCGCTTATTGTAGGACATGCGGAATTCGTGCGCAGGGGATCCCTGCCGTATGCCAACCACAAGTGCTTGTCGATAAGCACTAAACCGAGGAGGGTTTGCCATGATGAAGCGCTGGATGATCGGGATGCTGGGGATTGCGACACTACTGGGGATTGTGGGCGGATGCGGAAAACCGACGGCGGCTCCGGGGGCTTCCCCCGCCGCCACGCTGGCCAACCTGCAGTCGGCGTACAACGGCGAGTCGAACGCCAGCGCGCGCTATGAGGCGTTTGCAGTCAAGGCCGACGGTGAAGGCTACAAGACCGTCGCGTCGCTGTTCCGTGCCACCGCCCGTTCGGAAGCAATCCACGCCAAGAAGCACGCCGCCATGATCGTCAAGGCCGGCGCCGTTCCGAAGTACAGTCCGGAAGCGCCCGAGGTGAAGGCGACAAAGGAAAACCTCGAGGCGGCCGTCAAGGGCGAGACCGGCGAGAAGGACTCCATGTATCCGGAGTTCATCAAGCAGGCGGAAGCCGACAAGAACGGCGGAGCCGCGCTCACCTTCAAGGGGGCGATGGCCTCCGAGGCGTCGCACGCGGAACTCTTCAAGACCGCGCTGGCTGGCTTGGAATCCTGGAAGGCCGGCGACAAGGAGTTCTACGTCTGCCTGGTCTGCGGCTACACGACCATGGACTCGGCCCTGGTGAAATGCCCCATCTGCGCCGCGCCGCGCGAGAAATTTGAAACGGTGAAATGAGACGGGCCGCGCTTTACGTCCTGCTTGCCGGCCAGGCCGTCGTCATCCTCGGCTTCTGGGCGTGGAACCATGTCCAGCATCCGTTGGGGAGCCTCCTCACGGGCGAACTGGCGGGGCAGTTGCTGGCGTATGGCCGGCTGGCGGGGCTGCTGGCGGCCTTCGGCGTGCTTCTGCAGCTGGTCCTGGCCGGCCGCATCGGCTGGGTCGAGCATGTTTTCGGACTCGACCGCCTCCTCCGCTTTCACCGCATCGCCGGGTTCTCCTTGGTTCTGCTGCTCATCGCGCATCCCGTTTTGTTGGCGTTCGGGCACGCCATGCAGGCGGATGTGGGAGTGCGGGAGCAGTATATCGATTTCCTGCGCGAATGGAGGGGCGTGGCCGCCGCCGCGGCCGGGCTTGCGCTCATGCTGGCCGCCGTGGGGCTGTCGGTCGCCATTGTGCGGAGGCGGCTGCGCTATGAGGTCTGGCATGCCACGCACCTGACGTTCTATGTCGCGATTGCGCTGGCGTTCGGGCACCAGCTCGCCGTGGGCAGCGATTTCACGGACAACCGGTGGTTCGCCGGTTACTGGGTGGCGCTTTACGCGTTCACCTTCGGGAATCTGGCCGTCTACCGCCTCGTCCGCCCGCTGTTGCTTTTTGCGCGCCACCGCTTCACCGTGGAGCGCGTTGCGTCCGAGACCGGCGAGGCCACCTCCGTGTACATCGGCGGCCGCGCCATGGAACGGTTCAAGGCCGAGGGCGGGCAGTTCGTCCTGGTCCGTTTTCTGGCGCCGGGCTTCCGCTGGGAGTCGCATCCGTTCTCGATTTCGCAGCCGCCGGACGGAGTGCGAATTCGGCTGACCATCCGGCACCTGGGGGATTTCACGCGGCGGATTCCGCAGCTCCAGCCCGGCACGCGGGTGATCGTGGACGGCCCGCACGGCGTCTTCACCGCGCGCCGCTGCCGTGCGCCCAAGGCGCTGCTTATCGCGGGCGGCATCGGCATCACCCCGCTCCGCGCCATGGCGGACGGGCTGCTGGCCGCGGGGCGCGACGTCGTCCTTCTCTACGCCAACCGCAGCCGGGAGGGAATCGTGTTCCGCGAGGAGCTGGAGAGGCTGGCTGCGGTGGCGGGTGGGCGGCTGCGCGTCGTCCATATCCTGAGCCTGGATCCGGACTGGCCTGGGGAGACGGGGCAGCTCGACGGGCGCCGGATTGCGCGTCTGGTTCCGGATGCGGCGGAGCGGGAGGCGTTCCTCTGCGGGCCGCCGCCGATGATGAAGGCCCTGCGCGCCGCACTGGTCAAGCTCGGCGCGCCGCGGGCGCGCATCCATTACGAGCGCTTCTCCATGTAGGATCCGGGCGCGCGCTGCGGCCGGTGGCCGGGTCAGTTCTTGAACTCGACCTCTTCGACGATTACATGCCCCTGCGTCGAGCGCTCCATCTCCACCCAGATGCAGGAGGAGGGCGCCTTCATCGTCAGCGGGATTTCGACCCAGCCGGTTTTCCTTGTTGACGGCAGTGTTTTCGTGGCGATTACGTTTCCGCGCGCCTTCGACGTCCCGTCATAGAGAGTGATGGTGGCGGGCATTCCCGAGTCGTTGTTCCATGTGTCGCAGCCAAAGATGAAAATTCGGAATGTCCGGAGCGTCGCCTCGAAGGGGAACATGAAGCAGGCAGGGGGCGGCCTTCCATGCCAGCCGACCGAGAACGGACTCACCTGGTGCTTCTGCGAGACCTTTCCGTCGGTCAGTTTCGAGCACTGCGGATCATCGAGCGTCGCGGACACATAGCTGTTGTACTCGTTGTAGTAGTAGGTCATCGGGGTGGATTCGTCGCTGTAAACCGCCGTCGAGCCGCCATTGTTTCCGTTGGCATGGCGGGGGGTCTTGTAGAAATATTTGACGACCTTTTTCTGATCGTCCCACCGGAAGAATTTGGGAGCCGGCCCGATTTCTATTTCGGGGACGGCGGTCTCCGCCCCGGCTTCGCCGCCACCCTCTTTTTGCGCCGGGTTGGGGGTTTTCGTGTTGGCGGCACCCGGGACCGGTTTGGGCGGAGGCGTGATGGCGGGGGTTTCCTTGGTGTCCGGTGCCGGGGTGGTTTTCCAGCCCGCCTTTGCGTCCGCCAGAAGCGCGTCAAAGCTGATGTCGCCGACGTTGCGGTTCTTGGCCTTCATCAGCTCGATCAGGGCCATTTCGTTCTCCGGCTGCACGAAAAGGACGGCACGGAGGAACAGGAGGCGCTGCCGCTGCGGACGTTTCGTGTCGGCCGCCGCTTTCAGCAGGAGATTGACGTATGCCGCGCCGCCGTCCGCCAGCTTGACGTTTTCCAGGGGGAGGCTCTCCTCCAGCTTTGCCTGGAGCATGAGCGCCTTGCGGCTTTCCGGAGAAAGCGCCAGGGCGAACTTGAGCAGCCCTTCTCCGTCGGCGCTCACCCGCGACTCCCGAAGCTTCGCCGTCGCGATCACTACGGCGCCTTCCGCGAGGCTTTGCAGCTCCGCATCCGCCGCCGGCTTCGCGGCGGCCGGCTTCGCCGCCGGAGCGCCCTGGACGGCCGCCGACACAAGCATGGACAGCGCCGCCGAAAAACAAACCATTATTCGTCGCATGCAATCACATCCTTTAATAACGTTGACCCTTTACAGACCGGCTGGCCGTCCAACCCCGAAAAACTGGGGCAAGTCACCACCCGCCAGACACCCTGCATAATAATATTCGCAGATAAAAAAGCAAGCGCCCGCATCGTGGGGTGGCCCGCGTCTCAGCGCCGGAAAACCCATTTTCCGCCGACCATCGTCCCCGCCACGCCGCCGCGGCAGATCCGGTTGAGGAACGGCGTGTTCCGCGAGCGGGACCGGAGCATGTCCGGACCGATGCGGATCTCGCATTCCAAGTCGAGTACGGTGAAATCCGCCGGTGCTCCCGGTTCCAGAAGGCCGAGCGGCAACCGGAGCACGCGTCGGGGGCCGGTGGTGAATTTGGCGACCAGCTCCAGCAGGGGCAGCACGCCGCCGCGGTATAGTTCCGTGAGGCACAGCGGAACCGCCGTCTCCAGGCCGATGACGCCGAACGGCGCCTCTGAAATCGGTCGCGCCTTTTCATCGTCGGAGTGCGGCGCGTGGTCGGTGGCGATCACCTCGATTGTGCCGTCGCGCAGCCCTTCCAGGATGGCCAACCGGTCCCGCTCGGTGCGCAGGGGCGGATTCATCTTCGCGTTGGTGCCGTGTTCGCAGCAGGCCCGTTCCGTGAGCACGATGTGGTGGGGCGCGACCTCCGCGCTCAGGGGTATGCCCTCCTCCTTGGCCCAGCGCACAAGGGAGACGGAGCGTGCGCTGCTCAGATGCTGGACATGCACGGGGAATCCGAGCTCCGCCGCCAGGATGGCGTCGCGCGCCACGACCAGTTCCTCCGAGCTTGCGGGAATTCCCTTCAGCCCGAGTTTTTTCGCAATTTCTCCCGCGTGCAGGATGCCGCTGGCCGTCAGCGACATCTCCTCGCAGTGGTCGATCACCGTGATGCCGGCGCTCCGCGCGTTCAGCAGCGCCTCGCGCATGAGTCCGGCGTCCTGGATGCAGCTGCCGTCGTCGGTCAGCGCGACGGCGCCGGCCTGTTTCAGCGCCGCGGCGTCCGTCAGCTCCCGGCCTTTGCGCCCCAGACTGAGCGCGGCCGTCTGCAGCACGCGCACGGCACCGACCTCGGCGTTGCGCCGGACCAGCGCGGCGACTACTTCCGGCGAATCGACCGTCGGCGAGGTGTTCGGCATCGCGACAACGGAGGTGAAGCCGCCCGCGGCCGCGGCGAGCGTCCCGGAGGCGATGTCCTCCTTGTGCGTCTGGCCTGGTTCGCGCAGATGCACGTGCAGGTCGGTGAACCCGGGGCAGAGTACGAGCCCCCTTAGGTCAATCACTTCGGCACCCTGCATGGCGAATCCCGCCACGTCCGCAATCCGTCCGTCCGCCACGCACACGTCGCGCACCCGCTGCTCGTTCGTCTCCGGATTTACCACGAGCGCGCCGCGCAAAATCAGCCGGTTCTCCGTCATGCCGCATTCCTTCCTGCTGGAATTCACCCACAAGGGCCTCGACCTCCAGCACTGTACTACGGGAGCGAGGGAACGGCAACAGCACGGGCGCGGACGGGTTGTGCGGAACCCGCGCTCGGCTGTTGAAAATTTCCGGGGATGCGGTAGGTTTTGACCGTCGGTGCGGGCGCTGTCCCGCATCCCGTGCAGATCCGTGCGTGCAACCACACCAAGGCAGGTCCCCTCCCATGAGCCCCCGCCCCGAACAGGATGAATCCGTCGGCGCCGCCCCCGTGACGCTGGCCCGCCTCAACTATCGCTACGCCGCCCTGCTGGTGGGCTGCGCCGTCGCGTTGCTGGCGCTTCTCTCCTACGACGACCGCGACTCCATGCTGCGTTACGGCGGCACGGGCGGGGACGCGCTGGTGCACAACTGGTTCGGGAGCTGGGGCGCCGGCTTTTCGCGCGCCATGCTGCTTGTGTTCGGGCTTGGCGCGTTCTGCTCGTTCGGGTTCCTCGCCCTCGCCGCCGTCCGGCGCTTCGTCGGCGGCCCCGGCGTGAAGCGTTCCGCCTGGCCGTACTGGGGCGCGCACCTGCTGGCCGCCGTCGGTTTCAGCATGTTCTTCGGCAGCTGGCTCTGGCCGGAATATCTCGCCGGCCTTCCGGAACGCTTCAACATCGACATGACCGCCGGCGGCGTCCTCGGCCAGCGCCTGTGCGACCCGAAGTACGGCTGGATGCAGTCCGTGCTGAACCCGTCCGGAAACCTCCTCGTCGCCGCCGCTGTCATTTTCGCCGCCGCCGCCCTCATCTGGAGCTACGACTGGTACGGCTTCATGCCCTGGCGCCTGTTCCGGCGCAGGTCCGCGCCAGCCACGGCGGAACCCGCCGCCGGTGCGGCCGCGGCAAAAGAGGGGGAGGGCGCCTTTGCCCGCCTCCGCGCCAAGCTCTCCACCCCGGCGGAAAAACCCGCGCCCAAAAAAGAGGCCCGTCCGGAACCGGAGCACCCGTTCCTTCCCGGCACCGACCCCGCGCCCGCCAAGTCAGCCGCCCCGTTCCCGCTGCCCAAGGCGAAAAGCGCCAGCACCTCCGGGAAACCGTACAAGCTGCCCGGCACCGACCTCCTAAACAAGGGCAACGACCGCGAAACCGCCGTCGAACCCGATGAGGTCGAGCGCAAGAAGGCCCTCATTCAGACCACGCTCGACCATTTTGAGATCGCCGCCAAGGTCGGCAACGCCACCTGCGGCCCGCGCGTCACCCTTTTCGAGGTCCGCCCCGAGCCCGGTGTCCAGGTCGAGGCGATCGCCCGCATCGAGAACAACCTGCTGATGGAGCTCCAGGCGCCGAGCATCCGCGTACTCGCCCCGATCCCCGGCCGCAATACCGTCGGCATCGAGGTGCCCAACGCCAAGGCCGCCACGGTGAGCCTCCGCGGTCTGATGGAGACGAAGGAGTGGCGGCAGACCCAGGCCCATATTCCGCTGCTGCTCGGCCGCAGCATCAGCGGCGAGACGGTCATCCTCGACCTGGCCAAGGCGCCGCACCTGCTCATCGCCGGCGCCACCGGCTCCGGCAAGTCCGTCTGCATCAACGCCATCATCGTCTCCATGCTCGCCCGCTTCTCGCCCGAGGAGATGCGCTTCATCCTGGTGGACCCGAAGGTCGTCGAATTTCAGGCCTACCAGAAGCTGCCGCACCTGGTCACCCCGGTGATCTCCGACGTGAAGAAGGTGCCGCTCGCCCTCAACTGGGCCTGCCGCGAGATGGACCGCCGCTACAACGTCCTCGCCAAGGTCGGCGTTCGCAACCTCGAGGGGTTCAACGTGCGCACCCCGGAGAACCCGCCGGTCGTGGACGCCGACAACAACCCGATCCCCGCCCGCATGCCGTACATCGTCGTCATCATCGACGAGCTGGCCGACATCATGATGACCGCGAAGGCCGACGTCGAGACCTCCCTGGCCCGCATCGCGCAGAAAGCCCGCGCCGTCGGCATCCACGCCGTCGTCGCCACGCAGCGCCCCAGCGTCAACGTCATCACCGGCGTCATCAAGGCCAACTTCCCCTGCCGCATCGCCTTCCAGGTCACCTCGCAGATTGACGCGCGCACCATCATGGACGGCAAGGGCGCCGAGGCGCTCCTCGGCCGCGGCGACATGCTCTTCCGTCCGCCCGGCGCCGCCAAGCTCGAGCGCAACCAGAGCGCCTACGTCGCCGACGAGGAGATCGACCGCGTCGTCGCCGCCTGCGCCGCGCAGGCCGAGCAGAAGTTCGAGGCCGAGGTCTTCCGCGTGCCGTCCGTCGGCGGTGCCGGAGGCGGAGAGGGCGGGGAGGACGGCGAGTCGCTGAGCCCCGAGGACGAGGAGCTGATCCAGAAGGCCGTTGACGTCATCATCCGCGACCGCCGCGCCACCACCAGCTACGTCCAGCGCCGCCTCGGCGTCGGCTACAACAAGGCCGCCATCATCATGGAGGTCCTCGAAGGCCGCGGCATCGTCGGCCCGCAGGTCGGCTCCGCCCCCCGCGAAATCCTCATCACCCGCGACGAAGCCCGCGACGAAATCGGCGAAGTCCTCAACGAGATCGAGGACGAAGAGGACTCCAAGAAGGGGTGAGGGAAAGCGCGGAAGGCAGAAACGCCCCTCGCGGCGTGGCCGTCCACCCGTCCACAGCCTCCGTCCACTCTGTCCACAAAGTCCACCCGGTCCACCCTGCCATAAAACCCCGCCATCACCCCCGATTGAATCCCGCCGCCGCCTGTGTACCGTTAGCGGCATGAGAAAAATGCCAAGAGGCCACGCCATGAACTTCCCGAAATTCTGGGCTCAGGGAACGTACAAGAACTTCTTTGCATGGCGCTGGTCCGACAGCAGTCAGGCCGAGGCGGAGGCGCTGGCCGCCGCCGCCGCGCGCCAGCTCGCCGAGCAGTTCGCCGCCGACAAGCTGCCGCCTCCGGGGGCGCACTACGGTTATCCCGACCGGCCGATGCGCGAGCCGGTCCTGCGCGAATTCCGCGACCTCTCGGGCGGGCTCACCGCCGCCGTCACCCGCAACGCCTACGGCTGTCTCGTGCTGAACACGGCGCGGGCCATGTTCGTGGACGTCGACCTGCCGGAGCCGAAACGCGTCGGAGGCGGGTTCTTTAGCCGGCTGTTCGGCAAGAAACCGGAACCCGCGCCCGCCGGCAATCCGGCCGAGGCTCCCGTACTCGCCCAGGCGGAGGTGTGGTCGCGGCAAAACCCTGGCTGGAGCTGGCGCGTGTACCGCACGAAGGCGGGGCTCCGCCTGCTGGCCACGCACGACCTTTTCGATCCGGCGTCGGCGGAGACGCAGGCGGTGTTCGACGCCCTCGGCGCCGACCCGCTCTACCGCAGGCTCTGCCAGGTCCAGAACTGCTTCCGCGCCCGGCTCACGCCGAAACCGTGGCGCTGCGGACACAACAACCCGCCGTCGCGCTGGCCGTGGCCCGACGCCAAAGCAGAAAAACGCTTCAACGCCTGGGAGGCCGGATACCGCGAGGTCTGCGAGGGGTACGCCACCTGCAGCCTCGTCGCCGTCATCGGCAACGGCCTGGTGCATCCCGAAGTGCGCGCCGTCCTCGACCTCCACGACACCACCACGCTGGCGGAATCCAAGCTCAAACTCGCGTGACGACTCATGTCGGGGGAACGCATGCACAATCTTTTGCATGGATTGAGGCGCCTCGCCTCTTTGGAGTGCCTGCGGCTCGACGCAGCTTTTTCAATTCCGGCAGAGCCGGTTGTGGCGCGAGGCATGGGAACGGATTGCCGCGTCTCCACCGGTTGCGACCTCTGCGCCGTGCCAAGGAATCCGCTCCGCTCCAACAGGAAAGCGGTGTCCATCCACCGACACTCCAAGGCGGCGAAGCGCCACAGTGCCTCCGACCGACCGGTTACGACGCCAGGACGACATCCCGCCGTATTATCGGCAAGGAAAGGTTTTACCAATGCGCTACATCCTTGAGCATTTCGGCGTGGCCGTGGCGGCCGTCACGGGCGTTCTGGCGGCGCGCGGGAAGCGGGTGGACCTGTTCGGCGTGATTGTGCTCGCCGTGGTCACCGCGTTCGGCGGCGGGACGATCCGCGACCTCTGCCTCGGCAGCGCGCCGGTCTTCTGGGTCCAGGACCCGCGCTTCCTGCTCAACGCGGTGGTTGTGGCGGTGGCCACCTTTTTCGTGGCGCGGCTGCATCCGTTTCCGGTGACGGCCCTGCTGGTGGCCGACGCGTTCGCGCTGGCGCTTTTCACCATGGCCGGGGCGGAGAAAGCTCTCAGCCTCCAGGCCTCGCCAGGGATCGTGGTGGCGATGGGCGTGATCACCGGCGTGGCCGGCGGCATGCTGCGCGACGCGCTGACGGGCGAGGTTCCGCTGGTGCTCCGCACCCAGATCTACCTTTACGCCACCGCCGCGCTGGCTGGCGCGCTGGCGTTCGTGCTCCTGAACTGCTGGCTGCCCGACGTGCGGACCAACATGATCGCCGCCATCGTCATCACGCTCGGCCTGCGCCTGGGCGCCATCCGCTGGAAGGTCACCCTGCCGGAGTTCGAGCCGAAGCCGGACACGCCGGAACCGTAAGGCCGGTCTCCGGCACTCCGGTCACGCCCCGGTCCGCGCCGCAGTTTCTCAGCCCATGCCGGCGGGCGCGACCGGAGCCGGCGCGTCATCGGCCGGAGGCGGAGGCGTGGAGGCGACCCTCTCCGGCGGCGGAACCGGGAAGATCTGCAGTTCCGGATGCACCAGCTCCAGGAAATGGACGCGCCAGGCCGTGCAGAACACCGTCATGGGGAGCAGCAGCACGGCGCTGAGATACGGAAGAGCCATGACGCAGCCGGCAATACAGCAGGTCAGCAGGGTGACGGCAAGGATTGCCCCCACCCAGGCGATTCCGACCGCCATCGAAGTCACCCAATACGCGACAAACCATTTCCAGCGTGACTTGAACAGCTTCCACACGTAGGCCAGCGCCGCGCCCGCCGTGATCCGGTACTTGTACATCAGCGGCACGCCGAACGCCTTCAGCAGCGCCGGCACGATGCCGGCCAGGATCAGCGGCACCATCAGCACCAACGCCACCAGTGCCACCCGCAGCCAGCCCCATAGTCCGACACCGCCCAGCCCGTTCAAGCTGTAGCCTGCGGACTCCGCCACCATCCAGAGCGTGCCGCCGATCCACAACAGCGCCAGAGGCAGCAGCACGCCCAGGCCGTACCAGAGCCGCCACCAGAAAAGGGAGTTTCCCTCCGCGCGGAATTCGCTCCACGGCTCTGCGATTCGCTTGTCGTTGCGCGCGATGTTGTCGAGGAACATGAACCTGCCGCGGGAATTGAGCCAGCACAGCGCCACGGAGAGCACCACGACCAGCAGGAACAGGGCGGCGGCACAGCCTATGATCAGCGTCAGGTGCCCGCGGCACCACTCCATCGCCTGGGTCATCATCTCCGCGGGGCCGCAGGGGGCGGAGGAATGCTTGCCGTGCGGGTCGCCGCCCCCACCGCCGCTGGGGAAATTGAACCTGCCGCCGTTTTCGCCCAGCGTCGCCAACCAGGCGGTGAACCCCAGCGCGAACCACTTGCCGAGGTCGAACGGCCGGAACAGGATGGTCACCATCCGCTCCCATGCGGCGGCAAGCGAGTCCATTACCGCCGTGAAACCATTTCCAACGCTGTTCATTGCCGATCCCTTCTCCCGGCCGGCAGATCCGCCGCACCGGGCCGTGCCCGTTACTCTACCGTGCGGTTTGCCCGATGCCAGCGCCGGGAAATGCCGGATTTCCCGGCAACCGGGACTATGTTACCGGCATGAAAACAATCTGGATAGTGGCCGGGGAATCCTCCGGCGACCTCTACGGGGCGCACCTGGCCGCCGAACTGAAACGGCAGCGGCCGGACGTCACCGTGCGCGGCATGGGTTCCAACGCCATGCGTGCCGCCGGCGTCGAGATCCTCGTGGACTCCTCCGAACTGGGGGTCGTCGGCTTCGTCGAGGTCCTCAAGCATCTGCGCATGTTCCTGCGGCTCTTCGACCGGCTGGTCGCGCGCGCCGCCGCCGAGCGCCCGGACGCCGTGGTGCTGATCGACTACCCCGGCTTCAACCTGCGCTTCGCCAAGCAGATGCGCCGGCGCGGCATCCCCGTAATCTATTACATCAGCCCGCAGGTCTGGGCCTGGGGGAAGAAGCGGATTCCGGCGATTGCCCGAGACGTCACCCGCATGCTGGTCATCTTCCCGTTCGAACCGCAGGTGTACGCCGGGACCGGGCTCGACGTCCGCTTCGTCGGCCACCCGCTCAAGCAGATCCTCGCCGCCCGGCGCGACCTTGCGCTGAAGCGCGACCCGGACACCATTCTCCTGCTGCCCGGCAGCCGCAACAGCGAGCTCGACCGCCTGCTCGCGCCGTTCACCGAAACCGCCGCCTGGCTCAAGGCGCGCAACTCCCGGCTGAAATTCGTGCTCGCTGCGCCGAACGAGCGCATCGCCGGCATCGTCGAAAAAAAGCTGGCGGCCCTAAACGCGGAACGCGTTGAGATCGAAATCGTCACCGGCCGGACACAGGAATGGATGCAGCGCGCCGCCTGCGGTCTGGCCGCCAGCGGCACCGTCACCATGGAATGCGCTATGCTCGGCCTGCCGCTGGTCGTCGCCTACCGCATGAACCCGGTGACCGTCTTCCTCGGCCGCCTGCTGGTCAAGCTCCGCTACTTCACCATCGTCAACCTGGTCGCCGACCGCTGCATCTTCCAGGAGTTCCTGCAGGGGGACGTCTGTCCGAAAGTGCTCGGCCCCGCGCTGGAGGCGATCCTGCCCGGCGGCGCGCGCCGCGCCGAGGTCGACTCCGGCATGTCCGAGGCCGTCGCCAAGCTCGGCGAACACACCGACGCCAGCGCGCTTGCCGCCGCCGCCGTACTCGAAGTGGCGGACGGACAGGCCGGGCGCACGCCGTTGCCGCCGCGCATGGGGCTGTTCCGCCGCACAACCCTCGCGCTCGCCGTCGCCGCCGCCGCCTACACCACATCCTACATCGGCTACCGTGCGACGCACACGGAACTGGATTCCGCCACGCAGATACCCTGTGTTGTTTTCCCGGAATGCAGTACGGTGCTTTACCGGCTCTTCCGTCCGCTTTCTCTTGCCGACCAAGCACTCACCGGCACAGGCACCCGCCTTGCATCCCACCCGCTTTGGCATCCTGGCGTTGTGGTCGTAGACGCTCCTCTTTCCAGCTGGCAGGACGGGGGGATTTACATGTTCGATGTCATGGAATACCTGGGGCGCAGCCCGATTGAACACCAGCGCGCACTCATGCTTCTTGATGGCGTCGGTTATGGCAGGGGGAAGAAAGATTTCGTCTATGTTTTGGAATCAGGCAAGGTTACCGTCAACGGAGAGGTGTTTGATTCAAAAGCGGACGCCATCGCCTTTATCAAGCGAGAAGGCATCACCCAGCTTCTGGATTGCAGCTGCCGCACCAACTTTGACGCACCCAACAAAGCCTCAACCAATTTCCGCATAGACGGTGTTGATGTGCAGGCGTTCTACTGGGACAAGCGATCACCGCCATGAGGACAAAAAACCGTAAGCGTGCGCCATGACAAACATTGCCGGAAAACGTATCGATTCCCCGTGGGCGGAAGAAGCGGAATCACGCATCTCCGCTTATGGTGCGGGACTCATGGTTGCGGACTCCACTGAAAACGTCTTCAAGCGAATCAGCCTGCAGCATATTCTGTATCCGGTTGCGGAGTCAAAAACCAAGGAACCGGAATCCATCTCATGACCCCCAAGCCCAACAAGGCGTTTTTCCAGCGGAGCGAACTGCTGCTCGGGCACGAGGTCATGCGGCGCGTCATGAAAGCGCGCGTGATCGTCTTCGGCGTCGGCGGCGTCGGCAGTTGGTGCGCGGAGGCGCTGGTGCGCTCCGGCATCCAGCATCTGACGATCGTGGACGCCGACGTCATCTGCGCCACCAACATCAACCGCCAGCTCCAGGCGACCGCCAAAAACATCGGTGAGCCGAAGGCGGACGAACTGCGGAAGCGGCTGGTTGAAATCAACCCCGCCGCCGAAATCATCGCGCACAAGCTGCTCTACGATGAGACCACCTGCGACCAGTACGACCTCGCGCAGTACGACTACGTCATCGACGCGATCGACACGCTCAAGAACAAGCTGCTCCTGCTCAAGCGCTGCACGGAGCTGGGCGTGACCGTGTTCGCCTCGATGGGCGCCGCGCTCAAGCTCGACCCGACGATGATCCGCACCGCGCGCCTCAGCCGTACCCGGCACTGCCCGCTCGCCCGCATGGTCCGCAAGCGCCTGAACCAGCAGGGCGCGGTGGTGGACTGCCTCTGCGTGTACAGCGAGGAGCTGCCGACGGAGAACCAGGGGAAAAGCGCCTGCGGCAGTTCGGAATGCGTCTGCCCGAAGAAGAACGAGCTGGACCTCTGCTCGATGAAGGCGCAGATCAACGGCGCGCTCGTCCACGTCACCGCCCCCTTCGGCTTCGTCCTCGCCGGACTCGTCATCCAGGACCTGGCGAAACCGCCACCGGCGGCCGTCTAATCCGCGGCATGCGCCTACGCTTTTTTGCGGCGGAGGCGGGCGAGGAGCAGGCCGGTGAGTTCGCGGAGTTCCTCGCACTTCAGCAGCCAGGCGGCGAGCGCGTAGGCGGCGTAGCCGGCGGCGAGGGGAATCGCCACCTCCGCGCCGCGTTCGCAGAGGACACGCAGGCCGGGCTTCATGCCGGCGGGGAGCCGTGCGGCGACACCGACCGCCTCCGTGAGGCGCAGCGCGAAGATTGCGACCAGCGCGGCGGCGCCGGTGGCGGCGAAGATCTTCAGCGCCGACTGGCGGATGTCGGCCAGGATGTCGATGCCCGTCCGCCGCCGGAAGATCACCATCAGCAGCGCCAGATTCATCAGCGAGCAGAGCGTGGTCGAGAGCGCCAGGCCGCCCTGCTGCATGCCGCGGAGCGGGGCCAGGTCGAACAGGCTTCCCGGCAGGAGATGCGGCAGGATGACGAGCAGGTTCATTATGACGTTCAGCACCAGGCAGGCGAGCGTCACCAGCATCGGCGTACGGGTGTCCTGGCGCGCATAGAAGCCGTTGGCCATCGGTTTGACGAGGGAGAAGAACGGAATGCCCGGCAGGTAGAACAGCAGCGCCCAAAGGGTGGCGCGCACACTCTCCTCGCCGAAGGAACCGCGCTGGTAGGCGAGGCACACGACCGGCTCGGACAGCACGATCAGCAGCGCGGTCATCGGCATGCACATGAAGAGCACGTTGCGCAGGGAATGCGCAAGCTGGCCGCGGAAGGCATCGCGGTCCCCGCGCGCCCAGGATTGCGACATGGCGGGCAGCGAGACCACGCCGGCGGCGACGCCGAACAGCCCGACCGGCAGGTAGATGATGCGCTGGCTGAAGTAGAGCGAGGAGAGCGCGGCGGCGCCGAGCACGCTCGCCCAGACGGTGTCCAGCACGATGTTGAACTGGATGAGGCCGGTGCCGAGCAGCGTCGGCGCCATCAGCAGCGCCACCTTGCGCACCTCCGGCGAGCGCAGCGCCGGATCGAAGCGGAACGGCTCCCCAGCCACCTTCCGCGCCGCCCGCAGATGCACCCAGACGTGGACGGCACCGGCCAGCAGCACCGCCGGGACGAGCCACCAAACGCCGGTGCCGTTCTCCACGACGGCCTGGATCTCCTCCGGCGTCCGGCCGCGGATGCAGCACCACCAGACGCCGCCCGCCGCCAGGATCTGGAACACGTTCAGGATCAGCGGGGTGACGGACGGCAGCGCGAAGCGCCGGAAGCTGTTCAGCACGCCGCCGAAGGCGACCGCGACGCAGATGAACAGCGCGTACGGCATCAGCGCCGGCGTCATCATCAGCGTCTGCCGGTGCAGCTCCTTCGGGAAGAACGGCAGCAGCCCCCAGCAGACCGCCGCGGCCAGCAGTACGAGCGCGCCGAGCACGAGCGTGAGCACGGAAACCACGCGGCAGGCCGCGCGCCACGCCGCCGCCTTCCCCTCCTTCTCCAGCGTCTCCGAAAAAACCGGCACGAAGGAGCCGGTGAAACTGCCCTCGCCGAACAGCGCCCGCGTCAGGTTCGGGATGCGGAACGCCGCGACCCAGATGCCGGTGCCGAGCCCGGTGCCCCAGACGGCGGCGAGCACGACGTCACGCGCAAACCCGAGCACGCGGCTCAGCAGCACGCCGAGGCTGACCACCAGCATCGCGCCGCCCATTCCCTTCGGTTTTTCGGACTCGCCCATCGGGGGAAACGCCTGCCTGTTGCGTGGTGGAGGACTCCGGATTCCACGCACGCCGGTTCCGTCAGGCGGAGGCGGGGTGGCGCGGACGTCGAACTATACCATCCCCCGCGGGGATGTCCACGAAGGGGGCACGCAGCCGTTTTTGACGGATGCCATTGAACGGGCGTCCGCTTGTTTTTTGTAGTCCCGCTTTCAGTCTGCCTGCGCCGGGCGGGACGCCGCGGCGAAAGCGGGCGGGACGCCCACGCTCCCGTCTGCCACAAGCTGGAGCTTGAATTTAGATTTTGGGCCACGGGAAAGCCGATGATTTCCGTCGTTTTCCGCTTTGTGGCAGGACTTTATGCCGAATTTTACGCTTCAGATGAGTGCTGTTGTTTCCCATGTTTTTCGGAATGGAATACGCAGTAAAAGCCACAGTCTGCCACACTGCCGTCTTTTGTGCTCATTTCGTGCGTGGAGTAGTTTCCCGTAGGTGAGGCCCCCGTGGGCTGGAGGGGCGGCGGGGGCTTTGTGGGCGTGGCCGGTTGATGGAGGCGGGCAAGGGCAGCGCGGGCGGCAACGGCCAGACGGACATCACAGCCGCCCTTGGTGTACCGCTGCAGCGTCTTGCCTGCGTCCTGCGCGGCAGAACCAAGTTGGCCAATGGTGGAAAACGCCGACATCTTCAGCGAGACGCCGGTATCCGCGGCTGCCAGTAGTTTTCGCGCCTCATTCACCGCTTCTGGATGCTTGAGGATGGTGGCAACCTGCAATGCGGTGACTCGGCTACCGATTACGGTCTCCTTGTCGCGCAGAAGCTCCATGGCGGACGCTGCAATCTCATCCGCCTTGAAGTCTGGTAGTGCAGAGAGATCCTTGAGCGCGAGCAGTGCAGTGCCAGCAAAGCTGTCCTTGCGCTCTTTGAGTGCATCCTGGAACAGCTTCCTAATGGCGACCTTGTCCTCGTGGTTGGTGAGCTTGGGATAAATGTGTCCCAAGAACTGGATGCAATAATCGCGCCAGACTGGAATCTTCGCCATATTGCATATTCTCCAGATCGTTCGTCTATAAAGTCAGCCCTGTGACCTTGCGAAAAATGGAATCACCGAGGCGTAGCCTTGAGCGCGTTGTCTTTTCCCGATGATTTAGCCGTACCGGCAAGACTTTTCAAAGCCGCCTTTGCCGCCACATGCAGCCGGACCTCGTTCCCCGTGGACAGCTTCTCAAGCATGGCCTTGTCCGAGGCGTCGCCCAGCATCCCGACCGCTGCCACTGCGGAAATCCGCAGCGGCATGAACGACGCGGCGGATCCACCCGTTGCCGGTTCATTCGTCATCTTCGCCCTTTTCTGTTTCTTCCACCATTTCGTTCATTTCTTTAAGCCACGCCCAGAAGGAAGCCTTGCGCGAATGTGCTTCCCGTACGGTGCCTGCGTACTCCGCATGCGGCGTGAATCCACGCCAGTCGCTGATGATTGCCGCCAACTCCTCCAGCCTCCGCCAGTACCGTGCGCCGTACTGGTATGCCTTGCTTTGCGCCCTCCACAGAATGGAGTTGATTAACGCCCGATAGATCATGGACGCCGCCAGTGGCCGCTTCGCCGCTTCCAGTTCCCGTGCGAATTGAGGCAGCGTATGATAGTCCTCGCCGTTGAGTTGTTCCACGTGCCCCAACAGGTAGCGCTCCGCGTCATCCAGCCGTTCCACGGCAAACAGGAACCCGGCATCGTCCAGCTTCAGCCGTTTGTTCTGCAAAATCTTGTCTGCCGCCGCCGCAATCACCGCCTCCCGCTGTTCCGCGCCGATCTGTTCCAGCAGCGTGCCGAGCGTCTGGGCGCTGCGGTGACCTTCAAATATCCGCCAGGCAACCTCCGCCTGCTTCGCCTTGTCGCCCAGCATCCCGTAAATCGTTAGCAACAGCCGGTCGCGTTCCCCTTGATAAAACGTCTCGTCGGCCGGAATACACTCCAGCCAGGACAGAGCCGCTGGCGCATCGCCGCACTCCGCATACACCCGGGCGATCTCCGTGCAAAGGTGGACGTTGGGTATTGCGCCAGATGGGCGGTCGCGCATTGCAGAGTACGCAAGCATCAACTTCTCGAACAGCGGTGCGTCCTTGATCTTCCGGGCCAGCGGCGTTGCCAATGACAGCCAGTGCCCATTTTTCTGGTCGTCGGTTGCCGCCCGTTCCTGAAACAGCGCGATCATGGCGCGGACGTTCGCCTCCGGCAGATACTCCCCGGCGCAAGCCAGTAGGCCGTCGCGCACACCATAGCCATCGTGTTCGTTCAATTTTAGCACCAGCTCCGCCAGCCATTCCTTGTCCGGACATTGTCTGGCGTAGTGAACGAACAGCTCCTTGGCTGTAAAATCATACACCATGCCGACTTCGCCACCGGAGTCATCACAGCGCTCAAGCACCGCAAGGTCGGTCTCATAGAACGCGGCGACCAGTTCGCAGCCCAGGCGCGGATCGCCAACCCCCGCCTTGAGGTCGGCCAGCAAATCCTCCAGTTCGCGGGCGAACCCGTTTCCACCCCGCCAATCCACAAACGTCTTCGCGCGCTTCAACGCGGCCATCCGTGCCTTGACCCGCTTCACATTCTCCGCTGGCGACGCAATCAACCGCTCCACTAAATTGACGGCCGCGTCATTCCCGCTGTCTGCCAGCTCCAGCAGCGCCCCTGACAGCGCCTCCACCCCCAGCTTTACCAACCGTTGTTTTTTGTCGTCGTTCGTCATGTGCTTGACACCCGGTTTTGGAACTACCACACACAGATTGTGCCACGCTGGAAACCAATACGCCAGGGAGAGGCTCAACCAAAATTTGCTTGTCCAAAATTTCTACTGTTACAAACCAAGGGCGCGG
Organism: uncultured Lentisphaerota bacterium; assembly: GCA_903921725.1. Taxonomy (GTDB): domain Bacteria; phylum Verrucomicrobiota; class Lentisphaeria; order Oligosphaerales; family CAITYL01; genus CAIXRA01. The sequence continues at coordinate 86,725 of CAIXRA010000003.1, forward strand.
AGCGGCAAGATATTCAGCCGCCATGCGTATGCCAATATCATGGTTTTTGCGGGCAGTATCACATTCTTTCGCCAGCGCCAAAAGTTCGATAGCGTCTGCATTATACCCGCTTTTGCGTGAACCAAGATCGCGGGCAGCCAAGGACCACCACATGACCGCCAAGGCATGATGGTTGATAGCGGGCATATCACTTTCTTTGCGTTTGTTAAAATGATACATGCCAAGGACAAATTGTGCTCGTTGCTCACCTCGCATAGCGTTGTCTCGTGTTTTTGACCACAAGTCTGCCCAAACGCAAGCGTCATGCGTAGAAATGGATTGTGCAGCAAAAGCACTCCAGTCCCCTCGCGAAACGGCTATTTTTTGCCAAAAAACAGCTTCTTCCTCTTCTTGTGGATCACAGTTTCCAATATCCGTGATATGATCATGGAGCCGCAGCATGCCCTTGGTACATCCTCCCAGCGCACTGTTACGATAGCAGATTCTTGCCGCAGCTTGGTTGCATTTTATCCCTATTCCATGCTCAAATAGCATTCCGTAAACACAAAGAGCAAAGGCGCTGCCTTCCTGAGCTAAGCGACTAATGAGGGAAAAGAGTGCTGCTGTATCTTCAGGCTCTGCTTCAATTATCGATTGTGCAATCAATCCAATGGAAAATTGGCGGTCGTCTTCGGGACATGCCTGGTACTTTTTGTAAATTTCGCTTGTCGCCAACATCATTCGCTTGTCGGCATAATCCCAGTCAGAAGGGTTGCAGGCGCAATACAACCAAAGAAGCTCCGCGCTCCCTCCTCGGTCTATGCGGGATCGCATTCGTGCGTACAACTCCTCCTTACTCTTCGGCATTCCTCCATCACGCAGACATGCTTCATGCTGCTGTAACATGCGCCGAATGAATGCGTCTTCCTGTTCGGAAAACGAGGGAATCACGCTAAACGTGCTTTCGTTCTCTACGCCTTGACGATAAGCTTGCATCAGTTCAGGCAATCGAGACTCGCGGCATCGCGGTTTTGCCAATGGAAATCTTACGGGTTTCTCCATAAGAGATTCAGCGCGGGGCATGCCATCATTGCCTATGCTTGCCTTAGATCGACATCTATTTTCTTTTCGTGCAGCGAACAAGGTGTGATACAAGGCATCGTCATCCATCCCATCAGGCAGAGGCCAGCCAAGTTTACACCCTTGAGCCCTGCGGCAATACCACGTTGCGGTTCCAACAGACACATCGCACGCATGGGCTACCAAGCGCAATGACAAACCGACGCCAAAGCGTAGTCGAAACATTTCCCGGATCACATGGGCTGCCAATTTCTCTTGTGCCATCCGCATACTCCCGTCACATGTAAACATGTCGCGGCATCCATACAATTCAAGAGATCATTGCCCTTCTGGTTCGAAGTCGGGTTCCGGGCGGAAAAACGCCTCCAACCATGTCCTGATGTTCGTTTATTCCTATTTGGGTAACATACCCCGACCCTTGGGTCGCTTGAGTTATCGATAACGATATTGGTGTTTTGATACCCCGACCCTTGGGTCGGGGAGGCTTCATTATTCGTTACCTTGCAGATAATTGCATGTTAAAATTTGGGAGCTTGTACATTTTGAAACATCATGGAATTGGACGGGCGAAAACCAACAAAGGGACCAACAATAAAGGCACCAATATTTTTTAAGACGGCGGTGGCACGGGGGATGTCTGAGGCGCGGCTTTGGCGGCGGAGGAAGGCGTGGAGGAAGGAGGCAAGTGCTTGGCGGGAACCAGGACGGCCTTGAGATCGGGCTGCTTGGGAGAGTCGGTCTTGAAGACGAAGAGCAGCTCCGCATTGGGCGGCAGGGGCGTCCCATCGTCGCGGATGACCTCTATGGGGGCGGAACAGCTCTCGGCCTTGACCGCCACAGGGAACGGCGTCGCGCAGCGCCAGCCGTCGGGCAACGTCACGGCGGTCAGGTTGATGACTCCCGAAGGGTTGCAGTTCTCGACCACTGGGGATGCCTTCAGTGCCTTGCCGGCACGCTGGACCGGGATCCGGTAGCAGTGCGGGTTGAAGCGGAGGCCGACCGAACTGTAGGGCAAGAAGACGTGGAACGAGAGCACCCGCATCCTGGAGGTCTCATCATTGGACGCCAAGAAGATCGCCTTCTCGATATGCCCCTCATAACCGGCGGAGTGGAAGACGGCCGAAAGCTCGACCTCCTCGCCGGGCGGGATCTCAGACTTTGGCAGGGTCACAGCCAGACAGGCACACCCACCGCGGATCGAGTCGATCTTGACCGGCTGGTCGCCCACGTTCTTGAGCTTGAACGCAAACGGGTAGTTGCCGAGGTTCCTGGCCTGGCGGCCGAACTCCTGTTGCGGCGGAGTGACCTGGAGCTGAGGGGCGGCGGAGGCAGATGGAGCCCAAGGCAACAGGCCACACAAGAGTAAGGAGATGGTCGTAAAGATTCTTGAAGTCATTCCAACAAACGCCTCGTTACCTAAGTAACCGTCGCATATGACCCATGTTGCGGGGTTGGCGGCGGCGGGTGATGGTAACGGGTGTCGCGGGTGTGTACGCCCGTCGTGTCCACGCCGGGGCATGCTGGCGCGGCGGCTCTTTTGCAACCGAATCGGAACGGGTCAGGCTGCCGCCATGGCGGCGGCCTTGGCCTTGAGCCAGTTGTGAGGGAGGAGTTCGGCGACGCGGCTGGCGGGGTGGCCTTGGATGCGGGCGAGGACGTCTGCGAGGTATTCGTAGGGGTCGGCACCGATGGCGCGGCAGGTTTGGACGAGTGACAGGAGCGTGCCGGTGGCCTCGCCGCCTTTCTGGCAGCCGGCGAAGAGCCAGTTTTTGCGTCCGATGGCCAGGGGGCGGATGGCGCGTTCGCTCATCCCGTTGTCGGGGTTGAGGCGCGCGTCCTGCAGGAAGGTCTTGACGGCATCGCCGAGGTTGAGCAGGTAGTTGACGGCTTTGGCGAAGCGGGAGGATGGCAGCAGGCCGCCTCCATCCAGCATCGCCTGGGCTCGTTGGATCATGCCGTCGATCAGCGGCGCGATGTGTTTTTGCCGGACGGCGAGGACGGTGGGTCGGCCGAACCAGGAGGCGACGCGCTCCCAGCGGTAAAGTCTGCGGATGTCTTCAAGGAAGAGCAGGCGCAGTGCGGGCGGCGCGTCTTCCGCCTCGAAGAATTTGCGGCGGATATGCATCCAGCAGGCGCACTCCGTCACGCCATCCTGCTCAAAGAGGTCGTCGTATCCGTTGTAGGCGTCGGCATGGATGTAGCCGCGGTAGTTGCCGAGAAATTCCCGCGGCCGTTTTTTGCACCGGTCGGGGGTGAACTCGTAGTAGCGCAGCGGCGGGCCGTCGCCGCCGGCGACATAGACCCACATGCGCCCCTGTTTGAGCTTGCTGGTGCCCTTGACCTGGAGATCGACCGGGGTGTCGTCGGTGAAGAGGATGCCGCGGGAGAGAATCTCGGCCTTGAGGCCGGCCAGCAGCGGATTGAGCACCTCGGCGGCGGCGATGTAGAGGCGCGAGAGCGTCTGCCGGCCCACCTCGACGCCCATCATCCGCAACTGCTCCTCGATGCGGTAGAGCGGCACATGCCTGGCGAGCTTTTCGGTGATGAGCATCGCCAGGAACGTCTCGTCGTAGCTGCCGCCGGGGATGGCGAAGTCCGGAGCCGGAGCGCGCACGACGCCCTGCGACGGGTTGGCGGGGGCCGCGTACTTCGGATAGACATGCACCCGGACGAAGCACTCGCCCGGCTTCCACGCCAGCTTTTCCACGCGATCCTCACCGATCTTCTTCATCGGCAGACCGCTGACCAGGTCCACCTTGTCGTCATCGGCGATGTCATGCACAACTTCTACGCGGGGAAGGTCTTCCGGAATGAGTCCCTCCAGGCCGCGACGCGGCTTGGCCGCCACCGTCGCCCGGCGTGCGACCGTTTCCGCCGAATGGGCGGCCGCCATCGCCGCCTCCAGGCGCGCGACCTCCAGCAGGATCGCGTCCATCTGCAACTGGGCGGAATCAACCCCGACTTCCCGTTCCGACTTCCGCCCGTACAGCTGAGCTTGGAGCTTTTTCAGCTTCAGGTTGAGAAGCCTAATCTCCGCCTCCAAAATGCCGACGACGCGGTCGTATTCCTCGCGCGGGACAGTCGGGTTGGTAGCGGCTTCATCCATGGCCGCTTAATATAAACTCAAGTTATTGCCGCGCAATCTATTGCAATCTTTTTTAGAAAATATTTTTTACGGGCTCCGGCGCGGCGTACCGCGGCGCCATTTTCAGCGGCACAACCCCTTCCAGAAGAAGCGCCAGCGACCGCCGGTCCAGCACCACCCGCCCGTCGCGCGGCTCCGGCACCTTGAACCGCCCCTTCTCCAGGCGCTTTCCCCAGATCGCCAGCCCGTCACCCTCCCAGCGCAGAATCTTCACCTGCGTCGAGTCGCGGTTGACGAACACATAGTGCGCCCCGTCCACCGGCGAACGCCCCGCCTGGCACACCAGCGCCGCCAGCCCGTGGTACGACTTGCGCATGCTCACCGGCGACCGCCACAGCAGGATCTCCGATGCGCCGACGCTCAGCACGCCGCCCCGCCCAAGCAGTACACCACCCGCCGCAGCGCCGCCTCGTCAAACACCGAACCGATCACCAGCTCCATCCCCGACGGGAACCGCAACACCAGCCCGCAGCCACGCTCCGGCTCCGCCTGAACCCGCACAAAGCCGTCCGAACCGACGGCGCCAGCGCCTGCGGCCACACGACGCTCACGCCGCAGCCAATACTGGAACTTCCACAACGCCAGACTGTTCGCCCGGCAGAACCCCGCCTGCGAAATCCCGCTTTCACGCCAGCGCGCCGTCACCCCAGCCCAATGCTTCTGCTTCTCCGCGAGATTCATCCGAAAAACTCCCGTCGCCAAGCCGACCACCGGCCCGCGACGGAAACAACCATACCCCGCACGCTCACGGAAAAACAGATGCGGCATATGCGACGGTTACCGCGCCGTCACCCCCGACCAATGCTCCTGCTTCTCCGTGAGATTCATCCGCAAAAACTCCCGCCGCCAAGCCGACCACCGACCCGCAACGGAACCAACCATACCCAGCACGCTCACGGAAAAACAGATGCGTCATATGCGACGGTTACCTGGCCGTCGAAGTGGACAGCTCGCTCTCCGGGCTGCGGGTCGTGCGGGTGCTGGAGCGGATCGCCGCCCTGCGCGGCAAGCCGGACCGCCTGCTGACAGACAATGGCCCGGAGTTTTCCGGCAAGGCGCTGGATGCGTGGGCTTATGCGAACGGCGTGCGGCAGGAGTTCATCGAACCCGGCAAGCCGGTGCAGAACGCCCGCGTCGAAAGCTTCAACGGCCGCATGCGGGATGAGTGCCTGAACGAGCACTGGTTCATCTCCATGAAACACGCACGGGAAACCATCGAAAAATGGCGCGAAGACTACAACCACTTCCGCCCGCATGGATCGCTGAAAAACATGACTCCGGCCGAATTCGCGGAAACGTTCCGCACCGGATAGGCCGCGGCCCCCCCCCCGGGGGAGGGGGACCAGGGGAACACCAGAAACAAAACCAAACCAAGAAACAAACACCAAACACAAGATTACAGTACGGACAAGACTCTCATTGCATTTGGTACAGACAATGGGGGCACGTCAGAACGGCTTTCATGGAATAAGGGAACCGGAAAGCCTATTGCATATCCACATGCTTATGCCGACTACAAATCGTAGGACGGTCCGAATGTTGCCAGTTGCTGGCGACGTTGTTCGTAATCGGGCATGACCCGGCCCAAGAGGCGCCAAAACTCTGGCGAATGCCGACTGTGGACGATGTGGCAGAGTTCATGGGCCACCACATACGCGACAAGCCGACGTGGAGCCATGATGACCCGCCAGTTAAAGCGCAGGTGGCCATTTGGGCCACCGCTGCCCCAACGCGTTTTCATGTCCAGCGCCCGCACCGAGGCAAACGCCACGCCCAGTTTTCGTGCAAAGTCGCGGGCCAAAACATCCAAATGCTCCATGGCGTGTTGCCGATACCAGCGGGTCAAGAGACGGCGAGTAACAACAACGCCCTCGTCATCCGTTAATGCAGGTGGTAGATGCACCCAAAAACATCCGCGGGACAGGAGAATTTTCGAATGTTTTGCGGACGCATCCCTAACGATCCGTAGATGGTATTGCCGCCCGAGGTAGAGAAACGTTTCCCCGCTGACGAACTCTCGCGGCCGTCGCGGGTGATGACGCTGAATCCAGTCCTGCTGCTTCACTATCCAAGCCGCTTTCCGCTGAACTTCAGCGGCAATCCGCACCTTTCGTTCTCCCTTTGGGGCGCTCACCATGACGCTCGCATCAGGGTTGACCGTAATGGCGAGAGTTTGCCGGCGGCTACTGCGCCGTACCTGGTAAACGATCTTGGTACCGCCAAACATGAGAGATGCTGTTTGTGCAGACGTGCTCATCTGAGCCGGATCCTCGCCAAGTCCATGATCTGGCTGGTAATGTCCTCAAGCTTGTCATCTTCCACATTGTTCAACCGGAGAAGGCGTTTTATTTTCCGGCGCATCTCCCGCTGGACATCCTCTTTGGCTTGCCAATCCAGTACGGCGTCTTCCCGCACGGCTTCAAGGATGCCCTCCGCGAGAACCGACATCTGTGATCCGTATTCCTCACTGTCGTCATGCATTTCCATGTTCTTGGAAAGGATGCCGTAAATCGGGTATGCCGCTTCCGTAACGCCATGTGTCTTGGCCCGTTCCTCGCTGCCCCCCTTCATCTCTTCACGCAAGGACATCAGTACCTTGAACTCTTCCGTATCGTCAAGGCGTTGTTCCCGGCGGTCATGGATGATTCGTTCCAAACGTTCTTTGATGGACTCATAAAATACCGGATCTTCGTCCAGCTTGACGGAGATGGTACGTTTGATGGCATGCTCCATGCGACTGGCCTTTGCCCGCGGAGATTGAAGCTTGGCCACCTCCGCCGAAAACCCTTCCGACATGATAGGGATTGCTTCCAGGAGGACACGGATTTCCTCTCCCTTGACATGACGGTCAATAAGTTCGCGGACACGTTCATGGCAGTCAGGCAACTGTGTGTCCTCTTCCTGGAAACAGGTCGCCATTTCCCGGCGCAGCCGGCGCAACCACGCAAAATCCTCCAAGAACGCGATAGCTCTTTGATCCGGCAGCAGTTGCTCGATTGCTCGGTAAAACTCCCGGTACCGGGCAAGAAAGACCGTGCGCTTGTCCTCAGGTTCAAGCGTCATGATCCACGGCTCGATATTGTCGCGCGTCAAATCAGCCGCAAACATGGCAAACACATCGGCGCGGCGTTGCTTTAGCGCCTGGTAAGCGGACTCATCGTCGCGGCGGTGTAACACGTCCTCAATGATCAGGTCATCGGCAAACACCGCCAGCGCCTTGTCCAAGAAGCCAGCAACGCCCCAATAGTCAACGATCAGCCCCCACTGCTTGTCCAACTCCGGCAACGGCCGGTTCACGCGCGCAATGGCCTGCAACAGGTTGTGCTCCCGCAGCGGCTTGTCCAAGTACAGCACACGTTCGATGGGGGCGTCAAAGCCGGTCAGGTATTTGTCCGCCACCACGATGATCGCCAACTTATCGACGCCGTCTTCCTTAAACTGGTCAATGATGGCCTCTTCGTTTTCAAACTGTTTCTTTAGCTCCCACAAATTACTGTCTTTGGTGGACGGATCGGAAATCAGCAGGGCAACGCGATCCGGGAAGTACTTGCTAAGCTCTTTGTAATACTGCGCCGCCGCCAACTGCGAACAGGCGGCCACCTGGGCCTTGAACCCGTCCGCCGCGAAATGTTGCTGGTAGTGGGTGGCAATGTCATGGGCGATCATCACCGTACGGTCGGTCGCCGCTTCGGCAATACGGCGCTCCGTGATTTCCTGCTGCTTCAATTTCTCCCGCTGCGGCACCGTCAGGTGCGCAAAAGACGCATCAAAGATTGGATCCAGCCGCTTGCCCCAGATGGCCAGTTCCGGCAACCGGCTTTCATACAGAATCCGCACCGTCGCGCCATCCGCTACCGACTGCGGCATGGTGTACTTATGGATGTATGGCCCGAACTTCTCCCGTGTCTTGTCAATCGGCGTTCCGGTGAACGCGATAAAGCAGGCATTGGGCAGTGCCTGCCGCATGTGCGCGGCAAACCACAGATATTGCGAGCGGTGCGCCTCGTCAACCAGGACAAAGACATTCCCCACCTCACTCAAGACTGGATGTTGGCTAACCTTTTTCCGCCCGACCGTTTCCCCTTCGCCGAAGAACTTTTGCACCGTGGTCATCACCGTCTGTCCCGCCGGCCCGCTGAGCAGTTTGCGGAGATGTAGCACACGCGCCGCCCGCACCGGGTTTTCAAACCCGCATCCTTGGAAGGTCTTGGAAATTTGCCGATCCAAATCCCGCCGGTCGGTAACGATCAGCAAGGTTGGATTATCAAGTTCTTTGGCACGCCGCAATTTCAGGCAAAGCCAGAGCATAGTCAGGCTCTTGCCGCTTCCCTGCGTGTGCCAGACAACACCATTGCGTTCCTTTACCGGCAGCTTGCTGGTGGGGTCGGTAATCCGCCGGATCGCCTCATTCACCGCCTCGTATTGCTGGTAGCGCGCCAGTTTCTTCACCACGCGCCCGCCATCCCGGTCAAAGGCGACAAAGTTGCGTGCCAGATCCAGCAGATTCTCCTTGGCAAACAGCCCCGCCAGCGTAACGTCCTGCTTGGTCAGGGGGCGGCCTATCATGCGCTCCAGGTCATATCGGCTGCGCGGATACACACTCTTCCATTCCATGTACCGGTTCAAGGGTGTCTCGACCGTCCCGTATCGTGCATCGCTACGCTTCGTCGCCACGCAGAACAGCACCGTATGGAAAAGCCGGGTCACCCCTTTTTCCATGTCCTGATAGGCGAGCATGTCTCGTACCGCATGCTCGATCCCATGCTCATCCCCCGGCGCCTTACACTCAACTACGGCCAAGGGAATGCCGTTGACAAAAAGTACCAGATCCAGACGCCGCGTCGCCCGCGGCCCCCGCACCGTAAACTCCTCGACCACCAGAAACTCATTGTTTAGGGGATTGTCGAAATCAATGAACCGTACGCTTGGCGCCACCAATTTTCCGCCGCGCGTCTCCTCCACGGTCACCCAGCGGCTCGCCAGCCGGTAACAAGCCTCATTGGCATCCAACAGCCCGGCCACCAGCGGTTGCTGCAGCGCCGCGATGGCCTGCCTTACCCCAACTTCGGTCAGTCCCGGATTGATCTCCTGTAGCTTCCGGCTCAGCCGGGCGAGCAGCAATACCTCGGTCTCGCTTTCCCGTTCCGCTGCGAACTCCGCCGCTTGTCCGTCCGCATGGTCATAGCCGAATACGTCCCGCAGCAATTCGACCGCCGGCCGCTGGACTTCCGTGTATTCAGGTCCGTTTCTGGGCATTGGCATACGCCTTTCCGTGCAAGCCGTCCGTCTCGCCCCCGACACCAGCGTCCAGCGCCGCCCGCCCCAATGCCGTCAACCGGTATTTCTGCATCCGGCTCTGCGGCTTTTCGGGTAGTGTCATCTCAACCAAGCCAGCGGCCAATGCGGGCATGACATAGGCCTCCCGTACATGTGTCCGGTCACGCAACCCCAACTCCTCCCGGATCTCCGCCGCGCCAAGTTCCCCACGGTTCGCCAACGTCCGCAACAGCGCCCCTACTGGTGGGGTGACTGGTGGGGTGACTGGTGGGGTGACGCCCCCTGTTACTTTGCCCTGGCTGCATGGCTTGAACGTCACCACCACTGTACGGGCGCTTTCGCTCCAGGCCGGCTCCGGTGCCAGCCCCTCGTTGCACCAGCGCAGGATATTGATGGCACCGCTGCCCCAGCGCTCGATGATTCCGGCACGGTGTAGCACCGACGCGATGATGGGATTCCACGGACGCGATGCATGCGCACTCCGCAACTTCTCCGACGTGATGCCGAAATGGAACTCGCCCGGATTCGTGATCTCCAGATGGTCATCGTACATGGCGACTTCCACAGCGCCACCGGCCATGGCGTAGTCACGGTGACAGAATGCATTCGCCAACGCCTCCCGCGTTGCCCGCGGCGGATAGTCTGGAAAATCCTCCCGCTGCATCTTGCCGGCAACCACCCGCCCGGCAATGTGTACATGGTCAGCCAGAAACTGTTCGGCGTGCCGGAGCAGGCAGAATATACCGCCCCAGTATTCCCGATTGTCCGCGAACTCCGCCAGCCGGTTGACGCCCCGGAACCGTCCCAGACGCACGCTGAATTGCGGAAATTGTGCAAACAGCGAACGGTTCGGATGCGCATACAACGCGACCGCGGCGTTCATCAGCCTGCCGTCATCCGCCATGAGATTCAACCCAACCAACGCGGCCGTCGTATCCGTGGCGGAAATGGCCCCGAGCCGCCCAAGTTGCTGGGCCGTAATGACAGTCTGCCGAATCTCATCGGCATCCAGGTCGGCAAGCGTCACCCCCGCCGGGCATGGCTGATTCTCCCAACGCACGGTGCCATGCAATTTCTCGGCCAACCTGAGTTCGTAAAGCGCCTGCGGCATCTCCGACGTCGTTGGCCCCAGTCGTAGGAACGGCCGCCGCCGATAAGTGAACGGACCACCGCCCCCCGGCACGGTTAAAACGATGGCGGAGCGTCCGGGCACCACGGACACCACGTCCAAGTCCGGCACCGTCGCCGGCTGGATTTCCCGGATCGTGGCGGCCACTTCCTCCAGGGTATCCGTCCCCAACTCCTGGCCCAACAGCCGTCCGTCCGGTGTCACGCCAAAGACCACCCGCCCACCCTCGCCATTCAGCATGGCGCACAACGTCTCCATGGCCCGCGAACGTTGCCCCGTGGACTGCTTGAACTCAAGCGTCTGGCTCTCCCCAGCAGAAATCAGTTGTTGGAGCTCTGTAAGTGTCATCATGCTCATCCTATCTCAGCCGAGTTTTCCGGCGATATACACGATCAAGGCCAAATAGCCAACGACATTCAAACAGACCTTGCCCCAGAAGAACCCCAGCGTCGGCCAGTTGATCTTTATGGGAGCTTTCAACACTTTGTCCTCCTTAACCCCGGCTTTCTCTTTGCGCCGACAGAAAAGCCCCCAAGCCGCCGTAGCGTAAATGTAATGTCCGAGGTCGAATGCCAGCGATACCGCAAACAAGTAGAGAACCCATAGCAGACTTGGCGCAAATGGGATGCCACCACCGTTCTTGTCACCAACTCGGAATATCCAAATGATGGCAATGCCCGCGAAGTTTAGTTGACGAGTGATCTCGCTCAACTTGGCGGAATACCCGTAGTACTCTTGGCGGTAGTCTGATAATTTCATTTGGGCCTTCCTGAATCCCGCTTCGGACCAGTGCTGCTGGTTTCTTCCTTGTGCCCACGACTGAAACCACCCTGCGGGGTGTCACGGTTACTGATTAATGTGCCCTCGCCATGTCTTTCAACGGGGCGTTGTTCGTTTGTTTTCGGCGGTGGCGGAACGATTTTCTTGTCGCTCATGTGAGTTCTCCTTCGGTTTTCATTATTCTATAGTCTAAACAGCACTACAAATCCAAGTAAGGTTTATCTGCCATGATGTGTCTTCAAAACCCCTGACACCCGTAAGCAGCCAATGTAACATCCGCCACCTCGTAACCATGACGAAACAGGCGGTCATACTCATTTGGTGTCAACCGACGGAGAGTGGTTTCGGTGCCTGCCGCCGCCGCAACGTCTTCCTTGCTCATTAACAACGGTTTGTCCGTCCCGGCAGGTGGTTGCACGCGAGCCATACTCCATATCGCATCGGCCGTATTACCCATCCTAAAGAACGCCCCATTCTTTTTCTGGTTAAAGTGGTCAACGATTGCTCGTGCGCGTATCGAGCGAACCTGATCGGTCGCGACATCGATGAGTCTAAACGGGGGAATGTATTGCGGCAATCCCCACTGAAACCGCTTGAACTCAAGCCCCAAGGGCCGTGAAGCGTCACTGACAATATAGAAGTCAACCTCCTTGCGAAGGCCACGTCCGGGCTTAAATATTGCTTCCGATCCAAGATTATCGTACACGCCACCATCCCACAGTGTAAGCTTGGGAGCAATGGGATCTACTGGTACGGACGGCTCTCCGCCTGTTTCTTCACCAAAACCCTTGGCGTATTTGAGCCACGCATACTTCGTTGTTGCTAACCGAAGCGGGCCAATCAGACCAGGTACCGCGGCAGATGCGGCAGCAGCATCTGCAAGCGGAAACGATGGATTTACCACATAGTTCGCAAGGTAATCCCCCATCCTCTTAGCACAAAACCTCCAACTCTTCCCCGTCTCATAGCAAGTGGCATTGATGACCATACGGGGGTGAAGAGGTAGGTCCTGTAGGTCTGCATCAATTCCCCACTTGCTCTTCAGTAGTCGAGCAATTATTGAGGCTCTTCCCCTGGGTAGCAACCATGGATTCAGAAGCATTTTCAACATGTAGGCGCGTTGCAAGTTACAAGTAGTCAGCAGGGTTCGAATGTGGGGCAGAACTTCTTGGTATTGCTTTGCGTCAGGCCACCGTTTTCCGGCTTTCTGGAAAATTAAGGCTGCGCAGAGACTCCCGCCCGAGACCGTTGACAAAAAGGAGATGTCCCCCCACCGGGGGCCGTTCGCAAGGCGGGAAAGCATACCGAGATGGAACACCGTTGCTCGTACTCCACCGCCAGAGAGTGAAATGCCGACTTTCATTAGTCGCCCTCATACTGGTTAAACGTATACGCCCCCTCGGGCGTAATTGAGAAATGGATTCGCCCTTTCTGTTTAGTGGACAAAAACTTCTTTATTTCTCCATTTAATTTCAACCCCAACGGTTTTTCTCGAAAACTCTTGTCGGTCGGTGATTGCCCTGCAACATCGCTGATCAAGGCAAGGTGTGGGTTTATGCAGTCCATCATGTGCTGTGAGTAACCTGATTCCCGGCCGTGGTGGGGTGCCACGAGGATTCGCCATTTTGCAGCCTTAATAAGTGGCTCGAAAACTTCTTTCTTAGCGGTCCACAATTCCTGCCAACCGCTGTCTTCGATGTCGCCAGGGCAGACGAACAGCCATCCGGCGTATAAGTAGAAAGCTACCACAGAAGTATTATTCCCGGTACATGACTCGGAATAATTGTTATACCCTGCCTTGACTTCGACGCCACCATTGTAAGTGGAATTCATTGGACTTTCGGCATCTGCCACCGGCGAAATATAGGTGGTATCAAGTATCCTGAATGTCTTTTGGTAATCCAGTGTAGCACTTTTGAATTTCTCTTCCTCGGGCAGGGATTTATTGCGTAGAAGAATCCGCGGATTTCCGAGAGACTCCACAAGTTGCGTCAGATCATTTAAATGGTCGCCATCAGGGTGGCTAAGGATCAGGAAGTCAAGTTTGGTGACTGCGTACTTCTCTTTCACCCATTTGCTTGGCGAAAAATCACCTGCGCGACCGGCATCAATCCAATGATGCTGACCAGCCGGTGTCTGTAGCCAAATAGCGAGTCCATGTTCCACGTCCCAAAGCGTAAATATAAAGTCCGGCATTTTGTCACCTCGTATATTGGGATTTGATTTTTCCACACCCTGCGTCATCAATTGTTACCCAAATATTTCCACGCCAACGCGTAGACCATACATTTTTACAATAGTTGCTATACTTACTCGAAGCGTCAGTCTCCGGCTTTTTCCCGACAGACACAATTGTGTACTCTGGTTGCATTAACGCAACTGCTTTTGCACAATAACCGGTATCACGACCGTGGTGGCTTGCTTTTAGAATATCGCATTTTAGATCAGCCCCATAGTATTCGGCAACCTCTTCCCATGCCGCCTCTTCGGCATCACCGCCGAAAATAATTTTAATGCCATTGTAAGTCAAACGAAGAATGTAGCTGAAGTTGTTAGGATTCTCTGCCGCCGCACCTGTGGCTGATGTATTTCTGCCAAATGGCGGATGTAGAATTTCGATACCATCACCAGGCTTTACGCCGGCTGGGTTCTCTCCATAGTAAATCCCACTCGCTCCCCGATTCAATCGTAAAATTTTGTTGCCCCGTAGCCCCTTTTGATGCGCTTGATATTCGGCCAAGTCTGCGTTGTTTTCATCTTTTAAGGGAGGGACAAAGGAGTGTGCGGTATCCCAAAAGTTGTGGATTTTTCGTCCATCCGCATATAATGCAGCGAGACCACACATGTGATCCTTATGGGGGTGACTCTGGATATAACGAAAAATATCTTTTCCGGGATACTGTTCACGCAGAAAATCAATGGGGTTGGTCAAGTCAATGTTGTACCCCTGTGCCGCTACTTTTTCAAGTAACAACGATTCGTTCAATATTTCTTCGCCTTGGGGCAGGCCTAATGGATAATATTCCTGCAGTTCGTTCAATGTATCAATATCCATTTCTTGACCATTGTTTATATCAATCATGGTTAGTAACTGACTTGCATGTTGAATGACAGTGCAGTCCCCATGGCCGACATTTAAGAAATCGATTCTCACCATTGCGCCCCCCTTATTTATTTTTCATTCTTACAGCCGTTGAGTCGCCGTCGTCTCGGTATCGCATGGGCATGAGAAAGGCCGAACAATTGAGACTGGAATGGACAAAATCACTCATCAAGTTCCTCCCCCAGCGGAGATTCTTCTGTGACAACATTATTGGGCTGGGGCAGCTGGGGGAACCTACTCTGTTCGACGCATTTTAAGCACTCCGAAAGTTCGGCATACTTCTGCGCGTCTACTGCATCGTAAGAACCTTTGCTTGCCAGCAATAACTGCTGGCGGGCCATCGACAATCGTTTCAGATACGGAATAACCACGCCACTTACCAGCGATACGAAGGAATCCATGTTTTGCGCGGTATTGGGAATTTTATACCCTTTGTTACTGCTGGCGATAATAACGCCCTGGCTTCGCAACTTGCCAACGACCTGTGCTCGGAATGTTTGGTGAGTTATTGGTTCTGGCGTAAACTTGTTAAGGTGTCGAATAATTTCATCTGTATAGACATATTGTGCAGGATCGACTTCATATCGAAACAGTAAGTATCGAAGTGTCTCTACCTGTACTTCAATCCGCGGGTCATCACTGCCTACATTTGTTGCAAAGAAATCACGAGCAAGCATGATTCCTTGCTGGGCGACCAAATGGTCATGCCGTTCTTTGTCTTCAATCTCCCCTAATACATCCGGCCTTTTAATGTTGGGCGGCCAGCGCTCGATGATTATGGCCGAGCCGGAGAGTAACGCCAGTACATCATCGGGATCACTGCCGGAATAGACGCGCAAGAGGGAACCGGCGATAATGTCTGCGGCCTGCACCAAAGGCTCCGTTGCGCTGTTCGCAAAACGACAGTCCGCATGGTCAAACAACTCTTTCTGGTATCGCTCCTCCATGTATTTCCGGAAACCGTCCATAAAGTCTGGACTTCCATGCTCGTCCGCAACAACATGCAGGCTCGCAAAAGCACGGTAGAGCCTTTTGTAGAGTCGGCCATGCAGATACTTGATGAATGATTTTTTGTACTGCAGGCCGGAGGTCGCATCAATATCGTTTTTATCTACCACAAATGCACAAAATTTGATACCGGTCGCAACCAGAGCATTTAGGACGTCTTTTCTTCGCGCCAAATTTCCCCCAATGTTAGACGACTTCAGCTCTCCTTTTCCGCAAAACTTTGATCGAACTTGATCAACTTTGGCGGCAATGGCATCTTTGGCGTTTTCATCCACCAGCACTGCACAGACAACGTAAAATGAGGACACGTTTTTCTTATGTAGCCCCAAGTGCGGATCACCGGCTTCGTCAATAAACGCCCACTGAGTTGTCTGGGGAATCTCGTTCATGACTTGCCCCGACGATCAGGATGCATTGGGCCGGTCAGTAATGCTTGGCTTAGTGCGGATTTTATGTTTTGTAACCGCATGAACTGGTTAATCTGTTCGTTGCGAACAACGTCGATTTGTTTTACCGTTTTAGCAATTTGCTGCTGGTCGCTCAATTTGGGAAGGGGGATTGGCAGCGCCTCAAGTATAGCCCGATCAATTTTCTTCATTGACCCACTGGTTCCCCGGGCGGTCCGTTCAAAATAAGCTCTACTTGCAGCGGAAAGAAACGCATACGACACAAAGTCGTTATCCACCTTTTTGGGATCGATCCGAACTCGCATCAGCAAATCTGAATACGAACATCGCGACGGTTTGCCAGAATACACGCCGGCAAGTCCAACTAACTCTTGCGTATTGGAGCGGCTAACAACAATGTCGCCAACTTCCAATACGTTTTGTAGAACTCTTTCATCTTCGAGCGGCGCTGGTTTGACTCCCTTTTCGTTGTAGCCCTCTGAAGAAACGGCGGAAAGGGTTAGTATCCAAATCCCAGACGCCTCCCGTGGACAGACAGGCGAATATCCATTCTTTATAGGTTCTCGCAATAGACTTCCTAATGGTACAACTGACCAAGTTGCCGGATACTGCGACAGCCATTTGCATGATTTTAACTTTGCTTTTTTTCCCGGTACCCCATGGGTAAGCAGGTCATTGAGGATCGCAGACTTGAGGCAGCGGGTCTGGGCGATGACGGCATGGGTGGCGTCAATCGCGGCGTCCACGGCGTTCAGGATCTCGGCGATGCGACGCTGTTCGGGAAGAGAGGGTGCCGGAATAGCAAAGGTTTCCAGATCCTCGCGGAGGAGACCTTTGATGCTGGTTCCCTGTATCAACGTTTTCAGACGGCCGCTAAGGCGATCCAACTGCTGGAATATGAATTTCGGACAAAACTCATCCTCTTTGACGATAACTCCAGTGATATCCTGGCTAATGGCGATGTCACACGGTGCCGCCGCCACTTTGCTGACGCCGGTTCGTGTCAGAATGAGAAGATGCCCTTTGGGAATCACGTTTGTGGCGCTCGCCTCGACAGCTTTCCTGCTGATGTATCGTCTACCAATTACGACCTCCTGATCCTCAAAGTCTGCCCCCGTCACCCAAGGTATATCCCCCTGCCAATATGAAGGGATCTTGGTACTGGGCGTGCCCCCATTGAGCATCTGGCGCGCCACCTGCTTCAGTGACACCATTCGCCAACCAGTTGAGCACTTTTTAGGATTACCCGCCATATCCCAGCTCCTTCAGCAACTTGTCCATGCGGGCTTCGGCGGCATTGCGCTTGGTTTCGAGTTCGCGGAGCTTGCGGAGTTCGCTGGCGACATCGAGTTCGGGGGGCGGCTCGGCGCTGTCAACATAACGGGAAATGTTCAGGTTATAATCGTTCTCCTTGGCGATGACATCCAAGCCCACGATGGCGGCGAATTTTTCCAGGGATCCGCGATTACTGGCGGGTGCCTGCTTCAACCAGGCACGGATGGCTTTGGCGGCGGCGTCAAACTCGACGACCTGTTCGCCTTCGTCACAGAGAGAATCGGCGATCTCGCGTTCCACATCAGGTCCTCCGGCCGCGCGGAAGCACTCGACCCGTGTGAGGTGATGCCGGTGCGCGGTGGCACAAATCACTTCGCGTTCGCTGTCGAGCCAGCGTTCAATGGCACCCGGATCGGCCCAGGCGTGGAAGACGGCGGCGATGCGCAGAATGTCTTCCAACCGCAGGTAATTGCGGTTCTTGCCCTCCCGGTACAGACCGTCGGACGAGGCGTCAATGAACAGGACTTTCTTGCGGCGCGCGGCGGGCTTGCGCTTGTTCAGGATCAGGATAGATGCCGGGATGCCGGTGCCAAAGAAGAGCTGTTCGGGCAGGCCGATGACGGCTTCGATCAGGTCTTCCTGCAACAATGCCTTGCGGATTTCGCCCTCGCTGCCACCGCGGAAGAGCACGCCATGGGGCATGACCACGCCAATCATGCCATCGTCCTTGCAGACCGCGACCATGTGTTGGAGGAAGGCGGTGTCGCCCTTGGTGGCAGGCGGGATGCCACGGGTGAAGCGGTGATAGGGATCGTTCTCAAAGCGTTCCCGGACTTCCTTGGGGTCAACCTTGGCCTCGGCATCGTCAGACTTGCCCGGCTTGGCCTCGACACCGTGCCATTCCTTGAGCGAGAACGGGGGATTGGCTATGACACGGTCAAACGCATCCAGGACGCCTTTCCTCTCGAACTTGGGCGTGAGGATGGTATCCCCGGTGCGGATGTCGGCATCCGGGAAGTTGTGCAGGAGCATGTTCAGCTTGCAGATGGACCAGGTACCGTAATTCTTCTCCTGTCCGGTGAGTGTAAGGTTGCGCGGATCGCCGCCGCGGGCGCTGACGTAGTCGCCGCACTCGATGAGCATGCCGCCGGAACCACAGGTAGGATCCTGGATGCGCATCCCCTCCGCCGGCCGCAGGAGTTCAACGATGAGCTTGACGACCATGCGCGGGGTATAAAATTCGCCGCCCTTCTTACCGCTACCTTCGGCGAAGCGTTCAATGAGGAATTCGTAGGCGTTGCCAAGGATGTCCGGCTCGGCAAGATTGCGGTTGCCAAGGGGGATGCCGCCGAAGTGCGAGAGCAGCCGCTGCATAAGGCTGTCCATGGTGCCCGCGTCGCCGAACCGGCGGGCATCATTGAAACGGATGCCTTCAAGAACGCCTTCCAGATACTGGCCGTTACGTTCCTCGATGGCGAGCAGCGCCTTGTCAATGGCCTCGGCGCGATTTTCCCCGACCTTCATCAGGTCATCCCAACGGGCACCTTGGGGGACATAGTAGCTGCCGCCGCCATACTCGTCCGGATCATCGGCAATCTCCATGGCCTGCTTCTGGGTCTTGCCGGCACGCAACCATTCGTCAATGATCTCCTGCCGCCGTTCATAAAACACATCCGAAAGACGCTTGAGGAACATCAGCGCCAAGATGTGGTTCTTGAAGTCGCCGGCATCCACCGTGCCGCGAAGAATATCCGCCGCCTGCCAAAGCCGGCGGTTCAATTCCTCACGCGTGACGATGCGAATGGTTGGGGTAGTGGCCATGATTGGTTCCTGTGGTATTAGGTCCGCACGACTGTAAAGTTCGTGTTAAGGGAATCGGTCTTCCCGCTGAGTATTATTGTCGTCTGATCAAACGGGAAGGCGTTCGCATATTCTGTATTTTCGGGATGCTTATGCTTGAAGATCATGGCCGCCTCGGCACGTTCACGGTCAACGGTTCCAATAGCGCCAAAAGAGAAACATAGCGTATTCCCTTGGCGAACGTACCGGCACCAATCCGGATATTTTTCGTGGTTGGCCAACCGCGTCCGTACGTCTTCTGCCTCACCAATGTAGATGAGCCTGCGAAGAATAACGTTTCCCGCCTGCACATTGTGCGTACATTCATAAACACAATAAATGCCTGACGCGGTAGGAACACCGCCCTTGTTTACGTCTCGCCAGTATCCGGCAAATTCGATTGAGATTGTCTTCGCTGCCATGGTTTAGTTCTCCTTGTCCTGTTTAAGTTGATCGAGCACTGCGGAACGCGCGAGCCGCAAGCGCATCCCCGCCGCCTCGATGGCGGTTGTGTAAGCCTCTTCTGCGGCCACCAGCAGGGCGGCAAAGCGTTCCTGCTGAGCTTTGAGCGGCACCGGCACCGGAAGACGGCGCAGTGCGGCCGCAGTCAGGTTCACTTGGGCCGTGCCGGACTGGGCTGCCGCCGCGATAGCCAACTGCCCATCAGGATGATTCAGATAGGCGGCAAGCACATGCGGACTTAGCATCGGCCCGCAACGGACAACAACCAAGGTGGCGTTGATTGGCGTACCGTCTAACTCCGCAGGCACAATCACTGCCGTCACCCGAGTACTCCGCGCCGGCAAAAGAACATCGCCCGCCTGCAACCGCTGTTCATCCGAAATCTTCCCCAAAACCTCAAGCTCGGCAATCCCAGTAACATCAATCCCAAGATCCGTCAACGCCCGTACCGTAAGCACGCGGTGCTGCCGGTCACTGTCCCCAAGGCCCAGCGTCCGTGTCGCGACACCCGGAATAACCCCGGCAACCTCGCCCAGCGGAATGATGTTCACCTCGTTGCTCAAACTTGTCGCCGCTCCTTCTCTTTCGATTCTTGATCGCCGTGTCCCTTTATGTTCACAAATATACCATACCACGGAAGAAAAACAAGCATTTATTCAAGTTTTTAAGTTACGACATGCGCGTTAGCTCGAAATAATGAGAGTATTGCCATTACTAATGTTTTGTTTTTGTGCCACACTGCCATTAGCCCGGATTCCGAAGTTGAATAAGCACTGTCTGTTCCTTTTCCACCTTATGTTGTGCGTAACCCACCGTACACCAGAAGGAGGAACAGAACAGTGCAAGCAAAACTTACATCGGTTTTCGGCGGAAAAAAGCTGGGGGTGAAAGACACGTCCCGCGTGGTGACCCCTTTCGGCGGGTTGGCGGTCTTTGCCGAGTTCATGAACCGGATCGGCTTCCGTCAGGCGGTGGA
>CAIXRA010000004.1 GCA_903921725.1 uncultured Lentisphaerota bacterium
CCGCTTTCGGTGGACATCTTGTCCGACGCACACGAAAATTCCGGGCGGGACGCCCGGTCAAGGCGGGCGGGACGCCCACGCTCCCGGCCTACGGCCGCCTGAAGGCGGAACTACAAACGGGGCGGCATCCTCATCCTTGCCTCCCGTCCCGCCGACGTTGAAAGTTGAACGTTGAGCGTTGAGCGTCCCCCCCCCCCTTTTTGCGCCTTCGCGCCTTTGCGTTTCAATTCATGTTCGCCCGCCGTTGAGCGTTCTTTGGGCTTCGTTCGCGCTCGATTGTCGCCCTCGATTTCCGCATGACTGACGTTTCGATTGGCGAGTGCGAGCGCCGTCCCGGTGCGGGGCTGAGCGCGAGGCGCCGCCCCTTTTCTCTTTTATTTGGCGAACCGGCGGGTAGATTACGCCGCACGGGCCGCGCGGCCCGGTTGCAAACGGACAGCGGAGGTTCGCATGCGTGCGCTGGTGCAGCGGGTGAAGGAGGCGCGGGTCGAGGTGGACGGCGGCGTGGTCGGCCGGATCGGGCCGGGGCTGCTGATCCTGCTTGGCGTGCGCGTCACGGACACGGAGGCGGAGATGCGCTGGGTCGCGGACAAATGCCTGAACCTGCGCATCTTCGAGGACGCCGCCGGCAAGTTCAACCATTCCCTGCTCGAAACTGGCGGCGAAGCCCTGGTCGTCTCCCAGTTCACCCTCTACGGCGACGCCTCGCGCGGACGCCGCCCGAGCTTCTCCGACGCCGCGCCGCCCGCCATCGCCGAACCGCTCTACATGCAGTTCGCCGAAACCCTGCGCGCCGCCGGCGTGAAAACCGCCACCGGCGTCTTCGGCGCGATGATGGAGGTCAGCATGCAGAACTCCGGGCCCGTCACCGTGCTGGTGGAAAAAGAGGCGGGAGGCTGAGGCAAACGAGCCCCGCCGGGCTGGGCCGGGGCCGCGCTGCGGCGGCATGCGGAAAACAGCCCGCATCACGGAAAACACGGGATATAGTAGGCCGATACTGGGTTTCGGGCTGGAAAAAGCGGCGGGCGCCGCCCCGCGTCCTGCGTTCTGAATTCTGCGTTCTGCGTTTCCTTACAAGGAGTTGGCTCCATGAACCGTTCCATCAATCCCGAGTCGTGCGGCAAGCACGCGGCAAAAACTTTCAAGAGCAAATGGACGCCCGAGCTGGCGCGGAAGCTCACCGCCCGGGTCTGCGCCACCTACGAGGACGGCTGCGGCATCAACCACCTCGACGGCAGCAACATGCCGCAGCGCGAGGCGGTCATCGAGATCCTGCAGGCGCTGCAGGAGGTGCTGTTCCCCGGCTATTCCGGGCGGCACCCGGTCGAACGCACCGGCGTGGAGTTCATGACCGGAAGCCACATCAACGGCATCTTCCGCGAACTGTCCGACCAGATCGAGCGCGCCCTCGCCTACCGCTGCCGCCAGAGCAACTGCCGCCAGTGCCACTGCCGGCGCCAGGCGGAGGACGCGGCCGTCGCGCTGCTGGAGAAACTGCCCGCCGTCCGCGAACTGCTGAAGAGCGATGTGCAGGCGGCCATGGACGGCGACCCGGCGGCGAAGACGCCCGACGAGGTGGTCATCGCCTACCCCGGCCTCCGCGCCGTGGCCGTCCAGCGCATCGCGCATGTGCTCTACCGGCAGGACGTGCCGCTCATCCCCCGCGTCATGAGCGAGTACGCCCACACCGTCACCGGCATCGACATCCACCCCGGCGCCGCCATCGGCCCGCGTTTCTTCATCGACCACGGCACCGGCGTGGTGATCGGCGAGACGGCGGTGATCGGCGAGAACGTCAAGCTCTATCAGGGCGTGACGCTCGGCGCGCTGAGCTTCCCGAAGGACGCCGCCGGACACCTGATCAAGGGCGCCAAGCGCCATCCGAACCTGGAGGACAACGTGACGGTCTACGCCGGCGCGACCATCCTCGGCAACATCACCATCGGGCACGACTCGATCATCGGCGGCAACGTCTGGCTCACCGAGTCCGTCCCGCCCTTCACCAAGATCACCATCGCCCAGCCCGACCTCTCCATCCAGGCGCGGAAAAAGCCCGGTAAGCGGTGATCCGACCCGTGCGGCGCCAGGCTGAACAACAGGGATCCGCGATGACGCTGTTCCGGACGCACATCCTGCTTTTCTGCGCATGGCTGCTCGCCGCCGGCGCCGTTGCCGGCGCGCCCTCCGGAGACACGCCGGCGCCGCCGGGCGCGCGCTTCGCCGTGGTGTTCGGCACCGCCGGCTGCCGGGAGTGCGCGGAACTGAAGGAATGGTGGGCGGACTCGTCGGAGAGCACGACCGCCGGCGTCCGGCTGGTGATCGTCGACATCGGCAAGCCGCGCAACTTCGAGCTGCTCGCGGCGCTGGAGAAGGAGCTGGGCGTCCGCCCGGGCGCCAACGACTCGCTGCCGGCCCTGCATATCCCGCCGCGGAACCTCCTGTACAACTACGAAAAATACGCGCCGCTGCTCCCGGAGCTTGCGGAGTCCGCACACCGGGCGCGGGAGTTTTCGCCGCTGCTGGCGGACCTGGCGCGCGCCGCGGCGGCCGGCGGCGACGCGGCCGTCATGGGCTACACCGCCCCCGGCAAAGGCGCCGCGGGCTCCGCCGCCTCCGGAAGCGCCGCGCCGCCGGAGCGGAACCTTGCCTATTTCTTCCTGCCGCGCTGCCAGCACTGCTCCCGCATGAACCTAGCGCTGCGACATCTGGAGGCGACCACGCCCGGGCTGCGGATTGCGCGCTTCGACATCACGACGCCCGACGGCCTGGCCACGCTCGGCTGCGTGCGGGAGACGCTCGGCATCCCCGGCGACGCGCGGACCGACGTGCCGCTGCTCGTCTGGGAGGACGGCTGGCACAGCGCCGCGCCGCCGCAGGAACGTCTCACGGCGAAGATCGGGCGCTGGTTCGGCTCCGGCGCGCCGAAGCCGGCGGCGCCGCCGCTCCTACCCGACGGGCTCGCGCAGAAGCTGAAACCGGCGGACCAGCCGCCGTTCTGGGACTGCTTCACCGATGCGGACAAGCGCACCGCCCTCGCCCGAAACCGCTCTTTCCTCGACCGCCTCGACTGGGGCGGCATCCTGCTCGCCGGCCTGATTGACGGCATCAACCCCTGCGCCTTCGCCACCGCCGTCTTCCTGGTCGGCTACCTGCTCTTTATCGGCCGCGGAAAGAAAGCCGTCTTCCTGCTTGGCGGCAGCTTCTGCTTCGGCGTGTTCGCCACCTATTTCCTGCTGGGGCTGGGCCTGTCGAAACTGGCGGCCTGGCTCGCCGCGCTGGCCTGGTTGAAGACCGCCGTGTACCTGCTGATGGCCGCGGGCGGGCTGCTTCTCGCCGGACTGCATCTGCGGGACGCCTGGCGCTTCCGGCGCACGGGGCTGGCGCGCGACATGAGCATGGGGCTGTCGGCGGAAACCACGCGCAGGATCCACGCCTTCATCCGCGAATACGCCGGCCACCGCTCGCTGCTGCTGGCCGGGCTGGCGCTCGGCGTCATCATCTCCTCGCTGGAACTGGTCTGCACCGGCCAGATCTACCTGCCGGCTCTGATGGTGATGAACCGCACGGGGATGACCGGGCACTCGCTGCGGCTGCTGCTGGCGTACAACCTGGCGTTCATCCTGCCGCTGGTCCTGGTGACGCTGCTGGCGGCGTACGGCGTTTCAGGCAAGGCGCTTGCGGAGTTCGCGCGCCGCAACGTCGCGCGCTCCAAGCTGCTGATGGCCGCGCTGTTCCTGCTGCTCGCCGCCGCCATGGGCTGGCTGGCACTGGCGGGGTGATGCGGGTCGGGACCGGCGGCGGCAAACGGCGGGATTACAGCGTGGAGCTGTCGCTGTAGATCTTGGATTCCTGCCGGGAGATCGTGCGGTTCCCGTCCGTGTCACAGACGGCGACCTGCGCGTTCCAAAAGGCGGTTTCCTCGTCCGGCGCATATCCGGAGCGCAGGTGGAAAAACTTGCGGCGGTCGTACTTCTCGTGAAACAGCTTGGCCGCCTCTTCAGACTCGAACCGGACCGTCGCCCGTTCCACGACCACACTGGCGGCGGGAGACGGCACGAATGCCGCCCCGGGCACTCCAAAGGAAACGCGGCATCCGCACGGCAGCAGCGAGGCGGCGCACAGCGCCAGCGCGCCCATATTCCGGTATAAATTCATTGGCGTCCCTTCCCGGTCCAGGTAAAAACAAATATGGCTGGCTGATTGACTCTCGTACACACTGCCGGCAGTAGGTTACCCTGTCATTCTGCACGGTGCCAGGTCGCAAGTTTGGAGTGCGGCAATAAGTGCATCCGTTTGCCGCTTTTTTATGCGCGCGGAGCGCTGGTGTTCTGGTGTTTTTGGTTTTGCTCTTGGGGTTGGTTGTGGGTTGTGGCGACAATCTATAAGGTTTTGTTATAGCGGCTCCGCCTTAGTTGA
>CAIXRA010000005.1 GCA_903921725.1 uncultured Lentisphaerota bacterium
TACGGCACGGTGCGGAGATAATCGAGCTGGCTGCGGGCGATGCTCAGCGCGGTGTTCCGCTTGGTCACCATGTCGTCCGAGTACAGGAAGATCGAAAACAAGGTCAATGCAGACGCCAGTACCAGGCCGGACACGCCAAAGGCGATCATCACCTCGACCAGCGTGAAATGCCGCCTCGTTCCGGACCACACCCCGCAAACCACGTCAGGAATGGTCTTCATGAGCATCCCCAGCCTCCGCCATCACACCCATGCCCCCGGGCGTGTTGTGTTTTCCCTCGTACTTTGCCGATGAGAAAGGATAACCCGGAATCGGCCTAATTTCAAATTGCAGGCTCAGGCCGGCCGGCGGCGGGCCGGAATCCAACGGGTATTTTTCAAGAGTGGCGGAGACGGCGGATCGGTGCGCGTTTGGAGTGCGGCGATAAGCGCATCCGTTCGCCGCTTTTAATTCGCGCGGAGCGCTGGCGTCCCTTCTCTCATTGCTGGCTGAGGTATTGTTGATGGCGGCTCCGCCTTGGTTGGAAAGCGGCAAACGGATGCACTTATTGCCGCACTCCAAATGACTCCACGCCTTCTCCTGTTGGCAATGATCAAATGGAACGGCTTTGCCAAAAATGTATGATGCGACGGATCGCCATTTTTATGAAATATGCGGCTTAGGACATATTGGCGCCCGGCGCGGGGATCCGGGTTCAAGCCGGTCGTCCGCCGGCAGTCGCGAAGCGGGATTATAGTACGCACAATCCGGAGCCGCGGCGCCTCCATGCGGCGGGCCGGCCCCGGAAAACGCAGGCAGGTCCCAACGCCATGACGACACACAAGCCCAGCACGGCAGCCAAACAGGAGGAGCCCTCGGTCGGGATCGTGTCCCCGAACCAAGTGCGGCTCTTCCAGCCGCCGCATGTCCTGAAGCTGGCGAACGGCGCCGCCCTCGGCCCGATCACAATCCAGTACGAGACCTACGGCAGGCTGAACGCGAAGAAAGACAACGCCATCCTGCTCTGCCACGCGCTGTCGGGGGACGCGCACGCGGCGGGCCGGCACGCGCCCGAAGATCCGGCGCCGGGCTGGTGGGACACGGCGGTCGGCCCCGGCAAGGCGCTGGACACCGACGAATATTTCATCCTCTGCGCCAACGTGCTCGGCGGCTGCAAGGGCTCGACCGGGGCCAGCTCCACCGACCCGGCCACCGGCAGGCCGTACGGCCTCTCCTTTCCCATCGTGACCATCGGCGACATGGTCGAGTGCCAGAAGGCGCTGGTGGACCACCTCGGCATCCCGAAACTGCTGGCGGTTGTCGGCGGCTCCATGGGCGGAATGCAGGCGCTGGAGTGGGCGGTGCGTTTTCCGGAGAAGATCCAGGCGGCGATTCCGGTGGCGACGACCTACCGGCTGTCGGCGCAGGGGATCGCCTTCAACGCCGTCGGGCGCGAGGCGATTTTCGCCGACCCGAACTGGAAGCGCGGCGACTACTACGGCGGCGAGGCGCCGGCCAGCGGCCTGGCCATCGCCCGCATGATCGGCCACATCACCTACCTCAGCGACAAATCGATGCACGAGAAGTTCGGGCGCGAGCTGCGCCACCGCGAGGAGTACGCCTACAATTTCGAGACCGAGTTCCAGGTCGAAAGCTACCTCCGCCACCAGGGGCAGAAGTTCATCCAGCGCTTCGACGCCAACAGCTACCTCTACATCACCAAGGCGATGGACTATTTCGACATGACGGACAATTTCCCGAGCCTCCGCGCCAGCCTGAAACGCACGCGGGCAAAGTTTCTGCTGCTGGCGTTTTCCAGCGACTGGCTCTTTCCCCCGCAGGAGATGCGGGATATCGCCGGCGCCCTGCGCGCCAACGGGGCGGACGTCACCTATCTGGAGATCAAGTCGGACTACGGCCACGATGCGTTCCTGCTCGAAACCGAGGAGGTCACCCGCGCCATGAAGCCGTTCCTGCGCTACCTGCACCGGGGCGGGCATGGCGCGCACCGCGGCGCCGCGGAAGGAGGCGTCCTGTGAACGAGGAACAAGCACCGGCCCGCGCGGGTTCTGAAAACAACGAAGGGCTGCAGCGCAACGATTTTCGCACGGTCCTGGATCTGGTGGAGCCCGGCTCGCGCGTCCTGGACCTCGGCTGCGGCGACGGCACGCTGCTCCAGCTCCTGCGCGCCCGCAAGCAGGCATCGGGCTACGGCGTCGAGATGGACCAGCGGCTGATCATGGAGTGCATCGCCCGCGGCCTTTCCGTGTTCCAGGGCAACCTGGACGAGGGGCTGCGCGACTTCGAGGACCAGTCGTTCGACTACGTCATCCTCAACCAGACCCTGCCCGCCGTGCATCGGCCGGCCTATGTGCTGGACGAAATGCTGCGCGTCGGGAAGATGGGGATCGTCAGTTTCCCGAACTTCGCCTGCTGGCGCGTCCGCTGGCACCTGCTGACCCGCGGCCGCATGCCGGTGGACGAGATCATCCCCTACGAATGGTACGACACGCCGAACATCCACCACCTGACCGTCGTCGACTTCGAGGAGTTCTGCCGGAAGCAGGGCGTCGCCATACGCCGGGCCTTCTATTTCCGCCAGCTCAGCCGCGGACACGCCGTCACCCGGATGCTCCGTCCCAACCTGCGCGCTGGCTACGCGCTCTTCGTCATCGCCCGTGAACCCTGAGGTGCCGGAACGCCCCGGAGCGTGCGGTAACCGGCTCCGCGGGGGCGGTGTCCGGAAGTATTGTGCCAAAAAAGGGGCGCGCCGGCTGGCAGCTTCGCCGCGGACGGTTATTGTGCGTACAACCGCGTCCTGCACCGCCTCCAGGCGGGGATGCGGCCGCGGCGGCGGGAACCCTCAGCGAAACCAGGACGACAGGAAACAGTCCCATGAGCGGCGGCCACAAAATACCGCGGGTCCACAAGCAGACGCTGGTCGAGATGAACGTGCCCGTGTTCACGGCCCGGCGCGACGCGGCCCACGACCGCGCCCTGGAACTGCTCCGCAAGGAGCTGCCGCTCTCCGACCGCGCCTCGCGCCAGACGCTCTACGGTGAGTGCGACCGCCTTCTCGGCGACGCCATCCTCTTCAACCAGAAATCGCAGCAGACCCAGCATGAAACCCCCATCGCGCGGTACCTGCACATCCTGCAGGAGACGGTCCACCTCAGCCTGGCCCACCAGCGGCACTCCGACTATTTGGTCCGCGAGGCCCAGGAGCTTTCCCGCCTGACCGGCGCGCCGCCACCGGCCGGCGGAACCGGCGACGCGTTCAGCAACAGCGAGCTGCAGATGCTGGCCTTTGTCGAGGATCTCCTCCAGTTCGGGGAACCGCTCCTGCGGCACGACTCCGTCGAACGCCAGAAACATTTCTCCGATGACGACCGGCGGCGCTTCGCCCTTGCCCGCGCCGAGTACGACCGCCACTACTGGATGGGTGACCAGCCCCCGCAGGCCACCGAGTGCGCCCCATGAAGCTCACCGTCATCATCCCGGTGTACAACGAGGAGGCGACCATCCTGGAGATTATCCGCCGCGTCCGCGGATGTGGCGTGCCGGATCTCCAGCTTCTGGTGGTCGATGACGCCTCCGGCGACGGCACCCGCGGAAAGCTGGAGTCCTTGCCGCCGGCGCCCGACCTGACCGTCATCCGCCACGAGTCCAACCACGGCAAGGGCGCCGCCATCCGCACCGCTCAGAAGCATGTCACCGGCGACGTGGTCGTCATCCAGGACGCCGACCTCGAGTATTCCCCCGAGGAGTTCCCGCACATGCTGCGGCTCTTCGCCGGCAAGCAGGCCGACGCCGTCTTCGGCAGCCGCTATTCCGGCTCCGAGATCATGGTCGACACCTTCTGGCACTACAACGGCAACCGCGTCCTCACCCTCTTCTCTAATCTTTGCAG
Organism: uncultured Lentisphaerota bacterium; assembly: GCA_903921725.1. Taxonomy (GTDB): domain Bacteria; phylum Verrucomicrobiota; class Lentisphaeria; order Oligosphaerales; family CAITYL01; genus CAIXRA01. The sequence goes on from CAIXRA010000005.1 coordinate 3,890, forward strand.
CAACCTCCACCTTACCGACATGGAAACCTGCTACAAGATGATCCGCGCCGACATCTTCCGGAGCCTCCCGCTGGAATGCAACCGCTTCGGCATCGAACCGGAGCTGACCGCCAAGCTCGCCCGCCGCCGCTGCCGCATTTACGAAGTTCCGATTGCGTACGCCGCACGCAACTTCGACGGCGGCAAGAAAATAGGCTGGAAGGACGGCGTCGCCGCCCTCTGGTACATCCTGAAATACAACCTGTTGCGCCGCGGCGACGGCTGACGCAGGCACGGGGTCCCTCCGACACCCTGCGAAAATGGGCGGAAGGCGTCACGCCGCGGCGCACGCCGGAAACGGCCGCCGTTGAATGGGTGGTTCCGGCACGAATCAGCCGGCACGTCCATCGCTTGCAACTCAGCCTCTGCGTGGTACGGTATGAGCCGTTCGTTTTTCCAGTTTCGGGATGTAGCGCAGCCTGGTTTAGCGCGTTTGTCTGGGGGACAAAAGGTCGCGAGTTCGAATCTCGCCATCCCGACCATTCTTTCTTGTGCGATCCAACAGCACTCCGCTTGGGGGGAGGGAGGCTGGTGGCACTCCTCGCCGTCCGGGGCGGGTCGCGCAAATTTCACATCCCACTCCCGGCAGCGAGCATTGAGGGATCCCGTTATGATTTTGGATGATCAACGGAACATGTCGCGCTACCAGGCGGTGCTGCCGGCGCTGGCGAAGATCAAGGCGTTTCTGGCGGAACAGCCGCTGGCATCGCGCGCCGCAGGCCGCCATGAGCTTGACGGCGACCGCCTCTATGTGAACATCGGCGACTGCTCCGGCAAGGGGCGCGAGGCTGCACGCCTCGAAATCCACCGCCGCTATGTCGACGTGCAGATTGCATTTGAAAACTGCGATGTCATCGGCTGGAAACCGCTGCAGGAATGCAGCCAGACCACCGCCGACTATGACGCCGCCAGCGACATCGGATTTTTTGGGGACGCATCGAACGCCTGGTTCGACCTTGTCCCCGGCCAGTTCGCCATCCTTTTCCCCGAGGACGCCCACGCGCCGCTCGCCGGAACCGGCCCCGTGCGCAAGGCCATCTTCAAGGTCATGCTGTAAGACGGCCGGATTGCAAACGGGACGGGCTCCCCGTTGCCGCAGGCGGAAACACGCGCGGACGGCGCGTCTTGTGCGCGCCGGAAAAACCCCTGCTCCCGCACGTAGCTGGGGCATGCGAAACGCATGCGCTCTTAATCCAGGGGCACGATCCCTGCCTACCCCTTGTCCGCCACCCTGCCGTGACAGGCACAAGCCGCGCGGCTTCATGCAAAATCCTGGTTACAGAAGGAAGAGCGGATCAGTCGCCGTCGGCCGGGCGAGGACGGACTTGAGCGTGCGCAGGAGCACTTCCGTCTCGCACGGCTTCTGGATGAACGCCGAGATCTCGCTTCCGGCCAGGTGCCCTGTCGCGTCCTCCGAGCTGTAGCCTGAAAAGACGATGATCGGCAGGTCCGGGCGCGTCCGGTGAAGGCTGCGGATCAGTTCGTAGCCGTCCATCCGCGGCATCTTAAGGTCAAGAATGGCGGCGCTGACCCGGTCCGCTTTCTGATGGAAGACCGAGAGGCCGATGACGCCGTCGCCCGCCGACAGGACCGAGTAGCCGGCCATCTCCAGCACGTGCTGCACAAGGTCGCGGATGCAGTCCTCGTCGTCCACGACCAAGATTGTCCCGAGCGTCTCCAGGTTTTTCTTCGAGCGATTCGCCTCGGCCTCGGCCGGTGGCGCCAGCGGTTCCACGGATTCCGGAACGGGGCGTTCCTTGGCCGGGAAATAGACGGTCACGCGGGTTCCGGAGCCGGACTGGCTGTCCACGGTGACAATGCCGCCGTGGGCGCGGGTGATTCCGAGGACGACGGAGAGCCCGAGGCCGCGACCGGCGAACTTGGTGGAGAAGAACGGCTCGAAAATGTGCATCCGGCTCTCTTCGTCCATGCCGCAGCCGGTGTCGGACACCTCGATGAAGGCGTAGAGCCCGTCGGGCCGGTTCTGCCCCAGTCCGCCCGGGGCGGACTGGAAGTCCTGCCGGGACATCATGCGGGAACCGGAGCAGACGCGGACGCCGCCTTCGCTGCTGCCGACGGCCTCGACGGCGTTGGTCACCAGATGCGTCACCAGCTGCTGGATCTGCGAGGTGTCCATGTCGGCCAGCAGGTCGAGACCGGCGGGACGGTAGTCAAGGGTGATGTTCTTCGGCACGAGGGTTTCGACCAGGCTCTTCATGTCCGACAACAGCTCCCCAAGGATGACGGGGCGCGGGTTGACGCCGGAGCGGCCGGAGTAGACCAGCATCATCCGGCTGAGTTCGCTGGCGCGCTGGCCGGCGGCCGTAATCGCCCCCAGGCTTTCCGTCACGTCTGACGGCAGCGTCTTGGAGCGCATGGCCAGTTCGGCATTGCCAAGGATGACCATGAGCAGGTTGTTGAAATCGTGGGCGATGCCGCCGGCCATGACGGCAAGGCATTCGAGCTTCTGCGCTTCACGCGCGCTGCCCTCCAGAATGATCCGCTCCTCGCCGGCGCGCTTGGTGGCCGAGATGTCCACGGCGGCGCTGGTGATGCCGGCGATGCGCCCGGAAAGGTCGTAGAGCGGCTCCATGGTGATGTCATAGCAAAACGTTTTGTCCTTGCCCGTAGCCACGGTGACCTCCTCGCGGCGGAGGCCGCCGGAGGCCAGCACCTCGCGCTTGACCGCGGTCAGCCGCTCCGCCACATCGGGCGGATAGAGGTCGGCGTCCCCCTGGCCAATCAGCGAAATCAGCGCATTCATCCAGGAGGGCTGGTTGTAGACCCAGGAGTAGCGGAGGTTGACGTCCTGACTGAACACCGACACGGGCGAATCCTGGAGCGCGACGCGGAACCGTTCCTCGCTCTGCCGGATCTTGACCTCCGCGAACCGGTTCTCCAGCGCCGAGAGGACGATTCCACAGGCAAGGCCGAGCATCTGCACTTCTTCCGGCGTCCAAGCCTTTGTCCTGCGCATGGCGAGAAACCAGAAGAAGACCGTCATGCGCTTGCCCTTCACCGGGATGGCGGCAAAGGAGCGGATGCCGGCCCGGGCCCAGTCCGCGGACTCCGCGGCGGCGGCGGGCGGCAGCGCGGCCGTGGAGTCGAATGCCTCCGTCCGCAACTCCGAAACCACTCGCTCAAGCCAGTTCCACCGGTTGAGCGCAATAAGTCCGGAATATTCCGTCTCCGGCGCCCCAACGGCATGCCAGGATGAGATCGGCGCCAGAACCATGCGCGTCCCCTCGCGCGTGACCTGGCTGAGGAGCACATGGTCGGAGTCCATGGCCTCGCCCAACTCCTCGAGCGCCTGCCCGACCACCGAGTCAAGCTTGTCCACGTCCGTGTGCAGAAGCCGCAACGAGATGGAGGTCACAAGCCGCTGCATGGCCAGCCGGCGCGCGATACCCGCCTCGGCCTGCCGCCGGACGAGGTTGTGCCGCATGATGATGAAGATGGAAACGGCAAACACGACCAGCAATGCCAGCAGCAGGCTCCGGTCGACCGTGGCGTGCGTCCAAAGGAGGAGGGGGAGGAAGACGCAGAAAAATGTCAGGACAATCACGATTCCGACATGCAACACCAAGGCATGCCGGCCCCAAAATGACTTGTGGTTTTCCATCGTCAACCACCCCTCGCGACATCATGCACCACATGGTACGAAACCCGTCGGCCTCGCCCATTATATACACAGTGGCCGTAATAATTGCAAATCCGTATCGGCATTCACCACGGCCCGCAGGCGCGCTCCGGACAAAGCCCGGAACTGGCAAATTTTCGGGCGGTTGCATCTTTTCCACGCGCGACGTTTCTAATACTGCCGTCAGCATGAAACACACCCGCAATCAGGAAAAACCCATGAGCGCCCTCCTTCGTCCAATCCGGCTCCACCGCATCCGGGCCGCCGCCACCGCACTTCTCCTCCTGTTCACCGCCGGCATTTCCGCGCACGCCGCCGATCCGGCAACACGCTGGCCGCAGGACGCCGGCGACATCCGGGCCGATGCGGCCGTGACGTGGGGCGCGCTCCCGAACGGCCTGCGCTACGCCATCATGCCGAACACTGAGCCGCCGGGCCGCATCAGCCTGCGCCTCTGCGTCCGCACGGGCTCGCTCATGGAAACCGAGAGCCAGCGCGGCCTCTCGCATTTCCTGGAGCATATGGCGTTCAACGGCACGAAGCATTTCGCCGCCGACGAACTGATCGGCCGCTTCCAGAACCAAGGGCTGGGATTCGGCTCGGACATCAACGCGCACACCGGCATGTACGAGACCGTCTACATCCTCGAACTCCCCCGGACCGACGCCCCGCTGGTCGGCGACTGCCTCCAACTCCTGCGCGATTACGCCGACGGCCAGCTCCTCAAGGCCGAGGAGATCGAGAAGGAGCGCGGCGTGATCCTCAGCGAGAAGCGCGACCGCGACTCCGTCGGCTACCGCACCACCCTCGCCCAGATGTCGTTCCTCTTCCCCGGGTCGCTCCTCGCCCGCCGCTCGCCCATCGGTGAGGAGGACGTCATCGCGAAGGCGCCCCGCGCGGAGTTCGCCAGCCTCTACCAGAGCGGACACGTGCCGGGCCGCATGCTCGTCGTCGCCGTCGGCGCCGTGGACGCGAAAACCTTCAGTCCGCTCATTGAAAAATATTTCGCCGACATCCAGGCCCCCGCGGCGCCCAAGGCCGACCCCGACCTCTCCTGGAAGCCCGCCGCCGGCCCCCACGCCATGCTGCACCACGAGGACGAGGCGCCCGCCACCAGCCTCTCCATCTCCAGCGTCCAGCCCTTCACGGTGCAGCCCGACACGCTGGCCGCGCGCCGCGCCCTCCTCTATCGCGCCATCTCCTGCATGATCGTGTCGCGCCGCCTGGAAATCCTGGCCAAGAAAGACGGTGCCGGTTTCGTGCCCAGGGGGGTCGAAGGCCAGGACCTGTACCGTGCCGCGACCATCGCCGAGATCTCCGCCGAGTGTCAGCCCGAACAGTGGAAGACGACCCTCGGCGTGCTTGAACAGGAGCTGCGCCGCGCCCTCAGCTACGGCTTCACCAAGCCCGAAATCGCCGAACTCTCCGCCCAGGTCCGTTCCTCGGCCGAGCAGGCGGTGAAATCCGCCGCCACCCGCAAGTCGCGGCAATTGGCCGACGGCATCTACCGCGCCATCCTCAACGAGGAGGTCTTCACCAGCCCGCAGGCGGATTTCGAGCAGGTCAAGGCCGACCTTGACGCCCTCACTCCCGAGGCGCTCCTCGCCGAATTCCGCAAGCTCTGGGCCGCCGACGCCGCCGGCATCTTCGCCGCGGGCAACCTGAAGCTGGACAACGCCCCGGCCGCACTGCTTGCCGCCTACAACGCCAGCCGCGCCGTCGAGGTCAAGCCGCCCGTCGAGGAGAAGACCCCCGAGTTCGCCTACACCAGCTTCGGCGCGCCCGGAACGGTGCTCTCCCGCCGCGAGCTGGCGGACCTCGGCGTCACCCAGCTCGTCCTCTCCAACAACGTGCGCGTCAACATCAAGCCGACCCACTTCGAGGCGAACGCCATCCACGTCGGCGTCCGCTTCGGCGGCGGCACCCTCTGCGCCCCGGCCGACAAGCCCGGCCTTGCCGTCCTCGCCAATTCAATTTTCATCGGCGGCGGCCTCGGCCGGCACAGCGCCGACGAGATCGAGCGCATCTTCGCCGGCAAGCACGTCGGCGCGGGATTCAGTGCCGGTAGCGACGCCTTCAGCCTGTCCGGCGGCACGACCCCGGCGGACTTCGCGCTCGAGCTCCGCTACCTCGCCGCCTTCCTCACCGACCCCGGCTACCGTCCCGAAGCCGAACGCCAAGCGCGCAAGGCCTTCGAGCAGCTCTACCCCATGCTCCGCCACACCGACAAGGGCGTCTTCAAGGACCAGGTCGGCCGCTTCCTCGCCTCCGGCGATTTCCGCTTCGGATTCCCGAAGGAGCAGGAACTCGCCGTCCGCACCGTTCAGGAAGTCCGCGACTGGCTCGCCAAACCGCTGGCGAAGGAGTACCTGGAAGTGACCATCGTCGGCGACATCAAGGTCGAGGAGGCCGTCGGCGAGCTGCTGAAGACGTTCGGCGCCCTCCCGGCCCGCGACAAGAAGCTCCCCACCTACAAGAAGGAGCGCCGCATCCGCTTCCCTGACCCCGCCGCGGCGGCAAAGGCGTTCCCCTGCGAAACCACGCTCCACAAGGCGCAGTCGTACGTCTTCTGGCCCACCGGAACCGACCGCATCCGCAGCGCCTCCGCCTCCCGCCGGCTGGCCGTCCTGGCGGACATCCTGGGCGACCGCCTCCGCGAGGAAATCCGCGAGAAGCTGGGCGAGACCTACAGCCCCCGCGCCGGCGCAAGCTGCAGCGACACCTACACGGAGTACGGCTACGTCATCGCCGCCGTCGGCGCCTCGCCGGAGCAGGCGCAGTCGATCGCGGACATCTCGCGGCGCATCGGCGCGGAGGTCGCGGCGAAGGGCGTCACGGACGAGGAGTTCGGGCGCGCGGTCAAGCCGCTGCTCAACGAGATCAAGGAAAGCCTCCGCAGCAACGCCTTCTGGATGGACGCCGTTTCCGGCTCGCAGCAGAACCCCGCCCAGCTCGACCGCGCCCGCAGCCTGGAAAAGGACGCCGCCGCCATCACCATCCGCGACATCAATAAGCTGGCGCGCAAACACTTGAAGTCCGAAAACGCGCTGCAGATCCTGATCCTGCCGGCCAACGGCCCGGAAAAGAAGGCGGCAGCCAGACCGTGATGCGGACGTCCTCAAGCCATCACCAGCGCCCCCCCGGAGAGGCGGCGGCATCATCGGGCGCAAATGCGCCTGCGCCAAGAGCAAGGGCGCACATGCCGGAAACCAGCAGCAGACGAGGCAATGACGCATCCATGTGCCACTCCAGCTCGCGGACGGAAAAAACGTAAAGGCTCATGAAAAACGCCGGCGGCACCAGTGCGGCATACCACGCAAACCCGATACCGTTGCCTTGGCGCGGACTCCGCGCCAATCCTCCGGCCAGCAACGCCGCCGCCACCACCCACAGACCGCCGTTTTCCTTCAACGCCAGAAACATCCCGCACAGCCCCTTCCGCCATCCCATGCCCAAAACGCACAACGTTTCATGAATCCCCGCCTTCCACGGCTGGATCAGTGAAAAATCGGACAGGGACACCCCCGTTTTCCACCGGCACCATGCCCACGGCATCACGAACAACGCGGCGGCGGCAGCGCTGGCGCCGGCTAACCCCCGCCCATTCCGCCGCCTCCAGCCGTCCACCACCAGCCAGGACAAGACCAAGACCAGAAAAAACATCCCTTCCTGCTTGACCCACGCCGCCATCCCCAGCAACAGCACGCCCAGCCAAAGATCGGGTGCCGCGCGCTCCCGCAAATTCCGCTGCACCAGCCAGACGCCCGGCAACAGAAACAGCAGCAACGTCGTTTCCGCGTAGAGCGCTTCCAAGCAGTAACCGAACACATCACCGCAACATGGCGCGAGCCCAAGCACCAAGGCAATCCACAAGGGAAATCCCGACTCGCACAGCATGACCGCCAGCATCAGAAAAACCAGCAGGCCGGACAGGCAGGGGAGCAGCTTGACGGCATGGTCGTCAACTCCGCCAGCAAACCAGTGCCCCCACGCCAGCAACAGCGGGTAGCCAAGCGGATACGATGGGTTCAGGTAGGGCCGCTCGCGGTCGCACAGCAATGACCAGGGAATTTGGCCGGAATCCGCAATCGCCAGCGCCTTGTATCCCCACACCCCCATTCCCGGAATGTCATCCACGCCGACCGGGCCGGACAACGCCAACACGCCCCGCGAAATCCACAGCATCGCCGCCATGCCGAGAAGAGCACAGGCCAAAAGTCGTTCCACGCGCGGATTGAACACCCGCCCTTCACTGCGCATCAGCCCTGTTCTCAAATTCCCGGCGACATGGCTTAAGCTCCGCCCCCGGGCCCAGAGCCCAACTGCGCACACACACGCCAGTACGACCAACCCAGCCCCCACCCCCATGCGGACTCCGCAAAGCAGATTGGCAAGAAACAGCCCGGCCGTCAGCAGGCCGTATCCTAATGGAAATGCCGCCAGCCACGGCAACACCCCCGTCCGCCCCGGGCGACATAAAGCCGACGCCAACGGCCATGCCGCGGCGGCCGGCAGCAGCAGCCCGCAAAAAACACAAAGGAACGGAAGGAGTTTCACGGCGTGTTTCCTCCGCCCGCAGTCCGCCTTAGAACCACAATGTCGCGGCTCCTCCCGATTTCCTTGAATCCCGCCCCGCGGCCCGTCTGCAATTCATACTCGAACAGGCGCATGTCCAGATCACCTGCCTGATACGACTGCACAAGAATGTATTCCACGGCGGAAAGGGAACGGTCGTCGCGGTACAACACCCGCGACGGCCATAGCGCATAGTTCAGGCGGAGCGCCTGACATTCCGCCTTCACGGTCTTCTGCTGTGCCGGAAGCGTCCAGTAAAAGCATGGCGCCCCCGGACGTACCAGCCTTGCGACCTCGCAAAATTCGGCCCGGACGCCCGCCAGCCGCCCTGCGGCTTCCCGGGACACCGGTTCGCCCAAGGCCCCGGACAACGCCTCCGCAACTTCCGTGCGCTCCCGAACAAACCACCATGCGTTCATGCACAGCGCAAAGCCCGCCAATGCCGCAAAAAAACAGCGCATCCTCACCTGCCGCGGCCGGAGCCGTCTCCTTTTTTCACGGCGGGAGGATTGATGGACGCGGCAGACCGCGCCTGCTCGTTCGCCTTCCGCACATTCTCCGGCAATAGATTCCATGCAGGCGACAGCGGCAGAAGCTTCTTCACGTCAATCCGCACGGAGGACGGGCTCCGTCTCTGCGCAAACAACCACGGGATCAGGTCCGGCTCGGCATACGCCCATTTCCAGCATGCATGTCCGCGCAGTTTTGGCGTTTCCATTGTCGTCCGCCGCACCTCCCCGCCAAGCTTGTTGATCCGCTCCAGCAAATCGTCACACCCCTCCTTCAGTCCAGCCACCTCATTGCGGTTGTAGAACGCCCATACCGCCACCTTCTGCTGATGCACGAAATCGTCCAACAGCCAATCGAATCCCCCCGGAGTCGTCACCGCCCCCGCAAAAACTCCCGGCCACATCGCGATCATCTGAAACGCCCCGTGCCCGCCAGAGGACAGTCCCGCCACGTAGATCCGATCCGGATCAATCGCCGGGTGTTTCTTTTTCATCTCCTCCACCAAATCCACCACCGCCGCCATCTGCGGCGTCGGCTGCCCCAGCGGTCCTCGTCCAATCCATCCCTCATTTCTGGCGGTCACCCGCGGGGCCAGCAGGAAGCACTGATGGCTCTTCTGGTTCCACGGCTGCACAAACGTCAGGTAGAACTCATCCTTCTCAACCAATTGGCCTTCGCCCGCCCCATTTTCCCCAAGGCCGCACAGGAAAACAACCAACGGCACCCGCGCCTGGGCCGGCAGATTGTCCGGCTTGAACCAACGATACGGCAGCGCATAGGTGCTTGTATAATGCACGTCACGCAGGAGGTCCGTCCCCCGAACCTCGAACTTTTTAATAAACTCCGCCGGATCAAACGAGTCCGGCAGCTTGCTTGGCACCCGCTTCACCGTCCGCGGAGCCGCCGGTTCATCGTGCGCCTTGCGCGCCGATGCGGCCGCCGCCGGCATGCAGAATGCGGAGGCCGCAACCATCACCACAAAAAAAACATGCCGCCAAGCCTGTGCCATTTTCCACATCCCGACCGCCATTTTTTCACCCGCCGATGATCCGTCCCGCTTCCGCCGCCGGCAAGCCGCCCGTCCGGGCGTCAACGCTGTTCCGGCCGCCCCGCCTTTGCGGCAAGCTCGGCCACCGCCTTCCGCCATTTCTCAATGTCATACCCGCAGTCCTTCCGCCCGGTCATTGATTCCAGCGCAAGACAAACTATTTGGGCATGTGTCGTTTTAATGGCTGCCTGCGCACCCCTGCTTTTGGGATGAAGGAATGATTCTATTTCTTTGTCAGATCTTGAATAATCATCCAGTACAGACAATGCCAATTTAGCATCTTCAACTCTATGTTCTTTATAGACGGCACAACCCCTGCCCAGAACATTTATTGCCGATGCCCTGCGTGCAGGCGGAAGCTTGTCATCCAAAGCAGCCGCCTTGAATTTATCACGCAAATCGCCTGTAATTGCCTCTGCTGGAGTCATAAATCTAATTGTGCGATAAAAAACTTCTTTGTCAAACAGAGAAACAGCCGGTTTTATCAAGACATTTTTCCAGCTTAAATCAGTTGGATGTGTTGCAGAATGATCTTTTACCATGTCGGAAAGGCATGCATAAGCAGACAAACGCAGCCCTTCTGGCTCTGAGCTGTCCAACAAAATAGAAGAGATTTTGCAAAGGCTCGCTTCGCCTATTTTATCATTTCCGCTCAATGCCTGCACGCGAATGTGAAAAATGCACGCCACCCGGTCTTCCGTTGACCGTGATTTGTCCGTTATAATGTTAATTAAGTAATCATCAAAAGAAAACGTGGCTTCATGCTCCATCCACCACTGCCTAAAGTTTGTTTTCTCGTTAACATGTAATATTTTTTGTAAAATCTTTCGAGTAAGCATCGACACCTGTTGGTTTTTGTTATCAATCAAAGCCATGAACAATGGCACTTCTGATTTTCCAATAAATCCCCTTGCATAAAACCCTTTTTCGTCGTCTGCGCAAAATGCCACCACCGCTTCCGTGATTCCGCTTCCGTCAATTTTGATATTATCCCAAAAAATACTATAGCGGGCAGCCAACACTTTCCGGTCACAGTTTGTCAGCTTCCGGTCATCCAGCTTGATACTGTGCGCCAGGTATTCATCACTGCGAGCCCATACCGAATTTTCAAAAATGCCGTACTTGGGATCCTGGCCGTCGAATATCCATCCGAAATGAGGGAGAGGATCAATGGGCGTGATGCGTCTCAGCCAATCGCGCAACTCGTCCAACCCATTCCATTCTTTTTTCGACAAGCAGGCATCCACATAAGGCTGGCAGGAAGGGACAAGCTCATCCACCTCAAACCGCCAGCCGGACCAATAAAAAAGCTGGAGGACGGGCACGGTCAGGGCCGGCTCCTTCATCGCGTCAAGCAGGAACGGAATCTGCGCCTCTGAAATTTTGTACCGTTTGTAACTGTAAAGCTGGATGAATTTTATTTTCTTTCCGGCTTCAGCCTTTGCATCGGAAAGAATTTCCCGCATCTTTTTCTCATTCACCAGCGGGTCATTCGACGAATCCCCCATGGAGGAGATGTTGGGAGCAAGTCCCTCTACTCCTACAAGTTTCGCACCAAATGACAAACCGCCTGACAACAAGACCAGCGCGATTGTTACCACATTGATGTTCATTTTAACTACTTCCCACATGCCGAAGCGACGTATGCTTGTTTATCTTCCCCGGAGCCAGCCGGGGAAGACATGGATATCAGAAGTGCCACCAAGTAATTTGCTATTTTAACAGCCAACACATGTCGCCGACCTAAAAATAGCAATTCGCCGTGAAAACAATCAGCATAAAAAATTCGTTATATCACAAATTCTTTGGCGGTTTCGGTTATACCGGCCGCTGTTGCCGATCCATTTACCAAAATAGCATTCTCCGGCATATTGGCGGGTGAAATATCCCTGCTAAGCCTGGCTTGCACCTGCCCGGGAGTTGCGGGCAGAGAATTCGTCGTATTCGTTCCCGGGATCATAAACGGACAACGGCATGTAGCAGAAACTTGCTGGGCGGGTGTTGCCGTCCCATCAACCGTTGCCACAACACGATAGACCTGCGTCACTCCTGCGTCTACCAATCGCATATTACCACCAGCCGTTGCAGTAACCACAAGCCGGGCAGGCGGAGGCGTCGTTGACTCCGGTGTGACCGTGGCGCCTGCCCCCACGGTCACTCCGCTTGCTACGGCTACAGCAACGGCCACTCCGAACTTCCCAATCTTCCCTGACAGCTTCATTGTTGATCTCCTGTTTTTTTTGTCGTACGCCCCACGTTAAAGAACAAACGGGAGGTGCATTTTTTAAAATACGGCATAATCAAAGACATGTAACGTATCTCAATAGATAAAAATATCAACCGTTATTTTTGTTTATTTTGAACTCATTTACGATTTATGCGGTACTAAAGATATTCATTTTTGCCATTCTTAAAACTCTCATACTGACGCTAAAAATACGGCCTTTTTTATGCTTTCCTCCCCTTCGCGAATCCCCGCTCCCAGCCTGCCGGCGTTGATGGTTTTCTTCATGGGCGCAGTGCCTCCTTGGTCTTCCTCGTTTTCCGCAGCCGCCCCACGAAGCCCGGCTGTTTCCGGGAAATTGCGCCAATTCCGACTTTTTCAGCCACCGGCTATAGTACGCCTTGTTTTTTGCCGGTGTCCCGAAATCCAGCGGGGGAAAATCCATGACAAGGCTGTCCCGGGTAAAACGTGCGGCGCGCGGCGTGATGATGGCGGCATTGTTGCTGGCCGCGCCGGCCTTCGGCGCCGGCCTGCTGGACAAGGTCAACAGCGTCGCCGATCCGGGTCAGACGGGCATCATCTGCGTTTTCGGCCCCAAGGCCTTCCCCGTCATCGTCGGCAAGACGGAAGGCCCATTCGGCTACAAGGCATTCTCCGTGAAGGAGAAGAAGCCGGGCGAAAAGCCGAAGCCCGACGAGCCGGTCATCGAGCCGCCCGACCTGCGCGAGGCAATCGCCGGCGCGACGCGCTTCGGCAAGGGGCGCGCCGTGGCGCTCGGCAGCACCGGATTCCTCAACGACACCGTCCTCGCCAAGGAGGACACCGGCCGCTTCCTCATCAACGCCGTGCGCTGGGCCGCCAAGGCCTGGCCGAAAACCCTCAACAGCGAGATCCGCGTCGGCATTATCGGCGCCCACGGCGCCGAGGAATACCTCGGGGCCCGCGGCTTCAAGGTCACCCTCGTCGAGCCCGGCAAGACGGACGGCGTTGATGTGCTCGTCCTTCTGGAGGACGACGTGCAACTGCAGCAGGTCGCCGCCCTCTACAAATTCGTGGAAAATGGCGGCGGCCTCATCGCCGCCTCCGCCGCCTACGGCTGGAGCGAGCGGAACGAGGACAAAAGCCTGGGCTCCGACTACCCGCTCAACCGCCTGTTCATCCCCATGGGCCTCGGCTGGGCCGGCGGCACCGCCGAACGCACCACCGAAACGGGGTTCTCCACCAAGGAGAAGCCCAATAAAATGGTCCACGCCCTCCAGGCGTTCCGCATGATGGCGACCCAGGCCGGGAAGAAGAATCCGGACGTCAAGAAGCCGGACACCTCCGAGGCGATCGCCATCCTCGCCCGCGCCGGCCAGTTCCTGCCCCCCGACGAACCGTACGTCGGCGCCCGCTTCCCCATCCTCCGCAACAAATACGGCGAACGCGCCGGGCCCAGCCTCCAGCACGGCGTCGGCGTCTACAATCTCCCCGGACGCGTCATCGCGCTTCTGGCCTCCGACGAGCTGGCGAGGACGCCGCCGGAAAAACTCAAGGCCCATCCGCTGGCCAAGCTTTTCCCGGGGCTGGTTCCGAAGACGGCCAAGCCCGTGCGCAAGGTCGTGCAGATCGACACCAACGTCCCGGCGTGGCACAGCATCGGCCTGTACGCCGCGCCCGGTGAAATCGTCACCGTCACCCTGCCCGAAGAGGCCGTCGACAAGGGGTTTGGCGCACGCATCGGCGTGCACACCGACGGCATCTGGGTCCGCCCCGACTGGAACCGGCCGCCGACCGTCAGCCGCCATTTCAGCCTCAAGGGCGCCTCCACCCGCATCGCCAGCTCCTTCGGCGGCCTGGTCGTCATTGACGTTCCCGGCGGCACCGGACTCGACAGCATCTCCGTCACTGTCGACGGCGCCTATGAAGCGCCCCTTTATGAACTCGGCAAGACCACGCCCGACCAGTGGAAGAAGCAGCGCCTCCTGCCCGGCCCCTGGGCGGAGCTGGCCTCCTCCAAGGTCATCCTCACCGTGCCATCGGAATACGTCCGCACGCTCAAGGACCCCGCGGCGCTCATGAAGGAATGGGACAAGGTGCTGGACGCCGTCGCCGACCTCGCGGCCATCGACCGCTACCGCAAGCGCCCCGAGCGCATCGTCGCCGACGTCCAGATATCCATCGGCTACATGCACTCCGGCTACCCGGTCATGACCTTCTCCGACCAGTACCGCGCACTGCCGGACATCAACACCCTCAAAAACGGCTCCTGGGGTCTCTTCCACGAGCTCGGCCACAACCACCAGAACGGCGGCTGGACCTTCGAGGGCACCGGCGAAGTCACCGTCAACCTCTTCTCCCTCTACGTCTACGAGAAGGTCTGCGGCAAGAACGCCGCCCAGGCCCGCGGTGCCGGAAGCTCGCCCCAGGGAATCATCAAGGCGCTCTCGGAGCACATGAGCAAAGGCTCGCCGTTCGACGGCTGGAAGGGGGACAGCGGTCTCGCCCTGGGCATGTACGTGCAGCTCATCGACAACTTCGGATGGGACCCGTTCAAAAAGGTCTTCGACCAGTATCACAAGGAGGCCGGCCCCGGAAGCGATGATGAAAAGCGCGACATGTGGATGCTCCGCTTCTCCAGAGCCGTGAACAAGAACCTCGGCCCCTTCTTCCAGGCCTGGGGCGTCCCCACCTCCGACGCCGCCCGCGCCGAAATCGCAGACCTGCCCGCGTGGATGCCCCCCGGCGTCCGCCTCCCCAAACACCTCAAGACCGCCGCCAAGTGATTCCGGCGGTGCCCGGACTCCGGCGGCCTCAGCCTTCCGCCTTCCCGCGGAACGCCATGTAGTACAGGACCGGCACCGCCATGCGGCTGACCAGCAGCGAGGCGATCTCGCCGGCCATCAGCGAGAGCGCGAGCCCCTGGAAGATCGGGTCGGCCAGGATCACCGCCGCGCCGCAGACCACCGCCAGCGCCGTCAGCAGCATCGGCCGGAAGCGCACCGCGCCCGCGTCCACCACCGCCTCCGCCAGCGGCATCCCCTGCGCCCGCCGCAGCTCGATGAAGTCGATCAGGATGATTGAGTTGCGCACCACGATCCCCGCGCCCGCCATGAAACCGATCATCGAGGTCGCCGTGAAGAACGCGCCCATCGCACCGTGCGCCGGCAGGATGCCGATCAGCGAGAACGGGATCGCCGCCATGACGATGAACGGGGTCAGGAACGACTTGAACCAGCCCACCATCAGGATGTAGATCAGCACGCACACCGCCGCGAAGGCCGCGCCCAGGTCGCGGAACACCTCCAGCGTGATCTGCCACTCGCCGTCCCACTTCACCGCCGGGGCGCGTTCGTCCGCGGGCATCGCCAGGTTGAACACCGGCACCGCCGCGGCGCGCCCGCCGAACTCCCTGCCGTCCAGTTTCTTCAGGTCGCGGTTCATGGCGAAAATCGCGTACGCCGGGCTTTCCGCGCGGTCCGCCACATCGCCGGTCACATAGGTCACCGGCATCAGGTTCTTGTGGTAGAGGCTGCGGTCTGCGGCCGTCCGTTCGATGCGCACCAGCTCCCGCAACGGCACCAGTCCGCCGCCCGCCGCGCCCCGCAGGCTCAGGTTCAACAGCGCCTCCGGCGTGGTCTTCGCGCTCCGCGGCAGCTCCAGGACGATCACCATGTCCTCCTTCTCCCGCGGCTGGTGCAGCAGCCCGGCTTCGGCGCCCTCCACCGCCAGGCGCAGCGTCCGCGCAACCTCCGCCTCGCCAATCCCGTGCAGCGCCGCCTTCTCCTTGTCCACCATGAAGCGCACCTTCTCCCGCTCCGCCTCCACATACCAGTCCACGTCCACCACGCCCGGCGTGCGTTCGAAAATGCCGCGCACCGCGCCGGCGAGCTTCAGCCGCGCCGCCTCGTCCGGCCCGTACACCTCCGCCACCAGCGTCTGCAGGACCGGCGGCCCCGGCGGCACTTCCGCGACCGCCACCCGTGCGCCGTACCGCCGTGCGATCTCCGCAACCGCCGGCCGCACCCGTTTCGCGATCTCATGGCTCTTCGCGCCGCGTCCGCCCTTCGGCAGCAGGTTCACCTGGATGTCCGCCACGTTCGCCCCGCGGCGCATGAAATAATGCCGCACCAGCCCGTTGAAGTTGAACGGCGAGGCCGTGCCCGCGTAGATCTGCACGTCCGTCACCTCCGGCTCCGCGCGGACCGCCTCCGCGATCTCCCGCGCCACCGCCGCCGTCCGCTCCAGCGACCCGCCCTCCGGCATGTTCAGGATCACCTGGAACTCGTTCTTGTTGTCGAACGGCAGCATCTTCACCTTCACCCAGCCCAGCGGCACCAGCGCCGCCGCCGCCAGCAGCAGCCCGGCGATGGAAAAGAGGAACACCCAGCGCCACCGCGCCTGCATGATCATCGGGGCCATCACCCGCCGGTAGAGCCGCGTGAGGAAGTCTTCCTGCCCGTGGTGTTCATCCGCATGTTCGCGCTCGCCCTCGTGCTCGATCGGCGTGCTGCATCCGTCTGATCCGGCCGGTCGGTCCGATTTTTTCACGCCCGCCGCGCACCCGCCATCGCCCCCGCACTCGTCATCCTTCCGCGCCGCCCCCTCCCCTGTTTCCACTTTCCGTTGTTCCGTTTTTCCGTCTTCCTTCGTTCCCTTCGTTTCCTTCTGTAAAAAAGCTTTCCGTTCCCGCAATTTCAAAATCCGCACCGCCGCCCACGGCGTCACGACGAACGCCACCAACAGCGAGAAGAACATCGCCGCGATCGCGCCCACCGGGATCGGCCGCATGTACGGCCCCATCAGCCCGCCCACCGACGCCATCGGCAGGATCGCCGCGATCACCGCCCAGGTAGCCAGGATGGTCGGATTCCCCACCTCGCCGACCGCCTCCACCGCGACCGCCGCCAGGGCGCGCGCCCGGTTCTCCGGCAGCCGCATGTGCCGTACGATGTTCTCCAGCACCACGATCGCGTCGTCCACCAGGATGCCGATCGAGAAGATCAGCGCGAAGAGCGTGATCCGGTTCAGCGTGTAGCCATAGAGATAGAACACCAGCAGCGTCAGTGCCAGCGTCGAGGGGATCGCCACCGCCACCACCAACGCCTCGCGCCAGCCCAGCACCACCAGGATCAGCAGCGACACCGCCAGCACCGCCAGCAGCATGTGGAACAGCAGCTCGTCCGACTTCTCCTTCGCCGTCTCCCCGTAGTTCCGCGTCACCGTCACCCGCACCTCGCCCGGAATGACAACCCCCTTCAGCGCCTCCACCCGCGCCAGCACCTCCCGCACCACCGTGATCGCATTCGCCCCCGGCCGCTTCGCGACGGTCAGGGTGACGGCGGGCTCGAAGGCATTCCCGCCTGACCGGTCCGATCCGACGGATCCGACCGATCGGTCGGATTCGCGCCCTTTCCCCTCACCGAAAAAGACATACTGCGCCGGCTCCTCTCCGCCGTCCACGATCCGCGCCACATCACGCAGGTGCACCGGCCGCCCCTCATGCACCCCGACCACCACCGCGCCGACATCGTCCGCGTTCTCCAGGAATCCGCCGGTTTCCACGCGGATCTCGCGGTCCCCCGACGTCAGCGGCCCGGCCGAAAGCTGCGCGTTCGCCTGCTCCAGCGTCGGGACCAATTCCGCCGCCGAAACCCCGCGCGAGGCCATCCGCGCCGGATCCAGCAGCACCCGCAGCTGCCGCCGCGCGCCGCCGATGATCATCGTCTCCGCCGCCTGCGGCGCCGCCTTGACCGCGTCCTCGACTTGCGCCGCCACCCGCCGCAGCGCCAGATGATCGAGCGTCCGGCTGTGGAACGTCAGCGCCAGCACCGGCACGTCGTCGATCGAATGCGGCTTCACCAGCGGCTGGCCGGCGCCGTGCGGGATCCGGTCGAAATTCCCCTGCAGCTTCTGGTTCAGCCGGACCAGGCTCTTCTCGACATCCTCGCCGACCTTGAAGCGCACGATCACCAGGCTCCGGCACGGGCTCGACGTCGAATAGACGTACTCCACCCCGGGAATCTCCCACAGCAGCTTCTCCATCGGCCGCGTGACGCGTTCCTCGACCTCCTTCGCCCCGGCGCCCGGCATCGCCACCAGCACGTCGATCATCGGCACCTTGATCTGCGGCTCCTCCTCGCGCGGCAGCAGCCCCACCGCCGCCAGCCCCAGCGCCACCGAGGCCAGTACCAGCAGCAGCGTCAGCTTCGAGTTCACGAACCCGTGCGCAATCCGCCCGGCCAGGCCGGAGTGCGCCGGTGGTTTAGTTTTGTTGTCCATGTCGCTCATCATCCCACCCATGCTTTCGCATGCCCGCGTTTGTAGTTCCGCGCTTTAGGCGGCCACGTCTAATCCAAAAAAACACAACCCAAACAAACGGAACCGCCACTTCCCCATCGCCTCGCCATATTCAACCGCAACGCCAGCCCGCCTAAAGCGCGGAACTACAAACGCATGGCCTACCTTTTTCCTTCCGCAATTTTCACCGGCTGACCGTCCACCAACCCCGCCGCGCCCACCACCACCACCCGCTCCCCGGCCTGCAATCCCGACAAAACCTGCGCCTCGCCGCCGCGCGTTCCCCCAACCTTCACCAACCGCATCGCGGCACGCGGTATTTTTTGTTCCCGCGGATCTTTCCAGTTTTTATTCTCCCCCGCCACCACAAACACCATCTCCAGCTGCCCGCGCACTACCACCGCCGACTCCGGCACCACCACAGATGCCATGCCCGTTTCCGCAGGCGCCAGCAGCCGTCCGAAGCTCCCGATCACCGCGCCGCACTCCGGCGGCAGCGGCAGCTTCACCAGCACCGTCCGGCTTGCGGAGTCCGCAACCGGTGAAATCTCTACCGCCTTCGCCCGCACCGGCGCCCTGCCGCCATCCAGCGCCACCTCGTACTCCCCGCCGACCGTCATCCGCGCCGCAACCGCCTCCGGCGCCATCGCCTCCATCTGCAGTTCCGCAGGATCCGCAATCTCCACCAGCGCCTTGCCCGGCTGCGCCAAGTCGCCGCGTTCCGCCAG
Source organism: uncultured Lentisphaerota bacterium (assembly GCA_903921725.1). GTDB lineage: Bacteria > Verrucomicrobiota > Lentisphaeria > Oligosphaerales > CAITYL01 > CAIXRA01. The sequence goes on from CAIXRA010000005.1 coordinate 22,933, forward strand.
CTTCGCCGTCACCACGCCGTCAAACGGCGCCTTCACCGACGCATAGCCCAGCCGCGTTTCCGTCTCCGCGATTTTCGCCTCCGCCTCCGCGATCCGGCCCTCCGCCACTGCCTTTGCGGACCCCGCAACCTGCGCCCGCGCCCGCACCGCCTCGAACTCCTGACGCGTCGTCGCCTCCTGCTCCAACAGCTTCGCATAGCGCGCCAGATCGGCCGACGCCCGCGACAGTTCCGCTTCCGCCTGGGCCTTGGCGGCGACCGCCTGCGCCTGCGCCGCCGCCGCCTGCGCGAGCTGCGCCCGCACCGCCGCCACGTCCAGCACCGCCAGCACGTCGCCCGCCTTCACCGTCTGCCCGGCCTCCACGCTCAGTTCCACAATCGTCCCGGCGATCTGCGCCGACGCCGTCGCGGAGCGCTTCGCCCGCACCGTGCCCGCCACCTCGTCGCGTTCCGCCCAAACACGGGAAATTGCCGGCTGCACCGCCACCAGCGCCGCCGACGCGCCGCCCCCGGTAGCCGGCGCCTCCGCCGCCTGCCGCCAGCACCCTGCCGCCAGCACCGCCGACACCGCTAAAATTGCCGTTAAAATGGGTTTCATGAGCCCCTCGCTGAATGGGTGGGTTGGTTTTCGATAGCCGTCGATGGCCGTCGAGACCCGCCGATACCCATCGATGGGTGTCGACGGCCATCGACGGCTATCGACGGGCATCGACATTTCTCTCCGCCGCCGTCTGCCGCTTCCCCTCCGCCTTTTTCATCGCCGCAAGCACAATCTGCCGGTCGGCCTCCGCCTGCGCCCGGCGCACCCGCGCCGTGGTCAGCGCGGACTCCGCATCCATGAGACGCGACACCAGCGCCGCACCCTCCGCGAACCGTGCCCGCGTCAACGCCGCGCTCTCCGCCGCCGCGCCGACCGTTTTCCCCGTCACCGCCAGCCGCCGCTCCGCGTCCTCCAGCCCCAGCCGCGCCTGCTCCCGTTCCAGGGACGCCTCCAGCCGCGCCCGGCGCTCCTCCTCCTGCGCGCTCCGCAGGTCCGCTTTCGCCGCCGCAATCCGGCTCCGCGTGAGATGCCCGTCAAAAATATCCCATTCCACGGCGATGCCGGCCGTCCAGGCCGCCGCGTCGCCGCGATGCGCGACGCCAGCATTCTCCTCCACCGTCGCAAACGCGTTCACCCGCGGACGCCGGCCCGCCTCCGCCGCCTGCACCCCGGCCCGCGCGGCCGAAACCTGCTCCTGTGCCGCGCGGATGTCGGCGCGGTATTTGCCATCCGTCCGATCTGACCGATCAGTCGGATCGGCCAGGTCGGTATTATTGATGTTTGCCACCTCCAGCGGCGCCTCCTGCTCCATGCCGAGCAGCGCCTTCATCGCCGCCAGCGCCAGCCTGACGGAAGATTCCGCCTGCGCCGCGTCCGCGCGCGCTTCTGCGACCCGCACCTCCAGATCCAGCACATCCGTCTTCAGCGCCGCACCTTCCGCATACCGCTTCCCCGCCAGCTCCAGATGCGAGGCGTAGGCACCCGCCGCCGCGTCAGCCGCCGCCGTGAACGCCCGCGCCTTCTGCAGGGTAAAGAACGAGCGCGCCGCCTCAAATTCCAGCGCCTGCATCACCGCCTCGCGGCCGTTTTCCGCCGCCCGCGCCCCGGCCCGCGCCGCTTCCCGCTCCGCCGTGCTCCGCCCGCCGGCATAGAGCGGCATGACGGCGGTCAGGCGCGCGTTCAGGTTATCCGACTCCGGCGGGTGGTTGAAATCCATGCCGTCCGGAATGCTGGACTGCTGGCCGCGGTAGGCGAACACCGTGGCCCCGTTGCTGGAACCGGAATAGGCGCCGCCGAGCACCAGCCGCGGCAGGAACGCCGCATCCGCCTCCCCTATTTTCGCCCGCGCCTTCGCCATCCGGGCCTGCGCGACGGCGGCGTCCGGATTCCCCTCCGCCACCCGCGCCAGCAACTGCCCGAGCGTCAGCGGCCCCTCGTTCGCGGCCCGCACCGGAGCGCCGGCCGCAACGATCCACCCGGCCAGAAAAATGAAGATGAAGATGGGTTTCATAAGAGCCTTTGAGTTGCTGCCGATTGTCGATACCCATCGATAGCCGTCGATGGCTGTCGGCGGTTATCGACGGCTATCGACGGCTCCCCCCCCCCCCTCACTTCCCGAGCACCTCCCGCACATGCTTGGCCATGCACGCGAACAGCTTGAGGATGTCCGGGTTGCGGATTCCGCAGAATTTCAGCGTGCCGGCCTTGCGGGTCACGACCAGCCCCTGGTGCTCCAGCAGCTTGACCTGCTGCGAGAGCATGGACTGCCCGCAGCCGAGCGCCTCCTGCAGTTCGCCGCACGATTTCTCGCCCTTCTGCAGCGCCTCCAATATCCGCAGCCGCAGCGGATGCGCCAGCGCCTGGAGCACCCGCGAGGCCGCGCCGTAATTCATCGCCGGCTTCCCGCCGGACTTTCCTGTGTTTCCAGGAACCGTTTTGCACCGCATGTCACCCGCTCCCGTTTCTCGTGTCGATTCCCGCCGCCGCCGACATTCTACAACACGAGAATATCACAATATCTTAATATTTCAACCCGCGGACGGTTTCCGCACCGGCCTAAGCCGTGGATGCGCGGCGGGCAAAAAAATGCGGAGCCGGCAAAACCGGCTCCGCCCATTGTCTTGCGTTCCAGCCCCGAAACGGGGACTCAGCTCACGGCCTCGACCAGCGTGGCGGCGTCCTGAACGCCGACGAACTGCTGGACGGGCTTGCCGTTTTTCATGACCAGCAGCATCGGGATCGAGCGCACACCGAAGCGGTTTGCCAGCATCGGTGCCTCGTCCACATTCACCTTGGCGACCGTCACGCCGGCGGGAAGCTGGCCGGAGACGATCAGCTCCTCCAGAATCTTTCCCTGCATGCGGCAGGGGCCGCACCAGACCGCCCAAAAATCCACCAGCACCGTGCCCTGCGCGACCGCCGCGTCAAAATCCTGCTCCCCCAGATTCACGATTGCATCCGACATGCTTGCAGCTCCTCCCCCGCCCGATTGAAAAAGATGATTCCGGAAACCGTGTCCCGGCCAATTGTACGGCCGTTACCCTATCCGGAATTTTCCATTCTGCAACCGGCGGAAATCCCCCGCATTTGCCAAACGGGCGTAACCGGACGTATATTCCACCCATCAAACGGTTGCGTGCATGCGCAACCAACCGTAGAGAAACCCAAGCAAGGAGTTCATGACATGAAAAAGCTGATCTGCATGGCGTTGGTGTTGGCGTCGGCCGGTTTAGTCTCAGGCTGCGTGATGGCGCGCTCCCCGATTTTCGCGCCGATTTCCGTTGATTTGCAGGGGCCTGGAAACCTCGGCCCCGGAGCGAACCTGAAGCGCGGCGAAGCCACCGCCAAGGGCATCGTGATGGTTGCGATTGGCGACGCCTCCGTCGAAACCGCCGCCAAGAACGGCGGCATCAAAAAAATCCACCATGTGGACAGCCGGACGACGAATATTTTCGGCGTCTATTCCGAGTACACCACCGTCGTCTACGGTGAATGATAACGGCTGACCGACGAACACAGGCCTCCGGAACCTACCGGCTCCGGAGGCCGTTTTTTTTCGGTGCGCACCGGCGGCCCGCCCGCAGTTCGACGCAGGAAAGCAGGAAAAATGCCGGCCGAAAAAACCATTCCCGCGCTATGCCTTTCCACCCGACCTCCGACGGGAACCCGCCGGGGTCGTCCGTTGCCCCCGGGAGGCACCGGTCGGCGGCGGCGTGGCACAGGCATCCTGACGAGCCAGGAGCAGGCGGAGGTCGTCAATCTGGCGCTGAAGCAGGCACTCCTCGGAGAGCCGCTGCCGGTCGAGCAGTTTCCAGAGGCGGCATTCCAGCTTGTCCAGCGCCTTCAGGATCATTTCCCGGATGAGGCGGCACTGGCGCGGGCTGCCGGCGCAGACGGCGGCGCCGCCCGGCGTTGCAACTCGCACGGGTTTGGCTACATTACGTTTTCTGACGGACGCTTTGGGCATGGGCATCGGCCTCCTTGCGGGTCGTGTGGCGTACATACACAAAAATAGCACTTACTGAAATCACTTTCAACACTTTGTCCGCAAAAACTTTCACTTGCGGGAGGGGCCATGGGCAAGAACAAGCAGATGCAGTATGACGCCAAGGGCGCCGGCACCCGGCTCCGGCAGATGCGCCGCGTGCTGGGCAAGACGCAGGCGGAAATCGCCGCCCTTCTGCAGATCAGCCTGAGCCACTATTCCAAACTGGAGCTCGGCATCGGACGGATGAGCCGCTCGATGATTTTCTCGGTGTGCAACAAGTTCGCCCTAAACGAGAAGTGGCTGACGGATGGCGCGGGAACGATGTGGGCGGATCCGGCGGCGGCCGGCGAGATCCGGGACACCGCCGACGCATACGGCCATTCCGGCAGGTGCGGCGGCGGCGACGACCTTGCCGACATCGAGCGCATCCTGGCCCTGGCGCAGTGCCCGAAGAACCAGAAGCTGGCGGACCAGATGGCGGCGGCGCTGGGCATCCCGAAGGAAAAATCGCTCGCCGTGGTGGTGCGGACGGCGCTGGCGGCGGAGAAGGCCGGTTCCTGACGCGGATGGCGGCGGACGCCGCAGCGACACCGAAAGGTCTTTTCATGCCCATTCCCGACCGCATCGTGCTGGTGGACGGTTACGCCCAGCTGTACCGCGCCTTTCACGGCATCCCCGGACTCGCCGGCCCGCAGGGACAGCCGACCAACGCGCTGTACGGCCTTGCACGGCTGCTGCTGAAGCTGGACGAGGAGTTGCCGCACATCTTCGGCACGGTGGTCTTCGACCGCGGCAGGCCGGCCCGGCGCATGGAGCTTCTGCCGACCTACAAGGCGACGCGCCCGCCGATGCCGGACACCCTCCGCGCCCAGCTCCCTTCCATCCGCGAATGGCTCGCCGCCGCGGGCTGGCCGGTGGTCGAGGACGACGGCCGCGAGGCGGACGACCTCATCGCCGCCATCGCGCAGGAACGTGGAACCCGCGAAACCGCCATCCTTTCGCACGACAAGGATCTGGCGCAGCTCGCGACGGCCGACGGGGCGGTGTACCTGCTCAAGAACTGCACCCAGGGCGGCCTGGAGGTGATGGGGTACGGTGCCGTGGTGGATAAATTCGGCGTGCCGCCCAACCGCCTGCGCGACTACCTGGCCATGCTCGGCGACAGCTCGGACAACATCCCCGGAGTCCCCGGTGTCGGCGCCAAGACGGCCGCGGCGCTGCTGGCACAGTTCGGCTCGGCGGAACACCTCCTTGACCACGTGGAGGATGTGGCGAACCCGCGCATCCGCGAATCGCTCCGCGGCTCCGCGGAAATCCTGCGGCGGAACTTGCAACTGGTGGAGCTGGACCTGCGCCCGCCCTCCGCCTGGACCGGCCTGGAACAGATCCGCCGCCGCGCCCCGGACTGGGCGAAGCTGCGAGAGCTGGCGCTGGCCGCCGGGTTCAAGTCACTCCTGGCCACGCTCGACAAACACCGGCTGGCCGAAGAAGCGCCGATGCTGTTCTGAGCCTTGGGTTTCGCGGAGCGCACAGGAAAAAAATTATCGGACCGATCAAGCAACAGGACAGCAAGGAGCATTCCATGCCCAGCTCATTTCCCCTTCTCGGCATTGACATCGGCGGCACGAAGATTGCGGTCTGCCTGGCGGATTCCTCGGGGAAGATCCTCGGCAACGAACGGATCATCGGCGGCAGCCAGACCCGCTACGAGGAGACGCTGCCGCGCATGGTGGAACTTGCGCACAAGCTGGTGGCGGACGCCGGATTGGCGATGGCGGACATCCGCGCCTGCGGCGTCACCTCCCCCGGCCCGGTCGACCTCGCCAAGGGCGTCATCATCCGCTCCCCGAACATGCCATGGCGCAACGTGGCGCTGCGGGACGACCTGGCGCGCGAGCTGAAGAGGCCGGTGTTCTTCGACAACGACGCCAACGCCGGCATGCTCGCGGAATGGGTTTTTGGCGCGGCGAAAGGCGCACAGAACGCACTCTACGTCACGCTCAGCACCGGCATCGGCGGCGGCGTGGTGACGGAGGGACGGATCCTGCACGGCGTCAACGGCAACGCGGGCGAGATCGGGCACGTTGTCCTCGACATCAACGGGCCCAAGTGCGGCTGCGGCATGTCCGGCTGCTGGGAGGCGTACTGCGGCGGGCTCAACGTGATGAAACGGATGCAGGCGCAGTTCGGCGGCAACCCGGATCATCCGGTGATGCGGCTGCCGGAGGTCGGCGGCGCCCCGGAGAAGCTCGGTTACCCGGCACTGATTCCCGCGGCGAAGGCGGGCATCCCGGAGGCGGTGGCGATGTGGGACGAAATCTGCCTGCGGACGGCGCAGGGGCTCGGCGTCATGATCATGACCTACAACCCCGAGGTGATCGTCCTCGGCACCGTCGCGCTGCACGCCGGCGATTTCCTGCTGAACCCCGTGCGGGAACTCCTGCCGCGCTTCGCCTGGAGCGAAAGCAGCCGCCCGTGCCGGATCACGACCTCGGCGCTGGGGCTGCACATCGGCGAGCTCGCCGGCCCGGCCGTCGCGCTGAACGGGCTGAACCTGTAATCGGGGGCCGCGGAAGGCCCGCTCAAGGCGCGGCGGACTCCGGCGCGGGCGCGGCGTAACCGGGGATGAACTTCACGGACGGCGTTAGAAGATCCGGGTTGAGGCGGACGCCCTCGGCGGCGAAGCGCCCGGCCTCGCCATGGATACCGTACCAGTCGCAGAGCACGGCCAGCCGGAAATAATCCTCGCCGACGGCCAGGATGCGCTTGGCCCGGTCCGAGCCGGTCAGCCGCCCCGCCTTCTGCTGGAGATGGTTCTCCAGGAAGCGGATGTACTGCAGCACCGAAATGTCGCCCCAGGAGAGCATCAGCGGATCCTGGCTCGGGCGGAGCATGACCAGGCGTTCCTCGCTGGCCATGACCGTGCCGTACACCGTCTTCCCGTTCTTGAGCAGCAGTCCCTTGCTCCCATCAAAGGCGACCTTGGCGCGCACCCATTCGTCGCGGAGCTGGGCGATCATCTTCGCGCGGGCCTGCTCCTGCTTGCGCTCCGTCTCCGGCAGCGTGGCGAAATAGGTTTCAAGCTCCGCGGCAAACCGGGTGAAGTTGAGGTCGTCGGGGCGCGGGCGCGGAGAGTTGTCCGCAACGGTTCCGAGCGCCTCCGCCGCAACGGCGCGGGGCACGATGACGGTCGGATCGATCATGTCGGAACTGCCGCGGAGCTCACTGTCGTACGGGCTGACCTCGCCCAGGTTATCGCTGAGGGTCGTGGGAAGCCGCGGCCGGTGTCCCGGCAACGGTTCGACCGGCGGCGCGGGCGGTTCAGGGGGCTCCGGCTCGGGTTCCGGCTCCGAAACATCCGGGGGCGGGGGCGGAGGCGGGGGCTGCATGTCGGGGTCGTCGACATGCGGCGGGGGCGGAGGAGGAGGCTCGGCTTTCTTCTTGTTCGGGTCGGGCGCCGTGCCCTGCGCAAAATCCGGTTCGGACGGTCCGGCCAGCGGTTCTTCAGAACCGCCGAAGATCGCCCGCAGCCGCGGCTCGATTTCCGAGACATACCATGGAGCGTGCGTCAGCGCGCCGAAAAGGAGGATGGTCAACGGCAGCACCAGCAGAAGCACAAGGGCGGGAAACAGCAGGCTGCGCTCCGCACCCCGGCGCGGCCCCATGGACGCCGGCACGGCGGCGGCGGGACGGGCTCCCGTCTTCTTCCCTCGGCCACGCTTGCCGCGACCCGGCGGCATCACGACAATCTCCACCTCGTCCCCCTTCGAATGGGAGGTCAAAAGTTCCTCCAGCGCGATAAGGACGGCGGCGTGCCCCTGCGGCCGGGCCTCCGGCGCGCCCGCCAGCATCGAGTCCAGCAGCAAGGCGACCCGCTCCGGAACCCGCACATGCCGCGGCAGCGGCGGCGCCGACTGGGCCTGCCGGTGCCGGAACTCCTCGCCCGTGTTCTCGTCCGCAAACGGCGGCACGCCGCACAGCAGATGGTACAGGATGGCGCCCAGGCTATAGATGTCGCTGCGAACGTCGCACGTCCCGCCCAGACCGGCCTCAGGACTCAGATAGGCGACGGTGGAGTGGCAGGCGCCGACATTCTCGCGGCAGTCGCGGGCAGAGTCCCACGCCGAATCCGCAAACCCGAAATCCGCCACGGACGCATTCCCGGCGGCATCCAGAAAAATGTTGTTCGGCGACAGGTTCCCGTGAACCGCGCCCTGGCGCGCCGCCGCATCCAGCGCCTGCGCCACGTCCCGCGCAACATGCAGGCAGTCGGCCACGGCCGCAGGTCCCCGACGCTCGCGCATCAGGGCCGCCAGCGAGGCACCCTCCAGAAGCGGCTGCACGGCGTACGCAGAATCGCCGGACTCGCCGCAGGCGGAGACGGGGACGATCCGCGGATCGGACAGCGCCGCGTTCCGCCGCGCCGCCTCCAGAAACCGCGACGCCCGCTTCGGCGCTTCCGCAGCCGGACGCAGCAGCAGTTTGACCGCAACGGCCCGCCCCGACGCCGCCTCCAGCCCGCGGTACACCGCGGACACGCGCCCCGAACCCAGCGGCTCCAGCGCCAGAAACCCATCCAAGGCAAGCGGTACCGTGAACGGCTTGCCGCAGGATGGACAGGCGGCGCGGGAAAACGGCGCCGCGCCCGTCGCGTCAATCCGCTGCGCACAGGACGGACAGGCGACCTTGAGCGACTCCGGCGGCGAATTTTCATTCATCGGCATGCGGCTCCCCTGGAAAGCAACGTTAATATATGCCACTTCGGCGCGACGCGGACAGCTCGGTTGCCGGCAACCCCGTAAAACTCCTGTCTGCCTCCCGCGCCCACCTGCCTCCATCCTGTCGCTGGATGCGAGGACCCAAAATCTACGCTCAAGTGGATTGGCTTTGGTTTCGGGTGTTACCGCCCCACCAATCAACGTTCATGCGGATGGGTTTGGTTTCCTGGTGTTACCGCCCCAACGGGGCATCACACCATAGCCTGGGGCAACGCCCCAGGAAACGACGAGGAAACAAAACGTCAAGGCTGAAGGCCTTGTCCAACGACAAGCCTTTTGCCGGGGGTTTATTTCATGCTTGCCGCCCATTCGCGATTCATTGTGCAACCCCTTCAGGGTTGAAACCTTTATTGCGTCGTTTTCCTGGGGCGTTGCCCCAGGCTATGGTGTGATGCCCCGTTGGGGCGGCTTGCGTAAAGCGTTGGGAGTTGGGGCGGCGGGCATAAAACGTTGAAGGTTGAGCGTTGGACGTTGAAAGTTGAACGTTCTTCCGCTCTGCGCCTCCGTGCATCTGCGGGAGAACGGGGTCAGCGCCCGAGCTTTTCCAGGGCATCGATCGTGCGGTCCATGGCGCCGCGGCATTTTTCCACGACCTGGCGGGCGCGGCGGCCGAGTTCGGCGCATTCCGCGGGGTCGTCGATCAGCCGGAGCATGACCTGGAGCAGCGCGGCGTCGGCGGGCACCTCAATGGCGGCCTCCGCCTCGCGGAAGATGTCGACCACGAGCCGGAAATTGCCCATGGCGGAGCCGTGGGTGACGACCTTGCCGAAGATGGCGGGTTCGATGATGTTGTGGCCGCCGGCCTGCCCGGCAAGGCTCTTGCCGACGAAGGCGATGTCCGCGGCGGCGTAGAAGCTCATCAGTTCGCCGGTGGAGTTCACCAGCAGCACGTCCCGCGCGCCGTCCGGCTCCGGGGAGCCCTCGACCGGCTGGCGGAGGCAGTAGTTGAGGCCGCGCGCCTTCAGGACCTCCTCGACCTCGACGGTGCGCTCCTGATGGCGGGGGACCAGCACCAGCTTCAGGTCGGGCGCCGCCTGTTTGAGGCGGTCATAAACCTCGGCAATGAGCGTCTCCTCGCCGGCGTGCGTGCTGCCGGCGACCCAGACCCGGCGCGGGGCGGGGCCGAACGCGGCGTCGAGCAGTTCCGCCTTCGCCCGGGTGTCCATGTCCGGCACCTGGTCGAACTTCATGGTGTTGCAGGAGATGGCGGGCACGGCGTCGCCGATCACGGCGCGGATGCGCTTCACGTCCTCGTCGCTCTGCATGCAGAAGAGGGAGAAGCGGCGGAAGGTGGGGCCGAAGAACCAGCGCCAGCGCCGGTAGCCGCGCGCCGAGCGGTCGGACATACGGCCGTTGACGAGCACGACCTCCGCGCCGCGCCGGACGGCGGCCGCGACCAGGTTCGGCCAGATTTCGACCTCGAAGATCACCAGCATCCGCGGCCGCACCAGGCGCAGCGCGCGGCGCACCGCCAGCGGGAAATCAACCGGGCAGTAGATCAGGCAGACGCCGTCCGGAAGTTTCTTTTCCGCCATGGCGTGCCCGGTCGTCGTCGTCACCGAGAGGACGAAGTCCAGTTCCGGGTTCCGCTGCTGCCAGCGCCGGATGAAGCCGAGCGCGGCGACGGTCTCGCCGACGCTGACCGCGTGGATCCAGACCGGGTTGTGCAGCCGTTTCAGCGCCGCGTGCTGCGTCCGCGAGAAGACGCCGAAGCGCTCCCCGAAGTTCCGCAGCACGTTCCCGCGCTTGAGCTGCTTGTAGATGAAAACCGGCAGGTACACCAGGAGCGCCGCCGGCAGCAGAAGATTGTAGAGGAACAACGTCACAACAACCTCAAATGGAAGCCCGTTAATGAAGCCGCTCCAACGCAAAATACAAGCCGGAGGCGGGGCGGGGTCAGCTCCGCGGCTTCAGCTTGAACTTGGGGTTCTGGCCGAGGAAGCGGCAGGGGTTGTCGTAGACGAGGGTTTCGACGGTGTCGTCGGAGTAGCCGCGCCGGCGCATCTCGAAGATTGCCTGGTGCAGCAGTGTGGGGTCGGACGGGCCCCAGTCGCCGGAGGTGTCCACCAGCGCGCGCTCCATGCCGAAGCGCTCGATGCAGTCCACCACGCGCGCCGGGGAGTTCTTGGTCACCGGATAAATGGTCATGGCCGCCCAGTGCCCGGCGTCGAGCACCAGCCCCATGGTGTGCTCCTCAACGTGGTCGAAACAGACGCGCTCCGGCCGGATGCCGCCGTGCGCCCGGACGGCGTCGAGCATCATCTTCGTCCCCTTGAGCTTGTCGTCCATGTGCGGCGTGTGGAAGAGCAGCATCTGCCCGTGTTTGGCGGCCAGGTCGAGCTGGAGCTCGAAGACGCGCAGCTCGTTGCGGGTGTTCTTGTTCAGCCCGATCTCGCCGATCCCCAGCACGTTCTCCGCGCCGAGGAATTCGGGGATGATGCCGATGACCTCCTGCGCGAGCGCGACGTTCTCGGCCTCCTTGGAGTTCATGCCAATCCAGGCGTAATGCTGGATGAGGTATTTGGCGGCGCGCTTCGGCTCGCAGGCCGTGATGTGCGTGAAATAGTCGTGGAACGCCGCCGCGGAGGTGCGGTCGTACCCCGCCCAGAAGGCGGGCTCGCAGCAGGCGACGGTGTGCATGAGCGCCATGCGCTCGTAGTCCGCCGTGGTGCGGGCGATCATGTGGACGTGTGTGTCGATGATTTTCATGGAACGCTCCGGAAGGAGGCCGGGAGTTGGAGGGGTTCAGCGGTTGGGAAACGGATTGGGCGGGGCGAAGGGCTGATGCCGCATGAAGGCGGAATCACAAACGGCAGACAGTGTTCATTCCTTGGATTCTGGAATTCCTCGGATTCCTCCGGCGCCCCTGCTATTTCTCGCTCAAAAACTCCTGCATGCGCAGGGCGCGGTCGGGGCCGGGGCCGAGGGCGATCTCCGCCGCCTTCAGCAGGCGCGGGAGGCGCGGGTTTTGCGTGCCTCCGGCGCGATCCACGCGGTCGAGTGCGGCCGCGGCCTCCAGCAGGCGGCTGCGGATGTCGAGATAGTAGAGGTCGAGGAGTTCGTCACCGGTTTTGGGCGGGGAAATCGGGTTCATGGAAGGCGTTTCCAATCAGGGATTCCGGTTTTTTCGGGGCGTACGTCCCGGCATGGGAGCCGCAATATATCACGACGGCGACGGCGAAGCCACAAACCCGGCTCCGCGGGAGCGGGCGGGACGCCATGCAACCGGTTCCAGTACCGCGGCGCAAGGCGTGCGGTGAATTCATCTTTGTAGGAACGAGGTTGCACCTCGTTTTGGGGTGCGGAAACAACCAACCCCGCGTCAGCCCCGAAGCCTGCGTCCGTCCGCGCTACCGCCGCGCCAACACGGGCGGAGGCCACGCCCGTGCCTACAGGAGGGAATAACGCCCGCGCGCCTGTCTTCAAGTTTGTAGTTCCGCCTTCAGGCGGCCACCGGGCGGGACGCCCGGCGGAAGCGGGCAGGATGCCCCCGCTCCCGTCCAGCAACCGCCTGAAGGCGGAACTACAAACAAGCCGCCCTCCCGTTCGGTGGCAACGGAGTTGAACGTTCTTCCGTCCCGTCCGCAGGGGCGTGCGGGGTTTCTCAGGCGCCGTGGTGCGGAAAGTGGACAAGGACGGCGGGGGTTCCGGCCCGGGCGAGTGTCTGGCGGATGCGGGCGGCGGTGTCGTGCATGAGCTGCTGGCGTTCATGTTTGCGCAGCGCGGGTTTCCAGGCTGCGGCCAGCGCGGGGAAGCCGGCGACCACGACCCGCGGCACGCCGCCGGAGACGTCCGGCGCCGTTTCCAGCAGAAGCGCGTCCATGATCTCCAGGATTTCGCGGGCGGCAAGCGTGATGCGGTCAAGCTCCGGCCAGAACAGGCTTTCCGGCGACGCGCCCGCCTGCGTTGCAAGCTCCGTCATCCGCCCCAGGTCGAGCACGATGCCGGGAACCGGCAACAGGCGGCTGACGGCGCGCGGCTGGAGCACGCCGTCCGCACAGAGACGTCGCGCGGAACCCGTGATATCCGCCTCCGTTTTTTTCCAAAAGTCGGCGGGGAGCAGCCAGGGGGAGTCGGAGGGCAGGAGGCCCGGAAGCGCGGGGCCGTTCTCCGCCATCGCGCCGGCGGCAAGATGGGCGGCCAGCTCCGTGATCAGGCCGTCGGAAACCTCGCGGAATCCGAGTTTCTCAATCTGCGCCCCGATGCGCGCGGTCAGGCGGACGATGGCCGATTCCGGCAGCGCGCAGAGCTGTCCGACAAGGCGGCGGATGCGGGCGGCGTCCCAAAGGGTGGCGTCCGCGACGGGCAGGATTCGGATTTGGCGGCGGCGGCTGTATTCGGCGGCGACGTCGCGGTATCCGGCGGACATCAGCAGACGCGCCACCAGGGCGTCGATCTCGCCGCGCGCCGGCACGCCGGTTTCGCCGCGGTCTTCGCGGCTCAGAAAGAAGTCGTCCAGCGCCAGTTCCATCTGTTCGGCGAGCCAGGTTTCCTGCACGCCGACGGCCAGGCAGCAGTCGCGGACTTCGCGGCGGACTCCGTCCACGTCCAGCGACGCCTCGCGCCCCTGTTCGGAAACCAAATGGTTGTTGGCGGAAAGTTCAATCATGGGCGGAGAAGATAATGCCGGAACTCCGGGGCCGCCAGCGTGGCCGGCCGGCCGATGCGCCTGCCGGCCGCGGGTTATTTCTGGCGGTCGGTGAGGTGGCGGATCTCGTTGATGAACTGGTCGATGTCCTTGAAGCGGCGGTAGACGGAGGCGAAGCGGACGTAGGCGACCTCGTCGAGGCGCTCCAGCTCATGCATGACCTTCTCGCCGACGAGCTGGCTGGCGATTTCGCGTTCCTGCATGTTCTCCAGGCGTTCGGAGATGTTGCGCACCGCCTGGTCGATCTGTTCCTCGCCCACCGGCCGTTTCCAGCAAGCGCGGCGGACGCCCATCTTCAGCTTCTCGGGGTTGAACTCCTCCCGCGTGCCGTCGCGCTTGACGATGACAAACTCGTGGCGCACCACCATTTCATAGGTGGTGAAGCGGGTTCCGCAGTTCAGGCACTCGCGGCGGCGGCGGGTGGATTCGCCCTCCTTGGAAACGCGGGTGTCCACCACCTTGTCGTCGAGATTGGCGCACTTTGGGCAGCGCATGGGCGGAACTCCTGTGAACCGTTCGATGGGACGGCGGGGCGGACGGGCCCCGCGCCGGCGGTCAGTCCGCCAGCTTCTTCGCTTCCTGGGTCACCCGCATGGCGCAGAACTTGGGTCCGCACATGGTGCAGTACTCGCCGGCGGTGTGGTCGGTGTCGGTCACGTTCGCCTCCTTCAGCGCCTCCTTGCGGAGGGCGCGGGCGCGGCCGGGATCGATGGCCAGGTCGAACTGCTTCTCCCAGTTGAACTCGGCGCGGGCGCGGGAGATGGCGTCGTCGCGCTCCCGGGCGCCGGGGCGCTTGAGGGCGACATCCGCGGCGTGCGCGGCAATCTTGAAGGCGACAACCCCCTCGTGCACATCCTGCACGTTCGGCAGGCCGAGGTGTTCCTTCGGGGTGACGTAGCAAAGCAGGGCGGCGCCGTAGTACGCGCCGAGCGTGCCGCCGATGGCCGCCGTGAAATGGTCGTAGCCGGGGGCGCAGTCGATGACGACGGGGCCGAGGATGTAGAACGGCGCGCCGTCGCAGATTTCCTTCTGCTTCTCCATGTTCATCTGGATCTCGTTCAGCGGGACGTGGCCGGGGCCCTCGACCATCACCTGGACGCCGGCGGCGCGGCAGCGGTGGACGAGCGTGCCGAGCACCTCAAGTTCACCGAACTGCGCCGCATCGGAGGCGTCGGCCAGGCAGCCGGGGCGCAGCCCGTCGCCAAGAGAGATGGTGACGTCGTGGCGGCCGCAGATTTCGAGAATCTTGTCGAAGGCGGTGTAGAACGGGTTTTCCTTCTTGTGCTTCTTCATCCAGGCCGCAATCAGCGCGCCGCCGCGGCTGACGATGCCGAGCAGGCGCTTGTCGGCGGCGGGCAGGTGTTGACGGAGCAGGCCGGCGTGGATGGTCATGAAGTCCACGCCCTGCTTCGCCTGCTGCTCGATGACCTGGAGGATGTGTTTCTCGTCGAGGTCCATGGCGTCTTCGATGAGCGCCACCGCCTCGTAGATCGGCACGGTGCCGAGCGGGGCGGGGCAGGCGGCGAGGATGGCGGCGCGGATGCGGACGGAATCCTCGCCGGTGCTCAGGTCCATGACCATGTCCGCGCCGGCGGCGAGCGCGGCCTTGACCTTGGCCAGTTCGCCGCTGGCGCAGCCAGTGAGCGCGGAGTTGCCGAGGTTCGCGTTGATCTTGCAAGTGAGCGCCGCGCCGACGCCCATCGGGCGCAGGTTCGTGTGCGCGGGGTTGGCGCAGATGACGAGGCGGCCGGCGGCGATGCCGTCGCGGACCGCTTCCGGTGTGAGTCGCTCCTGCTCGGCGACCCGGCGCATGGCCTCGGAAATCTGGCCGGAACGGGCGATGGTATACTGCGTGTGGGCGGTCATGGCGGTGCCTTTGGTTCGAACCACGGCGCGGAAATCCGCCGCCGCCGGAGTTCCGGGGAAAAGGCTGTACTATAGCTTGAGGACGGGAAAAACAGAGAGTAGTCTGGATTTGCGGAACGTCACGGCGCACCGTGCGGATGGTGCGACGGCGGTGTATCTTTCGGGTAAACCGGATGCAAGGAAAGGACCGCCATGTCTGCGAAGCTCGCGCAAGTCGTTTCGTGCCTGGATGAACTGCTGCGGCCGCCGCCCGGCTGCCAGGACTCGTCGAACAACGGCCTCCAGGTGGACGGCGGCAGTCCGACGGTCCGGCGCGTCGTGTTCGGCGTGGACGCGTGCCAGGCGCTGTTCGAGGAGGCCGCGGCGCGCGGCGCGCAGCTTGTTGTCGTGCACCACGGCCTGAGCTGGCGCGACCAGTTCCGGCGCCTCCGCGGACTCACGGCTCGCCGCTTGGAGACGCTCTTCAAAAACGGGGTCTCGCTCTACGCCAGCCATCTGCCGCTCGACGCGCATCCGGAACTCGGGCACAATGCGCAGCTCGCCGAGATGCTCGGGATTGCGGACTCCGCACCGTTTTTTGAGTACGGCGGCATCGCCATCGGGCGCGCCGGCACGCTGCCGAAACCGCTGACACCGGCGCAGCTCGCCGCGAAGCTCAACCGGCTCCTGAAAACTGACTGCGTGATTTACCCCGGCCGCGCCATGACCATCCGGAAAATCGGCATCGTCTCCGGCGGCGGCGGCGACTGCGCGGAGGCGGCGGCCGAACTCGGCTGCGACGCCATCCTCACCGGCGAGATCACGCACGCGCACTGGCATCTGCTCAAGGAAACCGGCGTCACCGGCATCGCCGCCGGCCATTACCGCACCGAAACCCCCGGCCTCCTCGCCGTCATGGAACGCCTCCGCCGCGAGTGCAAGATTGCCTGCGACTGGGTGGATCTGCCCACGGGGCTATAGCGCCCGCGCGGCGCCGGAGGTTCGGTTCAACCGCTGCCTCTTCTGCGGATACCGTGATGCAGGCGGCGACCCGTTCAATCCGGTGAAATGATGGCGGGGGGCGGGCGGGATTTGCGGTGCCGGTACATGCTTGCATCCCGCCGCGCCCGATGTAGAGTGAACTTCATTTTAGGCGCGCGGTTTCCGCACGCCGGCGGCAAAGGGGTTTGCGGTGGATTTGGCCTTGCACATCAAACGCGCGGAGGCGCGGCAGCAGGAACTGGAGCGGGAACTGGCGGCCTTCGACTTCAAGGCGGCCGGCGGCGACCCGCGCAAGTTCCAGGCGCTGACCCGCGAGCACCAGCGGCTGGTGCGCATCCGCGACCTCTGGAACCGCCAGCAGGAGATTGAACGGCAGCTTGCCGGCAACCGCGCGCTGCTGGAGGGGGAGCAAGACCCGGCGTTTCTGGAAATCATCCGGGGCGACATCGGCCAGCTTGAGGCGGAATCCGTGACCGTCGAGCACGACCTGAAGGCGGCCATCCTGCCGCCGCGTCCGAACGAGGACAAGGACGTCATCGTTGAAATCCGGCCGGCGGCGGGCGGGGATGAGGCGGGGTTGTTCGCGGCGGAAATGCTGCGGATGTACACGCGCTATGCCGGAATCAAGGGCTGGAAGCTGGAGGTGCTGGAGATGGGCGGCAGCGACGTCGGCGGCATCAAGGACGCCGTCTTCTCGCTGCGCGGCGACACCGTCTACCGCCACATGGGCTACGAGAGCGGCGTCCACCGCGTGCAGCGGGTGCCGGCGACCGAAACGCAGGGGCGCATCCACACCTCGACCGTGACCGTGGCGATTCTGCCGGAGGCGGAGGAGGTCGACCTGGAGATCAACCCTGCGGAGCTACAGTTTGATGCATGCCGCGCGTCCGGCGCCGGCGGCCAGCATGTGAACAAGACCGACTCCGCCGTCCGCGTCACGCATCTGCCGACGGGGCTTTCCGTCTTTTCGCAGCAGGAGCGTTCGCAGCACAAGAACAAGGAAATCGCCATGCGCCTGCTGCGCTCGCGCCTGCTTCAGGCCAAGCAGGAGGCGGAGGCGGCCAAATATGCGGCGGAGCGCAGGCAGCAGGTCGGCACCGGCGACCGCAGCGAACGGATCCGCACCTACAATTTCCCGCAGAGCCGCGTCACCGACCACCGCTACGGCATCACGCGCTACGACCTGTTGCAGGTGATGAGCGGCGAACGCTTCGGCGCCCTGGTCGAGGAGATCCTCTCCAAGGACGTCGAGCAGCGGCTGGCCGACGAACTGCGGTAAGCGGTTTTCCCGCAGAGGCGCAGACGGCGCGGGGTGTGAATAGAGCCGCGCGAAATCGCACTCCCCCCGTCTTCCTTTTCCCTCTTCTTCTCTTCCCTCTTCTTCTCTTCCCTCTCTTCCGATTTTCCCTTTTTCCGTCTTCCGTTTTTCCGTTCTTCCGTTTTCTCTGCGCCTCTGCGGGATGAAGATTGCCGACGGCGGGCCTTTGCCTCACGTCGGAATCTGGAGGTAGTGGACGTACTTTTCGATGCCGCGCAGGAGCATGTCCACGGAGACGGCGGCGAGCATGAGGCCGACCAGCCGTTCGAAGCCCGCGATGCCGCGGTCACCCAGCGTTTTGGCCAGCCGGCCGGCGCCCAGGGCGACCATGGCGGAGACGACCATCACCACGCTCATCGCTAGGATCCAGGTCCAGCGCCGTTCCGGCGCCTGCGCGACCAGCAGCAGGATGGCGGTCAGCGTGGACGGCCCCGCGATGCACGGCACGGCCAGCGGCACGAAGAACGGCTCCCCCTGCGGAAACTCGCCGAAGATCCCTTCACGCGACGGAAAGATCATGCGCAACGCCACCAGCAGGATCACCACGCCGCCGGCGATGCCCATCGAATAGTCGGAAAGGCGAAGCAAGGCGAGAAATTCGCGCCCGAAGAACATGAACACCACGAAGATGACGAAGGCGAACAGGTGTTCCCGCAGCACCACCAGCATCCGCCGCTTCGCCGGCAGCTCTTTCAGCGCCGAAACGAAAATCGGAATGTTGCCGAACGGGTCGATGACCAGCAGGAACAGGATCACGGTTGAAACGAACGTCATTTCCATGGCATGCAGCCTTCCGTTTTGGCATCCCTCGCGTGCGCTTTGTTTCTTCGACATGTTCCGGCGGCGGTTGCCGCCCTGCGGAGTCCGCCCCGCCTCAACTTCGCGCCTTTGCGCTTCAACTTTTCGTGCCGCGCGGCCGGATCAGCCCCCGCAGCATTTCTTGTACTTCTTCCCGCTGCCGCAGGGGCACGGGTCGTTGCGTCCGGGCGCGGCTCCGCCGTTTCCCGCCGCCCGCTGTTCCTCCACGCGCCGCCGCCGCCGGATTTCATCCGCCAGCACCTCGAGCGCCGGCCGCGCATGGTGCAGAAACCGTTTCCAGCCGGCGCACAGGTGGCTGAGGGCGCCGGGGTTGGCGGGCGAGCCGGGGCGGTGCTTGAGGCAGTCGCCGGAGCAGAGGTCGAGCACGTCGCACCCGGCGCAGGCGGGGTTCCACTTCACCTTGCAGCCGCCGAACTCCGCGTAGAGAGGCGCGTTCAGGGCCTGTTCCCAGCAGTCAGCGTCCGTGATGTTGCCGAGCCGCATCTCGGGGCGCACGAAGAAATCGCACGGATAGATGTCGCCGTTGTGCTCGACGACAAGGTACTGGCGGCAGTCGCGGCCGAGCGTGCACTGCGTCGGCCTGCCGTCCACCAGCATCCCGAGCAGCGCATCGAACAGGCGCACGGAAACGGTGTGCGTGTCGGTCTTGATCCATTCGTCGAACAGCTCGCAGAGGAACCCGCCCCATTCCTCGCCGGAGATGGCGAACGGCAGCGGCTTCCCGTCCGGCCCGAACTCGACGCACGGGATGTACTGGTGGAAGCGGTGCCCCTGGTCGCGGACGTAGCGGTAGACCTCGCGGCCGCGGCGCACGTTCGACTGCGAGACGAGCGTGAGGATGTTGAACTCGGCCCGGGCGCGCCGCATGCACTCGATGCCGCGCAGGACCTCCGCGTGCGTGCCGCGGCCGTCCGCCGTGAGCCGGTACAGGTCGTGGACCTCCGCCGGGCCGTCGAGGCTGATGCCGACCAGGAAGCCGTTCTCCGCCAGGAATTTCGCGAACGCGTCGTCCAGCAGCACGCCGTTGGTCTGGAGCGTGTTGGTGATCTGCGCGCCCTCCGGGGCGTGCGCCCGCTGAAACTGCACGGCGCGGCGGAAGAACTCCACCCCCATCAGCGTCGGCTCGCCGCCCTGGAAGGCGAAGCTGTAGTTCGGCTGCGGCGTGCGCATGTAGCTGGAGACCAGCCGTTCCAGCAGCTCCGGCGTCATGCGGTGCCGGGCGCTGTCCGGGTACAGCCCGCCCTTCTCCAGATAAAAGCAGTAGGCGCAACGCAGGTTGCAGTCCGCGCCTGCCGGCTTGATGAGCAGGGAAAACGGTTTCATGAGGGGAAGTATAAATGCTGAATGCTGAATGATAAAGTCGGCTGTATATTTGCCCCATGGGAGCTGCATCATGAAAAACCTGCGGGAGCTTGGTTGGTTCCGGGTCGCGGCGGCGGTGCCGCCGGTGCGCGCCGGTGCGGTGCGCGCAAACGTGGACGAGATGCTGGCGCTCGCCCGCGACGCGGCGGCGGAGGGCGTCGAACTGCTGGTCTTTCCGGAGCTGTGCGTGACCGGCTACACCTGCGCGGACCTCTTCCATCAGGAGACGCTCCTGGACGCGGCGGACACGGAGCTGGCGCGCTTTCTCAAGGGCACGGCAAAGCTGGAGATGCTCATCCTCGCCGGCGCGCCCGTCACCGCCGGCGGCCTGCTCTACAACGCGGCCGTCGTCTGCCAGGGCGGCAAAATTCTCGGCGTCGTCCCGAAAAGCTTCCTGCCGAACGCCCGCGAATTCTACGAACAGCGCTGGTTCGCCTCCGGCGCGGAGATTGCGGACGCCGCGGTTGTCGTCGCCGGGCAGGAAGTCCCGTTCGGCACCGATCTTCTTTTCAGCGCGGACTCCGCGGGCGGCCCGGTGGTCGGCGTCGAACTGTGCGAGGATCTCTGGAGCCCGCAGCCGCCGAGCACGCGCCAGGCGCTCGCCGGGGCGTCCGTCATCTGCAACCTCTCCGCCAGCAACGAGCTGGTCGGCAAAGCGCCGTACCGCCGCGCGCTCGTGGCGCAGCAGTCGGCCCGCTGCTTGGCCGGCTACGTGTACGCCTCCGCCGGCGTGGGCGAATCGAGCACCGACCTGGTCTTCGGCGGGCACTGCCTCATCGCGGAAAACGGCCGGACGCTTGCGGAGTCCGCACGCTTCGAGACCGACCCGACGCTGACCGTGGCCGACCTCGACGTGATGTTCCTCCGCCACGAGCGCCGCCAGAGCCAGACCTTCGTCAAGGCCGCGGAACTCGCGCGGCGGCAGGCCGGGGCGTCCGCCTTCACGGAAATCGTCTTCGACGCCGCGCCCGTGCCGGCGGGGCCGCCGCGCCGGACGCCGGTCCGCCTGCCGTTCGTGCCCACCGACAGCGCGGAGCGCGGCGAACGCTGCGCCGAGATCTTCGCCATCCAGAGCAGCGGCCTGGCGACGCGCCTGCGGCACTGCGGCGCGAAAAACGCCGTCATCGGCCTCTCCGGCGGGTTGGACTCCACGCTCGCGCTGCTGGTCACCGTCGAGGCGTTCGAGCGCGCCGGACTGAAGCGCGACGGCATCCTCGGCGTCACCATGCCGGGATTCGGCACCACGGAGCGCACGCTGGGCAACGTGAAAAAGCTGGCGAAGCAGCTCGGGGTCCGGCTGGAGACGATCGACATCCGCGCCGCCTGCGCGCAGCACCTGAAGGACCTCGGCCACGACGGCGTCACCGGCGACGTCACCTACGAGAACAGCCAGGCCCGCGAGCGCACGCAGCTGCTCATGGACAAGGCGAACCAGACCGGCGGCCTGGTCGTCGGCACCGGCGACCTCTCCGAACTCGCGCTCGGCTGGTGCACCTACAACGGCGACCACATGTCCATGTACGGCGTCAATGCGGGCGTGCCGAAGACGCTGGTAAAGTATCTGATCCAATGGGTTGCGTCGCACAAGGAAACCCCGGCCGCCGCCGCGGTGCTGGAGGACATCCTCGACACCCCGATCTCGCCGGAACTGCTGCCGCCCGACGCCCGGGGGCGCATCGCGCAGAAGACCGAGGGCGTGCTCGGCCCGTACGAGCTGCACGATTTCTTCCTCTACGAGATGGTCCGCCGCGGCTCCCCCCCGGAGAAGATCCTGGCGCTCGCCGTGCAGGCGTTCGGGGCGGCGGCGGAGAACGCGGAAACTGGAAACTCGAAATTGGGAAGGCGCAAGGCGGCAGCCAGTTCCGTCCGTGCTCGTCCCTGTTCGTCCATGAACGTCCGTGTTGCCGGCCAAGTTTCAACCTACGCCGAACCCTTCATCCGCGACTGCCTGAAGCGGTTCCTGACGCGCTTTTTTGCGCACCAGTTCAAGCGCTCCTGCCTGCCGGACGGACCGAAGGTCGGCTCGATCTGCCTCTCCCCGCGCGGCGACTGGCGCATGCCCAGCGACGCCTCCGCCGCCGAATGGCTCCGCCGCCTCAACGGTTGACGCCCCCTAGGCGGAACGCGGAGTTCACCACGAAGGGCACGAAGGGCACGAAGAAGGCAAGGGGCAGGGCGGGTGAGTGTCAATAGTGAGCCGTACCTGTGCCCGGTGCGTCAGTAGCGGACGGGCCGGACATCGGCGTGGACTCTGGCACCTTGTTGGGGTGGTGGTGGCCTTCTTCCGGGGCCTTTGTCGACTTCCGCCACTCCGCAATGAAGTCAGCACGCCACTGCTCAAGAATTTTATAAAAATCGGCAGCCGGCAGCCAAACATCGCGAAGTGTTTTAACGTCGTGATGATAACTGTCCCCGGACCTGAATCCAATAAGCCGGACTTGATCTCCTACATCGATATGCAAAACGAAACTTCCGTCATCGAATGCTTCGTCGCCGTCAGGCGCCCACACCAGATGCTTCGAATAAAGATGATTAGAAAACTCTGACCGCGGCATGCCAAAGTAGCTGGCCCCCTCTTGGCTTGGCGCGTAAATAGCGTCCCGAAACGCATCAGCTAACATGCCGCCATCAATGCTTGCGGCAAATGGTGCTATATGACTGCCGCGACGAAGCAGGCGATCTTCGACTTCGCCAAGTGAACACGCCAACATCGATGCATCAGGCGCGTAAACTCCATATCGCTCTCCGAGGATGTGTAACACAAAGAATCCAAGGGCGCGAAAGCCAAGTCCCTCATAGGCGCGTGAAATGCCAGATTCAATCGCGAAAGTAGATGGGTCACCAATGATCATGTTTTGCTCAATAAATAATATGCTGAAAACGGTGGTTTCAATATTTGGGCAATGAGTGCGCGTGTTTTCTTCTGGAAATCATGAAGTTTCATACAGCGCCGGTCGTGCCATGCAGAAGACGGTGTTCTTCATATCAGCGGCGCAATTACCATACCGTAGCCGATGGATGTTGCAATAGGCATGGGGTGCGGGCGGCGGATTCATCCATGTAGGAACGAGGTTGCACCTCGTTTTGGGGCGCGGGAACAACCAACACCGCGTCAGCCCCGGAGCCGGCACCCGTCCGCACCACCGCCGCCTCAACACGGGCGGAGGACACGCCCGTGCCTACAGGAAGGAAAAGGTCCGCGTTTTGGACACTCACCCGGGGCGGCGACCACAATCGCGGGCTGAATCGCCGTGGTACTTCGGGCGGGTCGAAGCGCCGGGCGGGACGCCCGGCGGAAGCAGGCAGGATGCCCACGCTCCCGTCCGGCGGCCGCCTGAAGGCGGAACTACAAACAAGCCGCTCTCCCGGTCGGCGGCAACCAACGTTGAATGCTCCCCCACCCTTTGCGCCTTCGCGCCTTTGCGTTTCAATTCATGTCCGGCCACTTTGAACGCCGAGGGTTGAGCGTTGAAAGTTGAATGTTCTTTTGTTCTGCGCGCCGGTCGCGCCGTCTTACCGTTCCCCACCGTCACACCGCCCTACTGTCACACCGTCACACCTCCTTCCCCTCTGCGCCTCCGCGCCTCTGCGGGAGAAATTGCCTGCGCTTCCGCGCCGCCCTCCCGGCAATGGCGGATTACATTTCCGCCATGCCCATCCAACCTCCAGCCATCGCCCGGGTCGTGGTGAACCTGTCGCTCGACCGGGAGTTCGACTACCGCATTCCGGAGCGCCTGCGCGGGCAGGTGCATGCCGGGACGCGCGTGGTCGTGCCGTTCGGGCATTCGGAGCGCGTGGCGTACGTGGTCGGGCTGGCGGCGGACTCGACCGTGCACGGGCTCAAGGAGATCCTGCGGCTGGAGAACGAGAAGGAGCGGATCCCGGAGAAGCTGATCACGCTGGCGCAGTGGATGGCGGATTATTACTGCTGTCCGCGGGAACTGGCGGTGCGGGCGATGCTGCCGGCGGTGGTGCGCAAGGGGACGATGAAGGCGAAGCAGCAGACGCAGGTCGTGCTGAAGCCGGAACAGCACCTCGGCGAGGTCGTGCCGGCGCTGGAGAAGAAGGCGAAAAAGCAGGCGGCGGTCGTGCACGCGCTGGTGCGTCTCGGCGGGCGCTGCGAACTCCGCAGGCTGCTGCGCGAGGCGGATGCGGCGGAGGCGGCGGTGGACGCGCTGGTGGAGAAGGGAATCGCGCTGCTGGAGCGCGAGGACGTGGATCGCGACCCGTTCGCGGCGGACACCGTGCTGCCGAGTTCGGCGCTGGAGCTGACGCCGGAACAGAAAGCAGCACTGGAGTCCGTCACCGCCGCCATGCAGGCGCGGGAACCGAAGACCTTTCTGCTGCACGGGGTCACGGGCAGCGGCAAGACGGAGGTCTACCTCCAGGCGATTGACCACGGGCTGAAGGCGGGGCTGGACGCAATCGTGCTGGTGCCGGAGATCGCGCTGACGCCGCAGACGACGGAGCGGTTCCGCAGCCGTTTCGGCGAGACGGTCAGCGTGCTGCACAGCGGGCTGAGCGACGGCGAACGGTTCGACGAGTGGCGGCGGATCAACGAGGGGCGCTCCCGCGTCGTCGTCGGCGCGCGCTCCGCGCTTTTCGCGCCGGTGCGCAGGCTCGGGCTGATCATCGTGGACGAGGAGCATGAGACGACCTACAAGCAGGACGAGGCGCCGCGCTACAACGCCCGCGACGTGGCGGTGGTGCGCGCGCAGATGGAGAAGGCGGTGGTCATCCTCGGCACGGCCACGCCGAGCCTGGAGTCGGCGCACAACTGCAAGGTCGGCAAGTACGTCCTGCTGACGCTTCCGAAGCGGGTGGACAACCAGGTGATGCCGGTCATGCAGGTCGTGGACATGCGGCAGGAGGCGATGGAGCGCGGGCAGCCGCAGATCTTCTCGCGCACGCTGGAGCTGCTGATCCGCGAGCGGCTGGAGCGCGGGGAGCAGGTGATCATCTTCCTGAACCGGCGCGGGTACGCCTCGCAGATGCTCTGCACGAAGTGCGGCTACGTCGCGAAATGTCCGGACTGCGACACGGCGTACACCTACCACAAGCAGGCGGCGCAGCTCGTCTGCCATCTCTGCGGGCGGGTGCTGCCGGCGCCGGCGGCCTGCCCGGCGTGCCAGGACCCGAAGATCCGCTATGCGGGGCTGGGCACGGAGAAGGTGGAGGCGGTCTGCCGCAAGCTCTTCCCGCGGGCGGCGGTGGCGCGGATGGACTCCGACACGATGACGACCCGCGACTGCTACCGCAAGGCGCTGAACGAGTTCCGCGCCGGGCGCACCAACATCCTCATCGGCACGCAGATGATTGCCAAGGGGCTGCATTTCCCGAACGTGACGCTGGTCGGGGTCATCTATGCCGACTCCTCGCTGCACCTGCCGGATTTCCGGGCGGGCGAGCGCACCTTCCAGCTCCTGGTCCAGGTCGCCGGGCGCGCCGGGCGCGGCGACGTGCCGGGGCATGTGGTGGTCCAGACCTACACGCCGTTTCATCCGGTGCTCCAGCACGCGCTGCTCCAGGAGTACGCGCCGTTCATGGAGGAGGAGCTGGAGACGCGCCGCGCGCTTTCCTTCCCGCCGTCCACGCACATGGTGCTGCTGCTGTTCCGCGGGCCGAAGGACGACGCGCTGTACGCCGCCGCCAAGGAGTTCGCTGAGAAAGTGCGGCCGCTGCTCGGGCCGGAAACCTTCATGGTCGAGCCCGGACCGGCGCCGATCCCCAAGGCGCGCGGGCTCTACCGCTACCAGATCTCCATGCGCGGCGGCAACATCGTGAAGCTGACCCGGCTGCTGCGCCCGCTGGTCGGGAACGCCAACGCCGCCCTGCGCCCGAAGGAGATGGAGGTCACGGTGGACGTGGACCCGTACTCGCTGATGTAGCCGGAGACCCCGCACGCAGGAACGCTCAACTCCCGCTGTGGCCGACCTGACATTTCTCCCGCGTTTCCGTCTTTCCGCTCTTCCCCTTTTCCGTCTTTCCGTCTTTCCGTTGCCGACGGCCGTTGCTTCCCTGTGCCTCCACGGGAGAGCGCCGCCGCATTGCCCCTCCCCGCCTGCCGCGAAAAAAAGAAGGACGCCCCGGTTTCCCGGAGCGTCCCTTGTCATTCAGGCCTGCGGAGTCCGCAGGCGATACGGCCTCAGGCTTACATCATGTCGCCCATGCCGCCCATTCCACCCATCCCGCCGCCCATGCCGCCAGCCGGGGATTCCTTCTTTTCCGGAATCTCGGTGACCAGGCACTCGGTGGTGATGAGCAGGCCGGCGACGGACGCCGCGTTCTGCAGGGCGCTGCGCGTGACCTTGGTCGGGTCGATGATGCCCGACTTGACCATGTCCACGTACTCGCCCTTGGCCGCATCGTAGCCGATGTTGCCCTTTTTGGTCTTGACCTCGTTGACGACCACGGAGCCTTCGACACCCGCGTTGGCCGCAATCTGGCGGAGGGGTTCCTCGACCGCCTTGCGGATGATGCCGACGCCGATCTTCTCGTCGCCTTCGACGTTCAGCTTGTTCAGCGCAACACCGGCCGCGCGGATCAGGGCCACGCCGCCGCCGGCAACGATGCCTTCCTGGCTGGCCGCACGGGTCGCGTGCAGGGCGTCCTCGACGCGCGCCTTCTTTTCCTTCATCTCGGTCTCGGTCGCGGCACCGACATGGATGACCGCCACGCCGCCGGCGAGCTTCGCCAGACGCTCCTGAAGCTTCTCCTTGTCGTAGTCGGAGGTCGCTTCCTCGATCTGGCGCTGGATCTGCTTCACGCGGCCGTTGATGTCCGCAAGCTTGCCGTTGCCTTCGACGATCGTGGTGTTTTCCTTCTCGACCGTGACGCGCTTGGCCTTGCCGAGCATGTCAACCGTGACGTTCTCGAGCTTCAGCCCGAGGTCTTCCGTGATGCACTTGCCGCCCGTGAGGATGGCAAGGTCTTCCATCATCGCCTTGCGGCGGTCGCCGAAGCCCGGCGCCTTGACGGCGCAGACATTCAGGGAGCCGCGCAGCTTGTTGACGACCAGCGTGGTCAGCGCCTCGCCCTCGATGTCCTCCGCAATGATCAGGAGCGGCTTGGCCAGCTTGGCCACGGACTGGAGCAGCGGCAGCATTTCCTGCAGGTTGCTGATCTTCTTCTCGTGGATCAGGATCAGGGCGTCGTCCATGACGGCCTGCATCGCCTCGGCGTTCGTCACGAAGTACGGGGAGATGTAGCCCTTGTCGAACTGCATGCCCTCGACGACGTCCAGCGTGGTCTCGATCGTCTTGGACTCCTCGACCGTGATGATGCCGTCCTTGCCTACCTTGTCCATCGCCTCGGCGATGGTGTCGCCAATCGTGGTGTCGCCGTTGGCGGAGATGGTGGCGACCTGCGCGATCTGCGCGCGGTCCTCGACGGCGTGGCTGATCTTGCCCAGTTCCTTGACGATCGCCTCGACCGCCTTGTCGATGCCGCGCTTCAGGCTCATCGGGTTCGCGCCGGCGGTGACGTTCTTCATGCCCTCGCGGAAGATCGCCTCGGCCAGGACCGTGGCGGTCGTGGTACCGTCGCCGGCCACGTCGCTGGTCTTGCTCGCGACTTCGCGGATCAGCTGCGCGCCCATGTTTTCAAACGGATCCTGCAGCTCGATCTCCTTGGCGACGGACACGCCGTCCTTGGTGATCGTCGGAGAGCCGAACTTCTTGTCCAGCACCACATTGCGGCCCTTGGGCCCGAGGGTGACCTTCACGGCGTGGCTCAGTTTCGCCGCACCGTTCAACAGCGCCTGGCGCGCCTTCTCTTCAAACAACAACTGTTTCGCTGCCATGGTTTTTGATTCTCCTTTATGGGGTTGCTTTGATTTTTGCCACAGAGGGCACAGAGATCACAGAGGGGAAACTGTTTTAACAGAAGGCGCGAAGACACGAAGGGAAACAGACAACGCGCAGAAAAATTCAAAAACGCGGGTGTTTTCTTTGCGCCTTTGCGTCTTCTGTTGAAAAACTCTGTGTTCTCTGTGCTCTCTGTGGCTGATGATTTTGCGTTTAGCCGACGACCGCGAGGATTTCGTCGGCGCCGAGAATCTTGTAAGTCTTGCCGTCCAGCTTGATCTCCGTGCCGCCGTACTTGCTGGTCAGCACGATGTCGCCGACCGCGACTTCGAAGGCGATCTTCTTGCCCTTGTCGTCCTTCTTGCCCGTGCCGAGCGCGATGACCTTGGCCTCCTGCGGCTTCTCCTTGGCGCTGTCCGGGATCACGATCCCGCCCTTCACCACTTCCTTCTCCTCGACCGGCGCGACCAGGACGCGGTCGCCCAACGGCTTGATGCTCTTCTTTGCTGCCATGTCTCTCTTCCTCCTTGGTTGCTATTGCTTGCTCTTGGGTTGTCCAGGCTCTTTCCAGAAGCCTGGTAATGTACTGCGGAAAAATTACCCCGTCCCGTGTGGGTAAAAAGGTGGCGCTACAGTGAAACAGGTTTTGCGGTTTTCCGCATATCTTCAAACATTTTTGATTTAAGTCGTTGCTCGATAAGCTCCCTGATCGTGGTTCTATTTTTTCCCGCTATTTCGTATGGAGCAAGCTTTAAAATGATTTCTTTTGGAATCGAGTAATCCGACAAGACCAAATAAGGACGGGTAATATCCGTTTCATCGCGATACCAGCGTAAGCTTGTATATTTTTCCCTGATTGGCATTACCATCTTAGGCAATTCATCGTCAAGAAACTCAACGGCGGCCTTTTCCTCTGGCTTCAGAGGAGTGAACCCATCACATTCATAGTCAACAATCATTTTCACGACAGTTCCCTTTGTTGATTATTTATCCCGTCCCGGATGCTTGCACGGCACATATTCCTCACCTCCATCATGCATCGACAGTTCCTTGCCCGCAGATGCACATTTTGGCTGGTAAATGAACGCGATAACGCGGTTGCGGAACCGGCTTGCCTTCCGCCTTGGCGGCGGCAAGCCAAGCGGTCTTGGCCTTTTCGACTTCCGCCAGCGCCTGCTGCGGGGTTTCGCCGAACGCCGAGCAGCACTGGAGACCCGGAATGTCGGCGATATAGCCGCCGTCCTCCACGCTGAAGAAGATGTTGATGTGGTTTCCTTTAAGCGGCATGTTGTTTGCGGATCTTTTTGCTTTCCAAGTACAAGGTATCGGGACAGATGTCCTGTTCGTGCAGCCAGGCAACGGTTCCGGCGAAGACGCGGACCTGGCGGAAATAGTTGACGTCCCGCAGCTCGGCGAACACCCCGAAGTCGAGCAACGGCGTGCAGTCATATTCGCCCACCTCACCATTGGTGAACTGAAGGCGGAGTTTGTAGCCGTCGAGCGGCTCAACCGTTTGCACGCGTGGGTTCATTTCAGTTTTTCCACCAGTTTGTACACATGCGAGCCGGGATAGTTCGGGATACGGTCGGCCGGCGGATAGTCCAATTGCTTTGCACGAGCGATAGCCACTTCGACGTGCAGTCTGAATTTTTCTATGTCCACGTTTGATTCGTTGTAGCCACCAATCAATGTGCGGAGGTGACCCTTGTAGTCGTTTGAGAGGGATTGTTGTTGCGGCAATTGGGGCGGGTCGCCATGGTGCATAATCAGCCAGCACTCGAAACAGGGGTTGCTCAAGGCCAAGTTGTAGCCGGCTTGGACGGCCTGCTGTAAGGTTTCCCGCATGTTTCCAATGTGGTTGGTTTCTGTCCCGTGGTCAACATCAACCATGATCCAAGCTTCATCTGTTTCCTCGTCAAATCCCTTCTGGCCCAGTTCCTCCTTCAGCTTTGCCAAAACATGTTGCGGTGCGGACGCATCGTTGTTGGGCTTGACCACCACGATGCTGAACTTCGCATTGCCGTGACGGAACATTTCCAGGTACTGTGCTTCTGTTTCGCGGCCTTCAACGGCCACAAAAATCAGCTTGGCATCCCGGACGTGGACTTTTCGGTCCAACGGGCGTCTGGCGCGTATGTTTGTCATGAACCCGCGCCTCCCCCCGCGCCGGTGACATCCTGGCCTAGGCGGCTGACGTCACCGATGTACGGGATAGCGCCAAAGCGGCCTTGGAGGTAATTTTTCTCCAGCTTCAAGTCAGTCCGCGGTTTGTATTCCACCAAGGAATAAAGCCTCGTGGACTGTTCGCGATCCTTTTCCATGAACCAGATTTCGTCCCGGCGCAACAGTTCCAGGTCGAGGAGATTGGTGTCGTGGGTGGTGAAGGCCAACTGGCTTTCTCCACGCAGCGAAAGAAATAATTGCACCAGCATGCGCGTCAACAGTGGGTGAAGGCTGCGATCCAATTCGTCCACAAAAAACACCTTGGGGCTGGCGGAAGCATCAAAAAATGCAGGAGCCAAATGTGCCAGCCGTTGCGTGCCGTCGGATTCCCGGCCAAACTCAAATTCAACAGCATTCCCATTAGGGCCAATATGGACGGTTTTTATCTGGAGGATTTCACCGGTAATGCTACCCGAGGATGAAGACTTAAGCAAAATCTTCTTTTTTTCCCCCCGAAGATTTTTCCCTTCCATGACCACTTGCTCGCCCTTGGTAAGATTAGTCCGAATCTGATCCTTCACGGCAGACGGTACCCCTCTCACCAATTCCTCCAAGTCTTGCTCGGTCTTAATGGCTTTAATTTCAGAGATGCCAATATCGGCCAACCGCATTACGCCATGCAGATATTTTGCAAACGTTTTGTCGGTCAATGTGCGTAACGGCAAAGCCTCGTATTCACTTGCAGGCGTGATCACTGTCAACACGTTCTCAAACCAATACAGCAATGGCTTGACTTCAGTCACATTCTTCTCGCCGAGTTCCGTTAAGAATGGCTGGTTGGGTCGGGTGCCTTCCGCGATGAATTCCAGGCGTTGGTATTCTTTCGTGCCCTTCCTCGCCAAGTCGTGAAAAGGTTCTACCGTGACCTTGCCTTCCGGCGAAGTCTTGCGCTCAAACCACGGCTGCTCCTTCACGTTCTTGGTGACGTACAGCCATTCTTCCGTGATCTGACGGCTGTTCAGCGCGATGCCATACTCGTAAATGATGCCATTCGCCGCGATGGTAAACCCGAATTTGCTGTCCTTGCCTGCCGTTTCTGGATCGATAAGGAACGGGTCAACTGGGATGGCATTTTCGCCGCGCGTACCGTTGACAATCAGGTTCTGGATGAACGCCAACGCCTTGACGAGATTCGATTTGCCGGCGGCATTGGCTCCGTAGATGGCGGCAGTCCGCAAAACCCGGTGATCCTTCACAGGCGCGGCAACCGTATGATCCGAATGCTGGTCGTCTTTCGACGCCACCATGGAAAATACCGTTTCGCCCTTGAAGGACCGGAAGTTTTTGATTGCCAGTTGCAGCAGCATGTTAGTTCCCCATAATCAGTTTTGATCATGGCAATATAGGTGACTTTTTCACAAATTCAACAAAAATCAAAACAGGATTCTATTTGCCAAAAACCAGTATCGCCCCATCCACCTTTGTGGATGGCGCGGGGATTTCCATGCCTTCCGCACGTCGGCCGTCGAGCGTGAGCTTCAATACTTCGGCCGCGCGGGCCGTCGCCTCGGCGAGGGTGTCGCCTTCGGTGATGGCTTCGGGAAGGTCGGGGAAGCTGACGCTGTAACCACCTTCCTTTTGCGGGGCGAAGATTGCCGGATAGTTTATGGTCATTCCTTATTGCGTCCTGATAGTTTCGCCCCTTCAGGGCTTGTATCATTTTTTGTTGTGTACCCAGGGCGTCGCTTCGCTTTGCCCTGGGCTGATATAGGTTGCCCCTTCAGGGCAGCGGCGCGGCAACACCAAAAACACAAGCTGAAGCTGTGAACTCCAACGGGGGCGCTTACGGGCTTCGCAAAACAGCCTGAAAGGTTTTGGAAAAGAGGTTCGGGGAAAGAACCTTTTGCAAAAGGTTTTTCCCCGACCTTCCGCCGGTATTACTTGTCCTTCACTTCCTTGAAGTCGGCGTCAATGACGTCGCCGTCGGCGGCGCCCTTCTTGGCCTTCGGGGCGTCGTCCTCGCAGGCGCCACAGTGCTCGCCGCCCTGGGCGCCGGCCTGCGCGCCCTTGTTGCGGTAGAGCTCCTCGGCGAACTTGTGCATCTTCTCGTCAACGTCGGCCATGATCTTCTTCATGCGTTCCGTGTCGTTGTCGGCGATCGCCTTCTTGAGGTCGGCGACGGCCTGCTCGACCGGGGCCTTGACGTCGGCGGGGATCTTTTCCCCGTTTTCCTTGAGCTGCTTCTCGGTCTGATAGACGAAGGAGTCGGCCTTGTTCTTGGTGTCGACCTCCTCGCGCTTGGCCTTGTCCTCGCCCGCGTGCTCCTCGGCGTCGCGGACCATCTTCTTGATGTCCTCTTCGCGCAATCCGGAACCTGCCTGGATGGTGATCTTCTGCTCCTTGCCGGTGCCGAGGTCCTTGGCGGTGACGTGCAGGATGCCGTTGGCGTCGATGTCGAACGTGACCTCGATCTGCGGCACGCCGCGCGGGGCGCGGGGGATGTCGCCGAGCTGGAACTTGCCGAGGCTCTTGTTGTACTGCGCCATCTCGCGCTCACCCTGGCACACATGCACTTCCACGCTCGGCTGGTTGTCGCTGGCGGTGGAGAAGATCTCGCTCTTGCGGGTCGGGATGGTGGTGTTGCGCTCGATGAGCTTGGTGAAGACGCCGCCGAGGGTCTCGATGCCCAGCGAGAGCGGGGTCACGTCCAACAGCAGCACATCCTTCACCTCGCCCTTGAGCACGCCGCCCTGGATGGCCGCGCCGACGGCGACGACTTCGTCGGGGTTCACACCCTTGTGCGGAGCCTTGCCGAAGACCTGCTCGACGACCTGCACCACGCGGGGCATGCGGGTCATGCCGCCGACCAGAATCGCCTCGTTGATTTCCTTCATGCTCAGGCCGGCGTCGCGCATGCAGTTCTGCACGGGCTTGACCGAGCGCTGGACGAGGTCCTCGACGAGCTGCTCGAGTTTGGCGCGGGTGAGGGTTTTCTGGAGGTGCTTCGGGCCGGAGGCGTCGGCGGTGATGAACGGCAGGCTGATCTCGGAGGAGGTCGCGCTGGAGAGTTCGCACTTGGCGCGCTCGGCGGCCTCCTTCAGGCGCTGGAGCGCCATCGGGTCGCCCTTCAGGTTCACGCCGGTTTCGGCCTTGAACTCATCGAGCAGCCAGTTGATGATGTTCTGGTCGAAGTCATCGCCGCCGAGGTGCGTGTCGCCGTTGGTCGCCTTCACCTCGAAGACGCCGTCGCCGATCTCCAGCACGGAAATGTCGAATGTGCCGCCGCCCAGGTCGTACACCGCGATCTTCTCGTCCTTCTTCTTGTCCAGGCCGTAGGCCAGCGAGGAGGCGGTCGGCTCGTTGATGATGCGCTTGACCTCAAGCCCGGCGATGCGGCCGGCATCCTTGGTCGCCTGGCGCTGGCTGTCGTTGAAATAGGCCGGGACGGTGATAATCGCCTCGGTAATCGCCTCGCCCAGGTACGCCTCCGCGTCCGCCTTCAGCTTCTGCAGGATCATGGCGGAGATTTCGGGGGGCGAATAGGTCTTGTCGCCGATCTTGACGTGCGCGTCGCCATTGGAGGCCCGCACGACCTCGTAAGGGACCAGCTCAATCTCGTGCTTCACTTCCTCGAACTTGCGGCCCATGAAGCGCTTGATCGAATAGACCGTGTGCTTCGGGTTCGTCACGGACTGGCGCTTGGCAGTGACGCCCACCAGCCGCTCGCCGCCCTTGGTGAAGGCGACGATGGACGGCGTGGTCCTCATCCCCTCGGCGTTCGGGATGACGGTCGGTTCGCCGCCTTCCATGACGGCCATGCACGAGTTTGTCGTCCCCAAGTCAATTCCCAAAATGCGTCCCATGGTCAGTACTCCTTGAATGTGTCCGTTGCGGGTGGAAAACTTTCAGCCGCCAATTGCTCACAAAGTTGCGCCTTCAATCAAGCACCCCCCATGCCAACCAGTTTTAAAAACCCATAATGCTCTTTTTATAAGCATGTTACAGCTATTTACATCACCCGCGCCGCCTTCCGGGGAGATGCCGGCACGCTGGCCGGCTGTGCCACAATGCGGCACGACTGCGCCACGATGGCACACCGCCCTGCCCGCGGATCTGCCGCCGGAAGCCGCCGCCACTCCGGCTCCGGAAGCGGCGAAGCGATCACTTCCCGGCGGTCGGCGCTGTTTTTTCCGGCGGGTCGCCGCCGAAGTTGATGCGCTCCTTTTCCACGACCAGCGGGCGCTTCAGCACCTGGGTGTGGATGGCGCCGACGTACTCGCCGACGATGCCGAGGAAGATGAGCTGGACGGAGCTGAAGAAGAACATGCCGATGACCAGCGGCGCCAGCCCGAGCTGGAACGAGTCCCAGTACAGCAGTTTGTACACCAGGTACGCCAGCGCCACCAGCAGGCTCACGCCGGAGAGGCAGAAGCCGGCGAAGGTCGCTAGGCGCAGCGGCACCTTCGAGTGGTTCGTGATGCCAAGCATCGCCATGTCGTAGAGAGTGTAGAAGTTGTTCTTGGTGAAACCCCGGCGGCGCGCCGGCTGCACATACGGGACTTCGGCGCGCTCAAAGCCGATGTCGCAGATCAGCCCGCGGAAATACGGGTACGGGTCGTCGACCTGCCGCAGGATTTCGATGACACTCCGGTCGTACAGGCCGAACCCGGTGAAGTTCTTGACCAGCGGCACGTCGGACAGCCTCCCGATCAGCCAGTAGTAGAGCCGGCGCACGGCGAAGAACAGCACCGACTCCTCACTCGCGTTCTTGACCCCGACGACCACCCTGCAGCCGGTTTCCCACTTCTCCAGGAACCGCGGGATCAGCTCCACCGGGTCCTGAAGGTCGGCGACGATGCTGATGACGGCGTCGCCGCGCGTCTGCAGGAAACCGTGGCAGGGGGAACGGATGTGGCCGAAATTGCGCGCATTGACAATCACCCGCACGTTGGGGTCGGCCGCCGCAATGCCGCGGAGGATTTCGACCGTGCGGTCGGTCGAGGCGTTGTCGATGAAGAGATGCTCGTGGCGGTACTGGGGAAGCGCCGCGAACACCGCCTTGACCTGGCGGTACACCTCGGCGACGTTCTCCTCCTCGTTGTAGCAGGCTGTCATCACGCTGATGAGCTTCATGGGGTGCCTTTTTTCCTTCCGCCGCGTCAGATGCCGCGGGCGCAGATGGCTTGGCGCAGCGCGTCGCTGTCCGCGTACGGCGTGTCGATCATGTCGATGGAAATGGGCTGGTGCTTGCGGCACGGCTTCAGCAGCCGGTGGCCGAAGCGCCCGAGCATCAGCTCACGGCAGGAGATCTGCCCTTTCTGCAGGGGGATCGCCAAGTAGACGTCCTCCTCGTGCAGCCGCTGTCCGGCTGGCAGATCCTCGGCGGCGTAGACGCCGCGCACATAGCCGTCCAGGTAGGCGGTCTCCCGGGGCAGCGGCGCCTTGCGTTCATTGGCCGAAGTCCCGCAGTAGGCCTGCGCCCTCTTGTAGGCCTTGAACCAAGCATCCACCTGCTCCGGAAGCGAGGAGTACGCCGCCACCTCCGCGCCGTCCGTGGCGATGTCGATGTGCCGCTCGAAGGTGCGGGCGCCCTTGGCATAGGCGATGGTGACGGAGGTTGCCCAGTCCTTGTGTTCATGGCTGGAGTAGCCGATGGCGTGGCCGGGATAGCGGTTGCGCAGGTAGTCGATCTGGTTCAGCTCGCACTCGCCCTCCTCGTGCGGATAGGCGGCGATGCAGTGGTTGAGGGCCAGCGGAATGTTGCGGTTTGTGAAGAAGGTGACCATGTCGTCCATGTCCTTCTGCGAGGCGCCGCCCACTGAGACGATCACCGGCTTCCGAGTGCCGGCAATCTTCTCCAGCAGCATCCAGTCGGCCGAGTCGGCGCTGGCAATCTTGATGATCGGCAGGTCGAACTCCACGCACCAGTCGACCGACTTCTCGTCGAACGGCGTCGCCATGGGGATGCAGCCGCTCTTGCGGATCGCCTCGACCAGCGCGGCGTAGTCCTGCTTGGACAGGCGCGTCTCATTGATGCGCTGGATGTAGCGGATGTCCGTCCGCTGCCGGAAATCCCTGTGCACGAAGCTGTCCACGTCGCGGAACTGCAGCTTGATGGCGGCACGGACGTTGTTGAACCGCACAATCCGCGAGTGCTGGCGGATGATCTCCAGCCCGCGCTCCAGACGGCCGAGGTGGTTGTTGGTCATCTCAAGCACGAAAAGGTCTTCGAACATGCTGCGCTGAATCATCGGCTCCCCCTTGCGGCAGGCTGCCCGCATTGCGTGGTCAAATAGGCGTCCAGAATCTCTTCAAGCGCGCCGTCCAGGGCGGTCGGCACAATCCGGAGCTCACCGGAGGCCGCGGGCAGGACGAGGCTGACGGAGCCCCCCGCCGCCTTCTTGTCGCGCGCCGCGCCGGCCACCAGCCCGCGTGCCGTCACCGGCCGGGAGTAGCTGACCGGGAAGTGGCGGGCGACAAACGCGTGGATGCCGGCGTACTCCGCCTCGGGCAGCAGCCCCTTCTTCACGGCGATCCAGTTGGCAAGATCCACACCCCAGGCCACGGCCAGCCCGTGCGGAATCCCGTAGCCGGAAAGGGTTTCCAGCACATGGCCGAACGTGTGGCCGTAGTTCAGGATGCGGCGCGGGCCGGCCTCATACTCGTCCTGCTCGATGATGGCCTGCTTGACCCGCAACCCCTTCCGGATCAACCCGGGCAGTTCCGGGTTCCGCAGCCCGCCGCGCTCCAGCGCCCCCCGTACCTCCTCGAAGAAAACAGCGGGGCCGGTCAGCGACAGCTTGACGATCTCGCCGTAGCCGGAGCGGATATCGTTGTCGGAAAGCGTGTCCAGGAACTCCGGCGCGATCCAGACGGCGGACGGCGCATGGAACGCACCGACCTGGTTCTTGTGCCGGTTGAAGTTCAGGCAGCATTTCGCGCCGATGCAGCTGTCCGACATGGCCAGCAGCGTAGTCGGAACGAACTCCCAGCGGATGCCCCGGTGATAAACGTGGGCGGCGAAGGAGGCCATGTCCCCGATGATTCCGCCGCCGACGGCGAGCAGCCGGCTCTGGCGCGAAAACTGGTTGGCCTGCATGAACTCCAGAACCTTCGCGGAGCCGGCGAGCGTCTTCTCCTCCTCCGTGGCGTCGGCCAGCAGGACGGGAACCGCCCCCAGCAGCGGCGCCAGGGCGTCCGGGTACATCCCGGCGACGCGGCGGTCGGCCACCACCCCGGAGAAACCCATCCCCGCCAGCCGCGCGGCAAGCGCCGCAACGCCTCCCGCGGCGAACTCCACGCGGTAGGCGCCCTGGCCGGACTGGATGAGAAGGGGTTCCAGCATGCCGCCGCTCCTATTGGGCCAGGTAGCCGCCGTCGATGACCAACGTCTGCCCCGTGATATAGCTGTTCGCCTCGGAGCCGAGCATGAACACGAGGCCGGCGATCTCCTCCGGCGTCCCGAGCCGGCCCAGCGGCACCTGGGCGCACAGCGCGGCGAGCTCCTCCGGAGAGTTGTTCTTCCGGGTCAGATCGGTCCCGATGAAGCCGGGGCAGACGGCGTTGACGAGGATGCCGTCGCGGCCGTATTCCACCGCGGCGCTGCGCGTCAACGAGTTCAGGGCCGCCTTCGTGGCGGAATAGGCCGCGCGCCCGCCCCGGGTTACGAAGCTGTAGCAGGAGCTGATGTTGACGATCCGCCCCCAGCCTTTCCGCGCCATGGCGGCGGCGGCGTGCCGGGTCAGCAGCAGCGGCGCCGTCAGGTTGACGTCCTGCATCAGTTGCCAGTCGGACAGCTCCAAGTCCCGGATTGGAATGATGTTGTTGATTCCGGCGTTGTTGACGAGTGCGTCCACCTCCAGCACGCCCCCGTGCCGGGCGATGTAGGCCTCGACGGCGTCCGGGCGCGACAGGTCCAGCTCGTCCCTTCCCGGCGCGACGACCTCCCAGCCGGCGGCGCGGTAGCACTCCGCCACGGCCCGGCCGATGCCGCGCGCGCCACCCGTGATGAAAACCCGTTTCATATTCGCCTCCGGCTACGGCTCCACCGGCGGAACCCGCATGTTCATCTGCAGCTCGTCCCGCGACAGGAAAGGGAACATATCCTCCAGCGGCGGAGAAACAATCCGCCCGTCGGGGAGCGGCCGGGCCGCCAGCTTGGGCTCGAACCCCTGCGCCGGATCCAGCATCACCTCGCAGAGGCCGGGGCCGGGGAGCGCCAGGAACTCCGCCATCCGCGACACGAAACCGTCGCCCGCGATGCGGACGGCGGGGATGCCGTAGGCCTGCGCCACCTTCACGATGTCCGGAAACGACACGCCGCTGGCCGGGGATTCGCCGACAAACCGGCGGAAGAAGTTGGCCTGGCTGCCGCGGATGGAGAGATAGCCGCCGTTGTTGAGGACGAAAATCTTGACCGGCAACTGGTGGTGCGCGACCGTCTGGAGCTCCTGGATGTTCATCTGGAGGCTGCCGTCTCCCGCCAGGCAGACCACGCGCCCGCCGCGGGCGACGGCGGCGCCGATGGCGGCCGGCAGATCATAGCCCATGGAGGCGTCGCCCGTGTTGCCGAGGAGCCGCTGCCGACCGCGGATTTCCGCCGCTTGATAGGCGACCACGTTAGCGGTGCCGTTGCCGCAGACCACGACATCGTCATCCGCCAGCGCGGGGAACAGTTCCGCGATAATACGGTACGGGTTGAGCAGGCCGTCCGCACCGACGGCGGCGCGGTGATGCGGCTGCACCACGGGATAGGCGGCCACGCGGTGGCGGCACCACTCCAGCCAGCCGGCGTGCGCGCCGGTGTCGAACCCCGTACGCCCGAGCTCCCGCTCCATCGCATCCAGAAACGGCGCCGCGCCGCAGGCGACCGGCATCTCCACCCGCAGGGTCGGCTTCTTCATCTCCGCGGGGTCGATGTCCACCTGGATGCGGAACGCCCCGCGGGCGAACGTCCTCCAGTTGTAACTGACCTGGCGCAGCCCCATGCGGCAGCCGAGGATCAGCAGCAGATCCGCGTTCTGGACCGTGAAATTTCCGGGGCGGTCGCCAATGTCGCCGGGGCGCCCGCCATGCAGCGGATCGTCGGACGGCAGAAGGTCGATGGCCGTCCACGCCGTCGCCACGGGGACGCCGAGCCGCCGAATCACCCGCTCGAACACCGCCTCGGCGTGCGCTAGGCGGATTCCTTTTCCGGCCAGGATGACGGGGCGTTCCGCCTCCCGCAGCCGCCGCACGATTTCGCGCACGGAATCCTCCAAGTCCGCGGGAGGAGTGATTTCATCCTCCGCGGGGTCGTAGCCGCGCAACGCCTCCGGCTCGACCATGGCCGCCTGCACGTCGATTGGGATGTCCAGCCAGACGGGACCCGGGCGGCCGTGATCCGCAAGATAAAGCGCGCGCTCCAGATGATAGCGGATGGATTCCGGTTCCGTCACCAGCACGGCGTACTTGGTGATGCCTTTGGCCATGGAGACGATGTCCGCCTCCTGGTCGCCGAGCTGCCGGAGCTTGAGCTGCGGATAATTGGCCATGCAGGTTTCGCGCTTGACCTGGCCGGAGATCACCAGCATCGGGATCGAGTCGGTCCACGCGCCGAAGACGCCGTTGAGCGCGTTGATGCCGCCGGGGCCGGTCGTCACGCTCACCAGCGCCGGTTTGCCCGCGATGCGGGCGTACCCCTCCGCCGCCATGGCGCAGGCCTGCTCGTGATGGCAGCAGACGTAGCGGATCCGCTTCTCCAGCCCCAGAGCATCGTTCAGGTGCATGGCCCCGCCGCCGGTCACCAGGAACGCGGTGTCGATTCCGTGTTCCGCCAGCCGCCGCATCAGATAATCCGCCAGACGCACCGTTGCCATCCTCACGCCTCCCGTGTCACGTTCCGCCCGACCCGCCCTCTTCCGCCAGCCACCGGCGGACGGCGGCTATCCGCAGCAGCCCCGGCGCCAGCCCCTCCGCCAGACGGCGGTATGCCGCGCGCAGGCTGCACGCTTTCCACTCCGCATCCCCGGACGCCGAACAGGGCATCGGAAACTTCACGGCGGCATACAACAGCAGCAGCAGCGCCAGGCACTTGACCTGTCCGCCGGCCGGCCACCCCTGCACGATCAGGTGCTGCGGACTGAAGCAGACCGCGCAGGGAATGAGCACCAGTAGTTGCGCCTTGAAACCGAACGCCGTCCGCCCCTCCGCCACGTCGCGCACCAGAAACAGCAGGAACAATCCCCATGGCAGGTAAAGATACACCAGTTTGTAGTCCCCCGAAACCGGCGCGAACAAAAGAAACGCCAGGACGAGAAAAAACAACTGGTTCAGCCGCGGCAGGGTGACGACCCGCAAGGCGTACATTCCCACCAGAAAACCGGCGGCCACCAGCTTGTAGCATGCGTACATCAACGGCAGGTCGTACTCGGCGTGATTGTAGAACGGGGAGGGGCCGAGCGCAAGGAACAGCCCGCGCTTGATCAGTCCGAGCAGTGAATGGTTGAACCCCAGCTCCCACTCGCGCAATTCCAGAAAATAGCAGTTCCCGAAGTTGCCCAGCGCCCCCGAAATGTTCCGCCACGCCTCCCCGACCGACGGTCCCAGCGCGTGCAGCGCCAACAGCGTCAGCACGACCAGAAACACGGGAGGCAGCAGCAGCGGCGGCCACTTCCGGCGCGGCACAAACAACAGCAGCAGCGGCGCATAGACGAACTTGCAGGCGACCGCCACCCCCAGGCATAGCGCGGCGGGCAGATCCCTCCCCCTGCACCAGAAAAAGACACCGGCCGCAATGAGGACCCACAGCGCCCCCTCGATGTTGCCGCGGTCGGCCAGAAACCAGACGGGATACGACAGCACGGCGGAAAGAAGCAACGACCGCCAGGCCGCGACGCGCACGGGTGAACGCCGCGAGGAGGCGGCGAGCACGGCCATGAACATCAGAAAGCACAGCAGGAAAAATGCCAGGTAGAAGCCGAGCGCCGCGACGATGTCGGCGCCAAACGGCCGGACAAACGCCGCAAAGAGGAACGCCGCCGGCGCGTTGTAGGCGAACGGGCCGCTCGCGCCCTGGTGCTGGAAGAAACCATGGCCGATGTACCGGCATTGTTCGGCATACTCGGTGAAGTCGGAGAACCGGTACTCGGGCCAGTACAGCCAGGAAGCGTGGGGCCAGGCGGCGTATCCCGCCTGCGCCCAG
Source organism: uncultured Lentisphaerota bacterium (assembly GCA_903921725.1). Lineage (GTDB taxonomy): Bacteria > Verrucomicrobiota > Lentisphaeria > Oligosphaerales > CAITYL01 > CAIXRA01. The sequence continues at coordinate 63,882 of CAIXRA010000005.1, forward strand.
GCCACCGCGGCCGCAGTGGAGGCAACAAAGCAAAAAATCAGCACGGCAGCGTAGGCCGCAAGCGCAATCCGCACCTGCCTGGCGGATTCGCATGCCGGCCGGAATGACGGGGCGGACTTGCTCATGGCCGGCCTTTCCCTGCGGGTTTTTCGAAAAGGAACGGCGGCAGCGGCTCCGTCTTCAGCCACAGCAGCATCAGGTCGCGGCCGGGAAAGAGAAAGTAGCGGCTTTCCAGATGCACGTAAAGCTCCCGCGGCATGTAGGTAAGGTCGCCCGAGAGAAAGACGGCGCAGGCGGGATTCCAGCGCCGGAACGCATCCACCACCGCGTCAACCGTCCCCTTCCGCGCCTCGCCGGTCCCCATCCACCAGATCGGCATTCCGGGCGGCGGCGTGATTCCGTATGCCGGATAGCCGAACTCCAGGCGCGGCCCGAAAAAGACGCGGCCGTCCCGGCGCACCGCGGGCGGAATCCGGGCAAAAACGGATTGAAGCTCCGACAAATCCGCGGCCAGCCGCGGGCCGGACCGCAGCCCGCGAAAAAGCGCCGGTTCCGAAAGCATGCGGACGGCCCCCTCCTCATAAAACAATCCGGGGCCGATGCTCGCCACCCTGGCACGCGTGACGGCGTACCCCACCCCGGTGACCGCCAGAAGCCCGATGCATAAACAGGCCACGGCCATGCCGGCGGTCGCGGGCGGGCGGGACAACCCCGGCTCTTCCGCGGCAATGCCGGCGGACGGCACGACAAACAGCCAGACGGCCGCGCCGATGAAGACGCAGGGGGCGTCCGCCATGTTATGCTCCATATTGGTCGCCATCCCCACAAAGCCGGCGACAATGCCCAGCAGCGCCACGGCGAACAGCGCTTTCCTGCCTGCGGCGGGCCGGACTGTCCGGCGGTGCCGCCAGGCATGCGCGCAGCAGCCCCCAACCAGCACCAGCGCGATGAGCAGCGTCACCCCCGCCTCCTCTGGCTCCGCATCCCACAGACACAGGCGGAACATCCGGCCGCTGAAGACGCGCCCGGACGCCTCCAGCAGCGATCCGATCAGCGCCACGGGTGAAACACGCGTCGCCATCATCAGCGCCGTGGAGAACACGAATGCAACCGCAAGGCAGGCCAAAAACCTCCGCCGCAAATCCTGCCGGCAGAGCAGGACAATCCCCACGCCCGCCAGCAAGAACCCGGCCACGTTGACCTTCATCCAGGAAAGAAGCACGGCGCAGGCCACGAAAAAGATGTCGGAGACCAGCCCCTTCTCCCGGATGAAGAGCGCGGACGCCGTCACGAACAGCGCACCGGCCACCGCCGTCGTCTGGTTGTAATGCCATGAAGAAAGCGGCAGCATGCCCACGGCCTGGACGGCGGACGCCAGCCCCAGCGACGCACACACGCCGACCCCCAGACGCCGCAGCATGGCGTGCTGCAGGAGAAGCGTCGCCGCCGCATACAGCGCCGTCAGCAGCACGACGGAATGCCAGCTTGCGCCGAAAAGACCGAACGCCATTCCGGGAAACACAATGTAGGACGGGGGGACTCCCGGCGCGATGATTTCCGTGTAGAGTGCCTGCCCCTGGTGGTAGCGCCAGGCTCCCTGGAGCAGCGCGCTCCCGTCAAACCCCCCGAAATGAATCATGCCGAAATGCAGGACCGCCGCCGCAAGCACCGCCGCGGCAAACAGGGGGGCCAGAAAGCGCAGGCAGGCGCCAGCCGGCCGTTTTTCCTGGCGGCCGGGCGTCATGCCCCCCTCCTCGTCCCCGCCGCCTTGATGGCCAGCAGCTTGAGCAGCGTCCAGTAGAACGAGAACATGAACCGGAGGAGGCTGCGCTTGGTTTGGCCAAACATCCGTTTTTTGAAGACGAAGGGAACCTCCCGGATGCGGAGGCCGCGCTTCGCCATGGCGCACTTGATCAGGATTTCCTCGATGATGTCGAAGTTGCTGCAAGTCAGGCGGATTTCCTTCAGCAACTCCGCCCGGTATAGCTTGTAGCTGTTCGACACGTCGAGGCATCCGATGCGGAGCAGCACCCGGAACACGATGTTCAGCACCCGGCTCATGAAGATCAGAATCCAGGGATTCTCCGTCGCCCCGCCCCGCACATACCGGGACGCCGCCACGATGTCGTTCTCCGCCGCATGCCGGTAGAGTTGCGGGATGTATTCCGGCGAGTGCGAGCCGTCCGCATCCATGAACAGGATGTGGGCTCCCCGGGCGCGGGCGATGCCGGTCCGCACGGCGTCGCCGTAGGCATTTCCGCCGGTGCGGCGGATGTGGACGGCACCGTTCGCGCCGCACACGGCCGCCGTGTTGTCCGCCGGCTCCATCGTGTCCACCACCAGGATTTCATGGGATGCCGGCAGCTCCGTGAACACGGCGTTGATCCGGGGAAGAAGCAGCCGGAGGTTCTCCTCCTCAAGGCAGGCGGGGATCACAATGCTTAATTCGACCGGCGTGTTCATAAAATCCTGCCCGCTGCGGCATGCCGCCGCCTGACTCATTCCTTCTCGGCGGCCGACCATTCCAGCATCCGCCGGATGCCGTCCCGACACCCCACCTGCGGACGCCAGCCCAGAATCCGGCCGGCCTTCGCAATCTCCGCGACAAACACATCCTGGTCGCTCCGTCGCCGCGGCAGCTGCGTGCGGCGCAGAGACTCCCCGGGCGGAAACGCAAGCAGCTCCTCCAGCAGCCCGAAAAGCTCCAGCAGGCTCAGGCTGTTCTCCATGCCGCCGCCGATGTTGAAAACCTGCCCGGCCGCGGCGGCGCGGTGTTCCCAGGCCGCGCGGTAAAGCCGGACCAGATCCTCCGCGTGCAGCACGTCCCGCACCTGCTTTCCCGTCCCCGAAATGGTGAACGGTTCCGGCTCCGCGCCCCGGCTGAGGCATCCCCTCTGCTCCAGCGCCTTCCGGCAGAACCATCCGACCCAGCCCTGGTCGAAGGTGGCGAACTGGCGTCCGCCGTAGATGGATGAATGCCGGAACACCACGGTATTCAGCCCGAAATTGCGGTGCCAGTCGCGGACGTACTGGTCCGCCGCGCCCTTGGAGCAGCCGTAAGGACTGGCGAAGTCCAGCGGCAGCGACTCATCCAGTCCGCGCGGATAATCGGGCAGGAGGTGGCGCGTGGCCGTTTCGCCGCACCGCAGATGCTCCAGGTCGCCGTACACCTTGTTGGTCGAACTGTACGCCAGCAGCGCGGCGGGCGAGTGCGCCCGCACCGCCTCCAGCACGTTGAAGGTGCCAAGCACGTTGGTCATCAGGTCGCGGCGCGGATCCTCCAGGGACGACGTCATCGCCACCTGCCCGCCGAGATGGCAGACATAATCGAACGGCGCATGCTTCCGGAACACCCCGTCCACCGCCGCCGCATCCGCCAGGTCGTGCCGGCAGAACAGCAGCCGCCCCGGTGCGGCCCGGGCCCGGAGCCATTCCAGGTTCAGCTCGGAACCGGTTCTGAACAGGGCGTCGATGACCACCACCTCCGCGCCCTCCTCCAGATAGGACGCCGCGATGTTGGAACCCAGGAATCCGCATCCGCCTGTGACGAGCAGTTTCATTGGAAATCCTCCGGCTGGTCCGCGGCGGCAGTGTCAGCCAGGCCGTCCGCAAGCGCGAGGCGCGGGCGCCACTCCGGCGGCGGCCGCTCCGCCTTGCAGGCGATATGGGTGTCGCCCCGGTCAAGCGCCGGGTCGAAACACAGCAGGGATCGCGGACGGCCCATGATGTCGGCCAGCCGCCCGACCACGTCCCGGATGGGGTGCAGTTCGCCCGAACCGACATCATATTCACAACCCCGCCCCGCCGCTCCCGCCACCAGGCAGGCCTCCAGCCCGGCCGCCACGTCGGAGACATGCAGCCAGTCGCGCACCCCCGTCCCGCTTCCCATCGCCACAGGGACGCCCGCCCGCAACTGCCGCACCGCATGGGGAATCAGGTTGCCGGAGGCATCCCCGGGGCCGTATACTTGGAACAGCCGGGCCACCACGACGCCCCCCGGATGACGCCCCGCAAACTCCCGCACCAGCCGCGTCGCCGCCTGTTTTGTGACGACATAGGGGTTCTCGGCCAGGGCCGGCGCAACGTCTATGAAATCCTCATAAAACGTGCGGACATAGACCAAGGTCGGGGATGCCGGACACTCCAGGCAGCGGAGAAGGTTCAGCGTCCCCATGATGTTGACCCGGACGCAGGACGGCCAGTCGCGGGCACCCGCCTTCACTCCGGCCGCACCGAGATGAAAGACGGCATCCGTGGCGGACCAGTCGATGCGGTCCAGCCCCCGCCCCATGCCGAGATCCCCCTCGGCAAAAGTGAAGCCGCTGCCGGGCGCAGAGGGCTGCCGGTCAAAACCGGTTACGGAATGCCCCTGGCGTTGCAGACGTCGGCAGAGATGCCTGCCGACGAAACCGGACGAACCTGTGACGACGATGCGCATGCAGCCTCACCCCGCGGCGGATTGGGCGAAACGCCCGGTGGCTTGATGGAAACGGAACGTGCGGCGCACGCCCTCGGCCAGGGGGATTATGCAGCGGAGCCCAAGTTCGGCCTCGGCACGGGACACATCCGGGACATAGCGCGACGGCGGGGCGCCGCCGGGCGGCTGCGCGACGGTGACGGCCAGCGGCGGGGTTGCGGACTCCGCAACGGCGCGGGCGGCCTCCAGGATCGTCACCGCCGCGCCGGAGCCGACATTGTACGGACGGCAGGCCGGCGCACGGAACAGGATCGTCCATAGCCAGACGGCAAGATCCGCCGCGTAGAGGTAGGAGCGGCATGGAGTGCCGTCGCCGCTCACGCGGACCGGGCCGCCGGCGAGCGCGTCGCGGATGAAATTCCCGATGGCAAAATGTACGTCCAGCGGCAGATGCGGTCCGACAAAGGCGAAACCGCGGGCGATCTTCGCGTCGATTCCGTGTTCCCGGTGGTACTGCGCGCAGAGCTGCTCCGCCAGCCGCTTTCCCTCGCCGTACGCAGAAGCGGGGTCGGACGAATCCGGCACCCCGGCGTAGCTTTCCGGCAGGTGCGTCAGTTCCGGCGGCTGCCGCCCGTACACCGCACCGGAACTGGACAGCAGGAATTTCGGCGTGCCGCACCGCGCGGCAAAATCCAGCGTACGGCGTGTGCCCTCGACAATCGTGTCCAGCATCAGCCGGGGTTGCTCTTCGTTGAGCTTGGCGCTGGCGCATGTCGCGCCGTGGATGATGTGGGAGAAGTCGCCGGGAGGGAACGCAAAGTTCCGCACATCGCCCGCATGCAGGCGGACTGATGGATGCCCGGCCAGGTGCGGCGCCTTCGCGCGGAACGCGGCCGGGTCGCGGGTCAGCGCCACCGCCTCCGCGCCGAGGGCGAAACGGTCGTTGGCCGCCGTAAAGCTTTCCAGCAGCCAGCAGCCGAAAAAGCCGGTGCCGCCAGTGATGAACAGCCGCCGACCCCGCAGTTCCTCCCAGAGGCCGCCGGTGTGCGCCAGAACATGCTCCAAATCCGCTTGTTCAATCCGCTTGCACATGGCGCGGAATATATCCCGGATTCGGGCGTTCCGCCTCCGGCCGCACAAATGCGGCCCGGAACGTTCAGGATGGCCGGATTCTTCCGGCGGCACGGCGGCGACCGGGCGTCAACGCTGCCGGCGCGGCCCGGAAAGGGTGTCCCCAAGATCCGAGAAGAGCTGGCGCGGCCAGTCGAGAAGCACGGTTCCCACGACCTGGAGGGTCGGCATGCTCCGGGTGTCGCGGATGCGGCCGAGGGCGAGCTGGGCCAGGACGGTCATGAGGGCTGTGGCGCCGAAAAACACCGTGAACGGCCGCAGCCAGCCTCCTACCATGCACGGCTGGTGCTTGAGGATTTCCAGCACCGGCCCCCAGAGCAGCGGGGCGGCGGCGCCGCAGAGGGAGGTCAGCACGCTGTTCAGCGTCACCGCCACCGTCATCTCGTGCTCCGGAAAGGAGGCCATGTAGAGCTTCAGCAGCGGAATGGTCATGGCGGCGGAGACGATGCCGAACACGGCGCTCAGCAGGAAGAGCTGGCCGACGCCCATGCGGATCACGCCTGCGGCGGCCAGCCCCCAGACGGCCAGGACGGCGATCTGCCCGATTCCGGCCAGGCGCATGGTCGGACGGCTGCCGAAGCGGTCGGAGAAACGCCCCCACAGGATGCTGGTAAGAATGGTGCCGAGCGTGCCGACGGCCGAGATGCCGAGGATGTACCCCTCGCCCAGCTCCTGCTGATCCTTCAGGAACACCGTCAGGAAGCCGCCGTACGCCGCCCAGGCCAGGCTGTTCAGCGCCTGGAAGCGCGCCATGCGGCGGAACGGCTTGTGGCGCCAGACCTCGCGGTAGGCGCGGCGGAGGTCGCCCCAGCTCCGCCGGGCCTTCGCCGCCGCGGAGGGCGGCATGGTGCATGGCACCGGCTTGAGGAACTGGACGCTCAACCAGCCGGCCAGCCAGGAAACCGTGAACAGCGCGGCGTACTTCCAGCCGGGGGTGCCGGCCGGGTCGTTGCCGAGGAAGAAGCCGGAGGCGATCAGGATCGCCAGCGCGCCGCCGTTGATGCAGGTCTGGTCCCAGCCGAAATAACGCCCGCGCTGCGCTTCCGGCACGACCTGCGAAACCCACGGCACCCAGCCGACGCAGGTGACGCCGCGGATGAGGTTGAACAGGAAGAGCAGGCCGACGAGCACGCCCAGCAGCAACGAGTCCGGGACCGCCCAGCCGAACAGCGTCCGCCCGTGCAGCAGCGGCAGCGGCACCGCGAGCATCATCATGAACGAACGCGCGCCCCAGCCCGCCAGCACCATCCGCTTGTAGCCGAGCCGCTCCGCCGTGTTGCTCGCCAGCACCTGGAGCAGGTTGAGGAGCGGCGTGAACGCCAGCATGACGCCGATCAGCGCCTCGCCGGCGCCCAGGAACTTGCCGGTCAGCACCATCGGCGTGCCGAGGGCGATGGTGAAGTTGATCGCGTTCGCAAACTGGAAGCCGTACATCCACCGGACTGCGCCGGGCAGCGGCGTATTTTTCCGGTCGGCGGCGCTTGCGGTTGGAGCGGAAGATGACATGTTGAGACGAATCCGCGGCGCTGGTTCTGTCCGCGGAAACAGAGGCATAAGTGTAGCACGCCGGGGGCGCGATGCAACCGTGCGGGCCACTCCCGTCCCGGTTCCGGTTCCGGCCGGAATCCGTTTTTGATCTTGGAGATTTCCTTCCATGGACTCAGCGGTGGCATTCACGGCGGCGGAACTGGCCGGCATCACGGGAGGGGCCTGGGACGGCGCGCCGCCGCCGCCGGAGTTCCGCATCACGGGCATCTCCGACAACAGCCGCAATGCCGGCCCCGGCTGCCTCTTCGCCGCCATCCGCGGCGAGCTGGCCGACGGCCACCGCTTCCTGCCCCAGGCTCTCGCCGCAGGCGCGGCGGCCCTCTGCGTCGAACGGAAGCCGGACGCGGAACTCCGCGCGAAATTCCCCGGAGCACCCGTCCTGCTCGTGGACGACTCCCTCCGCGCCTGGCAGGAACTGGCCCGCGCCCACCGACTGCGCTTTCCGCGCCTGCCCGTCGTCGGCATCACCGGAAGCTGCGGCAAGACCAGCACCAAGGAAATGATCGCCGCCGTGCTCGAGGCGCACCTCCCCGGGGCCGTGCTCAAGACGGAAGGCAACACCAACAACCATTTCGGCGTCCCGCGCAACCTGCTCCGCCTCACCCCGCAGCACCGCGCCGCCGTCATCGAGATGGGCACCAACCACCCCGGCGAGATTGCCGCGCTGGTCCGCCTCGCCGCGCCCCGCATCGGCGTCATCTGCAATATCGGCCACGCGCACCTGGAATATCTCGGCGACCTGGCCGGCGTGGCGCACGAGAAAGGCTCGCTCTTCGCCGGGCTCGAAGCGGCGGACGGCGGCGAAAAGGTCGCCGTGTTCCCCGAGGACGCCGCGCACGCGGACATTCTCCGCAATCTGGCGGGGAATGCCCGGATCATCACCGTCGGCGCGGGCGAAACCGCCGGCGTCCGCGTCTCCTATCTCGGTGCCTGCGGCGGTGGACGCTACGGCGTGCGGCTGCACTGGAAGGCGTCCGGGGACACCCGTGAATTCACCTGGGGTCTCGGCGGCGCACACCAGGCGATGAACGCCGGCGCGGCCGCCGCCGTGGGTGCGGCCCTCGGCATCCCGCCGGACACCATCACAGCCGGCCTTGCAGCCAGCGTGCTCCCCGGCATGCGGATGGACATCCGCGAGCACGAGGGCGTCGAGTGGGTCAACGATGCCTACAACTCAAACCCCGATAGTGCGCGGGCGGGCATCGCCTGGTTCCGCGAAATCACCGCGGAGACCGATCCCGCGGACTGTATCCTCGTGCTCGGCGACATGCGTGAGCTCGGCCCTGCCGTCGCCCCGGGCGCGCACATAGAGCTGCTCCGCCTCGCGCTCCACACCTGCCCCGGCTACACCATCCTCCCCGTCGGCGAGGAAATGGAGAAGGCGGCAACGGCCTGCGGACTCCGCGCGTTCCCGGACGCCGCCGCCGCCCGGGCCGCCGCGCTCCCCCTGCTCCGCCCCGGCACCTGGATCCTGCTCAAGGGCTCCCGCGGCATCCAGCTCGAAAAACTCCTCCCCGACGCCCTCCTCCCCAAGGGGCACTGAGACCGGCCGGGAACGGTTCAATCGTGGACGGAAAGCATCAGCGGGGCAGCGCGCGGGCGGCCTTGGCGATGGCGGCGATGTGCGCGGGGGTGGTGCCGCAGCAGCCGCCGATGATGTTGGCACCGGCCGCGACCAGCGCGGCGACCTGTTCGGCCATGTCCTCCGGCGTCTCCGGGAAGGTGTCCACGCCATTGAGGTTCACCGGGAGACCGGCGTTGGCGTGCACCAGAATCGGGGTGTCCGGGCAGGCGGCCCGCATTTCCCGGACGATGTCGACCATGCGCCGGATGCCGTTGCCGCAGTTTGTGCCGATGATATCCGCGCCCGCCGCCACGGCCGCACGGGCGGCATCGGCCGGTTTGACGCCCATCATCGTGTGGTATTCACCCAGCGGAGTGCGCTCAAAGGTGAAGGTACAGATCGCCTCCAGGCGCGTGTTTTCACGGACCGCGCGGATGGCGAGGGCGGCTTCATCGAGCGCGCTCATGGTCTCGATGCAGGCCGCATCGGCGCCGCCCTTTTCCAGGGCGCCGGCCTGCTCCTTGAAGACGCCGTACATCTCCTCCTCGGTCAAATCCTCCATCATCAACATCTTGCCGGTCGGGCCGATGGAGGCGATGACCCATTTGTCGCCGGCGGCCTGACGCGAGATTCTGGCGGCGGCCTCGTTGATTTCGGCGGTGCGCTCCGCAAGCCCGTAGTGTTCCAGCTTGCAGCGCGAGCCGCCAAAACTGTCGGACTCGATCATGTCCGCGCCCGCCTCGATATAGCCGCGGGCCACGTCCATCACGTCTGCCGGACGATTGATGCACCACAATTCCGGACACTCGCCGGGCTTAAGCCCTTTTTCGTGAAAAAAGGTGCCCCAGGCACCATCCGAAATCAAAATCCTGCCGCTCTTCGTCGCGTCCGCAATCCGCTTCCCGTTCATCTCCCCGCCCTCCCGTTTTGCCCGTTGCTTGAAATTGAAACAACCTGAAGCATCTGCATTCATGATGCCATACCATGCCGGAAAGCCGGGAAGGGATAGCAGCGCGCCCTCATCAATGACCGAATCTGCGGACGGCATCCACATAGGCCAGGACGTTTTCCCACGGCACCTCGGGTTCGAGCATGTGGGTGGGCGTGCAGAGCAGGCCGCCGACGGGCCCGGCAATGGAGAGGTTGCGTTCGACCGCAGCGCGGACCTCCGCCGGAGTCCCGAGCGGCATAGTGGTCTGGGTGCCAATCGTGCCCCAGAACGAAAGCCGGTCGCCGTACGCGGCATGAATTTCCGCAAAATCCATGCATTCGGACTGGACGGGGTTCAGGACCTCGACGCCAATCTCGATGAGGTCTTCGATGATGGGGGTGACGAACCCGCAGGAGTGGTAGGAGAAGATGACGTCGGGGTTTGCGGACTTCGCGGCCCGGATCACCTGGGTCAGCCTGGGCTTGAGCCAGGTGCGCCAGAAGTCGGGGGCCATCATCATGCCGTGCTGCATGCCGACATCATCGCCGACATGGAAGAGATCCACCCCCATCCCGGCGTATTTGCGGGCGCGGACGACGGCCTGCTCCGTGGTTTTGTCGAGCAGCCACACGGCCTTCTCGTCCTCCATGCACATGTCCGGGATCAGCACCTCCATCCGGCGCAGGTACCAAGAAATTTCCCAGGTCATGTCGGACATGGCGAAAGCGGCGCCGACGCCGCGGGCGTGCAGGGCGGCGATCTGGGGCGGGATGTGGCTGTAGTCGGCCCGTGCGAAATCCGGATAGGGATAGGCTTGGATCTCCTCCAGCGTCTCGCAATGCTCCAGCGGGTGCAGCATGCGGGTCATGTGCATCGCCTCGGCGCTGCCGGGCTCGTGCCCGACGCCCCAGTCGTCGAAGACGGTTCCCGGCTTGACGCCTTCAGGATAATAGCGCGCCCAATCGATGGCCGCGCGGTCGGGAAGCCGGGCGTCGTCGACATATTGGAAGGAGAGGCCGAAATAGTCCGGGTAGCTCTGGGTGGATCCGGTCTCCTTCCTGAAGCGCTCGACGAGGGCCGGGCAGAGCTGGAGGAACAGGGGCGGGTTCGCGCAGCCCCGGCGGCGGAGGCAGGCGATCAGGCTTTCGCGTGGCGTGGCCATGAAGAATCCTCCGGCGGGCTTGGTTCAGTTCAGGGGTGGAACTCTTTTGACGGCGTTTACATTGGCACGGGTGTTTTCCCAAGGGACTTCGTTCGCCGTGAACTACGGCGGGGGCTCCGCCGAGCGCGCATCCGGCGCCCTGTTTTTCTTTCTGCTCTGCATGCCGGTGCGTCCTTGATCCGGCGCCACGCCTGCAGAATTTCGCCATGGGAAGTATAGTGCCACCGCTAAAACGTTCCATTTACACCGGCGGCCGATTTTGCAATCGCGGAACGTCTTTGGAAAAATAAGGTAACCGTATATGCGATTTGCAGTTCCGGCGCAATCCGCCGGAGTGCAACATCGGCCGCATGCCGTTGCACGGCAGAAAAAAGAACCTGGGAGAATCCGCATGAAACGACCGGCCGCCATGACCCGAACCCTGTCCCTGCTGGCGCTGGGCGCGGCCCTTGCGCCGTGGAACCTCCGCGCCGCAGACTCCGCGCCGCAGCCGTTCACGGAGACGCCGGAACAGACGGAGGTCCGCATGGCGCCGTGGCGCGCCGCCCGCTTCGGCATGTTCATCCACTGGGGGCCGGTGAGCCTGAAGGGCACGGAGATCGGTTGGTCCCGCGGCGCGCAGGTGCCGGTGGAGGAGTACGACAACCTCTACAAGCAGTTCAACCCGGTGAAGTTCAACGCCGACACCTGGGCGGCGACCGCCAAGGCCGCCGGCATGAAGTATGTCGTGCTGACGACGAAGCACCACGACGGCTTCTGCCTGTGGGACACCAAACAGACCGCCCACAACATCATGAACTCCCCGTTCAAGCGGGATGTGACCAAGGAGCTGGCCGAGGCCTGCCGCAAACAGGGGCTCGCGTTCGGCGTCTATTATTCCACCTGCGACTGGCACCACCCCGACTTTCCCCGCACCAGCCCCGGCGGCGGGACAAAGCGGGAGAACCCCAACCTCGACCGCTACACGGAATACCTGAAGGCGCAGACGGGCGAGCTGATCAGGAATTACGGCCCGCTCTTCACCATCTGGTTCGACGTGCCGCAGCAGTTCGACGCCAAACGCGGCCAGGGCGTCATCGACTACCTGCACACCCTCCAGCCGAACCTGGTCATCAACAACCGCACCGGCGCGAAGGGCGACTACGACACACCGGAACAGAAGATCGGCGGATTCGACATGGACCGTCCCTGGGAAACCTGCATGACAATCTGCCGCCAGTGGGCATGGAAGCCGAACGACAAGATGAAATCGCTCCAGGAATGCGTGCAGACCCTGCTCTACACGGTCGGCGGCGACGGCAACCTGCTGTTCAACGTCGGCCCGCAGCCGGACGGCGAGATCGAGGCCCGTCAGGTGGAGCGCCTGAAGGAGATGGGGGCGTGGGTGCGGAAGTGCGGCGAGGCTATTTACGGCACGCGCGGCGGCCCGTTCAAGCCCGGCAAGTGGGGCGCCTCGACGCGCCGCGGCAACACCATCACGCTCTTTGTCATGAACTGGCCGAAGAACGGCCTCCTGCACCTGCCGCTGCTCCAGGACCGCAAGCTCACGGCGGTGAAAACGCTGAGCGGCGGCGAGGCGCGCGTGGACGAGGGCGACTACAGCCTGATGGTGAGCATTCCGGAGGCCGACCGTGACCCGGTGGCCACGGTGATCGAACTGACGCTCGACGGCCCAGCACTCCCGCTCCCCGCCTTGGAGGTGAATGTTCCGGAGTTCAAGTAGGCGGCAAAAACGCCGCGCGCGCCAAAGGGTGGGGGAGGACTTTCAACGCTCAACGCCTTACGCAAGCCGCCCCAACGGGGCATCACATCATAGCCTGGGGCAACGCCCCAGGAAGAATGGCCATAATAAAGAGTTCAACCCTGAAGGGGTTGCACAACGAATTGCGAACGGACGGCATGCGGCGCAAAAGAACGCTCAACGTTTAAGATTTCAACCGTACCAAGTATAGTATCCGGCTTTCCTCAGATGCCGGACTCCGGAACACGGGAGACGATTTACCATGGCCGACACAATCCGCATGACACCGCAGGGGCTGCACGCCGGCAACAATCCGGTCATCCCGTTCATCGAGGGCGACGGCAGCGGGCCGGACATCTGGCGCGCCGCGGTGCGTGTCCTGGACGCCGCGGTCGCCAAGGCCTACGGCGGCGCCCGCAAGATCGAATGGATGGAACTGCTCGCCGGTGAAAAGGCGTTCAGGCAGACCGGCAGCTGGCTGCCGGAGGAGACGCTGGCCGCGTTCCGCCACTACCGGGTCGGAATCAAGGGCCCGCTGACCACGCCGGTCGGCGGCGGCATCCGCTCCCTCAACGTCGCCATGCGCAAGGAGCTCGACCTCTTCGTCTGCCAGCGGCCCGTGCGCTGGTTCCGGGGAGTGCCCTCCCCCGTGAAGCGCCCGCAGGACGTGGACATGGTCATTTTCCGCGAGAACACGGAGGACATCTACACCGGCATCGAATTCGAGAACGGCTCCGCCGAGTGCGGGGCGTTCAAGGCGCTGCTGAAGGAACAGTTTCCGAACGAGTACAAGAAAATCCGCTTCCCCGACTCCTGCGGCATCGGCCTGAAGCCCGTCTCCGCCGAGGGCAGCGAACGGTTGGTCCGCGCCGCCATCCGCTGGGCGCTGGCCAACGGCCGGAAAAGCGTCACGCTCGTCCACAAGGGCAATATCATGAAGCACACCGAGGGCGCCTTCCGCAACTGGGGTTACGCCCTGGCGGAGCGCGAGTTCGGCGACCGCGTGTACAGTTGGCGGCAGTGGGAGAAGACGAAGACGGAGAAAGGTCAGGAGACCGCCGATGCGGAGATGAAGGCGGCGCTCGGCACCGGACGCCTGCTGGTCAAGGACATCATCGCCGACGCCTGTTTCCAGGAATGCCTGCTCGACCCGCGCGGGCTGGATGTGCTGGCCACCACCAACCTCAACGGCGACTACCTCTCCGATGCGCTCGCCGCGCAGGTCGGCGGCATCGGCATCGCCCCCGGCGCGAACATCAACTACGACACCGGCCACGCCGTCTTCGAGGCCACCCACGGCACCGCGCCCCGGCTCGCCGGCCTCGACAAAGCCAACCCCGGCAGCGTCATCCTCTCCGGCGAAATGATGCTCCGCCACATCGGCTGGACGGAAGCCGCCGACCTCATCGTCCAAAGCCTGGAGGCCGCCGTCGCCGCCAAAACCGTCACCTTCGACTTCGCCCGCCTCATGGACGGTGCGACCGAGGTCAAGTGCTCCGAATTCGCCACCGTGATAATCGCGGGCATGTGACGGCCCGGAGAGGCGCCGGCCCACGGAGAGCGCGTCGGCAATGACGCCAAGCATCACGCCGGGGCAAGGCGTAGGCGCATGGGTTCGATTGCGTATTCCCGACTGTGGCTGTACGCCTTCCGGAACCCGCGGGCCGATGTGGAGTACGGCCGCTCACCCTATCCTGCAGTATTCGCCCCCGAATAGCTTCAGAATCGCTCACCAACTCCACAAAAAAGCAAGCCTCAGATTAACGACAGACTGTCAACGATTAATAAATTCATCAATGCTCACTTTTTTTCCTCGGGGGGGCTTGCTTTTGTCTTTTTTTCTTGTACCTTTAATGTAAATTGGCTGGTTTGGTGGTTCCGTTCAATCACGCAATTCGCCAAGCTTGTCGCGACTTTTGAGATGTATGTCAGCCGTAAGCCAAGGGCAATGGAGAATCCCAACATGATGAATCGCAAAATATTGTGGATGATGCTTGCGGCCGTTTCCGGGCTTGCGGGGAGCGCCCGTGCGGCGCTGTTCACCTATGACGCCGATGGAGCCACCGCTGGCGCGCAGGATGGTGCGGGCTCGGGCTGGAACACAACGTCCACCACGGCCTTCTGGAACGGCACCGCCAATGTGGCGTGGGGCAACGCCTCGACGGATACCGCCGCCTTTGGCGCCGGCTCTGGCACGGCAGGCACGGTCACGGTCGGCACGGTCAACGTTGGCGACATCTCCTTCAACGCGACCGGCAGCGGCAACTACACGCTCAGCAGCGGCACAATCACGCTGGGCGGCACGCATACCATCACGACGAACACCAATGCCGCCATCGGCTCGGTCATCACCGGCTCCTCCGGCCTGATCAAGGCGGGCACCAGCACGCTGACACTCTCTGGCGTAAACACCTACACCGGAACCACCACCGTCAACGCCGGTGTTTTGGATGCCAGCCTGAAAAGCTCCATCTCCGGCACGCTGGCCATCGGCGCGGCGGGGCAGTTTAATAGCAACGCGGTGGATGACTATGCATCATCCTACACGTTGACAGGCGACGGCATCTACAACCAGAAGAGCGGATCAAGCTCCCAAAGCTTCACCAATTTTACCGGCACGGTGGCCTTGAACGGCGGCACCTACCGCGTCAACTCGAGCTGGGATGGACACTTTGACCTTCTTGTCAACAGCGGCACGGTTAATCCTTATAATGGGGGGATGTTGCAGGTAAAGGTCAAATCCCTTTCCGGCACCGGCGGCGTCGTTTCCCTCGGCATTATCGCAAGCAACTCTTGCCTTTACATCATGGGCAACACCAACAACACAACCTACAGCGGCGCGATTACCGGCAGTACCGGCAACCAGCTGTTCAAGAGCGGCACCGGCACGCAAACCCTTTCCGGCGCCAACACCTACTCCGGCGGTACCACCATCGGCGCCGGCACAATCATCGCCGGTTCCAGCGGCGCACTGGGTAGCGGGGGCACCGTCACGATGAACGACGCCAGCACGGGCACCAATGCGACGTCGTTGCTGATTGGTTACAGCAGCGGCACCATCAGCCGCGCCATCACTGTGGCCAACTTGGGCACCGGCACGGTGACGCTGGGCACCAACTTTAGCGGCGGAGTCGACTACACATTCAGCGGAGCCATCGCGCTGAACCGGGATGTGACCCTCTATAATGGCAATGCAAGCTCGGACAAGCTGGCATTTTCCGGCGTGATTTCCGGCACCGGGAATATCAACGTGGGCGGAGTTTCCAGCGCGCGGGTAAGCTTCCTCCAAACTGGCGCCAACAACACATTTGTTGGCAATGTCAACGTTTCCGGCACCAGCCGGCTCCAGTTGGGTGCGGGAAACGGAGCGGCGGACATGATTTATGACGGCGCGATTGTGACGGTGGCCAGCGGAGGAGGTTTTCACTTGGGCAAGGGTAGCCAGAATGAAACCATCGGGGCCTTGTCGGGATCGGGTTCGGTGCAAGCGGTTTGGGGAAACGACATCTTGACCGTCGGCGGCAACAATATGTCTGGCGCCTTCAGCGGTGTCATGTCACAGACCGGAGGAAACACGCTCGCGTTGACCAAGACCGGCACCGGCACGCAGACGCTGTCCGGCAGCAACACCCACACCGGCCTGACAACGGTTTCCGCCGGCACGCTGGCCTACGGCACTTCCAATGCCCTCGGTAGCGGCGCGGTGACGGTTGATGGTGCCACGGCCACCCTGTCTCTTGGCGGCTACTCCGACACGGTCGGTGCCGTCACTTTGAAGAACGGCGGCGCGATCACCGGGACGGGCGGCGTGCTCACCGGCAGCAGCTACGCGGTTGAATCCGGCACAATCAGTGCCATCCTCGGCGGCGCCATCGCCTTGACCAAGAGCACCAGCGGCACCATCACACTCTCCGGCATCAACACCTACAGCGGCGCGACCAGCGTCAATGCCGGCGTGCTGAATATCACCGGCTCGCTGGCGTCTGGTTCCGCGGTCGCCGTGGCGAGCGGCACCACGCTCTCCGGCACGGGCACCGTGGGCGGCACGGTCACGGTCGCCACGGGAACCGGTGCCATCACGGCTGGCAACGGCATTACCGGCCAGCTCACCATCGGCAATCTGATCTTCAGCGGCACCGGCACGATCAACATCGGCACGCTCACCGGCTACACCGCCACCCCAGCGCTTAATGTCACGGGCAACCTGACGCTGAGCGGCGGCGCAGGCTCGGTGACGCTCGCGTTGCCGGTCAGCCTGCTCTCGAACGCAACCTATCATTTGGTGGGACACGGCAACTCGCTGGCCAGCTTGACCGGCTTTACGGTCACAGGCCCGAGCCTTGGCGCCCGCCAGACCGGCACCCTCACCAACAATACAAACATGATTGACTACGTGGTTGCCGGCGACAGCCCGTACTGGACGGGTGCCAATAGCACGGAGTGGTCGGGTGGAAACAACTGGAAGCTGATTACGGCCGACACCGTGACGGACTACATCGCGGGGGATATCGTGTTGTTCAATGATAATGCGACGACGACGGTGGTGAATGTCGGAGCAAATGTGGCGCCTAACGGCGTAGCGTTCAACAACTCCACAAAGGATTACACACTTCAGGGCGCCTATGCCATTACGTCCGGCATCTTGCAAAAGTCTGGAACCGGCAGTCTCACCATCAACAACTCCAACAGCTTCACCGGCGGCAGCACGCTCGGCGGCGGCACGGTCACCATGGGCACCGCCACGGCGCTCGGCAGCGGCAGCATCGCCCTCAACGCCGGCACGCTGGACATCAACGGGCAGAGCATCGCCAACGCCATCGTGCTCGGCGGCGGCGCGGTGACCGGCAGCGGCACGATTTCCGGCGTCATCTCCGGTGCCGGCGCGCTGAGCAAGGGCGGCAGCGGTACGCTGGCGCTTTCCAACTCCAACAGCTATTCCGGCGGAACGACGATCACCGCCGGCACGCTGAACGTGAACAACGCAAACGCCCTAGGCAACGCCTCCGGCGCACTCACCTTCAACGCCGCGGACGCAACCTTGCAACTGGGTGCCACCATCGCCTCCAGCGCCCGCAACTATGTAATGACCCAGACCGGCACGATTGACACGAACGGCTACAGTCTGGCGAACAGCGGCATCATCAGCGGCAACGGCGGCCTTATCAAGGCTGGCGCCGGCACACTGACGCTTTCCGGCTCCAGCGGCTATTCCGGCGGAACGACGATCAACGCCGGCACGCTGAACGTGAACAACGCGAACGCCCTGGGCAACGCCTCCGGCGCCCTCACCTTCAATGGCACGGGGGCCACGTTGCAGCTCGGCGCCACCATCGCCGCCAGCACCCGCAACTATGTGATGACCCAGGCCGGCACGATTGACACGAACGGCTACAATCTGGTGAACAGTGGTGCGGTATCCGGTGCGGGCGGCCTGACGAAGATTGGCACCGGCACGCTGACGCTCTCCGGCGCGAACGGCTCCTACACCGGCAAAACCACCATTACCGCCGGCGTGCTCTCCATCGCCGCCGACAGCGGCCTCGGTGCCGCTCCCGGCACTGTCACGGCCGACCAGTTGACGCTCAATGGCGGCTCCCTGGTGGTCAGCGCTACGGGCCAGACGCTCGCAACGAACCGCGGCATCACCCTCGGCGCGGCCGGCGGGAAAATCGACATCTCATCGCTCGGCGTCAATGGCACGCTCACGGTGAACTCCAAGATTACCGGTACCGGCGCCCTCACGCTTGCAGGGGCCGGCGACACCTCCGCTTCCGGCGGCGCCAACACCTACTTGGGCATCGATCTGATCAACACAGGCAACGACTTCATCGGCGATGTGACCATAACCGCCGGCCTGGTCTCCTACGCCAGCAACTCCGCCTTCGGCAACTCGGCCAACAAGATCATCCTCAACGGCGGTGGCCTTCTCGACAACAACGCTGGCGTCGCACTTTCCCGCGACATCCAGGTTCTGGCGGGCGGCGGCTACATCCGCACATACACCACTGCGGTGACAATAAGCGGAGCACTTACCGGCTCGGGAGCGCTCAATCGCACGGACGCGGGCGCGCTGACCCTCTCCGGTGATCTTTCCGCCTACACCGGTACTTTCAACAACCAGCAATCAACCACGACCATGAGCAACAAGATTGTCGGCGGCGCGCTGACGGTCACGGGCGGCACGCTCAACCTCAACGGTACGGGCACGGCGGGCGCCGTGACGATAAACGGTGGCACGCTCAGCGTCGGTGCCGCGAATACCGTCGGCACCATCACGAACAACGGCGGCGCGCTCTCGGTCGGGGCGACGGGCAACTTGACCGCCGGCGCCATCGCCAATTTCTCCACCAGCTGTTCATTGAGTGTTGCAGCCGGTGGCGTCCTGAGCGCCTCCTCTTATACGGCCGCCTATAATCCGTCCTCCTTTGCCGTCAACGGCACCATGAACCTTACCGGCCTTCTGACGCTCTCGACTGCCTCGACCTGGGGCATTTCCGGTACCGGCACAATCAATGCGGCGGGCTATGTCAACCAGAACTATACCAATATCACGTTCAACGCCCAGCGGCTCAACCTTGGTGGTAGTGGCATCGCCAATGGTGCGTCGAACGGCAACTCGATTACCTTTAACGGAACAACCATTGGCGCGTATGCCGACTGGAGCAGCTCCCTTGGCTTGACGTTGACCGGCTCCAACACTTTCAACACGCTGGACTCGAAGGACAGCGCCACCGCCCGCACCGTCGCGCTCTCCGGCGTCCTTTCCGGCGCGGGCAGCCTGACCAAGACCGGGACCGGTACGTTGACCCTCTCCGGCACCAACACCTACAGCGGTGGCACGACCGTGACGAACGGCGTGCTGACTGCGGGCAACGCCGCCGCGCTTGGTACGGGCGCCGTGACTTTGAACGGCGGCACGCTTGACATCAACAGCTACAACGTCGCCAACGCCATCGTGCTGAGCGGCGGCACACTGGCGGGCTATGACAACAGCACGCTCTCCGGCATCTTCTCCGGAACGGGCGGACTGGTCAAGAGCGGAACCGGCACGCTGACACTCTCCGGCTCCAACGCCTATACCGGCGGCACGGCCATTTCCAACGGCAAGGTTGTGCTGGGCGCCAACACCGGCTTGGGCACGAACACCGTGACCTTGAGCGGTGGCACGCTTGACATCAACAGCAAGAGTGTCGCCAACGCCATCGCGCTGAGCGGCGGCATGCTGACGGGCGACGGCACGCTCTCTGGCGTCGTCTCCGGCACCGGTTCGCTGACCAAGACCACTTCCGGCACGCTGACGCTCTCCGCCATCAACACTTACACCGGCGGCACGACGGTCAATGCCGGCACGCTGAACCTCAACAACGGTGGCAGCGGCGGCGCAATCCGCGGCACGGTGACAGTCAACGGTGGCGCGGTGCTGCGCCTGGCGTACGGCGATGCGTTGGGCTACTTCAGCGACGTCACCGCTGTGAGCACCATCAACTTGGTCGGCGGCACGCTGACCTCCGCGGCTGGCGCCAACCAGACGACAACCGCCAAGATCTACATGACCGGCGGCGCAATCAACGGCACGATTAACCTCGACCTGTACAGCAACACCAGCAGCGTCACCACCTACGCGTCGGCCAGCGAGTCCACAATCAGCGTCACAACGATGAGGCTGCGTCAGAACGACACCGTGTTCACCGTTGCGGATGGCGCGGCGGCGCGCGATCTGGTGATCAGCTCCAGCATTGGCAACGGCGCGGAGGGAAACCACAACATTATCAAGACCGGCGCGGGTACGATGGTACTGACCGGCAGCAACACCTTCACCGGCAGCGTGACGGTTAACAACGGCACGTTGGCGGCAGGCAACGACGCCGCGTTCGGCACGGGCTCCGTGGCGCTCAACGGCGGCACGCTGGATCTGGGTGGCCACGCGATTGCCAACAACATCGTACTCGGTGGCGGTGCCCTCTCCTTCAGCGGTGCGACGATTTCCGGCAACATCTCCGAAACCGGCGGCGCGAAGGCGCTGACGGTCGGCGCGAACCTGACTCTCTCCGGCTCGAACAGCTACTCCGGCGGCACAACGGTCAATGCCGGCACGCTGACGGCGGGCACGGTCAACGCGTTCGGCAGCGGCGCGGTCACGGTCAGCGGCGGCACGCTCAGCCTTGGCGGCCTCGCGGTCACTAACGCCATCGATTTCCAATCCGGCTCGCTGACCAACGTCGGCGGCGCGGCCACGACGAACGTGAAGAGCGGCGCAATCCTGAACAGCAACGGCCTGACCATCGGCGGCACAACGAACGTGCTGGCCGGCGGCAAGCTGACGGGCACCGGCGCCCTCGGCATCCTGAACGTTGCCGGCACGCTGGCCCCCGGAAACAGTCCGGGAATCACGACCGCCCGCGCCACGCTGTGGGACGCCACCGGCAAGTACGAGTGGGAAATCAACGACACCGCTGGCATCGCTGGCAATGAGCCCAGCGGCTTCGACCAACTCCAGGTCACCGGCGCCCTGACAATCAACTCCGGCTTCAAGCTGAAGCTGATTAGCCTGAACAGCCTCAACGAAGCCGGAACCCCGGCCAACTGGGACCCGATGACGACCTATTCCTGGACGATCGCCACCGCCACCGGCGGCATCACCGGCGTGAGCAATATCGCGATTGACGCCAACGGCTGGACGGCTGGCGTGGGCCCGGGCGGGAACAACTGGTCGCTCTCGACCGCCGGCGTGGGCAATACAAGCTTGGTCCTGACCTACGTTCCGGAACCCGGCACGCTGGGGCTGCTGGCAATCGGAGCGCTCGCGCTGCTCGGCCGCCGCCGCAACCGCCGCGGCTGAACGGCGAGCGGGGACGTTTCGTGTTTCTCGTTGCTTGTTGCGCGTTGAACCCGAAACACGGAACCCGCAACCCGGAACGAATGCAAAGAGACGGCTGGAGAAATCCAGCCGTTCTTTTTTGAACCGGCGCGCCGGCGTTCCGCCCGGGACATGATATTGAAACGCAAAGGCGCGAAGGCGCAAAGGGCGGGGAAACGTTCAAGTTGGATTGATGGGAGCGTGGGCGTCCCGCCCGGAATTTTATTCCTATTTGGGTGACATACCCCGACCCTTGGGTCGGGGAGGCTTCATTGTGCGTCGGACAAGATGTCCGCCGAACGCGGGCGAGACGCCCACGCTCCCGTTGGGGGTGCCTGACGTCCCCGCCGACCGGCGTGCGAGCCCAAAGAATGTTCAACCGCTCAACGCCTTTCGCAAGCCGCCCCAACGGTCATGCTTTGCTCAAGCCGCCCCAACGGTCAACGCCTTCTGCAAGCCGCCCCAACGGGGCATCACATCATAGCCTGGGGCAACGCCCCAGGGAAACGAAGCCATAAAGGTTTCAACCCTGAAGGGGTTGCCCAACGAATCCCGAACGGGCGGCATACACAAAATACACCCCCCGGGCAAAAGGATTATCGGATGGGCAAGGCCTTC
Organism: uncultured Lentisphaerota bacterium; assembly: GCA_903921725.1. Lineage (GTDB taxonomy): Bacteria > Verrucomicrobiota > Lentisphaeria > Oligosphaerales > CAITYL01 > CAIXRA01. The sequence goes on from CAIXRA010000005.1 coordinate 85,851, forward strand.
AGCCTTGATATTGGTTTCTTCTCTCGCTTCCTGGGGCGTTGCCCCAGGCTATGGTGTGATGCCCCGTTGGGGCGGTAACACCATGGGGCGGTAACACCATGGGGCGGTAACACCATGGGGCGGTAACACCATGGGGCGGTAACACCATGGGGCGGTAACACCCGTTGGGGCGGTAACACCCGTGGGATACCGCGTACCCGGTGCCAGCGCCCTTCAAAAATCGCGCCATCGGTTGAAATACTCATCGCAATGAGTAAATTCATAAATACAATTGAGTAATTTGTGTTTTGAGGTGAAAAATGGAACGGCGTATTGTTGAAATACTCAGCAAACGATTCGGGGAACCGAGGCGTTTTCTTCAAGTGCTGGTCGGGCCGCGGCAGACCGGCAAGACGACTGCGGCACGCCAAGCCGTTGCCAAAACAACCCGCCCGTCACGCTTCATTTTGGCGGACGAACCGGTGTTCCATGATAATCTGTGGCTTCATCAACAATGGGAAATCTCCCGCATGCAGGCGAGAGAGCAAGGCGGCGGCATCCTCGTCATTGACGAAATTCAAAAAGTGCCGGACTGGTCGGAAACCATCAAGCGCCTGTGGGACGAAGACTCCGCGGCGGGAATACCGCTGCAAGTCCTACTTCTGGGTAGTGCCCAATTGTTGGTGCAAAAAGGCTTGACGGAAAGTTTGGCCGGACGTTTTGAGTTGACACGGGCCACGCATTGGTCGCTTCCCGAAATGACCGAGGCGTTCGGCTGGGACTGGCAACGTTTCGTGTTCTTCGGCGGATATCCCGGTGCCGCAACTCTGGTGGCGGAAGAGGACCGCTGGCGGCGGTATGTGCGCGATTCCCTCATCGAAACCACACTGACCCGCGACATCCTGTTCCTGTCACAGGTGAACAAACCCGCGCTCCTGCGCCGCCTGTTTGAACTGGGGTGCGCCTACTCCGGGCAGGAATTATCCTACACCAAGCTACTTGGGCAGCTTCAGGATGCCGGCAATACCGTTACGCTGGCGCACTATCTTGACCTCTTCACCGCCGCCGGACTGTTGACGGGGCTGCAAAAATATTCCGCCGACACTGCGCGCAAGCGGGCCTCCACGCCCAAGTTCCAGGTGTTCAACAACGCTCTGATTTCCGCCCTGGCCGGCCATGACTATGCCGTCGTGCGCCAAGATCCGGAACGATGGGGCAGGCAGGTCGAAAGCGCGGTCGGCGCCCACCTGCTCAACGGCGCGACGGAGAATGGCTGGCAACTTCATTACTGGCGTGATCGTAGCGACGAAGTGGATTTTGTACTAGCCGGACAAGGCCGGGTCGCGGCGGTTGAAGTAAAAAGCGGCAGACGCGCCACCACCACCCCCGGCATGAGGCTATTTGCCGACCGCTTCAAGCCCAACCGCATGCTGCTGGTCGGCGGCGACGGCATCCCGATTGACGAATTTTTGCGAACACCGCCCCAAAGCTGGCTCTGAATCGCCCGGTGCACTACGAATAGCCAGTTGCGCCGCCGCCGCGGCTGATAGGCGATCGGCGTTTCATGTTTCGCGTTGCTTGTTGCGCGTTGAACACGAAACCCGGAACCCGCAACTCGGAACGAACGCAAAAGAACGGCTGGAGAAATCCAGCCGTTCTTTTTTTGCGCCGGTGCGCCGGCGTCCCGCCCGGGACATGAATTGAAACGCAAAGGCGCAAAGGGTGGGGAAACACGCTCCCGTTGGGGGAATGCCTGTCGTCCCCGCCCGGCGCGGAAAAATGAAAATCAACGCCTACTCTCCGCGTCCCTGCGCCTCTGCGCGAGAAAACGCATGACGGCATCAGGAGCGGCGCAGCAGGAGCAGTTGTCCGGCATGAGCGATGGCGGCGCCGGCGATGACCAGAGCAAGGAGCGTGCCGGTTGAGCGTGGGCGGCGGCTGTTCCGCCGCCGGGCGGGGCGCTGGAGGCGGATGCTCCAGTCGGTAAGAATCATGGGGGTGCAGGCTGTGGCGTTGCGCGTGGGGGGATTGTACGGCGTCATGGGAAGCTCCTTGCCGGGTTTGCGATTTTTCATTAGGGCTTTTCCTGTAAGCTAATAAAAGATAGCCTGTTTTGCGCCGGTGTCAAATGGTGCGCGGTGGAGGGGGGGCAGGGGGGCGGGCGGCGGGGGTGGGTTCGCGCTGCGGGTTCCGCATGGTGCGCGGAACGGGAAGGACGGAAGGACGGAAGGAAAGGAAGAACGGAAGAACGGAAGGACGGAAGGACGGAAGGACGGAAGAACGGAAGGACGGAAGGACGGAAGGACGGAAGGACGGAAGGAAAGGAAGAACGGAAGGACGGAAGGACGGAAGGAAAAGGCGGGCAGTTTAAAGCAATCCGGCGACAATGAAGCCTCCCCGCCCTGCGGGTCGGGGAGGATAGATTTTTGTTTTCTCGCGCTTCCTGGGGCGCTGCCCCGGGCTATGGAGTGATGCCCCGTTGGGGCGGCTTGCAGAAGGCGTTGAGCGTGGGGCGGCTTGCAGAAGGCGTTGAGCGCTGGGGCGGCTTGCGTAAAGCGTTGAACGTTGAGCGTTTCCCCACCCTTTGCGTCTTTGCGCCTTTGCGTTTCAATTCATGCGCCGGGCGGGACGCCTGCCGTCCCATCGCCGGCCAGGATGGCCGCCCTCCCGTCGTGCCGATACCGATCAACGTTCAGCCGGCTATTTTTCCGGCGTGGCGGCGGCTGGCGGCATCAGGGTGAAGATGCGGCAGGGGGTGGTGCCGTCGCCGGTTTGGTGCAGGCGCGAGGTGGTGGCGTACAGCCTGCCGTCGAGGGAGAATGCAAGGGCGTGCAGCCACTGGAAGCGCGGGTCGGCGGCGGCGGTTTCCAGCTTGCCGGACTGCGTGTCGAGGCGGAGGATGGCGTTTTCCTCGACGGCGGCGAAGTAGAGCTTGCCGTCCGGGCCGAACAGGATGCCGTCGGCGACGCCGGTCCGCGCGACGAGTTCCACCGTGCCGCAGAGGTCGTCGTCGGAGAGCGCGGCGTTGCGGAGCATTTCGGTGGGGATGCGGTAGAGGGCGTGTGCGGTGAGCGCGTGGTAGTAGAGCCAGGCACCGTTGGGGGAGATGGCGAGTCCGGCGGCATGCACGTCCGGCTCCTCGCCGTCCGGCCGGAGCCAGGGCTTGCCGTTGACGGTGACGGTGACGCCTTCGCTGTGGACGGAGGGGTCGTCCTCGAGCACACGGCGGGCCTTGCCCGATTTCAGGTCCAGAATCAGGATGGCGCCCGTGCCGGCGTCCGTGATGTAGGCGGTGTTGCTGCGGTTGCTGATGCGGAAGTCGTAGAGGCGTGCGTTTTTCGGGACGGCGTCGGCTCCGAAGGGGTAGACGCGGCGGACGGATCTGTCGCGCAGGTCGAACTGCACCAGCTTGGGCGCGCCCGCCACGACTCCACCGGCCGCCAGGGTTCCGGAATCCAGCACCCAGAGGGAATCCTCGCTATCCACGCGCACGCTTTGGGCGCAGACGAACTGCGTGCCGGCTGGCTTTCCGGGTGTCCAGGCATTCCAGGCGGCGTCCGGGTACGCCGTCGTCCTGCCGGTGACGGGGTCGAGTTCGGCCAGCGCGGCGGTCGGGGCGGCGGCTCCGCGGGGGAAGGTGACGAAGACGCGGCCTTCCGCGGAGAGCGCGATGCCGGCCCACGCCTCCGCGCTTTGGGCGAGCAGCGCGAGCGGCGCCTTGGCTGGAAGCGGAAGCGCGGCCGGGAACGGTTCCGTGCCGCTGCCGGCATGCCGGCAGCCGGCGGCGAGTGCGCCGCCGGCGAGAAGGAGGAAGGCGGTGCGGAATGAACGGAGGATGGAGGGCCGGATGCTCATGGTGAAATCGGTCCGTAAGTGCTTATCCGTGAATTAAAAATGCCGCGACCCCGGAGGGCTGCCATCCTTTTGGGCCGCTTTTTCCAATGTTCATCCGTTACATCTCCCGACATGCGCCTCCTTCACATCGAAAAAATCGACTCAAAATGATTGGCAGCAGACGGTATTTTTAATGCACGGATAAGCACTGAGGCTTGCGGGCTCCGCACGGAGAGCCCTGTTTATTGTTGCATCATAGTAACGTGGAAAGAGTGAAAAATCAACCGTCTTCGGAGGTGGCTTCAATTTTTGGCGGGCGGCGGCACGCCCCAATTCTTCCGCCCGGCCATTTGTCGAACGGCTGTTTTACTTGTACATTGTCCGGCATCAAGGGAGTTCATCGGCATCATGGAGCGTGGAAAGCGGAGGAGGGTGGACGATGAGAAGGCGGATCTGCGTGCTGCTGGTGCTGGTCGTGGTGGGGCTGGGCTCCATCCCGGGTGTTGACGGCGGCCGAGGCCGCGGCTCCGGCTCCCGCCGCGCCGCCGTCGGGACAGCGCAACCCGGCATGGGCCGTGGCCGTGCAGGCGGACGGCCTGTCGAACTTCCACAAGGTCGCCGACGGCATCTACCGCTGCGCACAGCCGGGGGCCGCCGGGTTCCGGAGCGCGGAGAAGCTTGGCATCAAGACCGTAATCAACCTGCGGGCGATGCACGACGACGCCGATGAGGCGAAGGGTACGGCGTTGCGCCTGCTGAGCATTCCCATCAACACCTGGGAGATCAGGGACGAGGACGTGGTCCGGGTGATGAAGATTCTGGCGCAGAAGGAGAACGGGCCGTTCCTGATCCATTGCCAGCACGGCGCCGACCGCACCGGGCTGATGTGCGCGATGTACCGCATCCTCGTCCAGGGATGGAGCCGGGAAAAAGCGCTGGACGAGATGCAGAACGGGGGTTACGGCTTCCACTCCATCTGGCAGAACATCGTCAAGTATGTCGGGAAGGCCGATGTGGAGGCGATGAAGAAAGCCGTGACCGCCCCGACATCCGCATCTTCCGCATCCACCCCGCCGCCGCCGCCAGCCGTCCTGCCGAAGGCGGCCTGAAACACAAGCCCATGACGCGCAGCGGGGCTTGGGTTCGCAGGCGCAAGGAGAAGGGAATCAGGCGCCGAAGCGGGAAGTCCGGCTTCCCGCCGGGGGTCAGCGTTTCCCACAGACGAGGGTGCGCTTGCCATCCCAGGAGACGGCCTCGATCCGTGTGGAGTCTTCGGGGTAAGGGACCTTCGTGGAACTGTTGCCGGCGGAGCCGGTGCCGACCATGGTGACCCTGACGAGCCCGGCACCCTTGTAGGTTTCGAAGACAGTGACGTTTTTCCAGATGCCGTGCGCGACGGTGCGCGAGTTCCCCTCGCCGGAGACGCCGGCGTTCACAGTCCCGGTCACGGGGGCGCTGTTCTTGTACGCGTTCACGCTGTTGGCGCTGATGTAGTGGATGACGCTGCTCGCGGGTTTCGGATAGCGCTTGGCGTAGGCGATGAGGGCGTCGCACTCCTCTTTGGTGATGGTCAGCTGGCCGCGTGAGTAGTCGTCCAGATTTTTGTCGATCGGTTTGAGCATGCCGGCTGCGACGAAGAAGCCGGTGAGATCCTGCTTTGCGACGTCGCAGGCGTTCTTCATGAAGTTGAGCTGGAGCTGGCCGTTGCCCAGGCCGCGTTCATCGGTCTTGCGCACAATCTGGAAGATGTCCGCGTAGAAGGTCGGATTTCCTTTTCCCGCGGCGGTGAAATAGAGCTGGAGCTGCCAAAGGGGGCAGAGCTTCACGAAGTGGTCGCCGCCGTTTTCGTAGCCCTGCATCTTGTCGGGGCCCTTCTGGCAGAGCCACTGCTCGCCGTGGACGACCGCGGCGTTGAGGTAGGCGTTGAAGCGCCCGCCCGCCACGTTGCCGTCGCCGCCGTTGATGCGTTCGTGCTCGAGACGCATGTCCTTGGGATTGAGGAGGTAGTTCACCCAGGAGGAGAAGATGTTGTTGGTGACCTCGGTGGTGGAGACCCACATCATGCCGCGGCGCACCTGGTTGACGTGTCCAAACTCGTGGGCGATCCCCCAGGATTCCATGGGGACTTTGTCGGGGTTGGCGAGGCCGCCCATGGTTCCGTAATGGAAGGCGGCACCCATCCCGTCCGCATGCATGTAGCCGTTCCAAATAACGCGGCCGAACATGCGGTTCTTCGGCTGGAGGTTGTACTTGACCAGCCCCATCAGCTCCTGCTCGGAATGGATGATGGTGTCGTAGGCGTTGATCAGTTCGCGCCCGCGGTCCGGGCAGAACTTGCGCAGTTCGCGCACGGAGAAGGCCAGCTGGACGTACTTCCCGCGGATGTCCATGATCTCGCAGGCTGGGTTTTCAAGGAGTTTTTTCCAGTCAGCGTTTGTGTTGACCACCGAATCGAAGAGGCCATTCACCCGGCCGGAGGGGATGTTGATCCTGATCTTGGGCGCCTTCTGGTAATTTTCCGTGAAATAGCTGATGTAGCCGAGCCCCCGGTTCTTCAGCTTGATCAGGTTGACTCCCTCGCGCAGCGGATAGCTGCTGTCCGCCCCGCCGCGGCCGAAGTCGTGCACGCGCAACTCCACCTTCTCCCCTCGCGGGCTGTCCATGAAGAGGACCGCGGTCTCGTCCGCCTCGAAAAAGATGCCGGTCGGATTTTCAAAGCGGGAGTAGGTGCTGGTCTTGAGCCGCCGCGCCAGCGAATCGACGGGCTCGTACGGCTCGTAGGTGCGGAAGCGGCTCTTGAGGTCGTACCCGCCTTGGAGCATGAGCGTGGCCAGTTCTTTCAGGAAGGGGTCGGCCGTCTTCTGCACCTGGGCGGCGGTCATGCCGGGCCGTAGCCGGGAGAAGGACGCGTCGGCGAACAGTGGCTTCGCCTCGGGTGCCGAGAAGGACGCTTCCGTCGGCACGGCGGTCAGGCGTCCCGCCGCCGCCGGGGCCGCCTGGGTCTGGGCGTGCGCGGCGGCGGCGTGAAGGAGAAGCGCGGCGGCGGTCGCGGACAGAAGACGGCCCGTTGCGCCGGTGCGCCGGAAGATTCCGGCTGCGCGGATTGCAGAAAGCATGTGGATTCCCCCTGGATTTCAGAGTTGGACACCGTCCGTCGCGGTCTGGTTGCGGATCGCAGGCATTTTTCCCGCGGAGGCGCGGAGCGTACATAGGAAGTTTTTTTGACCACATCATTTCATAAAATGAGCACAAAATAAGGGCGACCGACAAGGGGGGGGGGATGCAGCTGCGGCAGTATCTGCCGCGACAGGAATCGGGTTCAAGCATGCCATGCCGGGATGCCGTACAATTCTTATCTTATTCTGGATTCCAATCCATCCACATCACGTTTGTAACATGTATTGGCTTTGAGGAATGGATTCGTATATCAACAATACCCCGTCCCCACGGAATGTCAGTAAAGGAAGTTCTTGCGCTATTACCAGAATGTCCAAAATGATTTCGTTTATATTCTACACCTTTTGAATCTACGGCCGTAACTGAAATGTCAACAATAGATCCATTGTTTAGCGCAATGCCTACCAGGTCATCAGTTAGATCCCATTCTTCTTTTATGTCAATAAGCAAATCACCTTCACTGCGATATCTCCTCAAATGAGGTGAGCATTCGATTTCAAGATCGTGAATGCGGTCAATCGTTGCATAACCAGAATAAATGGTTCTGCTGTTTGCGATAGGAAGTTTGAAATAAACATACATTCCAGCCAAAACTAAAATCGATATAATAACCGGACCGGTCAACGCCATTATAAGCACGGCATTCTTTCTTTTTGGCGTGTCGGATGGCGCGGCATGTGCATGATCAAGCACGGAAGAAAGAGGAGGGGGGAGGGGACAATCCGAATGGGTTTTGTTGTTATCGCTCATTTATTTGCCTCTCCGGTGTGGGGTAAGGGTGCTGGGCGGAACGTTATTGCGTCCGCGCCGGAAAACCCGGGGACGTTTTTGCCTGAAACCAGTCCGCGGCGGGGGGGCTTGGGGGCATACCATAACGTGCCCGCGGGCGGCATACCATCATGCGCGGCATGCGGTGCAGGGGGAACATTCAACGTTCAACTCTCCACGCTCAAAGCGGCGGACATGAATTGAAACGCAAAGGCGCAAAGGGTCGGGGAGCGCTCAACGCTCAACGTTCAAATTGGGGCGGCGGGCGGGACGATCACACGCGTACCGGCTAAAGCCTTCACAACAAACGGAGGCACTCCCCCCTCATATAACAGTTGCATCCCTATTTTGTGCCCATTTCGTGAAATTTTGTGGTTGAATTCACCCTCCGCGCCTCTGCGTCTCCGCGCGAGAAAATGCATGGGGCTTTGCCGGAGGGGCTTGCGGGGGGGGGGGCGGAGGGGCTTGCAATCCGCGTCCGCCGTGGCATATTCTGAAACTTTGTCCCTTGGCCTCTCTGCGGGAGGAATGCGCCCATGCTGCGGTATGTGCGGGTTTTTTCTGCGGCGTGCAGCCCTTCGAAACCGATCAACAAGGAAACCGAAACCATCATGGCAAAGCAGACCAAACAAGCCTCCTCCACCATTGTCGACCTCTCCAGCATCCAGACCATGGAGGAATTGCTGAGCGGAACCACGGCCAAGACCATCACCATCACCGCAGGTCAGGTCGTCGAGGGCACCGTCGCGAACAAGCTGGACAGCGACATCTACGTTGACATCGGCTTCAAGGCCGAGGGGCGCGTTCCGAAGGAGGAGCTTGGTGCGGACTGGGAGGCGATCAAGGTCGGCGACAAGATCCGCGTGTATGTGGAGATGGTGGAGGACGAGGAGAGCCTGCCGCGCATCAGCGTGCAGAAGGCGAAGCTCCAGGCTTCCTGGGAAAATCTTGTGACGAGCCATCCGGAAGGCAGCATCGTCAAGGGGCTCATCCGCCACCGCGTCAAGGGCGGCCTAATTGTGGACGTCTGCGGCGTGGACGCGTTCCTGCCGGGTTCGCAGGTGGACATCGGCCCCGTGCGCGGGCTGGAGTCCTACGTGAACCAGACCTGCGACTTCAAGATCATCAAAATCAATCCGGAACGCCGCAACATCGTGGTTTCCCGCCGCGAGCTGATCGAGGCGATGCGCGCCGAACAGCGCGCGACCCTGCTCACCGAGCTGAAGCCCAACGAGCTCCGCCGCGGCATGGTCAAGAACATCACCGATTTCGGCGCCTTCATCGACCTGAACGGGATCGACGGGCTGCTGCACATCACCGACATGTCGTGGGGCCGGATCTCGCACCCGAGCGAGATGCTGAAGGTCGGCGACGAGGTCGAGGTGATGGTGCTGAGCGTCGATCACGAGCGCCAGCGCGTCTCCCTGGGCCTCAAGCAGAAGGAAGGCAACCCGTGGGACACGGTGGAGATCAAGTACCCGGCCAGCTCCCGCGTCAAGGGCAAGGTCGTCAACGTCATGCCGTACGGCGCGTTCGTTGAGCTGGAAGAGGGGATCGAGGGGCTGATCCACGTCTCCGAGATGTCCTGGACCCGCAAGATCACCAAGGCCAGCGACGTGCTGAAGGTCGGTGACGAGGTCGAGGCCGTGGTGCTCGACATCCAGAAGGACGCCAAGAAGATTTCCCTCGGCCTGCGCCAGACCATGGAAAACCCGTGGGACGTGCTCGCCGGCACCTTCCCGCGCGGCACCCGCATCAAGGGCAAGGTCCGCAACCTGACTTCCTACGGCGCGTTCGTGCAGATCCAGGACGACATCGACGGAATGATCCATGTCTCCGACATGTCCTGGACGCGCAAGGTGACCAACCCCGCCGAGGTCCTGCAGAAGGGCCAGGAAGTGGAGGCGGTCATCCTCGAGATCGATCCGGGGCAGCAGCGCATCTCCTTGGGGATGAAGCAGCTGGTCGACGATCCGTGGACGAGCATCGAGCAGATCTTCCGCCTGGGCGACACGGTCGAGGGCAAGATCTCCAAGCTGGCCTCCTTCGGCGCCTTCGTCGAACTGAGCAACGGCATCGAGGGGCTGATTCATATTTCCCAGATCTCCGAGCAGCGCGTTGAGAAGGTCAAGGACGTGCTCACGGTGGGCGACGTCGTGAAGGCGCGCGTCCTGAAGATTGACGCCGAGGAGCGCCGCATCGGGCTGAGCCTGAAGGCTGCCGGCGACGAGGTGACGACGGAATCCAACCGTCCGGCTGGCTCCCCCGCCTCCCTCTCCGACCTGCGCCCGGGGCAGGCGATGGTGGATCTCGGCGACGTGTTTGACAACGCCATGGCGGAGAAGAACGCCGAGACGGAGTCCGACAAGGCCGGCTGAGTGTTCGTTGTAATGACAGGTGGCCGCTCCCCTGACTGAAAAATAGGGGGAGCGGTTGCAAAGCGCGGTGCGGCGGGTAAATTATCCGTTCGTCCTGTGCCCATGTAGCTCAGTTGGTAGAGTACGTCCTTGGTAAGGACGAGGTCACCGGTTCAAGCCCGGTCGTGGGCTCCATTTTTAGCCCGCCGGCCACTTTTTCCAGGTTGGCTGCGGGCTGGTTTTCGTGCAAAGTAAGGCAAAGCGAAGAGGAGAAACGAACCATGGCGAAAGACACATTCCAGAGGACAAAACCGCACGTCAATGTTGGCACGATCGGCCACGTTGATCATGGCAAGACCACGCTGACGGCTGCCATTACGAACGTCCAGGGGTTGAAGAAGCTGGCGACGCTGGTTGCCTATGACCAGGTGGCGAAGGCCTCCGAGTCCCAGGGCCGCCGCGACCCGACCAAGATCCTGACCATTGCGATTTCCCACGTTGAATACCAGTCCGACCTGCGCCACTACGCCCACGTCGACTGCCCGGGACACGCCGATTACGTCAAGAACATGATCACCGGCGCGGCGCAGATGGACGGCGCGATCCTCGTGGTCAGCGCGGTTGACGGCCCGATGCCCCAGACGAAGGAGCACGTGCTGCTCGCCCGCCAGGTCGGCGTGCCCAAGATGGTCGTCTTCCTGAACAAGGTCGACCTGGTTGAGGACGCCGAGCTTCTCGACCTCGTCGAGATGGAAGTCCGCGAGCTGCTCAACAAGTACCAGTTCGACGGCGACAACGCCCCGATCGTCCGTGGCTCCGCCATCGCCGCCCTGAAGGCGACCGACGTGAACGCCCCGGAATGCGCGTGCATCGGCAACCTGATGAAGGCTCTGGACGAATTCATTCCCGAGCCCGTCCGCGCCGTTGACCAGGCGTTCCTCATGCCGATCGAAGACGTGTTCTCGATCGAAGGCCGCGGCACCGTGGTGACCGGCCGTATCGAGCGCGGCATGATCAAGGTCGGCGAGGAAGTTGAAATCGTCGGGCTGAAGCCGACGACGAAGACGACCGTGACCGGCGTCGAGATGTTCCGCAAGCTTCTGGACCGTGGCCAGGCCGGCGACAACATCGGCGCCCTGCTCCGCGGCACCCGCAAGGAAGACGTCGAGCGCGGCCAGGTCCTCTGCAAGGCCGGCAGCATCACCCCGCACACCAAGTTCAAGGCCGAAGTGTACGTCCTGAGCAAGGAAGAAGGCGGCCGCCACAGCCCGTTCATGAACGGCTACCGCCCGCAGTTCTACTTCCGCACGACGGACGTGACCGGCTCGATCAACCTGAGCGCGGGCACCGAAATGGTCATGCCGGGCGACAACGTCAACCTGGAAGTCGAGCTGATCAGCCCGATCGCCATGGAGAAGGCGCAGCGCTTCGCCATCCGCGAAGGCGGCCGCACCGTCGGCGCCGGCCGCGTGACGGAGATCCTCGCCTAACAATACCGTTCCTGGAAACAGGTGGCGGAAATGATCCCCGGAAGTTGCCAAGGACCAGCGCCAAGGCGGCTTTCGGGGAAGTTGCGTCTGAGTTTAGCCGAGATTTGACCACAGAAAGGGACGGGCTTCATGCCGCGCGAACAGATTACAATGGCATGCACCGAGTGCAAGCGCCGCAACTACACGTCCACGAAGAACAAGCGGACGACGACCGGTCGCCTCGAGAAGAAGAAGTTCTGCGCCTTCGAGAAGAAGCACACGCTGCACCGCGAGACGAAGTAAGGGGGCCGGCCGGGAGGTTCCCGGCGCCGGCAATGAATATCAAGTGTACCGCAGGTGAGTAGCTCAATTGGTAGAGCAGCGGTCTCCAAAACCGCAGGTCGCAGGTTCGATTCCTGTCTCACCTGCCAACTATTTGATCCGGGGTTTCCGGAGTAAACGGTGGATGCCATGCAGAATCCGATAACCGTCATCCGCGGCACGTATGAAAATGTCGTGGGCGAGCTCAAGAAGTGCACCTGGCCGACACGCCAGGAGCTGACGGAATCCACCCTCGTGGTGATTGTCAGCGTCCTGCTGCTGAGCTGCTACGTCTGGGGTCTGGATTCGCTGAGCAGCGCGCTCATCAAGGGGCTGACCCGGTTTGCCTCCATGCTGAACGGATGAACAACCATGCCTGCCGGTTTTCCGCCGGCGGCCTACGATTCGGGTGACGGCGATGGCAGAGAACGATCAAGGACAATGGTTTGTGATTCAGACCCTCTCCGGACAGGAGTTCAAGGTCTGCGAAAACCTTCTCCGCCGGCGCAAGCAGGAGGCGGTCGAGGACGTGGTGTTTGACGCGAAGGTGCCGACGGAGCGCGTCTCCGAGGTTCGTCGCAACAAAAAGACCATGATGAACCGCAAGTTCTTTCCGGGCTACATCCTGGTACGTGCCCAGATTTACAATCCGGACGGGCGGCTGAACGACCGGGCCTGGTATTACATTCGGGAGACGCAAGGCGTAATCGGGTTCACCGGCGGCGCACCGGATCGTCCGGTATCGATTTCCAATCAGGAAGTCGACGCCATCCTGAAGCAGGCGGAACGGGGCGAGGACGCGCCGAAGCCGAAGATCAGCTTTACGCCCGGCGAGACGGTGACGATCAAGGACGGCGCCTTCGAGAACTTTGAGGGCACGGTTGAAAGCGTGGACAACGAGCGCGGCAGGCTGAAGCTGGCCGTGACGATTTTTGGGCGCTCCACCCCCGTTGAAGTGGAGTATTGGCAGGTCGAACGCGGCTGAGTGGCCCGTCCGGTTGCGGAAACGCATAAAAACCAAGGCGATTTCTGGAAGAGGTCCTGCCACCTCGCACCAGAGGTTGTCGGAAATGAGGAAAAATGGCGAAGAAGGTAACGGCACAGATCCGCCTGCAGATTCCTGCCGGCGCCGCCAACCCCGCACCCCCCGTGGGGCCTGCGTTGGGTCAGGCTGGCGTCAACATCATGGAATTCTGCAAGCAGTTCAATGCCGCGACCCAGGCCCAGTCCGGTTTGGTGATCCCTGTTGTGATCACCGTCTACCAAGACCGCTCCTTCACCTTCATCACGAAATCGCCGCCGGCCTCCATCCTTCTCAAGAAGATGGCGGGTCTGGCGTCCGGCGCGAAAGAGCCGGGACGCGAACGCGTGGGGAAAGTGACGCGCAAGCAGGTCGAAGAGATCGCCAACCTGAAGAAGGCGGACATGAACTGCCGGGATCTGGATGCCGCGGTGAAAGTTATCAGCGGTACGGCAAGAAGCATGGGAATTGAGGTGGTCGATGCGTAAACGGAGCAAGCTTTATAAAGCCCGTTTGGCGGCCATTGACACGCAGAAGACCTACCCGATCGCGGAAGGCATGTCGGCCATCAAGAAGATGCCGGCCTGCAAGTTCGATGAGACGGTTGAGATTGCCTGCCGCTTGGGCGTGGACACGAAGCAGTCGGACCAGGTGGTCCGCGGCGCCGTGAGCCTGCCCCACGGAACAGGCAAATCCATGCGGGTCGTGGTGATTGCCAGCGGCGATGCGGCGACGGCGGCCCAGGCTGCCGGGGCCGACCATGTCGGGTTCGAGGAATTGTTGGAACGCATCAAGGGCGGCTGGCTTGATTTTGACATCATGATCGCCACCCCGGCCGCGATGCAGAAGGTCAGGACGTTGGGTAAGGTGCTGGGCCCCCGCGGGCTCATGCCGAACCCCAAGACGGGGACAGTGACCGACGACACGGCCCAGGCCGTGAAGGAGGCCAAGGCCGGCCGCGTGGAGTACCGCGCGGACAAGGGCGGCTGCGTTCACGTGCCAGTCGGCAAACTGTCGTTCCCGGCGGAGAAGCTGGCCGACAATGCAATGGCGGTGCTGCATGCGCTGATGCGCGCCCGGCCGGCGACGGCCAAGGGCGTCTATCTGCTGAGCGCCACCGCGAGCTCCACCATGAGCCCCGGCGTCCGACTGGACATCCGGGAATTGGTAAAGGCATAACACCATGAGAGCGGAAAAACAGCAACTCAGCAAGGATATCCAGTCGCTCCTGGGCAGCTCCAGCGGTGCGTTCCTGGTGTCCTATAAGGGCGCGACGGTGTCCGAATTCAGCGCGCTCCGCAAGGAACTGCGTGCCGGCGGCGCCGAGTGTCACGTGGTCCCGAATCGGATTCTGCGGAAAGCCGCGGCCGAACTGGGGCTTCATGAGCTGTCGGCGATGAAGGTGACGGGCGAGACCGCACTGGTTGCCGGCGGCAGCGATCCGGCCCGTACGGCCAAGCTCCTCAAGGCATACTTCAAGTCCCACAAGTCTCTGGCGTTCAAGGCTGGCCTTTTGGACAAGAAGATGCTACCCGCCTCCGACGTGGAGGCCCTGGCCGATCTGCCCTCGCGTGAAGTCCTGTTGTCCCAGATGCTGGGCACCATTCAGGGCGTGTCGCGGCAGTTGGTCACGGTGCTCAACGCCAAGGTGGCCAGTGTGTTGTATGTGTTGAAAGCCGTTGCGGAAAAGAAAGAAAAAGCAGCTTAACATCGGAGGATGATGACAATGAGCGAAGAAACCACGGTTACGGTTACCCCGGAGATGGAGCAGTTCATTTCCGCAATCGAGAAGATGACGGTCCTCGAGCTGTCCAAGCTCGTCAAGGCCCTCGAGCAGCGCCTTGGCGTCAGCGCCGCCGCCCCGGTGGCCGCCGCCGCCGCCGCCCCGGCTGCCGCCGCGAAGGCCGAAGAGAAGACTGAGTTCACGGTCGTTCTGGCCAGCGCCGGCGCGAGCAAGATCAACGTCATCAAGGAAGTGCGTGCGATCACCGGTCTGGGCCTGAAAGAAGCCAAGGATCTGGTGGACGGCGCCCCGAAGCCCGTCAAGGAAGGCGTTTCCAAGGCGGACGCGGAGAAGTTCAAGGCCCAGTTGGAGGCCGCTGGTGCCAAGGTTGAGTTGAAGTAATTCGCTTTCCCTTGACAACAGGCAGTCAAATTCGGAATCGGAGGCCCCCGACGGGCCTCCGGTTCCGCTTGCGTTGTTGGGGAGCTGGATAATTTTCATGCGCATCCGCGCTGGAGAGAGCCCGGTTCCCTGAAGTGGTTTCGAGGTTTCAGGCAGTGTGTGGCTGGACAGGGTGAATCATGACAGACCGCATCAGCTTCGGCAAGATCAAGGAAGTTCTGGAAGTCCCGGATTTGATCGGGCTTCAGACGGACTCCTATGTAGACTTCCTGCAGGAGGGGATTTCCCCCGACAAGAGGAAAACGGTGGGCCTCCAAGAGGTATTCAAGGAAATTTTCCCCATTGAGAGTTTCGACCAGCAGTGCGTCCTGGATTTCGTCCGCTATGAGCTTGGCGTACCCAAGATTCCGCTGCTGAAGTGTTTGAAGGACGGCGGCTCCTACGCCTCCCCGCTCCATGTCGTCTACCGCCTCCAGACCCCGCGCGACACCAAGGAGGAGACGGTGTACATGGGGGACATCCCGCTGATGACGGACAGCGGCTCCTTCGTGATCAACGGCGCCGCCCGCGTCATCATTAGCCAGCTGCACCGCTCGCCGGGCATCTGCTTCGAAAAGACGCGCCACCCGAGCGGCCGCATGCTCTATTCCTACCGCGTGATTCCGGACCGTGGATCCTGGATGGAGGTCCAGTTCGACATCAACGACCTCATCTACATCTACCTTGACCGCCGGCGCCGGCGCCGCAAGTTCCTGATCAGCACCTTCCTGCGCGCCATCGGCTACGGCTCGAACCGCGAGTTGCTCGACTGCATCTACGGGGTGCAGGAGACGACGCCGGGCAAGCTGGCGAAGTCGGAGAACCTGGCCGCCCTGTACACCGTCGAGGCCGTCATGTCCGAGGAAAGCCCGGACACGGTCGTCGTGCCGGAACTGGAGCCGCTGAACCCGAAGGCGCTCGACGCCATGCGGAAGGAAAAGGTCAAGAAGCTGCTCGTCATTGACACCGCCGCGGTCGGCGACTTCTTCGTCGGTTGCGTCAAGCGTGACCCGGCGCGGGACACGGACGAGGCGCTGAAGGAGATCTACCGGCGCCTGCGCCCCGGCGATCCCCCGAACGTCAACAACGCCAAGCAGTTGCTGAAGCGCCTGTTCTTCAGCGCGCGGCGCTATGACCTCGGTCTGGTCGGCCGCCACAAGATTAACCAGAAGCTCGGCCTCAGCGTGCCGTCCGACACCCGCACGCTGGCCAAGGAAGACTTGGTCGGCGCCACGCAGTACCTGATGAAGCTGCGCGGGGGCAGCGGCGACGTGGACGACATCGACCACCTCGGCAGCCGCCGCATCCGTACGGTCGGCGAACTGCTCCAGAACCAGTGCCGCGTCGGCCTGCTCCGCACGGAGCGCCTGGTCCGCGAGCGCATGACGCTGATTGACATGGAGTCCGAGGACGTCGCCCCCGGCAAGCTGGTGAACCCGAAGGCGTTTGCCGGCGTGATCCGCGACTTCTTCGCCCGCAACCAGCTCAGCCAGTACATGGACCAGACGAACGCGCTGGCCGAACTGACCAACAAGCGCCGCCTGTCCGCCCTCGGGCCGGGCGGTTTGACCCGTGAGCGCGCCGGCTTCGAAGTCCGCGACGTCCATGCCAGTCATTACGGCCGCGTGTGTCCGATCGAGACGCCGGAAGGCCCGAACATCGGCCTCATCTCGTCGCTCTCGCTCTACGCCCGCATCAATTCGTTCGGCTTCATCGAGACGCCGTACCGCAGGGTCGAGCACGGCGTGGTGACGGAAAAGATTGACTACCTCACGGCCGACGTGGAGGAGAAGTACATCGTCGCGCAGGCGAACGCCAAGCTGGACGAGAAGAGCCGTTTCGCGACTCCGACCGTGCTGTGCCGCAAGCGCGGCGGCGACTTCGCTGAATATCCGGCGGCCAAGGTGGACTACATGGACGTGTCGCCGAAGCAGCTTGTGAGTGCTGCGGCCGGCATGGTCCCGTTCCTGGAGCACAACGACGCGAACCGCGCGCTGATGGGTTCCAACATGCAGCGCCAGGCCGTCCCGCTGATCCGGGCGGAGGCTCCGCTTGTGGGCACGGGCCTTGAGTTCATCGTCGCCCGCGATTCCCGCGCCGTGGTCTGCGCCACGCTGGACGGCGTCGTCGCCAGCTCCAACGCTGAACGCATCATCACCACGAAGGACGGCAAGATGCCGGAGGGCACCAAGGACTCCGGAAGCGTCCGCGAGTACATCCTCCAGAAGTTCCTGCGCTCCAACGCCTCGACGCCGATCTCGCAGCGCCCGATCGTCATGCGCGGCGACAAGGTCAAAAAAGGCCAGGTCATCGCCGACGGCGTCTCCACCGACAAGGGGGAGATGTCCATCGGCCGCAACTTGACCGTGGCGTACATGCCGTGGTGCGGATACAACTTCGAAGATGCCATCGTGCTCAGCGAGCGTCTGGTGAAAGAGGACATCTACACCAGCATCAACATCGCCGAGTTCGACATCACCGCCCGCGACACCAAGCTCGGGCCTGAGGAGATCACCCGCGACATCCCGAATATCGGTGAGGAAGCCCTGCGCAACCTCGACTCCGAGGGAATCATCCGCATCGGCGCCGAAGTGCACCCCGGCGACATCCTGGTCGGCAAGATCACGCCCAAGGGCGAGACCGAGCTGGCCCCCGAGGAACGCCTGCTTCGCGCCATCTTCGGCGAGAAGGCCGCCGACGTCAAGGACAGCTCGCTCTACGTGCCGAGCGGCACCGAGGGCATCGTCATGGACGTGCGCGTCGAGCGCAAGGTCGACCCGACCCGCCAGAAGGCGAGCAAGGCCGAACTGAAGAAGCAGATGGGCGACGCCGAGAACAGCTACCGCAGCCAGTTCAATGAGCTGGTCGAGGAGCTGACCGAGAAGCTGGCCGTCAGTCTGCTGGGCTCCAAGCTCACCGTCGACGTCAGCAACACGGCGAAGGCGGGCGAGATCCTGATTCCGGCCAACCGCAAGATCACGAAGGTCATGCTCCGCAAGGTCGCGTCGAACTGCGACACCTACCGGCTTCCCGCCGGTCCGGCGAAGGACCAGATCGACGAGTCGGTGAAGCCGTTCCGCGTCCGTTTCCACGACGCCAAGCTGAACCACGACGAGATCATCCAGCGTCTCCAGCAGAACGAGGGTGCCGACCCCGGCGTCATCAAATCCGTGAAGGTCTACGTCGCCAGCCGCCGCAAGATCTCCGTCGGTGACAAGATGGCGGGCCGCCACGGCAACAAGGGCATCGTCGCCCGCATCGTGCCGGTGGAGGATCTGCCGTACATGGCGGACGGCACGCCGGTCGACATCGTGCTGAATCCACTGGGCGTCCCGAGCCGAATGAACGTCGGCCAGGTGCTCGAGGCCCATCTGGGCTGGGCGGCGAAGATCCTCGGCATGAAGATTGCGTCGCCGGTGTTCGACGGCATCCACGAGGAGAAGATCCACGAGCTGCTGGTCGAGGCGAAGGCCAAGAAGGTCAAGGAGGCTGGCTGGAAGCTCCAGTCCGGCGGCAGGGTTGCGGATCAGGAAGGGCGCGACCGCTCCGACTGCTTCGTCGCCGTGGACGGCAAGACCCGTCTCTTCGACGGCCGCACGGGCGACTCGTTCGCCCAGCGCGTCGTGGTCGGCCAGACCTACATGCTGAAGCTGGACCACATGGTCGTGGACAAGATCCACGCCCGCGCGGTCGGCCCCTACTCCCTCGTCACCCAGCAGCCGCTGGGCGGCAAGGCGCAGCACGGCGGCCAGCGTTTCGGCGAAATGGAAGTGTGGGCGCTCGAGGCATACGGCGCGGCGCACATCCTGCAGGAAATGCTGACGGTAAAGAGTGACGACGTCACCGGCCGTACCCGCATTTACGAGTCGATTCTGCGGGGCGAGAATACGCTGGAGGCGGGTACGCCCGAGTCGTTCAACGTGCTCATGAAGGAAATGCAGAGCCTGTGCCTTGACATCCGCGTCCGCCGTGGGCGCGTCGCGGAACAGTAACCGATTCCGGTGCCGGCGGGAGGCCGGCGGCGGAGGCCCCAAGCGGCTCCGCGGACGGCCTCCCCCAGCAAGACCGTTCCCGTTTGAACTGGTGCATTTTGGAGGGCATCCCCTTGGATAGCAGCGCTCTTAAGCAAGTTCTGGGCATTGAGGACACCGAGTCGGCGTGCCATGTCACGATCGGCATTTCCGCACCGGAGACAATCCGGTCGTGGAGCCGCGGCGAGGTGAAAAATCCCGAAACCATCAACTACCGCACGTTCAAGCCGGAGAAGGGTGGTCTCTTCTGCGAGCGCATCTTCGGCCCGACGCGCGACTGGGAATGCAATTGCGGCAAGTACAAGCGCATCAAGCACAAGGGTGTGGTCTGCGACCGCTGCGGCGTCGAAGTCACCCACTCCCGCGTCCGCCGCGAGCGCATGGGCCACATCGAGCTGGCCGTCCCGGTCTCGCACGTCTGGTTCTTCAAGTGCATGCCGAGCCGCCTCGGCCTGATCCTCGACATGACCGTGCGCTCGATGGAGCGCGTGATCTACTATGAGGACTGGGTCATCACGAATCCCGGCGACACCAAGCTCCAGTACAAGCAGCTGCTGACCGACGCCGAATACCGCGAAGCCCGCGAGATGTACGGCGATGCCTTCGAGGCCAGCATGGGCGCCGAGGCGATGCAGAGGCTGCTCGCCGACATCAACCTGCCCAAGCTCAACGTCGAGATGCAGAAGGAGATTGTCGAGACCAAGAGCAAGGCCAAGCGCAAGAAGATTGCCAAACGCCTGCGCCTGATCGAGGGGTTCATCAACCACAAGATGAAGCCGGAGTGGATGATCCTCACCGTGCTGCCCGTCATCCCGCCGGACCTGCGCCCGCTGGTCCCGCTCGAGGGCGGCCGTTTCGCCACATCCGACCTGAACGACCTCTACCGCCGCGTCATCAACCGCAATAACCGCCTCAAGAACCTGCTGGCGATGAAGACGCCCGACGTCATCATCCGCAACGAGAAGCGCATGCTGCAGGAAGCGGTGGACGCCCTGATGGACAACGGCCGCCACGGCCGCCCCGTCACCGGTACCGGCAACCGCCCGCTCAAGTCCCTCAGCGACATGCTGAAGGGCAAGCAGGGCCGCTTCCGCCAGAATCTGCTGGGCAAGCGCGTGGACTATTCCGGCCGCTCGGTGATCGTCGTCGGCCCCGAGCTGCACCTCAACCAGTGCGGCCTGCCGAAGGAGATGGCGCTCATCCTGTTCGAACCGTTCATCATCCGCCGCCTGCGCGACCGCGGCTACGTGCACACCGTGCGCGCCGCCAAGAAGATGATCGAGCGCCGGGTGCCGGTGGTGTGGGATATCCTGGACGAGGTCATCAAGGGTCACCCGATCCTCCTCAACCGCGCCCCGACGCTGCACCGCCTCTCCATCCAGGCATTCGATCCGATTCTGATCGAGGGCCAGGCGATCCAGCTGCACCCGCTCGTCTGCGCGGCCTACAACGCCGACTTTGACGGCGACCAGATGGCCGTCCACGTCCCGCTGTCCTTCCAGGCCCAGCTGGAGGCGAAGCTGCTGATGCTGTCCACCAACAACATCTTCTCGCCCGCCAACGGCAAGCCGCTGACCACCCCCAGCCAGGACATCACGCTGGGCTGCTACTACCTGACCTACTTCCCGAAGCCCAAGCCGGGGCAACCCCCCGCCCCAGCCGGGAAGCAGCTGAAGGCGTTCGGCGGCTACCATGATGTGCTCCGCGCCCTCGAGGTCGGCCAGATCATGCTCCACGACCTGATCAAGTACCGGAACCCCGACTTCGGCGGAGCGAAGAAGCCGTATGGCGACCCCTCCAAGAAGTTCATCGAAACCACCGCCGGCCGCTGCATCTTCCAGGAAGTGTGGCCCGATGAGATGGGGTTCATGAACGACACCATGGGCAAGAAGGGCCTGGGCTCGCTGGTCAAGATCTGCTACGATACCGTCGGCCGCGAGGGCACCGTCGTCGTACTCGACAAGCTGAAGAGCCTCGGCTACTGCTACGCGACCAAGGCCGGTTTCTCCATCGGCATCAACGACATGATCATCCCGGCCGAGAAGCAGAAACGCATCGGCGACGCGCTCGGGCAGGTCAAGGAAGTCAGCGACCAGCGCGAGCAGGGTGTCATCACCGAGCTCGAACGCTACAACAAGTGCATCGACATCTGGACGCAGACCAACAACGAGTTGGCCGGCCTCCTTTTCCAGGTGTTGGAAGGCAACGAGGGCAAGGAAGAGATCAACCCGATCTACGCCATGCTCGACTCCGGCGCACGTGGTTCGAAGGACCAGGTCCGCCAGCTGGCCGGCATGCGCGGCCTGATGGCCAAGCCCTCCGGTGAAATCATCGAGCGCCCGATTCTCTCGAACTTCCGCGAGGGTCTGACCGTTCTCGAATACTTCATCTCGTCGCACGGCGCCCGCAAGGGTCTTGCCGACACCGCGCTGAAGACCGCCGACTCCGGCTACATGACCCGCAAGCTGGTGGATGTGGCGCAGGACGTGATCGCCACCGAGCGCGACTGCGGCACCGTCAACGGCATCTGGGTCAAGGCCATCGTCGAGGGCGATGATGAGCTGGTTCCGCTGAAGGACCGCATCTCCGGCCGCTTCAGCGTGGACGACATCCACGATCCGATCGGCGGCAAGCTGATCGTCGGTGCCGGCGATGAAATCACGCCGGAACTCGCCGTCAAGATCGCCAAGGCCGACATCGACCGCGTCCACATCCGCTCCGTGCTCACCTGCGAAAGCAAGGTCGGCATCTGCGCCAAGTGCTACGGCCGCAACTTGGCCACCGGCCAACTGCCCGTCGACGGCGAACCGCTCGGCATCATCGCCGCGCAGTCAATCGGCGAACCCGGCACCCAGCTGACCATGCGTACCTTCCATTATGGCGGTACCGCGTCCGCGACCTTCAAACAGCCGATGATCAAGGCCCGTACGGGCGGCGTCGTCCGCTTCGAGGAGGTCAACTTCGTGCAGCAGAAGGACGGCACGCTGGTCGTCCTGAACAAGAACGGCAGCGTCATTCTCGACAACGCCGACGGCGTCGAGGTCGAACGCTACGAACTGATTCCCGGCTCGCAGATCAGCCGTAGCCAGGGGCAGGCCGTCAAGAAGGGCGAGATCTTCGTCCGCTGGGATCCGTACAACATCCCCATCATCACCCGCACCGCCGGCAAAATCGAATTCCACGATCTCGTGGAAGGCGTGACGCTGAAGCGCGAGATCAACCCGAACACCGGCAACGAGGAGTTCACCGTCCTTGAGCACCGTGAAGACCTGCACCCGCAGCTCATGATCAAGGATGCGTCCGGCGAGATTGCGGACCACTACAGCCTGCCCGGCGGCGCCCATATCATGGTCAAGCAGGGCCAGTCAATGGAGTTGGGCGATATTCTTGCCCGTACCCCCCGCCAGTCCATCCGTACCAAGGACATCACCGGCGGCCTGCCGCGCGTGGCCGAGCTGTTCGAAGCCCGCCGCCCGAAGGAAGCCGCCGAGATCGCCCGCATCGACGGTGTCGTGGAGTTCGGAAAGATCGCCCGCGGCCGCCGCACGGTCATCATCCGCGACCCGGAAAACGACCAGATGGAGGAGCACGTCATCCCGGCCGGCAAGCGCGTGGTCGTCTTCAACGGCGACTTCGTCCGCAAGGGCCAGCCGCTGACCGACGGTTCCGTCGTGCCCCAGGAAATTCTTGAAGTCTGCGGACCGCAGGATCTTCAGGAATACCTGGTCAACGAGGTTCAGGAAGTGTACCGACTTCAGGGCGTTGAAATCAATGACAAGCACATTGAGATCATCGTCCGCCAGATGATGCGCAAGGTGCGCATCACCGAGCCGGGCACCACCCGTTTCCTCTACGGCGAAGCGGTCGACCGCCACGCCTTCCTGGAGGAGAACTCCAAGGTCATCGCCGAGGGCGGCCAGCCCGCCGAGGCGCAGCCGATCCTCATGGGCATCACCAAGGCCTCGCTCGAGACGGACAGCTTCATCTCGGCCGCGTCGTTCCAGGACACCACGCGTGTCCTGACCGAAGCCGCCACGCTGGGGCTCACCGACGTTCTGCGCGGGTTCAAGGAAAATGTGATCATGGGTCACCTCATCCCGGCCGGCACGGGCTATCCCGACGTGCTCCAGGTCGAGCTGACCAAGGTCGGCGAGGAAATCAAGCCGGACATCGACACGGAACGCCCCGAAGCCCTGGACCGCAAGGCGGAAGACGCCAAGGCCAAGGCCAAGGTGCTCCTCGGCCTGTAAGGCTCATCCAATACACAAACGCAACAACGGCCCCCGCCCGAAACGGCAGGGGCCGTTTTGTATTTCGGAAACAGGCGTTTCCCGCCGAGGCTCGGCTCCACGGGAGGGCGGGCATCCTGCCCGGCGCAGCCGGACACGGGAAACCGCCGCATCCTGAAATCACCCGTTATGACGTCACTCCACTTCAGCGAGCAGGCGGGGATGGCATGTCCAGCGACAGCTCGATCACCGACAGCACCGGCCGGTGGTCGGACGCGATTTTTTCATCAATGACCCGGGTTTCCAGCACGCGGAGTTTGAGGCTGTCTCCAGGGCGAACCAGGATATGATCGATTTTCGTTTTCGGTGAATCGGCCGGACAGCTCTTTCCCGCTGCTCCGGGAGTGACGTCAGTCCAGCCCGGCGTGGACAGGAGCGGCGCAAGGCTTGCATCGTCCGGTTCCGCATTGAAATCACCGGCGAGGATGACCGGCACATCCGCTGCGGGAATGATGGCCACGGGCTTCGCGCCTCCTCCACGGGTGGATTTTTCCGTGCGATTGAAAGGCATGTTTGGCAACAGTTTGGCGAGGCGTTCCACCTGTTTTTTACGGATCTCCGCCGACTTCCATTCAAGATGCGTGGTGGCAAGCCATAGCGGGAAAGAGCGTTTGGGCGAACCCGGCAGGAAAAATACCTCCATCATGCAGCTGCGGGATTCGGTTCCTTGGGCGGGGAGGTCCCGTGGGTCATTTTTACGGATTTTAATCTCCGGGAGGCGGGAAAGGATGACATTCCCGAACTCGCCGCCGGCGTAATCGGACGCCCTGCCAAAATAGCCGTCCAAGCCGGTCATCTCCACAAGTTTCGACATTTGGTCGATCTTTCCCGTGCGCGTGGTGTTGTGGTCCACTTCCTGCAGCGCCACAAGGTCTGGTTTCTGCGCCCGGATCACCGCCGCAATCCGCGCCAGGTCGAGCCTGCCGTCCATGCCCTCGCCGTGATGGATGTTCCAGGTGAGGATGCGAAGCGTCCAGGCCGGCGTGGTCTTGGCGCCGTGCGCGAGGAGGAGGGTGGTGAACTGTTCCCGTTCCTCACCGTGCAGCTTGGCCTGCGCAAGTGCAAGAGGCGTGAGGTTGTCGTCGTTAGGTGCATTGACTTGCGCACCGTGGGCAAGAAGAATCTCTGCGGCCTTCAAGCGTTCCTCCTGTTTGCCGGACGCCCAAACACAGCAGCAAAGCAGGCTGTTCCCCCATTGATTGATGGCATTGGGGTCGAGCCCCGCCTCCGAAAGCAAGAACTCCATGATGCGGGGAGAACACCATCTGTCATCGGCATGCGGCATGATGGCGTCAACTGATGCGCCGCTTTCAAGCAGCAGGCGGGCCGTCGGGACGGAATCATTGCTTATTGCAATAAGCATCCCGAAGTTTCGGTCGGCCCCGGCTTTTACCAGAAACGCCGCAAAATCCGTATCCACCTTGCGGGCGGCCAGTTCCCATAAGCCCGGATTCCGAAGTTGAATAAGCACTGTCTGTTCCTTTTCCACCTTATGTTGTGCGTAACCACCGTACACCAGAAGGAGGAACAAAACAGTGCAAGCAAAACTTACATCGGTTTTCGGCGGAAAAAAGCTGGGGGTGAAAGACACGTCCCGCGTGGTGACCCCTTTCGGCGGGTTGGCGGTCTTTGCCGAGTTCATGAACCGGATCGGCTTCCGTCAGGCGGTGGA
>CAIXRA010000006.1 GCA_903921725.1 uncultured Lentisphaerota bacterium
CAGCCGTTCGCGAAACCCAAATACAAGGAAACATTCATCGTCAAGGACCGGGCGAAACTGGACCAGGCCATGAAGCTGCTGCGGGACGGGCTGGCCAAACCGGTGTTCCACACCTATACGCAGGAAATGAATAAGCGGCGCCTTGCGATTCTCGGTGCGCCGTCAAGCATGATGGAATTGCTCTACGGGATAGGCGTTTCGGCGGAGATGTGCTTCCCAGATATCGGGCCTCAGAAAGCGCTCGCCAAAACCGCCGTCCAGTACGGCGAACTTCTGGCGGCGGAGGGGCGCGCGGTGGAGGCGGGCGTCTATCTCGACGCCTACAAGACCATGATCCGACACACGAACAATGAGAACTTCACGCTCATCGGCCAATTAGTCCAGGGTGCGATCGCCGACAATGCGGCGAAAACAGTCCCGGCCGCTTACGATCTCATGGGGCTGCCGGAAAAGGCCGCCATCGCCAAAGCCGAAGCCGAGGCATTGGCGGCACCGGTCAGGGAATGGAAGGTGCTGAAAAAAAGCGCAAAACAAAAAGATATCTACAATATGGTGGAAAAACACGGATCCATCCTTTCATCCCTTATGTTCCCGGCAATTGGCGAATCGGTTGCTGTAGAAAATTTCACCGCGGGGCGGGAGCTTGAGTTTATAGTGGCGGAGCGGGGAGCGCTGGCCTACTCGTCCGTGTTTCTTTTCTTCTGCATGATGGTTTGCCTGGGAGTGACCTTCTATCATCACCGTTCCCGCCGCGGGGGCGCGCGGCCGCTCCTGCTGCTCCCGGGGCCGGGCGACGCCCTGCGCATCCTCGGCGGCGGCGTCCTGCTGCCGCTGCTGGCCTATTACCTCTTCACGCATTATTTCCCCGGCTCCGGGCGTGACTTCAATCTCGCCAACGCCTGGCTCAAGCTGACAACGGAACTGCTCTTCCTGCAACTGGCCGTCTTCTGGCTCGTCACAACGATGGTGGACCGGATGGTGCGCCGCCGCTGCCTTGCGCTGAACGTGCCCGTGCCGCCCGCGCCGCAGAAAAAATGGTGGCTGGCTGCGGAGGGCGCACTGTTCGCCGCGTTCCTGGCGGTATGCCTCTTCCGCTTCCCGGGCCCCACCGATTCAGCCGCCTGCATGGCAACGGTGAGTTGGCTGTTTACCGGCGCGCTGCTGCTGGAAATCATCCGCTGGATCGTGTCGCTGGCCTCCGGCTGGCGGCTGCGGAACCAGCACCGCCTCTTCTACGGAACCCGGGCGCGCTCGCTGATTCCGATCTGCGCGCTGGTGGTGATCCTCGTGAAAGTGGCCTGCGTCCCGTTCCTCCGGCATGAGGAAGCGCGGCTGGCGCAGAACGACCAGGCTTGCGGCATCGATCCGGACGGCGGCTTCACCCTCATCGAATCCCGCCTCGTGAAGCGGCTCCAGAAAGAGACCCGGACGGCGCTGGAAAAAATCAGCCGCGACGCCCGCGACCGCGCGGCGGCACACCC
The DNA here is from genome assembly GCA_903921725.1 of uncultured Lentisphaerota bacterium. Classification (GTDB taxonomy): domain Bacteria; phylum Verrucomicrobiota; class Lentisphaeria; order Oligosphaerales; family CAITYL01; genus CAIXRA01. The sequence continues at coordinate 1,482 of CAIXRA010000006.1, forward strand.
CGTGGACAATCCCCAGCGCTGACCGAAAGACGAATCCCGCCAAGCCGGTGCATTCCGCAACGGCAGGCACGGGAGGGCGCGGCGTCCCGCCCGGCGTAACAGGACCGCGGGCGTCCCGCCCGTGTTGGCGTGCCTTGACAATTTCTGTAAACCCGTTGACCATCGCCCCCGGGCAGGGACGTGGAGCCATATGGCGTGCGGCGATAAGTGCATCCGTTCGCCGCTTTCCAACGAAGGCGAAGCCGCCTGCCAACACTTCATCCCGCAACAGAGGCAAAAACACCCGCGCTCCGCGCGAATTCAAAGCGGCGAACGGGTGCACTTATCGCCGCACTCCAAACTTGCACCGGCACAGCATGACGGAACAACCATATCGGCATGTTGAATGGAGGCGCCGGGCGAGACGCCCGGCGTCCCGTGTGCCGGGCGGGACGCCCGCCCTCCTCTTCTACTCCGCCAAGTTTCGGAGGACGGGTTCCAGGGCGGCGGTGACGCGGGCGAAGCGGACGAAGTCCATCTTGTCCGGCGTGTCCTGCGGCGTGTGGTAGTACGGGTAGCGGAACGGCGCGGTATCGGTCACCATCAGCGCGTGGTACCCGTTCAGCCAGAACGATTCGTGGTCGGACCAGCCGACGCCGGGAAGGGTTCCGGGGAGCGCCGCGCCCTCGGAGGCGACGCCGGCGTTCGCGCGGAAGGTCCGCACGCAGCGCCGCACCAGGCCGCGCGAGCCGCAGTTGCCGACGAACGCGATGAAGTTGCCGGTGGAGGGATAGAGCCAGGCGATCGGGCCGGGGTATTTCTGGCTGCCGGGCGCGTCGTAGAAGCAGCCCATCGTCTCCAGGCTCAGCATCGCCGTGATCGTCTCGTTCTTTGCGCGGCAGGACTTTGCGTACACCCGGCTGCCCATGGTTTCGCTGCGGAAATGGTCGGGCTCCTCGTTGGCGAAGGCGACGAAACGGAGGGTTTTTCCCTGCGGTTTCCCGGCGAAGCGGCGGGCGAGCGCGAGGACGGCGGCGACGCCGCTGCCGTTGTCGTTCGCCGACGGGCAGGACGCGTTGGACGAATCATAGTGCGCGCCGGCCACGACGATCTCCTCCGGCGTGCGGGTCCCGCGCAGTTCGGCAACCAGGTTCTCCGCCTGTACGCCGTTGCACGGATACGCCTGCCGCTCGACCTTGTAGCCGCAGCGTTCCAGCTCGCCGGCGATGTAGTCCGTGGTCTCCCGCATCTTGCCGGGGAACGCGACGGTGCGCGGGCCGATGGCGACGGCCAGTTTGTCGACATCCCGCCGCAGCTCGGCGGCGAGCGCCGTCTCCGCGGGCGTGGCGGGCGGATTCCCGCCGCGGAAGCTTTTCCCCGGCATGACGGTCATGCAGGAGACCGCCACGGTACCCGCCGCCAGGATCACGCCGACCCGGACCAGCGCCCATTTTCCGCCAAGCCTGAACTTCATACGATTTCCGCGCCTCATCAAAGGTTGAAACTGTCGCCTGACCTTTGCACGAATCATAGCCCGCGGGAAAACGTTTGCAAGGCGGAAACCGGAAAACTCCCGCCCGCCAGTACTTGGACGGGAAGTGCCTTCGCGTTTCCCTTCGCTGCGGCATCGCTTGTTCCCGAACGCCGCCCCCGCCGCTGTACAACCGCGGCACAGCCATTACATTTCAGCCTTACCTTCACCTTGACGGGGCGAACTACCGTGACGACTGAGCGCGACACTTTTTCCACGCTGCAATCCCTTCTGGCGCAGCGCATCCTGATCCTGGACGGCGCCATGGGCACCATGATCCAGCGCCATAACCTGACGGAGGCCGACTTCCGCGGCGCGCGCTTTGCGGGTTCCGCCACCCCACTCAAGGGCAACAATGACCTGCTCTGCCTGACGCGCCCCGACGTCATCGCCGGCATCCACCGCGCCTACCTCGAGGCCGGCGCCGACATCCTCGAAACCTGCTCCTTCAACTCCAACTCCGTCTCCCAGGCGGACTACTGCCTGCAGTCCCTCGTCTACGAGCTGAACCTGGAGGCGGCGCGCCTCGCCCGCCGCGAGGCGGACGCCTTCACCGCGCGGACTCCGCACAAGACCCGCTTCGTCGCCGGCGTCCTCGGCCCCACCGGCAAGACCGCCTCCCTCTCCCCCGACGTCAACCACCCCGGCGCGCGCCACATCACCTTCGACGAGCTTGCGGCGGCCTACGCCGAGGCGATCCGCGGCCTGGCCGACGGCGGCGCGGACCTCCTCCTTGTCGAGACCGTCTTCGACACGCTCAACGCCAAGGCCGCCCTCTTCGCCATCTCCGAATTCGCGGAGCGGACCGGCCGCCGCTTCCCGGTCATGATCTCCGGCACAATCGCCGACGCCAGCGGCCGCCTGCTCGCCGGGCAGACGCCGGAGGCGTTCCTGAACTCCGTCGCCCACGCCCCGGATCTGCTCAGCATCGGCTTCAACTGCGCCCTTGGCGCGAAAGAGATGCGCCCGCACCTGATTGAGCTGTCGGCGAAGGCGCCCTGCTTCACCAGCGCGCACCCGAACGCCGGCCTGCCCAACGCCTTCGGGCTCTACGACCAGTCGCCGGAGCAGATGGCGGAGATTGTGCGCGAGTTCGCCCGCGAAGGGCTGCTCAACATCGCCGGCGGCTGCTGCGGCACCAGTCCGGAGCACATCGCCGCCATCGCCCGGGCGCTGGAAGGCGTCCCGCCGCGCCGCATCCCGGAGATTTCGCCGCACTGCCGGCTGGCCGGGCTGGAGGCGCTGACACTCACGCCCGACATGAACTTCGTCAACGTCGGCGAACGCACCAACGTCGCCGGCTCCCGCATGTTCCTGAGGCTGGTCAAGGACGGGAAGCTGGCCGAGGCCGTCGAGGTCGCCCGCCAGCAGGTGGACAACGGCGCGCAGATTCTGGACATCAACATGGACGACGCGATGCTCGACGCGCCCGCCGCCATGCGCGATTTCCTAAACATGCTCGCCTCCGAGCCGGATGTCTGCCGCATCCCGTTCATGGTCGACTCCTCCAGCTGGGAGGTGCTCGAGGCCGGGCTCAAGTGCGTCCAGGGCAAGTGCATCGTCAACTCCATCAGCCTCAAGGAGGGCGAGGCCGCCTTCCTGGAAAAGGCGCGGAAGATCCGCCGCTACGGCGCCGCCGTGCTGGTCATGGCGTTCGACGAACAGGGGCAGGCCGACGCGCTCGCCCGCCGCCTCGCCGTCTGCGAACGCGCCCACCGCCTGCTGACCACGCAGGCCGGCTTTCCGGACTGCGACATCATCTTCGACCCGAACGTGTTCGCCATCGCCACCGGCATCGAGGCGCACAACGCCTACGCGGCGGAGTACATCGGGGCCGTGCGCCGCCTCAAGGAACGCTTCCCGCACTGCCTGATCAGCGGCGGCATCAGCAACGTCTCCTTCTCCTTCCGCGGCAACGACGCCGTCCGCGAGATGATCCATTCCGTGTTCCTCTACCACGCGATCAAAAACGGCCTCGATATGGGGATCGTCAACCCCGGCCAGCTCACGGTGTACGAGGAGATTCCGCGGGAAGCGCGCGACATCGTCGAGGACGCCGTGCTCAACCGCCGGCCGGATGCCGCCGAGCGGCTGCTGGATCTCGCCGAGTCGCTCAAGGGCGCCGGCAAGTCCGCGCGCGCCGAGGAAAACCTCGAATGGCGCGGCGGCACGGTCGACGAACGGCTGGCGCACGCCCTCGTCCGCGGCATCACCCAGTTCGTCGAGGCGGATGTCGAGGAGGCGCGCCTGCGCTCCACCCGTGCGCTTGATGTCATCGAAGGCCCGCTCATGTCCGGCATGAACGTGGTCGGCGACCTGTTCGGCGCGGGGAAGATGTTCCTGCCGCAGGTGGTCAAGAGCGCCCGCGTCATGAAACAGGCCGTCGCCACCCTCCTCCCGCACATCGAGGCGGAGAAGGCGCGCAGCGGCGCGGCGCCGACCGCCGTCGGCAAGATCCTCATGGCGACCGTCAAGGGCGACGTCCACGACATCGGCAAGAACATCGTCGGCGTCGTGCTCCAGTGCAACAACTACGCCGTCGCCGACCTCGGCGTCATGGTGCCCGCCGAACAGATCCTGGAGGCGGCGGTGAAGGAAAAAGCGGACATCATCGGCCTCAGCGGGCTGATCACCCCCTCCCTTCATGAAATGGCCCACATTGCCGCCGAGATGGAGCGCCTCGGGATGCGGATTCCGCTGCTCATCGGCGGCGCGACCACCTCCGAAATCCATACCGCGGTCAAGATCGCCCCGGCCTATTCCGGTCCGGTGCTGCATGTCCGCGACGCCTCCCGCGCCGCCGCCGTCGTCGGCTCCCTGCTGAACCCGGCCGCCGCCCCCGCCTTCATCGCCGCCAACGCCGCGCGCCAGCAGACGCTCCGCCAGGAACACGAGCAGCGCCACTTCCAGATGGTCTCACTGGCCGAGGCGAGGAAGAATGCGCTGAAGCTCTACACAGGAGGACGGGCGTCCCGCCCGGCAGACGGGACGCCGGGCGTCCCGCCCGGTGTCCAGCCTTCCTCTGAGCCCTCTGTGGCAAAACCCGGCCTCCACGTCCTCTGCGACTATCCGCTCGCCGAGCTGGAGCCGTACATCGACTGGGCGCCGTTCTTCTGGGCCTGGGAGATGAAGGGGAAATTCCCGGAACTCCTCGACGACCCCGTGCGCGGCGCCGAGGCGAAAAAACTGTTCGCCGACGCCCGGGAGATGCTCCGCGAAATCACCGTGAAGAAACAGCTCACGGCCAACGGCGTTCTCGCCATCCTCCCCGCCAACAGCCGCGGCGACGACGTCATCGTCTATGAGGATGAAACCCGCACCGCGCCCGCCGCCGTCCTGCATTTCCTGCGCCAGCAGTTCAAGGCCGTCGGCAGCCGCCCGAACCTCTGCTACGCGGACTACATCGCGCCCGAAGGCTCCGGTGTCGCGGATCACATCGGCGCGTTCGCCGTCACCGCCGGGCTCGGCGCCGAGGCGCTGGCCGCGGAGTTCGCAAAGCAGGGCGACGACTACCGCGCCATCCTCTGCAAGCTCCTCGCCGACCGCCTCGCCGAAGCGTTCGCCGAACGGCTGCACGAGCGCGTCCGCAAGGAATTCTGGGGCTATGCGCCAGACGAGGCCTGCTCCGCGGCCGACCTGCACAAGCTCCGCTATCGCGGCGTCCGCCCCGCCCCCGGCTACCCGGCCGTGCCGGACCACAGCGAGAAGCGCACGCTTTTCGACCTGCTGGATGCCGAGAAAAACACCGGCATGGCGCTCACCGAAAGCTTCGCCATGACCCCCGGCGCCTCCGTCAGCGGCTGGTACTTCGCGCACCCGCAGTCGTGCTACTTCGCCATCGGCGCCGTCGACGAGGACCAGCTCGCCGACTATGCCGTCCGCAAAGGCATCTCGTCCGACCACGCCCGCCTCCTCCTCGCCCCCGTGTTGAGGTGAAGCGGACGTCGCGGGAAGGCTGCGGGATTCCGGTTCAGCCGGAGACGCTGCCGGTTTCCGGGGCGGCGGGGAGCGTGACCCAGAAGGTGCTGCCACCTCCAGGCCCGCTTTCGACGCCGATGGCGCCGCCCTGCGCCTCCACCGCCAGCTTGCAGAAGGCAAGCCCCAGGCCGGTTGACGGCATGCGTTTGTCCGTCGGCTGGTCAAGCGTGCCGAACTTTTCAAAAATGCGCCGTTGGTGTTCGGCGGGAATGCCCGGCCCCTGATCCCGGACCCAGACCCGGACACCGCCGGCGGCGGGTTCCGCGCCCAGCTCAATCCCGCTGTCGCGGGGCGAGTATTTGAGCGCGTTGGCGAGGAGGTTGGCGAGGATGCGGGCAGTCACTTCGGCGTCGCAGAGCAGCCTCGGGCAGGCGCCGGCAATCTGCTCCGTAACCCGCGTGGATCCGGGGCTGAGCGACTGCACGCGGGCGGCGGCGAACAGCTCACGAACCGTGACGGGCTGCGGATTCAGGTGGATTCCCTCATCCTCCATCCGGCTGAGGTCGATCGCCGTGGAAACCATCCGCCCAAGAAGTTGCGTGCAGTGAATGGCTCCATGCAGGTTGGCGAGTGTGTCCGCGGTCATGGTTTTGTCGCCGGCGGCCGTGATAATCTCAAGGCGGAGGAGGAGGATCTGCAACGGGCTGCGCAGATCATGCACGAGCATGTGGACCAGCGTGTCGCGGTGATGTTCGAGCGCATGCTGTCGCGCATGCTGCGCGGCTAGGCTGACATACGCCTGCCGCAAAGCAAGATGGGTGCGCACGCGGGAGAGCACTTCCTGCTCGCGGAAGGGTTTGGCGATGTAGTCCACCCCGCCGCAGCTGAATCCCGCGGTGATGTCCTCCGTTGCCGTAAGGGCGCTGATGAAGATGACGGGAATCGGGGCAAGGGCCGCGTCGGCCTTGAGGCGGCGGCAGAGCTCGTACCCATCCATGCCCGGCATCCGGATGTCCAGCAGGATGATGTCCGGCGGCTCATCATGGAAGGAGGCGAGGGCAAGCTCTCCGCGCGGAAAAAGAACCGTGCGATAGCCGGCATGCGACAGGAGCGCCTCCAGCACGTTCAGGTTTTCCCGTTCGTCGTCAACGATGGCGACGACGGCCGGGGGGGCGGGGGTTTGCGAGTCTGGATTCATGGGGTGCCTCCTTCTGCCGTGGGGGCGCCGCCGCATAGGGGCAGCGAGACTTCCATGACAATGCCGCCCTCCGATCCGTTGCGCACCGACACATGACCGTTGAAGAGCCGCATGATGCGGCTGGCCAGCGCGGCGCCAAGGCCGAAGTCGCCGCCGTTCTTGACCAGTTCACACTGGCCGCCGACTTCGAAGAACGTCTTGAGCGCCTTGGAGGAGATGCCCCCTCCTCCGGTGGCAACCGTCACCTTCACCTCACCGCCGGCGACGCGCGCCGCCATCACAATCGATTCGCCATCCTGAACGCAAAGTGTGGCGGTCAGCAGCAGGTCATAGAAAGCCCGGCTGAAAAGCTTGGCGTCCCCCAGGACGACGGACTGTTCGACCCCGGAGATGTCGGCGGCCACCCCGGCGGCGGGGACCTCCGCCGCAACCGCGGCAAGCGCTTCCCGCAGGACGCGCGCCAGCTGGACCTTTTTCCCGGCAAATGCCTCCGCCTCGACATCGATCCGCGCAAGGGTGAGCGCGTCGTCCATAAGCTTTTCGATGCGGGCGCGGGAGCGGTCGTAGGAGACGCGCAGCACATGACGCCCGGAATCGGCCGGCAAATCCATGAACAGGAGTTCCGAAATGCCGAAAATGCCGGTGAGCGGAGTGCGCATTTCATGGGACAGCATGTTGAGCCACTGGGTCTTGGCGTCATCCCAGATGCGGAGCCGTCTATGCGCCTCGGCAAGTTCGCTGATGCGCCGGCGCACCAGTTCCTCCAGGTGGTGCTGGTGCCGGCTCAACTGGAGGTGGGTGTGCGAACGGGCGAGTACCTCAGCCTCGGCAAACGGCTTGGTCACATAATCCACGCCGCCGACTTCGAAGGCGTGCGTCTTGTCGGCCGTTTCAGAAAAAGCGCTGAGGAAGATGATGGGGATGGAGCGGAGGCGCTCATCGGCCTTGAAGCGGCGGCAGACCTCGTACCCGTCCATGCCCGGCATCCGGATGTCCAGCAGCACCAGGTCGGGCGGTTCCCCGTGCGCGGCGGCGATCGCCATCTCGCCGCGCGGAAATGCGCGCACGTCCCACCCGTCATGGCGGAGCATCTCCCCGAGCACATTCAGGTTCTCGGGTTCGTCGTCAATAATCATGATGGTGGCTTGGACGGAAGCGGGGTTCATGGTGCCTTTCCTTTCGCTGAATCAAGCAGGCGGCGCAGCCCCTCGTAGTCATAGGCGTCGACGAGCATGGCCAGCGCGGCGGCCAGCGCGGCATGGTCGCCGGCCAGCGCCCCGACCGTGCTGCGCAGCAGCCGGATGTCGCCGCGCCGCAGCGCCTGGTCGAGAATGTGCTGCTGCTCCTCCGTCAGCTTCGCTAGCATTTCCGGAACGGGGACGGCCGGTTCCGCCTCGGCGGCGCCGGAAGACGGTGCCGGATCATATTCATAGCGGACGCCGGTGACGCGGCCGATCTCTTCCAGAAGCTGCTCCATCCGCACAGGCTTGGCGACGTGCCCGTTCGCGCCGGCGGCCAGCGCCTGTTTCCGCTCGTCGCCCAGCCCGGATGCCGTCACGATGAGCACCGGCAGTGCGCGCGTGCCGGGAAGTCGGCGGATGCGGGCCACGGCCTCGAATCCGTCCATCCCCGGCATGCGCTTGTCCATCAGCACCAGGTCAATCCGGCCCGCCGCCTGAAGTCGCTCCAGCGCCTGCGCCGCACTGGCCGCCGTTTCGATGGTGAAGCCGACCGATGTCACCATGGCGGCGAGCATCTCCAGGTTCGACGGCTCGTCGTCCACCGCCAGAATGCGGTGCGCGTGCTGGCCCGGAGCGAGCCGCCGCACGTTCCCACGCCGGGGCTGCTCGGCGGTGGCGGACGCAGGCCCGGCCTTGAAGGTGAACCGGAACCGGCTGCCCTCCCCGATGCGGCTGTCCACGGTGACATCGCCGCCCAGCGCCCGCGCATAACGGCGGCTCAAGGGCAGCCCCAGCCCCGTGCCCTTTCCGGCCATCCGGCCTCCGCTCGCCTGTTCGAAGACATCGAAGATGCGGACCCGGTCGTCGTCGTGGATGCCGCACCCCGTGTCCTCGACATCCACGGCAATCATGACGCCGTCGGGCAGCCCGCCGTCCACAAGGGAGGCCGACAAACGCACATGCCCCTTTTCCGTAAACTTGACCGCATTACTGGCCAGATTCACGAGAATCTGCCGGATCTTGCCCTCGTCGGCGCAGATCATGCGCGGCACATCCGGGGCATGGAACACCTCCAGCGCCAGCGTCTGCGCCTGCGGGTGCCGGAGGAACATGAGGCGCACGTCCTCAAGCACCCTGAAGAAGTCGAATTCGCTCGGCATGGGGATGATCGCGCGGGCATCGCTGCGCGCCAGCTCCAGCAGGTCCGTGATCAGTTCCAGGAGGTGCTCGCCGCTCCGGCAGATCGCGTTCAGCCGCAGTCCGGACGGACAGGCCCGGCACTCGCGCTCCATGATCTGGGCGTAGCCGAGGATGGCGTTGAGGGGGGTACGGATTTCATGCGACATGTTGGCCAGGAACATGCTTTTGGCGCGGACGGCCTCCTGTGCCGCATCGCGGGCCTGCGTCAGGTTCTTCTGGAGTTCCTGCGTCGCGCGTTCCGCGGCACGGCGGGCTTCAAAATGCGCATAGAGCTCGGCCAGCACCCGCAGGAGGGACACATCCTCTTCCCGCCAGGCCCGCTCGGCCCGCACGGCGTCGAACCCCACGAATCCCAGGCAGGCCGCGCCCTGCATCAGCGGCAGGGTGATGAGCGAGCGGATTCCCTGCGGCTCGAGTATCTGCCGCAGGGTGCCGCCCTCCGGCAGGGCCGCCACGCTTGGGATGTGGATGGATTCGCCGCGCCCGTGCGCCTCGACCCAATCGGGAAGCATGGCATTGGGCACCGCCTGCAGGTTGCCAATCTCCGGAGGGATGTCCGGCCCGCACCATTCATGGGTGTTGGACATGACCCCGGCCTCGAAGTCATACGCGAACAGATAGGCGCGATCCGCTTGGATGAGCCGTCCCATGGTCGCCAGCGACTGGTCAATCGCCGCATCCTGCCGCTCCATCGGCACGTTGACAAAATTGGTGGCCAGCCGCACCAGCTCACGCTGGATGACGGAGAGCCTGGCCAGCTCCTGCTCGGCACGCCTGCGCTCGGTGATGTCAACAAAGGCCACCACCGCGCCGGACACCACGCCGTTCGCCATCTCGGGGTACGACCAATACTCCACGGGAAAACTGGTGCCGTCTGCCCTCCACAAGACTTCATCGTCCGCATGCACGCCCCTACACTCGCGGAACGCCTGGTAAATCCGGCACGCTTCCACCGGGATCGGCTGTCCGTCCGCATGTGAATGATGAATCGACGCGTGCATGTTTTTGCCAAGCAGCTGTTCCTTGTCCGCGTAACCCAGCATGCGGAGGCAGGACGGGTTGGCAAAGGTGCAGTTGCCCTGCAGGTCAATGCCGTAAATCGCCTCGGCGGTCGAGTTGAGCAGAAGGCTCACATGCTCTTCGCTCTGCCTCAACGCGTCCAGCGCCTGCTGGCGCGCGGTGATGTCGCGGCTGATGCCGAGAATGCCGATCAGCTCGCCGGCCGGCCCCCGAGAGGGCGTCTTGAGCGTGTCAATCCGCTTTTTCCGCCCGTCGGGATAGGTAATCCACTCCTCGTTGTGGCGCGATTCGCACAATCCGAGCATGCGCCGGTCGTTCTCCCGGAACGCATCCGCGATTTCCCTGTCGAAAAGATCGTAATCCGTCCTGCCGATAATCTCCTCCCGCGCACGCCCGACAAATTCGGCAAACGGCGGATTGCAGCCCATATAGACGCCGTTGACGTCCTTGAAGAAGATGATGTCGGGAATGCTGTCCAGCAGGGAATTGATGAGGCTGGCCTGCCGCCGGCTGTCCGCCTCAGCCAGCATCCGGTCGGTGATGTCCCAGTTCGTGCCGATCATGCGCAGGGGCCTGCCGGAGGCATCCCTCTGCACGGAGGCGAAGCCGCGGATGTGGCGGGTCGTCCCGTTGGGCCAGAGAACCCGGAACTCGATGTCGAATTCCTTTTTGCCCTGCAACGCCAGTTGGATCTCCTCGTCGCCCCGCCGGCGGTCATCCGGGTGAACCCCCGCCTGCCAGGCTTCGTAGGCGCCGCCGAATTGCTCCTGCGTGATTCCATAGAGGCGGAACATCTGCCCGTCCCAGGCTAGGCGGTTGTTGACCACATCATAGTCCCATATGCCCACGCCGCCCGCACGCACGGCCATCGACAGGCGGTCCGTGGCCTGCCGCAGCGCTTCTCCGCTCCTCTGCAGTTCACGGGTCATCTCCTCCGCCATCCGCCGCGCCCGGACGCGGGTGGCCAGCAGGGCGTGCAGCAGGGCGGACAGCAGGCCCGTGACGAGCACGCCGCCGATCAGGGTAAGCCATGCCAGCGTGCGTTCCGCCGTGAAGAAGCCGCCGCCGCCCTGCGCGAAACAAAGGGTCCATTGATGGCCGTTGAACTCAACCACCGTCCGCCGGGTGAAGCGCGCGCCGGAGCGGCTGCCGGCAGGGGCGCTGGCATAGAGCAGCCCGTCGGGGGTGGGACGCGCGCCGTCAAAAACTTCCAGATGAAGCTGGTGTGCCTTTTCCAGATTGCGGCCGCCGAGGATTCCATCCATCAGGTCGGTCATCCGGTAGGGGCTGTACACCCAGCCGCGGATGGCCGCGCGGCGCCGCTCAACCGAATCCGTGGGCATGCCTTTGCGGTAAACCGGCACATACATCAGGGTTCCGGCTTGAACCTCCCTGTCGGTTTCCTGAACCAGAAAAACTTTGCCGGAGAGCGCCGCCGAATCCGTGTCCCGCGCCCGTTCCATGGCGGCGCGGCGCACCGGTTCCGAAAACATGTCATAGCCGAACGCCCGCAGATTGCGCCCGGTAAAGGGCTCCAGGTAGATGATGGAGGAGTATGTTTCACGTTCACCCTCCGGCCTCACCGTGTATTCCGGGAACCCCTCCCCGCGTATTTCCCGGATGTGCTGCGGCAGTGCTGATTGCGGAATCAGCAACGAAAAGCCGATGCCCTGGATGCCGGGGAGCTGTTTTTCAACCTTTTGTGACTGGGTGAAAACACGCCACTCCTCGCGCGTGACCCCATCGAAGGCGTTGAACAGGGCCGCACCGCCCAGCAGGATCCGCGCATGGTCGTCGAGCCGGCTTGAAATGATACGCTGCATTTCGGCGGACAGTGAGGCGAATTCACGCTCCGCGACCCGTTCCACGCCCGCGTTCATGCGCAGGGTTGCGGCGGCGGTAATCAGCAGGCCAATCGCCGGCACGAGCCAGGCGATGTACCTCATTTGGGGCGGCAACAAGGCCGCAGGCGGTTCAGGCGGCGGCGTTTTCCCATCCGCAAGCCTGCGCCCGGCGTCCGGCGTTCCCAAGTCACCGGCCGTACGGTTGTCCTGCATGGCAATCCCTCCGCCGCCATGTGCCCGGCATGAGACCTCGGGATTTCACCCCGAATCTCCGCGTTTAACCCCAGCCCCCGCCGGAACTCTCCACTGCGGAAAAATCCGGAAAACCTCCAGGCCGGGCCGCCCATGCCGGAACTCAAACACGCCGCAACCGACTCCACGTACCGCCGCCCCCTCAGGGGAAAGGCTTGGAAATGCCCGGCCGCGAGGCATGTGTCTCCATAAAAAACACGTTCGGTTTAACGTATGGCATCAAAACAAAACCGCAAGGGTTCCACCCGTAGCGACAAGAAACGGCCGGCCCCAATTTGCCACCGGATGGAGCCGCCGCATGCAACGGCTTCATGAGACATGCAGGACCGCCCTGCGGCGAAAGGGTAATCCCTGGTGGAATACGGCGAACCCCTGACAACAGCCGAGCCGAAGGCAGGACGGGCTGCCGTCAGCACCGCAAATGCCAACTCCACTTGCGGGTGTTGACCGCAAACGACAGCCAGGCGTTCATGCAACAATGGGGACGAGCGCCAATCCCCGTTAAATGCCCGCCGGCTTTCCGGTTTACGGGGTGGTAGCTTAGCTCCTCCTCAGCACCTTACGGGTGAAAACATTCGAAAGTTGTGCATGATTTTGCGTGGCGACGCTTTGGAGTGCGGCAATAAGTGCATCCGTTTGCCGCTTTTTCATGCGCGCGGAGCGCTGGTGTTATGGTGTTTTTGTTATAGCGGCTCCGCCGTAGTTGAAAAGCGGCAAACGGATGCACTTATTGCCGTACTCCAAAGTGTTGCCACGCAAAATCATGCACAACTTTCGAAAGTTTTAACCCGTAAGGTACTGAGGCGGAGCTAAGCGACCACCCCATATTCCTTGGTTATCGCCTGCCGCAGACGCTCAAATTGTGCTTCCAGCCCGGCCAGGCAGTCCCTAGCGGCGGCCAGGTCGCCGGCCGTTCCGGCTTTTTCCACCTCAAACACAGCCAGGCTCAACGCTTCGCCGCCGACGTTGGCCGCCGCACCCCGGATGCTGTGTGCCTGGCGTTCGACGCCCGGGGCGTCTCCGGCATCCAGGCACCGTTTCAGCACGGTGATCTGCCGGGGGATGTCATCGAGAAAGCCCGCCATCACCATGCGCGCCAGCTCCTCGTCATCCATCAGCCGGGACATCATGCCCGTCCGGTTAAAAACGTAATCCTGCGTTTTGTTCTCCACCGCCTGGAGCTTGGGTGCCGGCCCCTTCATTTTCGCCTTCGCCGGCAGCCACCGGCCCAGCACCTCCGCCAACGCCTGGGGCGACACCGGCTTGGCGAGATAGTCGTTCATCCCCGCCTCCAGGCAGCGCTCCCGGTCGCCCCGCAGGGCGTGGGCGGTCATGGCGATGACGGGCACCTGATGGTTGCGGACGGCGGAGTCCGGAGAGCGGATTCGGCGGGTCGCCTCCAGGCCGTCCATCTCGGGCATCTGCACATCCATCAGCACCAGATCGTAGGGAAGGGTTTCGAGGGCCGTGACGGCCTCCGCGCCGTCGGCCACGGCGTCCGCCGACAACCCCATTTTTTTGAGGAGGCCCACGGCCACCATCCGGTTGACGCTGTTGTCCTCGGCCAGCAGGATGCGGACCGCCGCTCCATTGAACATGCGGCCCGCCTGGTCCGCGGCGCCAGGCGTCCGGCCGGCGGGCGCCGCACCGGCAACCCTGCCCCCGTCCGCCGGGGATGGCCCCGCGGCCTTCTGCACGGCCTGCCGGGCAAAGCGCACGGTGAACCAGAACTCCGAGCCCGCGCCTTTTTCGCTCACAACCCCGATTCCACCGCCCATCATCCCGGTCAATTGTTTGGCAATGGCCAGCCCCAGGCCGGAGCCGCCGTACCTGCGTGTGGTTGATGCATCCTCCTGGGTGAATTTCATGAACAGGCCGTCCAGCTTGTCCGCCGCGATTCCGATGCCGGTGTCCCGCACGGAGAAGCGGAGTTCGGCTTCATCCGCGGTTTCCGCCACCAGGCGCACCTGCACGCAAATCTCCCCCTGATCGGTGAACTTGAGCGCGTTCCCGACCAGGTTGACGAGCACCTGGCGCAGGCGGCCGGGGTCACCGGTCAGGCGGTCCGGCACGCCCGGCGCGACGGCGCAGTCGAATCCGAGCCCTTTGGTACGGGCATGCGGGGCCATCAAGGCGGCGAACTCGTCAAGCTGGGGGCGCAGCTCGAAATCCATCCGATCCAGCTCCAGCATCCCGCTTTCGATTTTGGACAAGTCCAGGATGTCGTTTATGATCACCAGCAGGGATTCGCCGCTGGCGCGCATGACTTCGGCATACCTGCGCTGTTCAACGCTGAGATCCGTCTCCAGCAGCAGTCCGGCCATGCCGACAACCCCGTTCATCGGGGTGCGGATCTCGTGGCTCATGTTGGCCAGGAACTCGCTCTTGGCGGTGTTGGCGGCGTCGGCGGCGGCCTTGGCCTGGCGCAGCATCTCCTCCGCCTGTTTGCGCTCGGTGATGTCCTGAATGGTGCCGGCCTGGCGTACGGGGTTGCCCGCGGAGTCAAACTCGAATTCGGCCAGCGCCCAAACCCAGCGCTCCTGCCCGTCGCTGGGCCGGATGATTTTATAATCCATGTCAAACCGGGTTTTATCTTCGATTACTTTGTGGTAATAGTCCAGTAGTTCCTGCCGATATTCCGGGCTGAGGATTGTCCCCCAGTTTTCAATACTGCGGACAAATGAGGCATCAATCCCGAAAATCTCATCCAGCACGGGCGAGCTTGTCCAGATCCCCGTTTTGATATCCGTCACATAGTGTCCGATGCGGGCCAATGCCTGCGCCTGCCGCAGGAGTATTTCGTTGTTCCGGAGTGCTCCCTCCGCCAGCTTGCGCACCAGCGCCTCGCCGATATGCGCGGCGATTCCTTCCAGAAGTTCAATCGCCTCAAGGGTAAAACAGTCCTTGCGCCGGTCGTCAATGTGGATCAGGCCGACAATCTTGTCCGTGGTCCGGATGGGTACCAGGGCCATGGAGAGATAGCCGTGATGCATGCATTGGTTGCGCGGACGCAGGCGGGGGTCACGCCCGGTCGGAAGGTCAAGCAGCGGCATGGAATCGTTGGTCCAGAAACTGCCGCCGCGCGTGAAGAACGGGCTGTCGGAGTCGGTCCTGCCGGAAAGAACCAGGCCGCAGGTGCATCCCAGCCTGACGTTGCCGTCCCGGTCGTGGCACAGCCCGCCATCCGGCTCACGCTCAAGCAACGAGTTTTCCGTCCGCAGGAAATCCGCGGGGAACCCGTCTTGGGAAAAATAAGGAAAGTCCTCCCCCTCCTGCAGGCGGATGCCCACGGCGTCGAATCCGGTCCGCCTCTTCAATGCGGCGATGACGCGCCGGAGAGCGTCGCGCAGCTCCCCACGCTCGTTGAGAATCTCCAGGACTTCCCGGCTCAGCTCCATATAGGCGTCAATACGCCTTGCCGCGGTGACGTCGCAAAACGTCCAGATTCTTCCGTAGTACCTTCCGCCCTCGTCCAAAACCGGGGCGGAATACCGGCTCAGCACCATCCCGTCCTTGAATTCGACTTCGTCACGGCTGATTTCGTTCTTGTGGTCATAGAGCCACCGGACTCTTTCCAAAAAACGGTCGGGAGTTTTGGTTAGGCCGACGACATGCTGAAGCAACGCGGCATCATCATCGGCATGCTGGATATGCGGCGGGACCTTGAACAGTTCGTTGATCCGCTGGTTGGCCAGCACCTGTTTCCGATTTTCATCAACCACCAGAACTCCATCCGGCGAGCTGTTCAGCTGCGCCTCAAGCAAGGCGCTCCTTGCCCGTAGCTCCTCCTGCTGGGCGAGAATGTCCACATCCGTTCGGCGGAGCAGGATATAGATAAACCCCAGCAGCAGCGACATCAACACGGCGGCGGCGGCAATGCCCAGGCACATCAAACGCATGAATGCTGTTTTCGCGTCGGAGATATCACGCATGACCAGCAGGTCGCCAATCGCCGTGCCCGAAACGTCCCGCAAGGGTCTGGGGGATGTCTGCCAGGCCTTCCCGTCTAAAAGGATTTCGTGATCGACCTCGGCGGAAGCCTTGTGGTCCGCCACCTGATTGGCCCAGGGCACGAAGGCATCGGGAAGGCACCCCCCGGAAGCATAAAATACCACGCAGTCGGACAAGCGGTCCCAGGCGGCGTCCCGGCCCCGCAGGCGCATGTCATCTTCCCATATCTGCCGGTTCAAATATTTTTTGTGAATGAGCACGGCCAGCGGATTGTCGGCCCGGGGGTGCAACGCCTGCAGCGCATCCTCGACTGCCCGGCCCAGCTCCACATAGCCGACGAGCTTGCCGCCTGCAAAAACCGGCTGGACCACCCGCAGAGCGAGGGTGTTCTGCGACCCCATCTCGATGCCGGAGGCGGTCTTCCCTGTTCGCTCGGCCTCGCGTGCCGTGAAACGTTCAATCTTGTCGCCGCGCTTGTCCGGCTGATGGACGCGCAGGAGACAGACGCGGGTGGCGTCAAGAAAATAGAAGTGCGTGATGTGGTTTTCCCGGCGCAGCGTCTCGAACAGCGGCTGCCAGGCAGCCAGAAGACGGGGGGCGTCGCCCGCACGCAGGCACTCCTGCACCGCGGACTCGGCGGCGATCGATTTTGCGGTTGCGGCCAGGCCGTCGGCCTGCTGGTCCAGAGCCACATTCAAGTCGCCGACAACATCGGACGCGTCGGCGGAGATCTCCACGTCCAGCCGTTGCCGATGCTGCTGGTACAGGAGCATCCCCGCGCCGACCACCAGCAGAATCACCACCGCCGTCAGGGACGGCAAGAGACGCCGCAACACCGGCTTGGGCGCGACAGCGGCACGGCGGAAGACGCTGCCACGGAAAAATGGGGTGGCCGAGAAAAAAAAGGCGCCCGTCCCGATGAGCAGCACGAGCATCAGCCCCACGGGCAGGGCCGACCCGGCCGCCACGTCCCACCTCCAGGCGCTGGCCTCAATGTCCATGCCCAGCACGGCGACCACGGCGCCGGTTTTCGGATCAATCAGCGGAACCAGCGCCGAAATCCACACGCCCCAGCGGTCGGCGACCGGGCCGTCCACCGACGCCTCCCGGGTGTCAAACACACGGTGATACCCCGCCGGAGCCTCCTCATAGATCTGCCCGGGAGGAGTTGGATCCTTGACGTCCGGCGACTCGCTGTCCACCATGAAAAAAATGTCGCCCCCGGCCGGTGCCTTTGCCGCCCCAGGCGTGGCCGGCGCGGCGGCCGGACCGGTCTTGCGGCCCATGAGGTAGAGCCATTTGCATGTCCGATGCTCCTTGCCAAGGGCCATGAACTGGTTTTTGAGCGCCTGATAATCCGGCCGCGCCGAATCGGCTTCCGTACCCGAAAGCGCTTTGATCTGGTCAAGGCTCACCGCCTGCGCCACCCGCCGCGCCTGCTGGAGCAGACCGACGCGGAGATCGCGGTCGGCCTGGCGCACGACCAGCCATGCGGCGCCGGCAACCAGCGCCGCCAAGAGACAGAACAATCCTCGTTTCATTCGCATGCGAGGCTCCCTCCCCTTCATCGTGGCCCCCCGGCCATCCAGAGTCCCCCTGGCACCCCCTGGCGCGTGATCCCTATTCCGCCATTTTTTTTTGGCTGACAGGAGATTGTGTTTCGTGGCGGTAAAGATAATGGAGGGACCCGGAAAAACAAAGAAACGGGGCAATATCATAATCCGCGCCATCCCCCGTCCCGTCATCAACGCCGGGCTGATAAAACGCCGCAATGGATAATGGATGTTCTTGAACGGTGCGGGCCAAAAGGAACGGCGTCCAGACGGTACAGTATTGAGCCGCTTGAAAAACAACCGGCATTTTGATCCGGAAGTTGCGGCACAGCCGGGAGATGATCCCCATGAAGCTGATTCCCGTTTATTGACCTGGGCGTGCCGGTCAGCATCGCCGCCGTCTCCACCTGGTCGCACAATCTGGGCGGCGTCCGGGGCGTCCAGCGTTTTGTTCTTTTCGGCAGCAACGCACCCTCGGATCCGGGTTGGAACGTGAACGACCGACAGACGTTCACCCCGATTGCAGAAGTGGACACCGCCGACACCGCTCCCGGGAAATTCTCCAGGAGCCGCATCCGCTGTGCTGGCAAGCCATCGCTGGGCACCTTCCGCTGGCTGGTCTGGTGTGTCTCGCCGGCGACCGGCAAGGCGGAGAACACCGCCTACCAAGAACTCCAGGTCACACCAGCTCCGTAGACAACCCGCACGCCTGCTCTAGGCACTGCCGGGCGGCGTCCAAAAATGCCGCCACGTCCGTTTCCGTATGCGCTGTGGAGATGAAGGCCGCCTCGAACTGCGACGGCGGCAGGTAGAACCCCCGTTCCAGCATGCCGTGGAAGAAAGCGGCGTACAAACGGGTATCGGCCGCCTTCGCCTGCGCAAGGTTCCGCACCGGCGCCGGACAGAAGAACGGCGTGAAGACGCCACCGAGGCGGGCGCAATGGAATGGAGTCCGCAGCCCCGCGGCGACACCGGCCAGCCCGTCGGCCAGCATGGCGCCCAGACGCTCCAGCGCCAGATACGGGTCGGTCCGCTCCAGAATCCGCAGCGTCGCCAGTCCGGCGGCGACCGCGACGGGGTTTCCGCTCAGCGTTCCGGCCTGATACACCGGCCCCAGCGGGGCGAGTTTCCGCATGATGTCCGCGCGCCCGCCCACCGCCGCCAGCGGCAGTCCGCCGCCGATGATTTTGCCGAGCGTGGTCAGATCCGGCGTGACGCCACAGAGCCGGCCGTAGGTCGTCGGGCCGAAACGGAAGCCGGTAATGACCTCGTCAAAGATCAGCAGCGCCCCCGTCTCGTCCGCCAGCGCACGGAGTCCGGCCAGAAACCCCGGGTCCGGCGGCACAAGCCCCATGTTCCCGGCCACGGGTTCCACGATGATGGCGGCCAGCTCGCGGGCATTCAATGCTGCGGCTTTGCGGGCCGCCTCCAGGTCGTTGTAGGGCACGGAGAGCGTGTCGGCGGCGGTGCCCGGCGTCACGCCTGCGGAGTCCGCAATCCCGTGCGTCAGCAGCCCGCTGCCCGCCGACACGAGCAGGGCATCGCTGTGGCCGTGGTAGCCGCCGTCGAACTTGAGGATTTTGGCGCGGCCGGTGAAACCGCGCGCCAGCCGCAGGGCGGTCATCACCGCCTCCGTGCCGGAACTGACCAGCCGCACCATCTCCAGCGGCGCCATGCGGCACAGCGCCTCCGCCAGTTCGACCTCGCCGGGCGTGCTCGCGCCAAACGTGGCGCCGTCCGCCAGTGCGCGCGCGGCGGCCTCCACGACTTCCGGATGCGCATGCCCTAAGATCAGCGGTCCCCAGGACCCGCAGAAGTCCACCAACTCCGCACCATCGGCCGTTGTCAGCCTGGCTCCATGCCCCCGGATCATGAACACCGGCGCACCGCCGACCGCGCGGAAGGCGCGCACCGGACTGTTCACGCCGCCTGGGATCACGCGGCACGCCCGTTCAAAGAGTTCCTTGGAAGCCCGCATGGTTCAATCCCGCAGCAGTTCGTTGTAGCGCGAAGCCCAGTAAGAGATGATGATGTCCGCTCCAGCACGGGCGATGGCCGATAGCGATTCGCGCACCATGCCGCGCAGGTTGCCGTGCCCGGCCGCGGCCGCGTCGCAGAGCATGGCGTATTCGCCGCTGACGTTGTACGCCGCAATCGGCAGCTCCGTGCGTTCCCGCAGCTTGGCGAGGAGATCGAGGTAGAACAGCGCCGGCTTGACCATCAGGATGTCGGCCCCTTCCGCCTCGTCGAGCTGTGATTCCCGCAGGGCCAGGCGCGGATTGGCGGATGAGGCCTGGTAGCCGCGGCGGTCGCCGTGCCGCGGCGCGGAGCCCTCCGCCTCGCGGAACGGCCCGTACATGGCGGAGGCGAACTTGGTGGAGTAGCTCATGATGATGGTGTCCGTGAAGCCGGCGGCGTCCAGCGCGGCGCGGATCGCCTGCACCTGGCCGTCCATCATCGCGCTCGGTGCCACGGCCTGCGCTCCGGCACGGGCATGCGAGAGCGCCGCCTTCGCCAGCCATTCCAGCGCCGCGTCGTTGTCCACCCGGCCGGCGGCGGCCAGCGGCCCGCAGTGCCCGTGTTCCGTGTAGGCGCAGAGGCAGACGTCTGTGAATACCGGCAGCTCCGGGAACTCCGCCCGGATCGCGCGCACGCTCCGCTGCACCACGCCATCAGGATCGACCGCCGCGCTTCCGGTGTTGTCCTTGGGCACGCCGGCGTCCGGTACGCCGAACAGCAGCACGCCGCCAAGGCCGTCCGCCACCGGTTTCTCCAGCGCCTTCAGCAGCGTGTCCGGGCTGTAGCGGAACTGCCCCGGCATCGCGGACAGCGCTTCGCAGCGGCCGCGTCCCGGCGCGACAAACACCGGCCAGATGAACTTCTCCAGGCCGGGAAGAGGCGCGTCCAGCATCCGCCGCACGCCGGCCGACTGCCGCAGCCGCCGGAGTCTGATTTCGGGAAAACCGCTCATGAAAGAATCTCCTTGCCGATGATGCTGCCGGCCAGCGCCTGAAACGCGCCGGCCACCGTGGATTCCGGAACCGTGACCGTGTTGCGGACGCCGCAAGCCTCCAGCGCCGCCGCCGTGGGGGCGCCCATGACAACCACGTCCTTGCCCTGCAGTGATTCCGGCGGCTGCAGGTCGCAGAACGCCCGAACCGCCGAGGCGCTTGCGAAAAACACGGCGTCGAACGGCGGCAGCACCGCCGGACGCACGGGCCGGTTGCGGCAGACCACCGCATCCGTCACCCGGACGCCAAGCGCCGCCAGCTCACCGGCCAGCCGATCGCCGGCCGCATCCGACCGCAGGCGCAGCACACGGCGGCCGGACGCCAGCACGGTTTTTGCGGTCCGCAGCAGGCCGTCGGCCCCGAAGCCGGACTCCGGCATGGCATCGGCGAGCAGGCCGTGTTCGGCGAGCACGCGCGCCGCGCCGGGGCCGCACACCATGATTTTCGGCAGCCGCCGCACGTCAAACCGCTGATCGCGCAGAAGGTCGAGACAGGCCCGCGCCGCCGACGGCGAGGTCAGCACCAGCCAGTCGAACGCCCGCCCCTCCAGCAGGGGCGCCACGCCCGCCGGTTCCGGTTCGAGGCGGAGGAGCGGACAGGCCAGCGGGACGCCGCCCAGGTCGCGCACCGCCCGGTCGGCGGACGGCTGCAATTCAGCGCTGCAGGTCAGCAGGACGCGCCGGCCCGCCAGCGCGCCGCAGTTTCCCGCGGAGAGATGCGCCGCCGGTGCGCCGATGATGACCAGCCCGGGCCGCGCGGCGGCGTCCGCCGGCAGCCGCCCGACAAGATCCGCACACGTTCCCCGGATTACCGTCTCCCATGCGCCGCCCGCGTCGAACACGGCGGCGGCCGGAGTCTGCTGCGGCACACCGTCGGCGGCGAGCTGGGCCAGAATCTCCGGCAGCACGCCGACGCCCATGAAGAGGACAAGCGGGAGTTCGGCGCGTGCGGCGGCGGTGACCGCCCCGGTGGCGCCGCCGGCCTGGCGCGGGGTCATGACGCAAAAGCCGCGCGACTCACCGCGGCGCGTGAGAAGCATGCCAGTACCCGTGGTCGCGCACTGGAGGCTGCTCACGCCCGGAAGGACGCGGTACGGCAACCCGCACCCCTCCAGGACCGCCAGCTCCTCCGCCAGCCGTCCGAAAATGCCGGGATCGCCGCCCTTGAGCCGGACGACACGCAGGCCGCGGCGCGCGTAATCCGCCAGCAACAGGTTGATCGCCGCCTGCCCGGCACCGCCTTCGCCGCAGCGCTTGCCGACGTCGAGGCGCAACGCACCCGGCGGCAGGCGGTCGAGAAGGGACGGGTCGAGGAGCGCATCGTGCAGGCAGACATCCGCCGCCCGCAGCGCCTCCGCCGCCTCAAGCGTGCAGGTCCCGGCGCGCCCCGCACCGGCGCCGGCAAAGGTGACGGGCTTCACGAACAGGCTCCGCAGACGCCGCAGACGCGCGTCTCCGGCCCGGAAAGTCACGGCCAGCACGCCCTGCCCGTCCGGCACCGCCAGTTCCTCCTGCGGAATCCACTCCGAGACGCGCTCCCGCAGTCCGAGTCGGTTCAGGGCGGCGGCGGCCATCACCAGCAGGTCGAACCGGCCCGCATCGAGCTGGACCAGGCGCGATTCGATGACGCCGCGGACCGGCAGCAATTCCGCATCGGGAAACCGCCGCCGGCACCAGTCCGCCCGGCGGCCGCTGCTGACGCCGACACGCGGCCGTTCCGGCAGGCAGGCCATTGTTTTTCCGGCCGGCCGCACCAAAACATCCCGCGACTCTTCGCGCCACGGCAGCCAGAACCAGTCAAGCCCCTGCGGCACAGGCGACGGTAGATCCTTCGCGCTGTGGACGGCAAAATCGAGACCGCCGCCGAGCAGCGCCCCGTCGAGATCGCGGGTGAAGAAATCCGCCGGGCAGGTGCGCAGATCCGTTGCCTGGTCGCGGTCGCCGGGCGAGGAAAATGGCAACAGCTCGAACGTGCAGCCGGGCAGCAGGCGCCGCAGCTCCGCGAGCGCGCCTTCCGTCTGGGCGACGCCGAGCCTACTGCCCCTCGTTCCAACCTTGAATGTGCAGGAGAAGTTGGTCATACAGTTCCCGATGATTTTCCACAATGGCGTCACCGGCCTCCCGAAGCCGTGCTGCATCCGCCCGCCGGCGGCGGTCCCACGCTTTCAGTCCGTCCAAATCCACCAGCCGCAGTTCCGGCACGGCGGCGGCCAACGCCGGTTCCACATTGCGCGGCATCGCCAGGTCCAGTATGAGCACGTCACGGCCGGCCAGGCACGGCGCGTGCGAAGTCCGCAACACCGGCTCCGCCCCGCCGGCGGCGCAGACGATGACATCGGCGCGCGCCAGCGCCGCATCAAACCCGGCCACAGGCTGCAACTCCATGCGTCCTTCGGCCCACGACGGCGCTTCGGGTTTTGTGCGGAACCAGCACCAGTCCGCCGTCGCCGCTGGATGATCCGCCAGCAGACGGCGCAAAACGCCAAGGCCCGTCACGCCGGTGCCGACAACGGCGAAGCGGGCGGCGCGCGGCGCGGACTCCGCAATGAATTCGGCCGCGACATCCTCCGCCTCGCGGGGGAGCAGGTCCGCGGCAAGCCCGCGGCGGATCTCCTTGGAAACCCGCAAGGCTGTGGCAATCCAATCCTCCAGCGCCGCGCCGGAGGAGCCGGCGGCGCGCGCGACGTCCAGCGCATCCTTGAGCTGCCCTGTGACATGCCCCTCGCCCGCGACCTGCGACAGCAGCCCCGCGCAGAGCAGCGCGCTGTGCCGGAAGGCATCCGCACCGCGCTTCACATACCATTCCTCCGGGCGCAGACGGTCGAACCCCAGCAGGCGCCGCAGCAGTTCCAGGCATGCATCCCCTTGGTCGGCGACGGCCAGCAGCTCGACCCGGTTGCAGGTCTCCATCAACAGAAATTCATGCACACCCCAGACCTGGCGCAGCAGCCGCGAGGCGGTTTCCGCACCGCCCATTGTCCGCCGGAGGTCCTCGCGCCGTGCCAGCGGAAGCTGCTCATGGCTCGCTCCAATCACCAGCAGCCCCACGTTTCCCATGGCATCCAAGTGCCGGCCGATGCTCTCCTTGACCATGCGCGCCCGGCGGCAGGAACGGCCGCCCGTACCCACCGCAACAGTCAGGCCGTGGGCGCGAGAGACGGCCGGCGAAATCAGGTCGCCCTCGCGCCAGCCGAAATCCACGCTTCCGCAGAGCACGCCGTGCGCCCGCGCATCGGACAGCACCGCCCGGTTCGCCGCCAGATTGTCCGTGGCGGCAAACACCACCAGGAAACCGACCGTGTCTCCGGTGCGGAATCCGCGGACGATGTGGCGGATGGCTCCGGGCCGCTCCGGCACCCCCAGCAATTCCGACAACCCCCCCCCCAGTTCGGGGCTGATGACGGTCACCTCGGCGGCGGACTCGAGCAGTTGCCGCACCTTGCGGTCGGCCACGCGGCCGCCGCCGACCACGAGGCAACGCTTCCCCGCCAGCAGAAGACTGACGGGAAAGATCTTCTCGGCCTTGCGCGGTTCCTCGGGGACAGTCATGAAACAGATTCCTCATCCACAGCGGACACACTCTCCACAATTGAGCGTCCCCCAGCTTTTTTTCAACTCCTGCTTGTCTTTTACGGTTATAAGTATATAATTCATATCAGTTTAGTCAAGTATAAGGAAAAGCGGGGTTCATTCATGAGCGAAAAAGCACAAACCGAAACGACGGAAAACGCGGCGATAACACAACGGGAAGCCGAGGCGCTGGACGTGCTGCGGGGCGCATTGGCGAAGCACGGCGATGCCATCGCGCTGGCGTCCAGCTTCAGCCTGGAGGACGTGGTGCTTTTGGATCTCCTGAGCCGCCTCCGCAGCGGGGTGCGTGTGTTTGCCATCGACACCGGCCGCCTGCCCGAGGAGACGCTGCTCTGCGCCGACACGGCTGCGGACCGTTTCGGCCTGCGGATTGAATGGTACTTCCCGCAGCACGCCGCAGTGGAGAAGCTGCTCCGCGAAAAGGGCGCCTATTCGTTCCGCGAGAGCCTGGAAAACCGCCATGAGTGCTGCCGGATCCGCAAGGTCGAACCGCTTTCCCGTGCGCTCACCGGGCTGACCGGCTGGATCACCGGCCTGCGCCGCGAGCAGAACATCAGCCGCACCCGGCTTGAAACGGCCGAGGCGGACATGCTCCACGGCGGCATCATGAAGTACAATCCGCTGGCGGCGTGGACGGCGGCGGACGTGCGGGCGTATGCCAAGGCGCGCCGTCTTCCGTTCAACCGGCTTTATGCGGAGGGCTACCGTTCCATCGGTTGCGCCCCGTGTACACGCGCCGTGCAATCCGGCGAAGACGAACGCGCCGGCCGCTGGTGGTGGGAGAACCCCGAGCACAAAGAGTGCGGCCTGCATGCGAGGCATTGAGCTGAGGGAAGAGCGCGGAATGAGGGGACGGGTTAAGGGGAAGTTTGATGGGGAAGTAGCTGAGGAAGGAAAACAAAACAGCCGACAGGAATGTCTGCCCCGCCTTCTTTGAATACCACTTCCCTTCCTTCCCTTCAATTCCCCGCTTCCCAATGAAAACTTCCCCATAAACTTCCACTAAAAAAGGAATCTCCACCATGGATCATCTCGACAAACTTGAGGCGCAGAGCGTTCATATCCTGCGCGAATCGTACCGCGAGTTCAAGAGCCTGGTCATGCTCTGGTCGATCGGCAAGGACAGCACCGTCCTGCTGTGGCTGGCGCGCAAGGCGTTCTTCGGGCATGTGCCGTTCCCGCTGATGCATGTGGACACGCACTCCAAAATTCCGGCGATGATCGAGTACCGCAACCGGCTGGCGGTCGAGTTCAAGCTCGACCTGATCGTCGGCGAGAACGCGGCCGCGCTGGCGGCGGGCGAGACTTTCCCGAATGGAAAACTCACGCGCATCGACTGCTGCCGCAAGCTCAAGAGCGAGGCGCTCAAGCACACGCTCTCCGGCGAGTGGCCGCGCCTGCGCATCGACCACACAACCGGCGCACTGGTGCCTGACCGCTCCCGCGAGGCGTTCACCGGCGTGATTGTCGGCGCCCGCGCCGACGAGGAGGGTAGCCGCTCGAAGGAGCGCTACTTCTCGCCGCGCGACAAGCAAAGCGATTGGGATGTCGGAGACCAGCCGCCCGAGCTGTGGAACCAGTACAAGACCGACTTCGCGCCGGGCACGCACGTCCGCGTGCATCCGTTGCTCGACTGGACTGAACTGAACATCTGGGAATACATCCACCGCGAGAAGATCCCCATCATTGACCTCTACTTCGACCAGGGCGACGGCAAGCGCTACCGCTCGCTCGGCTGCTATCCCTGCACCAGCCCGGTGAACTCCACGGCGCGCAACGTGGCGGAGATCATCACCGAGCTCAAGACCGGCAAGTTCGCGAACATCGCGGAACGCTCCGGCCGCGAGCAGGACAAGGAAGACGGCGGCGGCCTGGAGACGCTGCGCCGCGAGGGGTACATGTGAGGAAGGGAAACCGTGCCTTGTTCCGGATTTGGTTTGGTCATGCCCACGCCACGGAGTGGCCGAGCGTTGGTTAGCCTGGTGGCGTAAGCCCCAGGTTGAGAGACAAAAAGGATTGCGCCCCAAATGGGGCGCGCCAAAGACGATGACTATGGCACATGACCTGATAACGGGAAAAAACCGCCCCGCCGGGGCGGAATGGTTTTATAACACATAACCTGGGGCTTACGCCGCCAGGCTAACCAACGCACGCCCCTCCGGGGCTAACACCAACCTATTTTGCAGGAAAAACATCGAGGATTTTCCCATGAGCACCAACACCATTCATCCACCCACCGACAACTCCCAGATGAGCATCGTCATCGTCGGCCATGTCGACCACGGCAAGAGCACCATCATCGGCCGCCTCCTCGCGGAGACCGGCTCCCTGCCCCAGGGCAAACTGGAACAGGTCCGCGAGATGTGCCGCCGCAACGCCCGCCCGTTCGAGTACGCCTTCCTGCTGGACGCGCTCAAGGACGAGCAGGCGCAGGGGATCACCATCGACACCGCCCGCTGCTTCTTCAAGACCGAGAAGCGCCGCTACATCCTGATCGACGCCCCGGGGCACATCGAGTTCCTCAAGAACATGATCACCGGCGCCGCCCGCGCTGAAGCGGTGCTGCTCACCATCGATGCGCACGAGGGAATCCAGGAGAACACCAAGCGCCACGGCTACATGGTCTCCATGCTCGGCATCCGCCAGATCTGCGTGCTGGTCAACAAGATGGACCTCGTCGGCTACGACCAGGCCGTCTTCGAGCGCATCAAGGCGGAGTACACCGCGTTCCTGAAAAACCTGCAGATCGAGCCGGTCGCCTTCATCCCGATCAGCGGCATGGCGGGCACCAACATGGTCGCCCGCGGCGAAGCCACGCCCTGGTACCACGGCCCGACCGTGCTGGAGCAGATCGATGCATTCACGCCGAAAGCGGCGCCGCTCAACTTCCCGTTCCGCCTGCCGGTGCAGGACATCTACAAGTTCACGGAACAGAACGATGACCGCCGCATCGTGGCCGGCACCATCGAAACCGGCCGGATCAACGCCGGCGACGCCGTGACCTTCTACCCGTCCCGCAAAAGATCGCGCATCAAAAGCGTGGAGTACTTCAACGGTCCGGAGAACCCGGATGCCGCCGCCGGTGAGGCGCCCGGATTCACCCTGCACACCCAGATCTACATCAAGCCCGGCGAACTGATGGTGCGCGACGACGAAAAGCCGCCGCACGTCGGCACCCGTTTCCGCACCAACCTCTTCTGGATGGGCCATGCACCGATGATCAAGGGACGAAACTACAAGCTCAAGCTCGGCGCCGCCCGCGTCCCGGTCAAGCTCGCCGAAGTTCTCACGGTGCTCGACGCTTCCGAGCTGAGCACGGTCCAGAACAAGCAGCAGATCGACCGGCACGACGTGGCCGAATGCGTGCTGGAGACCGCCAAGCCCGTCGCCTTCGACGTCGCCGGCGAGATCGAGCGCACCGGACGCCTCGTCATCGTCGACAATTACGAAATCGCCGGTGCCGGCATCATCCTGGCCCCGATCACCGACGAGGAGACCACGCTCAAGGCGCACATCCGCCAGCGCGAGGCCATGTGGCGTCCCAGCGCCATCAGCCGCGAACTCCGCACCAGCGCCTACCGCCACGGCGCCAAGTTCATCGTCGTCACCGGCGAGTCGGCCGAGGCCGGCGAACGCGTCGCCGCCGCGCTGGAAAAGGATTTGTTTGCGGGCGACTTCAAGGCGTACTACCTCGGCGTCAGCAACGTCGCCCGCGGGCTCGACGCCGACCTTGGCGCCGTCACGGAAATTGATGACGAGCAGATTCGCCGCATCGGTGAACTGGCGCGCATCATGACCGACGCCGGGCTGATCTTCATCACCTCGCTGCCGGGGATCGACGAGCACGACCTGCGCACGCTCGAACTGCTCAACCAGCCGCACGAAATCCTCGTCGTCAACATCGGCGAAAACCGCTTCACCGACTACACACCGCACCTGTCGCTTCCGGCGGGGCTCCGCGACGAAGTGGCGGCCGAGCGTGTCATGCATCTCCTGGCCGACAAGGACGTAATCATCGAATACTACCTGTAAAGCGCAAACCCCCAAAATCACTCTAAAGGAAAAAGAAAACCATGCACACTTCAATTGTACATCTGATCCGGGCCGCTGGCGTCGCAAGCGCGCTGGCCATCGTCACGCAAACACGCGCCGCCGACAACAGCACCCTGCTGAATGTCTCCTACGACCCCACGCGCGAGTTGTACACCGAGTACAATGCAGCCTTCGCCAAGCACTGGAAGGCAGCACAGGGGCAGGACGTGACCGTCCGCCAGTCGCACGGCGGCTCCGGCAAGCAGGCCCGCGGCGTCATCGACGGCCTGGACGCCGACGCCGTGACCCTCGCCTTGGCGGGGGACATCGACGCCATTGCGGACAAATCCAAGCTGCTCCCGCCCGACTGGCAGAAGCGGCTCCCGAACAACAGCGCGCCCTATACCTCCACCATCGTGTTCCTCGTGCGCAAAGGAAACCCGAAGAAAATCAAGGATTGGGATGACCTGGTCCGCCCCGGAGTCTCGGTGATCACTCCGAACCCGAAAACATCGGGTGGCGCGCGCTGGAACTACCTGGCAGCGTGGGGGTTCTCGCTCAAGCAGGAGCTCGGCGACCTGGCAAAGGTCAACCAGCCGGCCGCCGCCGCGGAAGTCGCCAAGGCCCATGAAAAGGCGCAGGCGTTCGTCGCGGCGCTCTTCCGCAACGTGCCGGTGCTCGACTCCGGCGCACGCGGCTCCACGACCACCTTCGTCCAGCGCGGGCTGGGGGATGTGCTGCTGGCGTGGGAGAACGAGGCGTACCTCTCGGTGAAGGAGTTCGGCGCGGACAAGTTCGAAATCGTCACCCCGTCCATCAGCATCCTGGCCGAACCGCCGGTGACCGTGGTGGACCGGAACGCCGACAGGCACGGCACGCGCAAGCTTGCCGAAGCCTATCTGAACTATCTCTACACGCCGGAGGGTCAGGAAATTGCCGCGCGCAATTTCTACCGGCCGCGTCTGGCGGAAGTCGCCAAGAGGTACGAGGCCAAGTTCTCCAAGGTGACGCTCTTCACAATCGATGATCTGTTCGGCGGCTGGAAGAAGGCGCAGAAGGCGCACTTCGCCGACGGCGGCTCCTTCGACCAGATCTACCAACCCAAGTAAAGCCCAAATCCGGGGGAGGCGTCCTCCCTCCCCCTGAACCCCCCGGAGGGTGCCACAGGCACGGTTTCATTTAACACCAAGAGTTGCGGAGTGCGCAGGCGGATTACGCGTTGCCAGGACGGACGATCAGCTTCGCCTGCGGACTCCGCAACTCTGAGATTAAAAGAAAAATGTGGCTATGCCACTCTCCAGAGGGGTTCGGGGAGAGGCGAGAACGGCATCTCCCCCGACTTTTGCTCCGACCATTCATCAGGGAAACAGCTCCGATGTCCTTCCAATTCAAACAACGCTCGGTGTTGCCGGGCTTCAACCTGACGCTTGGATACAGCGTGCTGTACCTGAGCCTGATCGTGCTGCTGCCGCTGGCGACGTTGTTCACGCGCGCCGCCTCCCTCTCGTGGTCGGAATTCTGGGCCGTCGCCTCCGATTCGCGCGCCGTCGCCTCCTACAAACTCACGCTGGGCGCCTCGCTGGCCGGGGCTCTGGCCAACGCCCTCTTCGGCTTCATCGTGGCCTGGACGCTGGTGCGCTATTCCTTCCCCGGCCGGAAACTGTTTGACGCCATCGTGGATCTGCCGTTCGCCATGCCGACCGCCGTCTCGGGCATCGCCCTGACCGCCATCTATTCCCAGAACGGCTGGATCGGCCGCTGGCTGGAGCCGCTCGGGATCAAGGCCGCCTTCTCGCCGCTCGGCGTGACCATCGCGCTGACCTTCATCGGCCTCCCGTTTGTCGTCCGCACGCTCCAGCCGGCGCTGCAGGAGTTGGAGATCGAACTGGAGGACGCCGCCGCCAGCCTTGGCGCCAACCGCTGGCAGACGTTCCGCCGCGTCATCTTTCCGGCGCTCTTCCCGGCGCTGCTCACCGGCTTCGCGCTGGCCTTCGCGCGGGCGCTGGGCGAATACGGTTCGGTCATCTTCATCGCCGGCAACATGCCGATGAAGACGGAGATCACCTCCCTGCTCATCATCGTCAAACTCGAACAGTACGATTACGCCGGCGCGGCCGCCATCGCCGTGGTCATGCTCGTCGCCTCCTTCGTCATCCTGCTGGGCGTCAACCTTCTGCAATGGTGGTTCGCCCGGCGCCACAACGGGAGGGGCTGACCATGCTTGGTGCACCGTCGACTCATGACTCCGGCGCTCCGGCAACCGGCTCGCGCGACCCCGCGGCTGTGAAATGGGGGCTCATCGCGGCGACGGTCCTCTTCCTGCTGCTGTTCCTGGCCCTGCCGCTGGCGGCCATCTTCACCGAGGCGCTGCGCAAAGGTTTCGGCGCCTACCTGGCGAGCTTCCACGACCCGGCGGCGCTGGACGCCATCAAGCTCACACTGCTGGTCTCCGCCATTGCCGTGCCGCTGAACGTCGTCTTCGGCCTGGCCGCCGCCTGGGCCATCGCCAAGTTCGAGTTTGTGGGAAAGAGCCTCCTGACCACGCTGATCGACCTGCCGTTCGCCGTCTCGCCGGTGATTTCGGGCTTGATCTACGTCCTGCTGTTCGGACTCCACGGCTGGTTCGGTTCATGGTTGTCGGAGCACAACTTCAAGATCATCTTCGCCGTGCCGGGCATCGTGCTGGCCACAATGTTCGTCACCTTCCCGTTCGTCGCCCGCGAGCTGATTCCGCTCATGCAGGAGCAGGGTTCGGACGAGGAACAGGCCGCGCTCGTGCTTGGCGCCAACGGCTGGCAGACCTTCCGGCGCGTCACGCTCCCGAACGTGAAGTGGGGGCTGCTCTACGGCGTCATCCTATGCAACGCCCGCGCCATGGGCGAGTTCGGCGCCGTCTCGGTCGTTTCCGGCCACATCCGCGGCCTGACCGACACCGTTCCGCTGCATGTCGAGATCCTGTACAACGAGTACAACTTCGTCGCCGCCTTCGCCGTGGCCTCGCTGCTGGCCCTGCTGGCGCTGGTCACCCTCGGCGCCAAGACGCTGGTCGAAATGAAAGTCCGCCGCGAGCTCGCCGAAGCCGCCGCGCTGGCCTCCCCCAGGCACAATAACGAGGGACAATCATGAGCATCGAACTCCGCAACATCAGCAAGAGCTTCGGCCAGTTCCAGGCGCTGCGCGGCGTGAACCTGACCGTGCCAGACGGCCAGCTCGTCGCGCTCCTCGGCCCCTCCGGCTCCGGCAAGACCACCCTGCTGCGCGTCATCGCCGGCCTGGAGTCGGCGGACGGGGCGGACAAGCCGGAAATCCTCTTCCACAGGCAGGATGTGGCGGGGGCGGACGTGCGCAGCCGGGGTGTCGGCTTCGTCTTCCAGCACTACGCGCTCTTCCGGCACATGAACGTGTTCGAAAACATCGCCTTCGGCCTGCGTGTCCGCCCCCGGGCCGCCCGCCCGGCCGAAGCGCAGATCCGTGAGCGCGTCCGCGAACTGCTGCGGCTGGTGCAGCTGGAGGGGCTGGAGGGACGCTTCCCCTCGCAGCTCTCCGGCGGCCAGCGCCAGCGCGTCGCCCTCGCCCGCGCCCTGGCGGTCGAACCGAAAATCCTGCTGCTGGACGAACCGTTCGGCGCCCTCGACGCACGTGTGCGTCAGGATCTCCGCCGCTGGCTGCGCCGCCTCCATGATGAAATCCATGTCACCAGCGTCTTCGTCACCCACGACCAGGAGGAGGCGCTCGAGGTCGCCGACCGCGTCGTCGTCATGAACAAGGGACGCATCGAACAGGAGGGCACGCCCGATGACGTGTTCCACAACCCCGCCAGCGAGTTCGTCATGAACTTCCTCGGCAACGTCAATCTTTTCCACGGCCGCGTCGAGGAAGGCAAAGCCGTCCTCGGCTCGCTGGTGGTGGATTCCCCGGATGGGAAGAAGGCACCCGGCGCGAACGCAAAACTGTTCGTGCGCCCGTACGACCTGGACATCCGCCTTGAAGACACCGGCGGCCTTCTCGGCGCACGCATCGTCCGCATCCAGTCCGCCGGCTCCGTCGTCAAGCTTGAACTGCTCGCCGACGGCGAAAAGCCGCTGCATGTGGAACTGACCCACACCCGGTTCCGCGAACTGAAGATCGCCCCCGGCCGGCGCATCTTCGTCGTCCCCCGCGACGCCAGGGTTTTCGTCGAGGATTATACGATTTGACCTCGCAACCGCCGCTCTCCGGAGTTCACGCATCATGCCCGCACAGCCAACCCCCACCCAGGTCGAGAAGGACAAGGTCGAGATCGGCCCGGACTTCGATTTCCGAGAGGTCGCCAGACGGCCCTGGGAGTCGTTCACGCCCAATGAGTTGGCCATGTTCAAGTGGACCGGCACCTACCAGCAGCTCCAGCCCCACTTTTTCATGATCCGCATGGTCACCCCCGGCGGCCTCATGACCACCCGGCAGTTCCGCCGCGCCGTCGACCTGGCGGAACAGTACGCACAGGGGCAGCTCTGCATCACCACGCGCCAGACGCTCCAGTACCACTGGGTCCGCAAGGAGGACCTCTACAAGATCATCGAAGGGCTCGCCGAGGTCGGGCTGACGACGAAGAACGGCTGCGGCGACGTCTGCCGCAACGTCGTCACCTGCTCGCTCCAGGGCGTCTGCCCGCATGAAGTCGGCGGCCATGTGCGCCGGCTGCTCGAAGCCGTTGCCGCCGATCCGGAAATCCAGGACCGGCAGCGGAACCTCCCGCGCAAGCACAAGGTCAGCGTCGCCGGCTGCAACCGCGCCTGCGCCCAGACGCTGATGAACTGCCAGGGCTGGGTGCCGGCGACACGCACCGCGGCGGACGGCACGCCGGAGCCCGGCTGGACTCTGCACGCCGGCGGCGGCCTCGGCGCGCGCCCGTATCTGGGCAAGGTCATCTTCGGCTGGGTGCCCGACGCGCTGGCGCTGCCGGTGGCCCGCGCCGTCGTCGAGGCGCACCACGTCCACGGCGACCGCCGCAACCGCGCCAATTCCCGCCTGAAGATCGTCGTCGCCAACCAGGGCGCGCGCGGCTTCGCGGAGACGCTGCTCGGCATCCTCCGCGACCGCGCTGTCGCCGGCCTGGAACAACTCGCCATCCCCGCCGACCCCACGCCGGCCATCGCCCCGTCATACCTCGACAGCCAGAGTGTCATCCAACAGCGGCAGAAGGGGTTGAACACTGTCCGCGTCATCATCAAACGATCTGAAATATCCGTGCACGAAGGCCGTGAACTCGCCCGCCTCGCCGACCAGTACGACAACGGCGCCATCATGTTCACCAACCGCCAGAACCTGGAGTTGCGCAACGTTCCGGACGCCAGCGTCGAGCCGCTCCTCGGCGAACTCCGCAACGCCGGTTTCCGCACCGAAGGGCACGAGCGCCTGCCCGACATCGTCGCCTGCGTCGGCACCACCCAGTGCCGGATGGCGGTCAGCGACACGACCAAGGCCTACCGCCTGCTGCTCGGCACGCTTGCCGAAGACCGCGCGCTTTGGGAGGCCGTCGGCCCCCTGCGCATCAACCTCACCGGCTGCCCGAACAACTGCGCCCATGGCTGGATTGCCGACATCGGCCTGCGCGGCCGCCGCCTGCGCGACGACACCACCGGCGCCAGCACCGAGGGCTTCACTGTCCTGGTCGGCGGCAGCCTCGCCGGCGCCGGACGCATCGCCGCGCCGCTCCTCGACGTCGGCATGGAGGAGCTCCCCGCCGCCGTGCGCCGCATTCTCGAAGCCTACCTCGCCAACCGCACGGGCAAGAATGAAACATTCGCCGACTTCGTCAGCCGCGTCACACCGGAAGGTGTCAAGGCACTCCTGCCCAAAAACGCAGGAAGGAGCGCTGCATGACGGACCGATCCGCCCAAGCGGAAACCATGCTGGCCGCAGGCCAGGCGGACGCCGTCATCTCCCTGCTCTGCCAGGACGGCCCGCCGGCGGACGCCGCCACCTGCGTTCTTCTCGCCCGCGCCTACGCACTGCGCAACGACTCGCGCGGCGACCACTACGCCGCCGCTTGGTTCGCCAAGCGCGCACAGGAGCTCGGCTCGACTGATCCCCGTCTTGCGGAGTTCGCACGCCGCTATGCGGAGCTGTCCGCCTGGCAGCATGCGGCTCCCCGGAATCCGCCCAAGCTCAAGCGCCGCCCGTTCAAGGCGGTTTCCGCCAAGATCGGCGTCTGCGCGGAACCGAAAGACTTCGACTGGCTTGCCAAAAACATCCCCTGCCAGAACGCCTGCCCCGCCGGAACCGACATCCCCGGCTACCTCACCGCCATCTTCAACGGCGAGTTCGACAAGGCCTACCGCATCAACTTGGAAGCCAACGTCTTCCCCGGCGTCCTCGGCCGCGTCTGCGCCCGCCCCTGCGAGGGCAAATGCCGCCACGGCTGGCCGGGCCTCGGCGAGCCGGTCGCCATCTGCCATTCCAAACGTGCCGCGGCGGACCACCGCGGACTTCGTAATGTGCTTCTGGACAAATGGTTCCCCGCCAGCGGCAAAACGGTCGCCGTCGTCGGTGCAGGCCCCGCCGGCCTGGCCGCCGCCCGCGAGCTGGCGCGCCTCGGCCACGCCGTCACCGTCTTTGAAAAACACGCGCTCCCCGGCGGCATGATGGTCCAGGGAATCCCGGAGTTCCGCCTGCCGCGCGAGGACGTGGCTGCGGAAATTGCGCAGGCCGCCGCCCTCGGCATCACGCTCCGCTGCGGGGTCGCGATCGGCCGTGACGTCACGCTCGGCCGGCTCCTGGCGCAGCACGACGCCGTGGTGGTCGCCGCCGGCACGCTCAAGCCGAACCTGCTCGACCTGCCGGGCAGGGAACTGGCCGGCATCCGCCACGGTCTCGATTTCCTGCTGGAGGTCAACACCGCCGGCACCGCCACGATCGGCCCGAAAGTCGTCGTCATCGGAGGCGGTTTCACCGCCATGGACTGCGCGCGCACCGCCAGACGCCTCGTCGCACCGCCCGGCGCGCAACTCGAAACGCGCGACACGAAACCCGCCGCCGTCGCCGTCTTCTACCGCCGTTCGCAGGCGGAGATGCTGATCACGCCAGGCGAGCTGGAGGAGCTGGAGCACGAGGGGATTCCGATGTCGTTCATGGTCGCGCCCAAGGCGTACCACGGAAAGGACGGCCGCCTCACGCAGGTGGAGTTTGTCCGCACCGAACTCGGCGAGACGGATGCCGGCGGCCGCCGCCGGCCGGTGGAGATTCCCGGCTCCAATTTCCGCATCGAAGCCGACACCGTCCTGCTCGCCACCGGGCAGTTCCCCGACACCGGCTGGGTGGACGCCACGCTCCGGGAGGCGCTGACCCACTGCGGCGACTGGAAGCTCGCGCCCGACGGCTTCACCGCCGCCGCCAACCCGAAGCTGTTCGTCGCCGGTGATGCCGCCACCGGCGCCGCCTCCCTCATCCAGGCCATCGGCCACGCCAAGAAGTGCGTCCGTACCGCGGATTTCTTCCTCACAGCCCATACACGGTTGAAAGACGCCGTCATCGTGGAGAACGCCGCGGACACCGGCCGCATCCGCGAGATGGACGCCGTCCCGCTCCAGCCCATGCCCGCCCTGCCCGCCGCGGAACGCACGATTACGGCGGAAGTCGAAACCGGCCTGTCCCAAGACCAGGCACCGGAGGAGACCCAACGCTGTTACCGCTGCCACTTCAAGTACGAGATCGACACGGGCAAGTGCATCTACTGCGACTGGTGCATCAAGGCCAAGCCGCGGCCCGAATGCATCATCCGCGTCAAATCGTTCCAGTACGACACCGAGGGGCGCATCACCGGCTGGGTGAAGGCGGAAAAGACCGACGACACCTCCGTTGTTTGGATCAACCAGGAGGAGTGCATTCGTTGCGGCGCCTGCCAGAAGGCCTGTCCCGTGGACGCCATCTCCCTCCAAAAAGTCTCCCGCGCCTGCACCGCCTGCAACCTTGGGGGGGAAACCGAATAGTCCGGCCGCCACCCTGCGGCTTGCCTGTGGCGCATCATGGGAATATGGTTGCAGCCACGACCACCCGACGGAACCCACACCATGCCCACCCCCACCGTGACGCCCGAACTCGCCGCCGCCTGCGCGGATGACATCCGCCGCTTCGTGCGCGAGACGGCCGACCTGCACGACGGCGTGATGCCGTTCGCCGACTACAAGGCGCGCCGCGCCATGCACGGCTCCTATGAGCAGCGGCAGGACGGCTTCTTCATGGTTCGCCCGCGCATGACGGCGGGCATCCTGCGCCCCGTGGAGGCCCGCGCCGCCGCCGGCATCAGCAAGGAACTCGGCAACGGCATCCTCCACTTGACCACGCGCCAGGATCTCCAGCTCCACGGTGTCCTGGAGCGCGACGTGCCGGAGGCCATGCGCCGGCTGCTCGCCGCGGGCATGCCCTGCCGCGGCACCGGCGGCGACTCGCCGCGCAACGTGGCGGTCTGCCCGCTCGCCGGGGTCTGTCCGCACGAGCTTTTCGACGTCACGCCGCACGCCCTCGCACTCGGCGAAACGCTGCTCGCCATGGCGGACGGACTCAAGCTCCCGCGCAAGTTCAAGCCCGGCTTCAGCGGCTGCGACTGCGACTGCGCCGGTTCCTGCATCGCCGACTGTGGCTTCATCGCCCGCATCCGCGACGGCAAACGCGGCTTCGCGCTCTACGCCGGCGGCGGCCTCGGCACCAGCTCACGCCTGGCCGACCGTCTGGAGGAATGGATTCCCGAAGCGGATTTCCCGAAAGCGGCCCGCGCGCTCCTGACGATTTTCGAACGGCACGGAGACCGCAAAAACCGCGCCAGGGCCCGCCTGCGTTACGTCTTCGACCGGCTCGGTGTGGACGCTGTCCGCGAGGAGTTCCGCCGGGAATATGCGGCAGCGGGCGGGATCCGGGACGGATTGGACCGATCCGTCGATTCCGTCGGATCGGACGAATCAAAGGCCGCGCTGACGCCTCCCTGGCGCATCACCGCGCCCGCGGCCGGCGGCCTGCGCGTCGTCCGGCAGCGGCAGCCGGGACTCGTCAGCGTCGCCATCCGCCCGCCGCTCGGGCTGATCTTCTCCCGCGCTCTGGAGCGCATAGCCGACGCCGCGGAACAGTTCAGCCGGGAGGACGCGCTGCGCCTCACGCCCGACCAGGGGTTCCTGCTGCGGAGCGTGCCGGAGGAGCGGCTGCCGGAGCTGGCCGCATTCCTGGGCCGCACCGCGGCCGGGCCGGATGCCGTGGATCCGGAGGGGCTGATCACCGTCTGCTCCGGCGCCTCCACCTGCCGTTTGGGACAGATCGACTCCCGCGCCTTTGCCCGCGGCTTCGCCCAAGCACTGCGCGCCGCCGCAATTCCGCCGGAGATCCTGGAGGCGGCCGACATCCGCATCAACGGCTGCACGAATTCCTGCGCCCAGGCACCGGTGGCGGGGCTCGGCCTCTGCGGCGTCGCACAGACCGGCGGCGGCGACGCCGCCATGCCGCACTACCGCCTCCTGCTCGGCGCGCGCCACGGCGAGGGGCGCGCCAGCCTGAACGAACAGGCCGCGCTGCTGCCCGAGGCGGAGATCGCCGGCGCCGTCATCGCCCTGCTCCGCGCCTGGCAGTCCGGACGCACGGCCGGCGAACCGCTTGCGGAGTTCGCACGGCGCATCGGCACCGGACGCCTGGCGGAGATTCTCGGCGGTGGCCGCATCACCGGAGAAAATGCATGACGGCGGCCGAAAAATTCGAGGAACTGAAGCGGATATTGCGGGGGCTCGCACCGCTGGCGGTGGCCTATTCGGGCGGCGTGGACAGCACGTTTCTCCTGCGCGCGGCGGTGGAGGTCCTCGGCCCGGAACGGGTGCTGGGGGTGATCGGCGACTCGCCGAGCCTGCCGCGCAGCGAGCTGGAGGAGGCCAAGGCGCTGGCCGACGGCTTCGGTGCCGCCTACGCCGTGGTCTATCCACAGGAGTTGCGGAATCCGCAGTACACCGCCAATCCGCCGGACCGCTGCTACCACTGCAAGAGCGCCCTCTTCGCCTGCGTCCGGGAGCTGGCCGCGGCGCGCGGCATCCCGCACGTCGCCGACGGCAACAACGCGGACGATGCCGGCGACTGGCGTCCGGGGCGCCGCGCGGCCGCCGAACTCACCGTGCGGAGTCCGCTGATGGACGCGGGGCTTACAAAAGCCGACATCCGCGAACTTTCGCGCGGCTTCGGCCTGCCGACGGCGGAGAAGCCGGCCATGGCCTGCCTCGCTTCGCGCCTGCCGTACGGCACGGCGGTCACCGCGGAGACGCTGGAACAGGTCGAGAAGGCGGAGGGCTTTCTTCGCGGGCTTGGTTTCCGTCAGGTGCGCGTCCGCCACCACGGCGAGATGGCGCGCATCGAGATTCCGCCGGAGGGTCTTTCCCGGCTGGCCGCCGATCCGGTGCGCGGCAAGGTGTGCCACGCCCTGCGGGAGCTCGGCTACCGCCATGTCGCCCTCGACCTCGCCGGCTACCGCACGGGCAGCATGAACCCGGAACCGGGCTGAGCACGGAACGTACGCCGATCCGGAAGATGCTTGCAGGCCGGCGAAACGGCGATATTTTACGCGCGTTTTTTGAACGGAGGGGGCGCATTTTTGCCCGCCGTCGGTATATTCAACATCTTCACGACAAACGGAGGTTTCCATGTCTGTGCAGCACAAGAAGTTCAAGACCGAGGTCCAGCAGCTTCTGGACCTGGTGATCCATTCGCTCTACTCGAACCGCGACATCTTCCTGCGCGAGCTGGTCTCCAACGCGTCCGACGCCATCGACCGCGCCCGCTTCGAGGCGCTCTCGGACCAAGCGGTTCTGGAGGACGACCACGAATGGGCGGTCATCATCAGCACCGACCCGAAGGCGAAGACGCTGACGATCCGCGACAACGGCGTCGGCATGAGCCAGGAGGAGGTCGAGAAGAACATCGGCACCATCGCCAGCTCCGGCACGCGCAAGTTCCTGGCCGAGCTGAAGGAGAAGAAACAGGACGGCGCGCCGCTGCCGCCGGAGCTGATCGGCCAGTTCGGCGTCGGCTTCTACTCCGCCTTCATGGTGGCCGACAAGGTCGAGCTCGTCACCCGCCGCGCCGGCGACAGGGCGGCCGGCACGCGCTGGTGCTCCACGGGCGATGGCAGCTACGACGTCGAGACGGTCGCCAAGGAGACGCGCGGCACGGAGATCACGCTCCACCTCAAGCCGGAGATGGATGAGTACCTGGAGGAGTGGAAGATCCGCAAGATCGTGAAGAAATACTCCGACTTTGTCGAGCATCCGGTTCGCCTGGAGAAGCCGGAGGCGGAGAAGGCGGAGGACAAGCTGGAGCTGCTGAACTCGCAGAAGGCGATCTGGCAGCGGCCGAAGTCCGAGGTCACCGCGGAGCAATACCAGGAGTTCTACCGCCACATCAGCCACGACTTCCAGGAGCCGGCGGAGACGATCCACTGGACGGCGGAGGGCGCGACGGAGTTCAAGGCGCTGCTCTTCCTGCCGAAGAACACCGGGTTCGACATGCTGATGCCGGAGCAGTCCAAGCACGGCGTCCAGCTCTACGTCAAGCGTGTCTTCATCACCGACAACTGCGAGGAGCTGCGCCCGCCGTACCTGCGCTTCCTGCGCGGGGTGGTGGACTCCTCCGACCTTCCGCTGAACGTCTCCCGCGAACTGCTCCAGGAGAACCGGCTCATCCGCACCATCCGCGAAAATCTGGTGAAGAAAGTGCTGAACACGCTCGGCGAAATGCGGGACAAGCGCCGCGACGCCTACAACGCCTTCTGGAAGGAGTTCGGCGCCATGCTCAAGGAAGGCATGCACACCGACGCCGGCAGCGGCGAGAAGATTCAGGACCTGCTCATGTTCGAGACGGCCGGCGGCAAGCCCGGTGCGCTCTCCACGCTCGCGGAATACGTCAAGCTCATGCCTGACACGCAGAAGGAGATCTACTACGCCATCGGCGAGACCCGGCAGGCGCTGGAGAACGCGCCGCACCTGGAGGCGTTCCGCAAGGCCGGCTTCGACGTGCTCTTCCTCACCGACCCGATCGACGAATGGCTGGCCCAGGACCTGACGAAGTACCAGGACAAGCCGCTCAAGTGCGTCAGCAAGGGCGACATCGAACTGCCCGCGCCGGCCGCCGGCCAGGACGAACCGCCCGCGCCGACCGACGAGGAGATGAAACCGCTGGTGGCGCGTCTTCAGGAAATCCTCGGCGACCGCGTCCGGAACGTGCAGAGCTCCAAACGGCTCACCGACAGCGCCTGCTGCCTGGTCGCGGACGAGCATGCCATGGGGCCGCACATGGAGCGGCTGATGAAGGCGATGAACCGCGACGTGCCGGTGAAGGCCAAGGGCACGCTGGAAATCAACCCGCGGCATCCGGTCGTCGGCGCCATGCGCAGCCTGCTGGAGAAGGATCCGCAGCACCCGAAACTGGCGGAGTACGCGGAGATGCTGCACGATCAGGCGCTGCTCACCGCCGGCCTGCCGGTCGCCGACCTTCTCGCCTTCACCAAGCGCGTCAGCGGCCTGATGGCCGCCGAAGGCGGTTCGCTGCTGAAGTAAGAGCGTGTCCGTAACATGCCGGCCACGGCGCCATGACGCGCCCCGCTCCGGGAGGGGCGCCGCGGAGGCTTTCCGGCCGGCGGCGGCGGAGCGCACGTTGAAGCCGTTTTGCCGCACGGTATAGTACCGCTTCCCGTTTTGTGCCGCAATCCCGTTCCCGCCCCGCACGGGGCCGTCCGCTCCATTCAGGAAAAACCGCCCATGAGCACGCCGCGCAACCCGACCTATACGCCGTCCGAGATCGAGCCGAGATGGCAGAAATTCTGGCTGGCGAAGAAGACCTTCGCCGCCGTGGACTGCGACACGACCCGGCAGAAACTCTACGTGCTGGACATGTTCCCCTACCCCAGCGGCTCCGGCCTGCATGTCGGTCATCCGGAAGGCTACACCGCCACCGACATCTACTGCCGCCACAAGCGCATGAAGGGGTTCAACGTCCTGCACACCATGGGCTGGGACGCCTTCGGCCTGCCGGCCGAGCAGTACGCGGTGGAGACCGGCACGCACCCGCGCTTCACGACCCAGAAGAACATCGACCGCTTCCGGCAGCAGCTCCAGGCGTTCGGCTTCAGCTACGACTGGGACCGCGAGGTGGACACCACCGACCCGAAATACTACAAGTGGACCCAGTGGATCTTCACCCAGCTCTATAAAAAGGGGCTCGCCTACAAGGCGGAGGTGCCGGTGAACTGGTGCCAGGCGCTCGGCACCGTGCTGGCCAACGAGGAGGTCATCAACGGTCGCAGCGAGCGCGGAAACCACCCGGTCGTGCGCATGCCGCTCAAACAGTGGATGCTGCGCATCACCAAGTACGCCGACCGCCTGCTTGAGGAAGGCGAGGCGCTCGACTGGCCGGAAGGCACCAAGGATATGCAGCGCAACTGGATCGGCAAGTCCACGGGGGCCGAAGTGGACTTCGAACTGGTAAATAGCGACAAAAAAATCCGCGTCTTCACCACGCGCCCCGACACACTTTTCGGCGCAACCTACATGGTGCTCGCCCCCGAGCATCCGCTGGTGCCGGAGCTGACCACGCCCGACCAGGAGCAGGCCGTCGAGGCGTACCAGGAAGCCGCCGCGACCAAGAGCGACTTCGACCGCACCGAGCTGAACAAGGACAAGAGCGGCGTCTTCACCGGCTCCTACGCCGTCAACCCGGTCAACGGCGAGAAGATCCCCGTCTGGATCTCCGATTATGTGCTCATCAGCTACGGCCACGGCGCGATCATGGCCGTGCCGGCGCACGACACTCGGGATTTTGAATTTGCGCGCAAATTCAAAATCTCTATCCGTCCTGTTATTATTCCACCACTTGCGTGGTTGAGCGAGCGTCTTGGGCATGTGCAAGCGTTGCGCAACCATTGGGACCCATCGTTTTATGACAAAATAATGTTGGCTTTTGCCGAGGGGCGCGACATTGCACCAACCGGCGTACAACAACTTGAAGACTACTACTTAAAACATCCAGATAAGTTCGAGGAAGCATATCCATTTGATGGAATCCATGTGAATTCGGAAAACAATACGATTTCCATCAATGGCATCCTCCGCAACGACGAGGCCTGTGGCAAGATTATAGAGTGGCTTAAAAGATATGGCGCGGGCAGGCGCCATACGCAGTTCAAGCTCCGCGACTGGCTGTTCAGCCGCCAGCGCTACTGGGGCGAGCCGTTCCCCGTCGCCCACATGGAGGACGGTACCGAGAAACTGATGACCGACGCCGAACTGCCCGTGCTGCTCCCCGAGCTCGCCGACTTCAAGCCGACCGGCACCATGGACCCGCCGCTCTCCAAGGCGAAGGAGTGGCTCCGCTACACCGACCCCGCCACCGGCAGGCACGGCCTGCGCGAAACCAACACCATGCCGCAGTGGGCCGGCTCCTGCTGGTATTACCTGCGCTTCATCGACCCGCACAACGACGGCGCCGCCTGGGACAAGGAAAAAGAGAAGTACTGGATGCCGGTCGACCTCTACGTCGGCGGCGCCGAGCACGCCGTGCTGCACCTGCTCTACGCCCGCTTCTGGCACAAGGTACTCTTCGACCTCGGCCACGTCTCCACGCCGGAACCGTTCAAGAAGCTCATCCACCAGGGGCTGATCCTCGGCATCTCCTACAAGGACGGCCGCGGTTTCGCCGTGGCGAACGACAAGGTCGACCACCGCGACGGCAAACACTTCCACAAGGAAACCGGCGAGGAACTCACCGAGTTCCCGACCAAGATGTCGAAGTCGCTGAAGAACGTCGTCAACCCGGATGACATCATCGGCCAGTATGGCGCCGACGCCTTCCGCCTCTACGAGATGTTCATGGGCCCGCTCACCGACGCCAAGCCATGGAACACCGCCGGCGTCGAGGGCGTGTACCGCTTCCTCCACCGCAGTTGGCGCATGATCGTCGGACCCGACGGCGAACGCTCCCAGCAGCTCTCGGATACGCCGATGACCCGCGAGCAGGAACGGCTCCTGCACCAGACCATCAAGAAGCTCGGCGAGGATTTCGAAAACCTGTCCTTCAACACCGCCATCGCACAGCTCATGATCTTCACCAATGAGTTCAGCCGCTGCGAAATCCGCAACCGCCGCGCCATGGAGATCTTCGTCCAGCTTCTCAGCCCGCTCGCCCCGCACATCGGCGAGGAGCTGTGGGAACGGCTCGGCAAGACCGAAAGCCTCTCCTACGCGCCGTGGCCGCAGTACGACGAGGAAAAGCTCAAGCTCGACGAGCTCGAGATCGTCGTCCAGGTCAACGGCAAGCCGCGCGGCAAGGTCGTGGTTCCGGCGTCCGCGGACGCCGCGGCGCTCGAGGCCGCCGCCAGGGCGGACGCCAAGATCCAGGAACAGCTCGCCGGCAAGACCGTCGTCAAGGTCATCACCGTCCCCGGACGGCTGGTCAACATCGTGGTGAAGTAACCACCCTCACCCTGCTCAGGGGTTGAGGTCGGTGACATGCGGCATGGCGGTGAGGTGTTCCGCCGCCAGGCGCAGTTTGCGGTTGCCCGTGCTGAACTCGATCGGGAGGCCGCTGCATTCGCCATTGGGGTAGAAGGTGAAGGCGGGCGGGCCGTCCGCCGCCGCATTCCACTGGTCGAGGTTCCATTCGATGCCGTTGGGCAGCGGATAAACTTTTTCGCCGTTGTAATGCCCTTCCGCCGGACTTGTCTCACCATCCACGGTGCCGGCCGACGCATCATCGGCGGCGGGCGGCGGGACGGCGGTGGATGGCTTGATTTCCTGAAGGCGGAACTCGTTGTTCTCCGCGTTCAGAACCAGCTTCACGGTGGCGCCGGTGGCGCGGGCGCGGAGCGCGGAGTCGCGGAAGGCGTTTTCGAAGACGCCGATGCAGGTGTCCACGCGCAGTCCCTCGGGCAGTTTCCCGATGTGCGGCAGCACAAGCCCCGTGATCAAGGCCAGGATCGCCAGGACGACAAGAATCTCCATCAGCGTGAAGGGCGCACGGCGCCGCCGGGAACGGGCACCGGGGCATGCCCGGACGCCACCCGTTCGGCTGCCTAAAAATACCGGATGTCCGTTCATGTAGATGCTTGGCCCCAAGTTTGTTGCAGCACGGGATGAGCTGCT
Organism: uncultured Lentisphaerota bacterium; assembly: GCA_903921725.1. Taxonomy (GTDB): domain Bacteria; phylum Verrucomicrobiota; class Lentisphaeria; order Oligosphaerales; family CAITYL01; genus CAIXRA01. Next base: position 45,875 of record CAIXRA010000006.1, read on the forward strand.
TACCGGCTGACCGTCCAGTTGCCGATGTCGGCGTTTTCGGCCTCACCGCCGGGCGTCTTGTCCGCGCCGTAGCTGTAGATGTCGATATCCTTGGCGTTGTGGCTTCCCGGGCATTCGTAGTGGTAGTCCTCGCCCCAGGGATCCTTGGGCAGCGCGCCGCCTTCCAGGTAGGGTCCGTTCCACTTGTCACTGCCGGGGTTCTGCACGAGATCCTCAAGCCGCTTCGGGTACTGGTGCATGTCCATGTAATAATCCTTGACGGAATTGCCGAGCTGGACAATCTGGGTCTTCGCCGTCGTGGCGTCCGCCTTCTTGAGATTCTTGAAGATGGCGGGGCCGACGAGGGCGGCAAGGCCGGCGATAATCGCCAGGACCACCATCATTTCGATCAGGGTGAAGGCCTTACTCCGGCGCTGCTTGCGGGGGGTCTGTGTCTGCATGTGGCGTTCTCCTTCGTTCGCGGGTTGTCCGTTCAAAATCAAAATCCGGATCGCATGTCGTTGATGGCCAGGAACAGGGTGACGGCGATGCCGCCGACGAGTGCGCCCAAAATCACGATGACCAGCGGCTCGAAGATGCTCATCAGCCGCCGGATGGTGCGGCGCAGCTCGCCCTCGTAGCGTTCCGCCACGCGGTCGAGCATCCCCTCGACGGCGCCGGTCTCCTCGCCGACCGCCAGCATGCGCAGCATGAACTGGGGCACGACCTTGCTGCCGCCGAGGGCGGCGGAGAGGCGCTGCCCCTGGCGCAGTTCGCTGGCCAGGCCGGAGATGGACTGCCGGATGGTGCTGTTGCCGAGGACTTTCGCGGAAATCGCGACGGTGTCCAGCAAATGCACGCCGCTGCGCATCAGGATGGCCATGGTCCGCGCCAGCCGCGCGATGTTCGCATAAAGCACAAGGTCGCGGATGACCGGCAGCCTGAGCATGACGCCGTCGAGCCAGCGCCGCACCTTGCCGTCGTTGCGCGCCCGGATGATGAGGGCCACGACGCCGGCAATGATGATCGGCAGCAGCCACCAGTAGCCGCGGACCAGGTCGGAGGCGTTGAGCAGCATCCGCGTGGAGAACGACGGATGGCGCCCGGCGCTGGTCAGCATCTGCGCAAATTTGGGCACGATGAACCCCAGCAGGAAAATGAGAAGGCAGACGCTCACCCCCACGACAAAACACGGATACACGCTGGCGGAGACGACGAAGCCGCGCAGCTCGCGCCCGTCGGTCAGGAACTGCCGGAGATCGGCCATGACCTGCGGCAGCGCGCCGGCCTCCTCGCCCGCCTCGACCATGCTCGAGTACATGTTCGGGAAGAGGCGGCCGCGGTCGCGGATGAGCTGGGAAAATTTGCGTCCTTCGTGGAGCCCCTTGCGCAGGTCGGCCACGACGCCGGCGGCGTAGGGATTTTCCATGCCCTCCCCGACGATGCCGAGGGCGCGCTCCAGCGGGATGTGCGCCTGAAGGAGCGGCACGAGGCGGTCGGTGAAGTCGATCACGTCAAACTTGCCGCGGCGGCCGAACGCACCCCGGGGCGCCGCGATGGAGACGGCGCCCTCGCCGAGAAATTCCAGCGGCACGACGCCTCGGCGCTGGAGACGGCGGGTCGCCTCCGCGCGGGAGTCGCCCTCCACCAGCGTCTCCATGATCTTGCCGGATGCATCGCTGATTTTGAATTTGTAGACGGCCATCGGTGCCCATCCAAGAAAATTGCCGGTGTGTCAGCCGAAAAAACCGCAACCATTGCGCCTGCAGGGCCGATCCTTCGGAGAAGCGGTGCGGCATCACGGTTTTGTCTGGACGTTCATGCCGAGTCGCCGGACCCACGGGATGCGGAAACCGGGGCGCAACTACAATACCATGGGAAACGGCTTTTTCCTGCCGGTTCCAGCCCGGCGAAGAAATTGCATGAAACAGAACCGGCGACGCACGGAGGTGCCGCGCGCCGCCGGACATGTCAGGCCAGCCGGAGCTTACTCGCCGGGAGGTGGCTGGGCCTCTCCGCCGCCGGAATTGCGGCTCTGACGCTCCAGTGCTTTCTCCTGTCGCATCTTCTCGAACTCGGCGCGGCGCTGGGCGTCCTGCGCCTCCATGGCCTTCTGGTTGGCCTCCAGCGCATCGGCGAGCTCCTTCTCCTTGGCGGCGTCGCCGGCGGTCTTGGCGGCGTCGAGCTGCTCGACCAGCCCGTAGGCCTCGCTGACCTTGCCAATGGCCGCTTCGCCGGACGCCATCATCTTGGCGTGACCGGCGTCAGCTTCACCGTTCGCGGCCGCCAGCCCCTTGGCCGCCTCCATGAACGTCTTGAGCTTTTCCAGGCGGTCCTTCGCAGCCTTCCGCTCCTCCGGTGTCATCTTCTGGAATTCGGCCACCGCATCTTTGCCCATCGGCCCGCGGCCGAAGAAACCGCCGCGGCGGCTGTTGCGGCGCGAATCGCCGGTGGACGCGTCGGCGGACTTGCCGCCGCCGTTGCTGACCTTCATCGTCTCCGTCTTGCCGTCGCGCTCAAGCGTGATGCTGTCCGCGCCGATTTCCTTGAGGACGTAGCCGCTGCCGGGGATGCGCGCGCCCTTGCGGAAGTTGCGGCGGGCCTTCGAGGCGTCCTTGCCCGCGGCGGAGGCGGTGGGCATTTCGATCGTGACGCTAGCCTCGTCGCCGATCTTGGCGATGCCAACGAGCGTGAGATCCGACAGGTTGAACGAATAGCGCTTCACCTGCTCGGGCTGCGCCGCCGGAACTGCGGGAGTGGCCGCGTCCGCCGCAAACGCGGCCGGAGCCAGCATCAGGGATGCGATAAGGATTGCTGATTTGCCTGTCATGGTGACTTCTCCTTGGAAAACAGTGGGTTGTGGCCGCCGCCGGCCCGGGAAGGGCATGCGGGTCTCTGTTGTTTTAGTGTCTGCATGTACGCAATGGTTACAGTCTTAGAAAAAAAATGCGCCCGGCGACGCTTTGGGTTGTAACCGGACTCCTCCGGCACGATACTGATTGTTCGTGCTGCAAAACACACGTTCCTCAATATATTGCATTGCACGCTCCGCAACCAGGCACGGCCAGTCCGGCACGAAAAATGCAGCGGCCGGCCGAACGCCGGCGACAGCGCATCGGATTCACATGCACTCCGGCAGCTTCCGACAACACAGGCATCGTTTCACCCTCATGGAGGTGGTGGTCGCCATGGCGATCCTCGGTCTTTCCATGGGGCTGCTGCTTCAGCTCATCGGCGGTTCGCGCGAGCGCCTGCTCCGCGCCGAGCAACGCTGGATGAGCCAGCACCTGCTCGCCCAGGCGGGGGAGCTGTACCTGCTGGGCGGCCCCGCGGTGGAGACGCCCATTGGGGTTCTGCCGCAGGGGTACTCCGCCTCCTGCACCCTGCTCCCGGCGGACAACCTGCCGGAAAACGCGGTCGACGAGCTCTCCGGCTGGGTGCTGGGGCGGTATGCGATCTCCGTGACGGGGCCCGGCGGCGAGAAAACCGGGGAGATGACCGTCGAACGGGTCGTACGGCAGGATGACGCCGGAAAATGACGCACACCACACGCACAACCCGGAACCGTTTCACCCTGCTCGAGATGATCGTCGCCATGGCGATCATGGCAATGGTGGTGGCGCTGCTGGCCACGGGCGGCGGCCAGGCCTTCGAGTCGTGGCGCCGCATCAACGCCGAGCAATCGCGCTTTTCGGAGCTGCTGACGCTCGACCGCACCGTCGACGCCATGTTCCGCAACATCATCCCCTTCAACTGGCGCGACGTGGAGCAGACCTCCGGCGGCAAGACCATGCCCGCCTTCCACGGCGAACCCGGCCGCATCCGGTTCGCCTACCGCCACACCCTCAACAACGCGGACGACGGCGCCCTGCGTTTCGCCGGCCTCTGCCTGGAGGAAGGCCGGCTCAAGGCGGTCTACCAGCAGCGCCCGTTCCTCGACTGGGAGCGCCCGGCGGCCGCCACCCGGCAGGAATGCATCCTGGCGCAGGAGGTCGACTCCATCACCTTCCTCTACGCCAACCTGGATGTCACTTCGGGAAAAGTGCTGTGGCTCGACCAATGGGACACCGTGACCCCCACCACGCCGCCGCGCCATGTGCCGCTGGCCATCCTCCTGACGGTCCGCTGGAAGGACGGTCGGGAATATTCCTGGTTGCGCCGGACCTCCGGAAGCGCGCAATATTCCCGCTACGGCAACTGGGTGCCGCTCAAGGAGAACAGCCCATGAGCACACCCGCCGCACAGCCACGCACGCAATCCGCCGCCGGGCACCGCCGCCGGACGCGCGGCATGGCCCTCCTGCTGGTCGTCGGCGCGCTCTTCATCCTGGCGGCCATGGCGGCGCACCTGGTGGCGGTCAGCGAGGTGGCGGCGGACGAGGCCCGCGTCTCGGCGGCCCGGTCGCGGCTGCGCTACGCCGCGGAATCCGCGGCCGACCGCGCCTTCTGGCTGGTCGTCGCGGACCGCCGCCAGTACAGCAACCGCTCGCTGGGCCAGGGACAGTCCGCCCGGATGGACACGACGACGGAAGCCTGGATGACCGACAGCGTCCCGCATGACATCGTCGTGGACGACTTCCATGTCCAGGCGGTGCTCCGGGACGCCGATTGCGGGCTGAACGTCTCCGACCCCTCCGGCGCCTTCTTGGACACGATGAAGACGCTGGACTCCGACTGGAACGAGACGCTGAGCCGCTTCAAGGACATCTACGTGGACTACGCGGACACCAACGACACCAAGCGCCTGTACGGCCATGAGCGGGAGGATTATACGGTGGACGGCTGGCCGGATCTCCCGCGCAACGGCAGCCTCCGTTGCCGCGAGGAGTTCCTCTGGCTGCCGGACGCCGGCGACCTGCTGGCGCAATTTTCCAGCACCGCCACCGCGGACGCGACCGGCGCGGTGCAGGCGTCCGCCACCCCGCCTGAACCGCTCTCACTGGACATGCTCCGCCTCATCCCGCCGGAGGGCATCACCTTCCCGCAATCGTCGCAGCCCAGTTTCTTCACCTCGCCCCCGGCAACGCTGGAGAAGCTGGCCACCCTCACACAGGATGAACTCGCCCTCGTGCTTGACGCCCGCCAAGGCTGGATGACCAAGCAGACCCCGCTGTCGGACAGCCTGGACGCGCCGCTTCTGCAGCGGCTGCAGCGGCGCTTCTCCTTCCGGGAATCCGGCGTGGCCGTGATTCAGGTCACCGCCTTCTCGGAAAACAACGACATCCACCTGCAGTTCAGCACCACGCGCGACCTCCGGTCGCTCCGCGCCTGGACCCAGGGCGTGCCGGCCCTTGTCCTGTGGGAGGAACTCTCGTACTGAACCGCCATCCCCGGTCCGCTACGGGCGTACCGCTCAACATCTTTTCCCGTTGCCCGTAACTTTTCCGTGGCCGGACACACTAATATTGGGTATATTGCTCCTTCTGCATCCACCAGAATGCCGGCGGCGCGGCCGGTGAACGACCGGTTGCACCACGCACAACCATAGGCGCCACATCCACCATGACCGGTACTTTTTTCACCCGGACAAACTGCATTGCGCTGACCTGGACGCCCGACCGGGAGTACCGCGCCGTGCGCATCCGCCGCACCGGCGAAACCGTGCAGGTGGAGAAGGTCTGGAGCGGGCGCGCCGCCGAGGGGCAGCCGGGGGCGTCCTGCCTCGCCGCCGGACTGCGCGAGCTTGGCATCGACGAATCCTGCACCGTCGCGGCCGGCCCCTCCGGAGGTGCCTGCGGCTTCGTCGACCTGCCGATGCCGCAGCTCCCGGCCGATGAACTGAAAAAGGCGCTCCGCATCGAGATATCCCGCCAGCTCCCCGTCAACGCGGAAAAGCTGATATGGGGCTACCGCAAGCTTCCGGGCGGGGGAAACCTGCTGCGAGTGGCCTACTGGCGCGAGGCGGACTGGCAGCAGGCGCTGGATGAACTCGGCGCGCTCGCCACAGGCGTGGATCTTGTCCTCCCCCCCGCCGCCGCGCTGGATCCGATTTTCGCCGGAAAAACAGTGTTGCTGCCGGACGGAAAAGGGGGGCTCCTCCTGACGCCCCGGCCCGGAGGCGGCCGTGACCCGGCCCTCGCGGACGCCGCGACCGAAGGGGTGTTCGGCGCGCCGCCGCAGCCGCTCGCGGTGCCGGGGATTGTGCTCTCCCAGCCGGTCGCCGCCATGCCCGCGGACCGGCAGCAGGAATACGCCGGCGCGCTGCTGCTGGCAATGTACGCCGTCGGGCCGGACGCCTTCCATGACCGCCGCACCCTCTTCCCCGTCCCCGGCGAACTGCGGGTGCCGCGGAACCGCGCCGGACGCATGGCCGCCCTGCTCCTCGGCGTCTTCCTCGCCGCCGCCACTTCCTGGCTCTGCATCCAGCGCCTGATCCATGACAGCCGCCGCCTGTCGGCCCTGCGCACGGAGGCCAAGACGTTGAAGGACGACAAGCGCCGGCTGGCGCCCGACATCAGCGCCATCAAGACCCTCGACCTTCTGGAAAAGGAGATTCAGGAAAACAGCTGGCTGACGCGCCCGCAGGCATCCGCCTGCCTCGCCGACATCTCCAGCACTCTTCCAGACGACGCTTGGGCGCGGGTGCTGGCCTGGAACGACGGCAAGATCAACATGGAGGTCACCACCTCGAACAAGGACTTGGATCCGGTCGCCGCCCTGGCCACATCGCGGAACTTGAAGGACGTGACGCAGGAGGGCAAGCGCATGGAGCCCGGCGGCACCTTCAGCATCCGCCTCAACATGAACGCCGCCAGGGCATCGGAATCCGACAGCGCCGGCACGCCAGCAAAGAGCGCGCCGCCCGCGCCGGCACCCGCACTCACCCCCGCCCCGCCCCCGAAAAACGAAACAGCCGACGGCGGTGGACAGCCGGCCGACACACAACCGGAGGCGGCCCCATGAAGATCAGCCTCAAGCAGATGCCGATGCGGCTCCGTATCCTGCTCGCCGCCGCCATCCTGGTGATCGGCGGCGGATTGCTGGCCAAAATCAACCTCGCCTCGCTGCCCATTCCCGGAACCATCGGCCGGGCGGAGGGCGAGGTCCAGAAGCTCCGCCAGGAGCTTGCATCCGTCCGGAAGAACGAGCAGGGCCAGCAGCTCCGCATCGCCAAACTCCGGGATCAGGCGTCCGTGTTCTGGCAGACTGCCGGCAACCCGCACGCCGAAATTGCGGGGGAGCTGGACAAGGCGGCGCGCCGCGCCAACATCACCCTGCTGAACACGGGCAGTCCCGGAGAAAGCAAAATCAGCGAGCGGCTGAGCGGCACGGAGATTTCCATCCAGTTCCTCGGCAGCATGCACGAGATTGCGCGCTTCCTCGCCGCGCTGGAGTCGAACCGGCCGCGCTTCTACTGGCGCACGCTCAACCTCTCCCCGGACAATCCGCGGGATCCCAAAAAGGTCACCCTCTCCGGCCGCCTCATGCTGATTACGCTTTCCCAGGACATCTCCAAGCTTCTTGAGCCGAAGGCGGGGACGCCATGAACAAGTTCTTCTGGTTCCTGAATCTGATTCTGCTGCTGCTGGCGATCCTCGTCACAGCCGCCATTTTCCGCGGCACGCCCGCGACCCCCGTTGCGCAGGAGGACGGTCGCGGCGGGAAACGCGCGCTGGCCAATGGCCAGACCCGGCAGCCCAGGCCGTCCAAACCATCACGGCAGGCCAGCTACATTCCGCAAACCGAAAAGCCGGTGGCCGGCCAGGAAATCCTCTGGACCCGTTCCCTCTTCCGCCCGGATCGCGCCGAACCCGACTCCGCCGACAGCACGGGCGGCGACACGACGGCGCTTTCCGAACTGGAACTGATCGGCATCGCCATGGTCGGCGACGGCAAGGCCGCCATCATCGCGGGGCCGGACACCCCGGCCGCCGTTCCGCCCGTCACCGCCGCCACAGCCGCAACCGCTACAAAGGCGCCGCCACCCAAAAAACGGATTTACCGCCTGAACCAGCCGGTCGCGGAAACCGGGTACCTGCTCACCGCCATCAACGCCGAGGATGTGGAGCTGACGAAGGGCAATGACATCCAGGTGCTGATGATGAACCGCGGCAGCGCAAGCAGCCAGAAGCGCCAGGCCGCCGCCGCCGGCGAAAGCCTGCAACGCCAGCGCGCCGCAGCCAGCGCGGCCGCGCGCACCGCCACCACGGCACCGGCCATCCTGCCGGCCGCCGCCGCCAACACCGCGGTCACGGATGAACAGCGTAAGGCGATTGATGACGCCCGCCGCAAGCGTGACGAATTCGTCCAGCGCATGCAGACGAACCGGACCGACACCACCCGGACGGATACCGGCCGCACCGACAGCGGCCATGGCCGGAGCAGCCACAACCGGAGCAGCACCCAATAGGAAACGGAGCCGCCGCCGGGAACCGCATGAAACCGCTTTTCGAACCATACAAGAAAAAGGGTCTTCCCCACATGAAGCCAGCACACGCCCGACGCCTCATCCAGTCCCCCCTGCTCAACCTGCTGGCCGCCGCCGGACTGCTGGCCGCCGGCTCCTGCCGCCACGCCGCCCCCGCCGACGTCAAGGTCAAGCCGGAAACCGACGCGGCCGCACCCGCCACGGCCGCCAAGAGCAGCCTGGTGACCGCGCCGGATGAGACGCCGCTCGGCGTGCCGCCCATCGCCACCACCGCCGACCCCTCGAAACTGCCGCTGCGCAGCCAGCCCGATGAGAAGGGAATGGCGGCGACGGAATACCCGTCACGCCTCATCCAGGATATGGCCGGAGCCGACGTTAAAAAGCCGGTGACATTCAACTTTGACGCCGCCCCCATGACCGATGTCGTCCCCGTGTTCGCCGACACCCTGCATTTCAACTACTACATCGACCCCTCCATCAAGGGCGGCATCACCCTGAAGATGGTGGACACCGAGCTCACCGGGCGCGAGGTCTGGGATCTCTTCGAACATATCCTCTGGCTCTCGGGCGCCTATGCCGACCCGACCCCCGGCATGATCAACATCCTCCCGCTGAGCAAGATGCCGCAGTCCCGCCGGATCTTCGCCAAGCATGACCCGGTGGCCAACGTTGAGGTCGCCATGATCCCCGTCCGCTACGGCAAAAGTGCGGAAATATCCGCCCTCCTCAAGCCGTTCATGACCGACGGCGGCGTGGTCACCGACCTCGCCCGCACCAACACGCTGCTTCTCGTGGACTGCCCCGCGAACATGGGCAAGCTCCGCGAAATCGTTTCGCAGCTCGACGCCAAGGGCGAGGCGGGATGGCCGGTCGGCTGCCTGCCCTGCCGCAACGTGGACCCGGAAGATCTCGTCGCCGAGCTGATGTCGCTGCTCCCCGTCCTCGGCCTTCCGGCCACCGCGGAAAAGGCGGCTGTAACGGGCGGCACGACGCCGACGTCGGGGCCGAGTGCCGCCGCAACAAGCACGGGCGGAACCGGAATCAAACTCGTGCCGCTCAAGCGCCTGCAGATGGTCGTCTTCTCGGCACCCTCGCAGGATCTGCTGACCGAGGTTGAAAAATGGATCCGCGTCCTGGACGAGGACAACGCCTCCGAGAAAGAGAGCGTCTTCTTCTACAACATCCACCACAGCACGGCCCCGCACCTTTCGGAGATGCTGGACACCTTCTTCAACACCACGACGGTCAACTCCTCGACCAGCGAGTCCGGCACCGGCTCCACCGGCTCCTCATCCGGCTCCTCCAGCAGCGGCAGCCGCAGCGGCAGTTCCTCCACCTCCACCACCAGCACCGGGTTCAACCGCACCGGCACCAGCAGCTCGAACAACCGCACCGCCACCGCCGCGAACCGCAACAGTGCGACGGGCAGCACCGCCCAGAAAAGCGCGACCGACAAGCCAACCACCGTTTTTGACGTGCCCGCGACCGTCTACGCCGACTCCAGCCAGAACCGGCTCATCATCCGCACCACGCCCCGCACCTACACCATGCTCCGGTCGCTTCTGGAACGGCTCGACGTGCAGCCGCGGCAGGTCAAGATCCAGGCCATCATCGCCGAAATCACGCTGAACAAGAACACCGAGTTCGGATTCAATTATGCCGTGAGCAACATCGGCACCGGCCTGGCCAGCAACACCTCCGGCAACATCAACAACATCGCCAGCGGCCCCTCCCTCTACACCGCCGCCAGCGGCGCCACCCCGGCCTCGACGCTCAACAACGCCTTCATCAGCTCCGGGGCCGCGCTCCTGCTGAAGAACAGCAGCGGCGACAAGATGGCCCTTATCCGCGCCGTCGCCGGCGAAACCAATGTCCGCGTCCTCTCCCGCCCGGAAATCGTCGCCAAAAACGACGAGCAGGCGTACATCAACGTCGGCAACCGCGTCCCCATCCTCAGCGGCACCAGTAACACGGGGACCACCACCAACAATTCCACCACCACCGTGGCTGACATCCAGTACCAGGACACCGGCATCCAGCTCACCGTCGCCCCCCACATCACCGCCGCCAACGAGGTCAGCATGCAGATCCGCCAGCAGGTGTCCGACGCCGTGGCGAACACCTCCTCCACCATCGACTCCCCCATCATCCAGCAGCGCGATCTCCAGACCAGCCTCATCATCCCCAACGGCGGCACCGCCATCATGGGCGGCATGATCCAGAGCAAGGACGACGATGGCCACTCCGGCATCCCCTTCCTCAAGGACATCCCCTGGCTCGGCGCACTCTTCCGCACCAACGCCACCATCCGCAACCGCACCGAACTGCTGGTGCTCATCTCCGTCGAGGTGATCGACCAAAATTCCGACGCGGACGCACTCGCCAACCGCTATCAGGCCGCGCTCCGGGAGGTCAAAGAAAAATCCGCCGCCCCGAAGATCCCCGCCCAGTGACACCGACCCGCTCCATTCCGGAACAAAACCGCGCCATGAACGACGAAACAATCATCAAAAAGAACGACGACGCCCCCCCGGCCGCGCTCCGCAACAAGAGCGACGCGGAAATCGCCGCCGCCGTCCAGGAAATCCTGCGGCGTGACGCCGGCCCCGCCGGAGCCTCGACGCCCGACACGGCCGCCCCGCCCCCCGCGCCGATGGAGGAGTGGAACCTCGTCAACAGCGGGCGCCTCTCCGAGGCCGACCTGCTCAAGACCTATGCCGAAATCTCCGGACTCGCCGCCGCGGACGAGGAGCAGTACGCCCATCCCGAACAGTTCCCCGACGTGACCTATGACTACCTCCTCCACCGGAACTGCCTGCCGCTGGCCTGGGACGAGAACAGCATTACCCTCGCCGTCACCGCGCCCTACCGCCTCGGCACCCTCCAGGTCCAGTGGTTCTCCCTGTTCCACCGCCGGGCCGTCTTCGTCCTGGCGCGCCAGAGCTGGATTGAGCGCCTGCTTACCGCCGTCTATGACAAGAACCTCGCCGACAGCACCCTCGGTGCCGACGGCGACGCCAGCGAGGCGGCCCTCCGCGACCTCGCCCGCGAGGCCCCCATCGTCCGCCTCGTCAACGACGCCTTCACCCGCGCCGTCGAAATGGGCGCCAGCGACATCCATGTCGAACCCTCCGAGGAACTGCTCGCCATCCGCTACCGCATCGACGGCCTGCTCCAGACCGTCCTCACACCCCCCAAGGCCCACTACAACGCCATCTCCTCCCGCATCAAGCTCCTCGCCGGCATGAACATCGCCGAACGCCGCCTGCCCCAGGACGGCCGCATCGACATGCAGATCGGACGCACCCAGCTCGACATCCGCGTCAGCACCGTCCCCTCCATGCACGGCGAAAGCATCGTCCTGCGACTCCTCCAGAAGGACGTCTCCATCTTCGACCTCGACCGCCTCGGCCTCGACGCCCAGACGAAGAAGCAGTTCACCGACATCGTCGCCATGCCCCACGGCATGTTCCTCGTCGTCGGCCCCACCGGCTCCGGCAAGACCACCACCCTCTACTGCGTGATGAAGATCCTCAACGCCGAGGACACCAAGATCATCACCCTCGAGGACCCCGTCGAATACCAGATGCCCGGCCTCACCCAGATCCAGGTCCGCTCCCAGATCGGCCTCACCTTCGCCAGCGGCCTCCGCGCCATCGTCCGCCAGGACCCCGACATCATCCTCGTCGGCGAAATCCGCGACCGCGAAACCGCCGAAATCGCCATCCACGCCGCGCTCACCGGCCATCTCGTGCTCAGCACCCTCCACACCAACGACGCCCCCGGCGCCATCAGCCGCCTCCTCGACATGGGCGTCGAGGGGTTCCTCATGTCCTCCTCCCTCCTCGGCGTCCTCTCCCAGCGCCTCGTGCGCCGCATCTGCCCCGAATGCCGCGGCGCCGCGCACCAGCCCGACGCCGACGCCCCCGACGGCACCCGCCGCTGCCGGAACTGCTCCGGCTCCGGCTTCCGCGGCCGCGTCGGCATCTACGAACTGATGGTCGTCAACGACGAAATCCGCCACGCCATCAACGCCCACAAGGACACCTCGGAAATCGCCGCCATCGCCCGCCGCAACGGCATGCGCACCCTGCGCGAGGACGGCGCCAACAAGGTCCGTGAAGGAATCACCACCCCCGCCGAAGTCGCCCGCGTCTGCCAGCTCGACTTCGCCGACTGAACCGGTGGCGTTTCGTGTTTCGGGTTGCCTGTTGCGTGTTCAAACAAGGGACACGAAACATGCAAGGAACCGGCACCGGGCTGGATCTCTCCGTCCCCAACACGGGAGCGTGGGCGTCCCGCCCGCTTTCGGCGGACATCTTGTCCGACGCACAGTGGAGTTCCGGACGGGACGCCCGGTCAAAGCCTGCAGGATGCCGGCGCTCCCGTCCTGCAACCGCCTAAAGGCGGAACTGCAAACGAACCGCTCCAACCTCGGTGAGAGTTGAACGTTCCCCCGCCCTTTGCGCCTTCGCGCCTTTGCGTTTCAATTTCATGTCCGGGGCGGGACGCCCGCGCAGCCGCGTTACTTCGGGCAGTAGAGGTTGCCGCCCTTGTCGTCGCAGATGATGAAGGCGGAGAGCCCCTTGACCGTGATCCGGCGCACGGCCTCCATGCCAAGCTCCTCGAAATCCACGATCTCGGACGAGGTGATGTGCTGCGCCACGGCCGCCGCCGCGCCGCCGATGGTGCCGAGGTAGAAGCCGCCGTGCTTCCGGCAGGAATCGGTCACCGACTCCGCGCGGTTCCCCTTCGCCAGCATGACCAGCGAGGCACCCTGCGCCATGAAGCCGTCCACATACGGATCCATCCGCTGCGCCGTGGTCGGGCCGAAGCTGCCGGACGGCATCCCCGGCGGCGTCTTCGCGGGCCCGGCGTAGTACACCGGATGCCGCTTCATATACTCCGGCATCGGTTTTCCCTCATCCAGCAGCGCCTGGATCCGGGCATGCGCGACGTCGCGCGCCACGATCAGCGTGCCGGTCAGGTTCACCTGCGTGCCGACCGGGTGTTTCGCGAGTTCCGCGCGGAGCTCCGCCATCGGCCGGTCCAGCTCCAGCTCGACGGCCGCCCGGCCCGCCAGCGCGTTCAGCTTCGGCAGGAAACGCTCCGGATTGCGGTCGAGCTTCTCCAGCAGCACGCCGTCGCGCGTGACGCGGCCGCGGATGTTGCGGTGCGCGCTGCACGAGGCGCCGATGCCGATGAAGCACGACGCCGCATGCCGCGGCATCCGCACCACGCGCACGTCCAGCGCGAACCATTTGCCGCCGAACTGCGCGCCGAGCCCGAAGCCGCGGCAGATCGCGGCCACCTCGGCCTCCATCGCGGGATCGCGGAAGGCGCGCCCGGAACCGTCGCCACTGGTCGGAAGTCCGTCCAGCCAGCCGGCGGACGCCAGCTTGAGCGTCTTCAGGTTCTTCTCCGGCGAGGTGCCGCCGATGACGATCGCCAGGTGGTACGGCGGGCAGGCGCTAACCCCGAGCTTCGGGATGTTCGCCTTCAGAAACTCCCGCAGCTTCTCCGGCGCCAGCACGGCGGGGGTTTCGGGGAAGAGGAAGGTCTTGTTCGCCGAACCGCCGCCCTTGGCGAGGAAGAGGAAGTCATAGGCGTCGCCGCGCGCGGCCTCCAAGTCGATCTGCGCCGGCAGGTTCGTGCCGGTGTTCACGTCGCGGAAGAGGTCGACGGGCGCGACCTGCGAATAGCGCAGGTTCCGCTCCTGATAGGTCTGGTAGACGCCGCGGGAGAGCGCCTCCTCGTCGTTGCCGTCGGTCATCACGCGGTGCCCGCGCCAGCCGAGGATCGTCGCCGTGCCGGTGTCCTGGCAGGCCGGCAGCACGCCGGCGGCGCTGATCACGGCGTTCTTCAGCAGCGAGGCCGCCACGAAGCGGTCGTTGTCCGACGCCTCCGGGTCGTCAAGAATCGCCGCCCACTGCTCGAGATGCTTCGCGCGGAAGAGGAATGCGGTGTCCGCAAATGCTTCGCGCGAAAGACGTTCCAGAGCCGCTCCCTCGACGTGCAAAAGCTCCTGCCCCAGATGCCGGTGCACCGCCACATGCCCCGGCGTCAGCAGCCGGTACTCCGTGCGGTCGTCGCCCAGTTGGAATAGCTTCGTGTAAACAAACGGCTTCGTCATCCTGAAATTCTCCTTTTAAATGCCAGCGGGAAAAGGCGTGGAGTCATTTGGAGTGCGGCAATACGTGCATCCGTTTGCCGCTTTTGATTCGCGCGGAGCGCCAGTGTTTGTGTTTCCGTTGCCGACAGATGTGTTGATGATGGCGGCTCCGCCTTGGCTGGGAAGCGGCAAACGGATGCACGTATTGCCGCACTCCAAAACCAGCCCGTCATGTATCCCCCCCTCACAGCACCGCCTCGGTCAGCTCCTCGAATCCGGCGTGCCCCTCGCGCTTGCCGACCACGCCGATCAGCAGGTACTCGTGCGAGATCGGGTTGTAGCGCAGCTCGTGGAGCAGGCGGAAATTCTCGATGCGCCCGGTGGACTTCACATGCGTCCGGGTGCCGGTGCAGTAGATCAGCCCCTCGCCGATGCGCATCAGATCCTCCCCGGCAATCTCCACCGGCAGGTCGCACCGGATCAGCTCGTTCACCTTCGCCTCCAGCTCCGCCACATCGAACTCCGGCTTCTCGTGTTCGGGGAAATTGATCACGAACCCGTGCTTCACGTCCGAGTGCAGCAGCCGCTTCTTGTAATGGTAGTCGTGCTCCAGCACGTAGCCGGTCAGATCCTCCGCCGTATGCGCCATCAGCCGGTACTTGATCGTGCGGTCCACCACCTTCTTGATGGCGCCGGGGAACGGGCCGAACACGGTCGGGCGCGCGACGATGACCTCCTCACCGATGCCGAACAGCACCTGCGCATTGCAGGTCAGCGCCTCGTGGATGAGGTCGAAATGCTCGACCACCACCCGCCGGCCGTGGGAGACTGCGCGGTGGATTGCCTCGGCGATCTGCCAGCGCTGCTTGAACGCCAGTTCGTAGCGGATGTCGACATGGAAGGTGTGCCCGCTGAAGCAGTCCGCCGGATCGAAGCTGTAGAGCCGCGACGGCGTGTGGTTGATGCTGCGGTCGTCGTTGGTCAGCTCCAGCCCGGAGAAGAGGCCGCGGATGAGGATGGACTTGCCGCCGCCCTCGGCGCCGATGACGCCGATCAAGAGGTCGGTCGGGTACAGGTAGCGCTCCGCCAGCTTGCTCGCCAGCGCGTACATCCGCAGCCGGCCGCGCGGCGCGTGGTACACCGAATAGATAAGCGTGTCGCCGCCCCCGCCGATGCCGGGGAGCTGCTCGTAGATCATCCGCTTGTCATGCGCCGTGCTCATGTGCATCCCCCCCCGCCGTCCAACATGCAGCCAATATACCCGCCGTTCCAGCCCCCGGCGCATCACGCCTCAAACTCGAACGCCATCAGCGGCGCGTGCTGCTGGGCGCCGTAGATGTCGGAGTCGCCCGGCGCGCCGGAGGGCAGCGGACGGCGCAGGGTCATCTTCACCGCGTTCGCCGGCTCGAAGTAGAGGATTTTCAGGATGTACGATTCCGGCACGCCGTAGAGCCCCGCGACCAGCTTCGGCGTCAGTACGCCGAGCGCCCGGAACGCGTCGAACTCGGCGCGTGACTTGAACATCACGTCCAGCGTCAGTTCGAACGGCCCAGAATTCTTCGAGCGGATCACCCGGGCGATGTCGGTGAGTTTGGTTTTCATGGGGGTTTCCTCTTGTCGGACGGATAATGGCCTGCGCCCTGAAAGGGCATTGTATGACAGCCCAGGGCAACGCCCTGGGAACAACGGGTCAATGTTTTGCGCCCTGAAGGGGCAATGGATAAACCGGCCTGCGCTGCCCTCTCCCTCCACTGCCCATTCAGGGCGTAATCTTTCCCGCACCATTTCCCAGGGCGTTGCCCTGGGCTGCCATCTACTGCCCCGATGGGGCGAAATCGCAAAAACTCACGTCACCCCAGCTCCTCCACCGTCACCGGGAAAAGCGCAGTCGGGCTGGCCTCCATCAGGTGGTAGATGCCGAACTCGAAGAGCTTGCCGAGCGGCATGTCCGACGGCGAAAACGGGAACGCCAGGTTCCCGGCCGTCGAGATACGCCCCGGGTAGCCGTAGTGCAGCAGCGTCGAGCGGAAGATGCCGCAGAGCGAGTCCGCCTCGGCCTGCGTCGGCGCCACCGCCTCGATGACGATGCACAGCTCGTGCGCCGCGGTCGTCTTCAGCGGCTCCAGCGCGCCCATCACGCCGTTCTTGCCATACACATGCGCGAAGATCTTCCCGCCGACCTTCTCGTCCTTCAGGATGCGGTCCACCTGCCCCTGCACGGTTTCCAGGATCGGACCGATCTGCCCGATCATCACCGGATCACGCGTCCCGGCGATGCACGCCGTGCGGTACCCCGTGCAGCGCGCGCCCTCGAGCTTGAGCATGTACGACGGCGTCGGCACGAAGCGCGTGCCCTTCACCTCGACGCGGCCGCCCGGCAGCTCCGTGAAGCTGCACTGCTCGAGGTTCAGCTCGCCGCCCGGGCCCGGCAGGTGCCAGGGATCCGACTTCTCATACAGCGTGTGCGCCGCGGCGGATTCCACGGTGAACTTGCGCACCGGGTTCAGCGCCTCCAGGATGAACGAGTCCTCCGTGAGCGTGCCCATCGCACAGTCCGCGCCGGAGCCCGGCGTCGCCGCGATCGCCGCGCATTCCAGGATCTTGCCGAGGTGCACCGCCAGCCCCTCGGGATAGCCCTCGATCAGCGCCAGCGCCGCGAACACCGCCGGGTCGTAGCAGCGCCCGGCGACCACCACCTGGCAGCCGAGCTTCAGCGCCTCCATCAGCGGCTCCGGCCCCATCTGCGCCACGATGTGCGTGCAGTCGGCGACCACCGCCTCGGTCAGCGGCGGCACCTGGTCCATCGGCTTGATCTTGCCGCCGCGCAGCGCCGCGAGGACCGTCTCCTTGGAAACATCGGCCGGGATCACGCCCAGCTTGAACGAGAGCTTCTCCTCGCGGGCGATTTCGCGCACGATCTCCAGGCACCAGTCGAGGTGCGGCCGCGCGCCGGCGCCGCCGGCCGAACCGACCACCACGGGGATGTTGCTCTGCACGCCGGCGCGGATCATGTAGCGCAGGTCGCGCTTCACGCACGAACGGTCGGTGAATGACTTGCCGCTGCCGAGGTAGTACGGCCCCGGATCGGTCGAACCGGCGTCCACCGCGATCAGGTGCGGCTTCCTCGCCATGCCGCGTTCGAACGACTCCAGCGGATAGCCGTACCCGAGGATCGCCGTCGTCGAGAGGATGCGGAATTCTTTTTTTGCGCTCATCTGTTTTTTCCTTGCAGTGAATTGTCGGGGGTTGTCGAGAGCCGCCGATGCCCATCGATGGCCGTCGATACCCGTCGGGGCCGTCGAAGGTTATCGACGGTTATCGATGGTTGTCGACACTCCTCGCCCACCCCCTCCTACTTCCCCAGCACCGCCATGATGCGGCGCATCTCGTTGTTGACGATGCAGAACCCTTCGTCGAAACCCATCCCCGGCTTGGCCAGGATCAGCCGCGGGCGCGTCGCCATCGCGGCGTGGACGCAGGCGCGGGCCGAGACGTCCGTCTCGTTGCAGGTGCCGCCCTGGTACGCTTCCATGCCGTGCTTCTGGCAGTACAGCACCGCCTCGACCGTCTCCTGGATGCCGCCGAGGTCCGGGGTCTTGACCTGGACCATCTCGCAGCACTTGGCGTCGGTGAACAACCGGATGTCCTCCAGCGTGTTGCACCACTCGTCGGCGACCGTCTTCACCGGGGAGCCGAGCTTGTGGAGTTCACGCCGGATCGCGCCGAGTTTCTCGATCTGCGCCTCGCGCCCGCCCATGTCGACCGGTCCCTCGATGTACAGCTCCAAGCCGCCGGTCTCGCCACCGAGCGAGGCGATGTAGCCCGCAACCTTCGCCGCGTCGTTGCCGAGCAGGTCGCCGATCGTGCCGTACACGTCGATGTGCAGCGTCGGACGGTAGCCCTCGTCCATGCGCAGGGCGTTGACGCGGTCGCGCAGCCAGCGGACGTACTCGCGGAGCTTGCCGCCGTCGCGCCCCAGCTTCTCCTCGATGTTGTTGATCAGCCCGTGCGGCAGCGCGTCCACGCGCTTGAGGATCATCTTGTCCACGTTCTCGTAGCGGCTGTCGCCGCACTGGCCGAAGATGCGCACCGGCTCCGCCGACACCGGCAGCCCGTACTCCTCGCAGACGACCTGGCACTTGAGCCGGTTCGTCGCCACGGCCCGCGCGTCCAGCAGCGCCTGCGACAACCCGTAACGGATGGCGGTGTGCAGCCGCTTCCCGTCCACCGTCAGCGCCTCGAACTCGGCCGCCAGCCCGCGGAACGAGTCCACCTCGCGCCCCTCGAGCTTCGGCTTCACATGCTTCTCCAGAAACGGGATGAACACCTCCGCCAGGAACAGCGGATCACGCCCGCCCGCGCCGGAGTACTGCACCGCCGCGCAGTCGCCGGACGCCACCGCGCCGTTCTCCAGCTCCAGCAGCACCGACACGCTCTGCCCCGGCTCGCGGATGCGCCGGAAGCCGGACGTCACCGGCACGCCGGTGTACACGAAGCCGTCATGCCCCGCCCCACCCTTGATCGCCTTCTGGTCGTCAAAGTAAAACGCCGAGGCGCCCGCGGAAAACACCACGCGCTTGATCTTCATGCTTAATGCTCCTGTTTACGATTGCCTGATCCGACCGATCGGACCGATCCGACTGATCCGTCCGATCCGCGGGGTCCCTCACATCGGCCGCCCGATGAGTTTTCCTTTGCTGATGGCGTAGATGTCGTCCGTGACCATTTGGAAGCTGAGGCTGCGCCCCTCCGTCCGCGAGCGTTCCGCCAGCCGCGCCGCGTGGTACGCCAGGATCTCCGGCGTGAACGGTGCGTTGCCCGGCTGGTAGATGCGCACGAAGCCCTCGTCATCGCGGACCGGCAGCAGGCGACCGCGGTTGTAGATGGACGGCGCGAACGGCACGTCCAGCACGCCGCTCTCGAACGCGGCCGCCGCGCCGACGGCCCAGTCGCCGCCGCCCAGCTCCCGCGTCTTCTCCAGCAGGCAGCGCACCTCCGCCTTGATCATGTCGACCTCGCGCCGCAGCGCCGCGCTGTCGTCGCCCATCTTCTGGCCGGTGAGCATGTTCACCATCTGGCGCGTCGCGCGGAGCCCGCGGGCGTTCGCCTCCTTCGTCGGGATGCCCATCGCCTCGTGCGGCGTCTTCACGATCACCTTGTCCGCCCGCGACAGCACTGCCACCGCGGCGCCGAGGCTGATCACGGCGAACGCCTTCGACTCGTCCTCCGGGAAGCCGCCCATCCACTGGTGGAACACCGTCGTCAGCTCGAAATCCTCATGCCCGTCCCGGCGGAAATAGTCGTCCGCCAGCTCACGGAGCGAAATCATCGCCGCCACGTCCTGCATCATGTTGCCGGTCTGCCCGTAGCCGAGCGTCAGCGAACGCACACCCTGCTCCAGCGCCAGCAGCCCCTCGATGATCCCGACCGCGTGGCTGATGCACGGCGGCACCAGCGTCCCGGTCAGCGGCCCGAACGGCTCGCGGTTGATGGTGACCCCGGCCTCGCCGTAGAGCCCGACCAGCCGGTCCACATACTGCCAGTCGCGGATCGACTTCGCCAGCGGCACGCGCTTGGTATAGGGGATGTTGTAGGAGATGCCGCCGCCTTCATAACTGCTGAAGCCGGCCGAGAGCGTGATCTCCGCCAGCAGCCGTGCATCCGGCGTGCCGTGCCGCACCTGCACCGGCTTGTCCACCGACTCCACCACGCGCCGGCAGGCGTCCAGCCCGTGGTTCACCGCCGGAAATCCGTTGAGCAGCGATGTCCCCGCCTCCTCGCTGCGCTTGATCCCGTTCGCCGCCTCATCGTAGCGGTTCTGGCGCGTGTACGCATCGATCGTCGTCGGCAGCAGGTCGGCCTCACCCTCGGTGGCCAGATAGTTCAGCAGCCGGACATGATCCTCGACCAGCGCCACGCCGGCGCGCGGCTGGAGCAGCGTCTGCCCCTTCCGCCGCGCCTCCGACATCGCCCTCGCAAACTGCTTGTGCGCCGGCAGCGCCTGCTGCCGCCGGATCCCTTCGTCAAGGGACGCCACCGCCGCGCCCGTCGGCCACGTCGCCAGCACCTCGCCACGCACGCGGAAAAACTCATCCCGCGAAATCTTCACGTTCGCCTTCACCATAATGCTTTCCTTCCTTATCAATCCTTTGTCAGTGGATGCCGTTCTCGCATCCCCCGAACCCTCTGAAGAGTGACTGCGTCACGGCCTGTTGTTAATTCTCAGAGTTGCGGAGTCCGCAGGCGCTTATGACCTGTCCTAACTGGCAAAGCGTAATCCGCCTACGCACTCCGCAACTCTTGGTGTTAAATCAGACGCGCCTCTGGCACCCTCCGGGGGTTTCAGGGGGAGTGAGGATGACTCCCCCTGACAATGGTTGCAAACAGTTCTCCGCCAGCGCGGCGGCCTCCTCCGGAAACTCCGCGGCGAGATTGCCGAGCAGCGGCCAGAGATATTCCGCATCCACCTTGTATTCAAACTGTTCCGGCAACAGGTTCAGCTCCTCGCCGTCCGGCTTCGCCCACATTCCGGACCAGAGCTGCGGATCCCGCAGCCGCGCCAGGCTCCCGCCCGTGCCGACCATCGTCCGCACCCGGCGCAGATCCTTGCCGTGCTGCACGCTCACCCGCCCCGTCGGCGTCCACACCGAACGCAGGATGCCCGCATGCCGCAGCACGGCCTCCTTGACGCAGGCCCGGGCCAGCACCCGGTCGTACTCCAGCTCCTCCGGCGCCTGCGGCAGATAATCCGGCGCCGCCGCGACCTTCCGCACGAACGCCTCCAGTTCCGGCGAATGGACCGAGTCCTTCACCGCCTCGTACAGCGGAAGCGCGCTCACCCGCAGCCCGAGGTCGCCCTCGACGCTCCGCTTGAGCAGCGGCTCGTGCACGCCGCGGAGCACGGCGCCGTCGCCGCCCATGAACGCCTCCGTGTGCGAATAGACATCCGTCGTCGCGCCGCCCATGTCCACCACCATGAAATCCCGCCACCGCGGCCGCCGCGCCGCCAGCGCCTCCGCCAGCTCGAACATCGCCAGCGGTGTCGGTTTCGGCGGGGCACCGACGGCCCGCACGACCTCCGCCAGCCCCTTGCCCTCGACGATCGTCTCCAAAAACGCATGCCGGATCTCTGCGCGCGCCGGCTCCAGGTTCATCCGGTCCACCTCCGGCATCACGTTGTCCGTCACCCGCAGCTTTTTACCGGCCAGCAACTTGCGGACTTCGCACGCCAGCTCGGAGTTGCCCGCATAAACGATTGTGCATGCCAAGCGCGAGGCCGCCAGCAGACGCACATTTTCCAGCACGCGCTCACGGTTGCCGCCGTCCGTGCCGCCGGTCACCAGCACGATGTCCGGCGCCAGCGCCTCCAGTTCCGCGACCGATTCCGAGGTCAGGCCGTAGGCGAATGCACGCACCACCTTGCCACCCGCCGAACAGGCCGCCAGCTTCGCGATCTTCACCGTCAGCTCCGGCACCAACCCGACCGCCGCGATGCGGAGCCCGCCCTTTGCCGAGGAGGAGAACCGCACGGGGACGGTGGACACGGTGGACGGAGTGGACAACGTGGACGCTGCCGGAGTTGCGGCACGCGGGTTTCCGTCCACCCGGTCCACGGTGTCCACCTTGTCCACCGCGCCCCCGCCGCGCGGCACCAGCCCCGCCAGCACCCTGTTGAACCCGTCGGTCAGGTGCGGCGTGGTCGGCACCTCGCACCGCTTCAGCACGCGCGCACCCGCCGGCCCGCCGAACGCGAAGAGCGCACCCTTCGTGTAGGTCGAACCGATGTCGATGCTGATCAGGTTGTGCGGTGCCGGTTTCATAAAACTCTTTATCCGCAGATTACACAGATTTCGCAGATGGGAAGCCGGGAAAAAATGGTTGAAGAGCAGAACCGTCCGCCCGTTATGAATCGTTGAAGCGTTATTCTTGTTTCATCTGCGCAATCTGTGTAATCTGTGGATACTCCTCACTCCGGGTCCAGCGGTTCCGTGATACCCAAATCCTGGCGCAGCAGTTCGGCGGCTTCGCCGAGATTGCAGCCGGGCAGGAAGACACGGTCGTAGCCCATCTTCCGGAATTTGTCCACGATGATTTCCGGCTCGGTCTTGCCGACCACCAGGTTGCCGCCGACGTACAGCACGACCTTCTCCAGGCCGCGCTCAACGCAGCGTTCGCGGAAGCCGGCGCAGTCGATCTCGCCGTGGCCGTAGAGCGAGGAGACGAGGATGGCCCGCGCCCCGGTTTCAATCGCCGCATCGATGAACTCATCCTGCGGAACCATCACCCCGAGATTCACCACATGGAACCCGCGCTTGGCGAAGTACAGCTCCAGGATCTTGTTCCCGACCGAATGGCAGTCGGACCCGATCACCCCGAGCACAATCGTTGCCCGTTTCTTGTCCATTCATGCTCCTTGATCAAAAAAGGTTTCACAGAAGGCGCAAAGACGCAAAGGATGGGGCGGTATTGCCATTTCGTTTACCTAGAGGCTTTTGCGCCTTGGCGTCTTCTGTTCAATCCACCCTTCTTTTCACCGCGCCGGATGGCGGCGCATCAGTTCCTTCAGGCGGTTCTCGACGTTGGCAAGAGAACCGCGCTCGATCTGGTAGTCGAACTTGATGATGCGGCCCCCGCGCTCGCGGAACGCCTCAAGGGCCGAAGCCGAGCCCTTGTCCAGCTCCGGTAGCCCGCTGGGCGGCACGATCAGCACATCCACCGCCTTCAGGAACGCCCGCATGTCCGGGATGCGTTCGCCCACCACATGTTCCGCCTGCGCCGCCGGAAGGTTGAACTCCTTCAGCCGCCGCTTGATGATCCCCAGGAACTCCTTGCTGCGGCACCAGATGCCGATCCGCTGCGCCGCGCCGATCCGCGCCAGACTCATCACCGACTCCTGGCTCGGTGAAAGAATCATCGGCACAATGCGGGCCTTGAGCGAGGGCACCACCCCCAGCAGTTCCGTGTAATGCGTGGCGCTGGTGACAATCAGCTCGAACGGCGCCAGCTTCTTCGCGGGATCCGCCGCCTTCGCCACATCGTCCAGCAGAAATTTAGCCACTTGGACCCCCGTGGCATAGCCGACCTGGCGCTCATAGATGTCCAGGCAGTCCGAGTTGCAGTCCACCACCGCGACAAAGAGGTTCCGCATGCGCTCCTCGCGCTCCATGAGCATCAGCTCGAGGAGCGTCTCGATCTCGTGGTGCGAAAACTTCAGCTCCTCCAGCCGCTGGAGCGTCTCCCGGATCAGGTGTACCGCCGTCTCCTTGCGCCCCTCGCCGATCACGTCCTGACGGAAGGAGACGAAGGAGCCGCGCCCGTGGCTGATGTCGATCACGCCGTTGGCGGCCAGCCGCTCGTAGGCCTTCTTGACCGTGCCGCGGGCGACGCCGCACGCATCCATCAGCTCGCGCTCCGACGGCAGACGCTCGCCCGGCTTCAACGCCCGGTCGCGAATCAGGCGCGTCACCGCCTCCATGAGCTGCCGGTACGCCGGCGTGTCGCCCGTCCGCTCAATCCTGATCTCGTCAAGTATTTTTCCGCTCATGTCCACCCCCGTTGCCCAGCCGTTGACGAACTGGTATATACCAGTCACTATACCAGATGGCTATGTCCATGGCAAATCCGGCGCAAAAAAAATCAGCAGGGCAAAAAATGCCCTGCTGATGGGTGCTGCCGGTTTGAGGAAGGGGCGGTCAGGCGTTTTCCAGTACCTTGCGGATCAGGTTCTCACGGGTTTCAATGCTCTCGGTGAGCTTGAGCTGGACTCGGGCGCGGTGGAGGTTCTGCCCTTCATAGCGCGTCTTGAAATAGACGTCGCCGGCGATGAAGTCGGCGAAGAAGCGCAGCCCCAGTTCGAATGTGATGAGGCGGATGGAGTCGTAGAGGTAGGCCTTGTCGGCGGGCGTGAGGAAATCACGGGCGTGAATCATGTAGCCCCGGATGATGGAGGCGCAAAGATCGGTGTCGAAGACGACGGAGCTGAGGTCCTTGGTCTCCTCGCCCGCGGGATTGCAGCAGGAACGGAGGCAGTCGCCGAAGTCGTAGTGAATCAGGCCGGGCTTGACGGTGTCGAGGTCCACGATGCAGGTGCCCTTGCCGGTGGCGTCGTCGATCATGATGTTGGCAATCTTCGGGTCGCCGTGGATCGGGCGCATCTGGAGTTCGCCCTTCTCCTTGGCATTTTCCAGAATGTGGCTCCATTCACGGCGCTGCTCGATAAACTTCAGGCAGTATTGGGCTTCGGAGACGCTGTTCAGGCGCGCCTGCCCCTCCGCCGTCTTCAGCGCATCGTCAAGCTTCTGGAAATAGGAGGGGGTGATGTGGAAGCCGGGAAGGGAGTCGTGAAGATCGGCCGTTGGCACGTCGCTGATGAGCCGCTGGAACTGGCCGAGGACGATGCCCGCCTCGCAGGCATGCTCCAGCCCCTGCACATGCTCGTAGGAATGCGCCGACGCGATGAGGGAGATGGCGCGCCAGTATTCTTCGTCACCGTCCACCGCGTAGTCGAGGCCGCCCTTGGCGCGGATGATGCGCGGGAGCTGCCAGATGCGGTCGGCACGGTCAGCCTCATCCTCCAGCTGCTTGTGGACATGGCCGGTGATGACGCGCAGGTTCTCCATGATGAAATCGGGCCGCGGGAAGACGCGCTTGTTGATGCGCTGGAGGATGAACCGTTCCTCGGAGAAGGTGGTGCGGAAAATGGCCGTGTAGGTGTCGTTCACGTTGCCGCTGCCCGTGGACTCCACGGTGACCAGGCGCCCGGCCACATCGAACTTCTTCGCCATCAAGGCTGCTTTCATATCCATATTCCCTTCGGATTGGGACAAATGCTCACCGTCACAACGCCCGGCTACAACCAGCGTGGACGGCATTACCGTAACACGCACGGATTCTTTTTCAATCCCGCCCCCGCATGCGGGTCCGCGCAAGGCATGCCCCCTTCACGCCAGGACCGGAAGAAGCACCGCGGGGCTTCAGCCCGCGCCCCCTAGCGCGCCTTCACCCGCCACCGCGCCGCCGCGCCGGGCCGGGCCGCCGGACGGCACGACAGGCTCGGGTGCGGCGGCATGCCGGGAATCACGCGGCGCAGCTCCTCCTCGGCCAAGAGTTCCGGATAAAGGCAGAGGCCGGCGAGGAAACAGCCCCCGCACCGGGGCCCGATGGGGCGGCAGATCTGCTGCCCGTGCTGGACGAGCTGCGCGTTGACCGGGCTCCAGTATTCCGGCGGCAATACCTCGCGGAGTTCGCACTCCGTCTCGTCCGGCGTGCGGCTCCTCACCAGCCCCCAGCGGTTGGTGATCCGGTGGACATGCGTGTCCACGCAGATGGCGTCAAGATGAAACGCAAACGAGCGCACCAAGTTCGCCGTCTTCCGCCCCACCCCCGGCAGCGTCAGCAGTTCGTCAATCTCCGCCGGAGTCTCTCCGTCGAACCGCGCCAGGAGCTGCCGCGCGATCTCAATGATCCCGACCGCCTTGCGCCGGAACATGCCGACCGGAAAGATCAGTTTTTCCACGACGGCGGGGTCGGCCCCGGCCAGCTGTTGCGGAGTCCGCGCGACGGCGAAGAGCCGTTCCGCCGCGGCGTCGGTCACCGGATCCTGCGTGCGCAGCGAGAGGATGCACTTGATGAGCGCCTGGAACGGGTCACGGTCCCACAACGCGTGGTTCTCGTAGTGCGCGCCGAGACGGCGGAAGATTTCGTCCAGTTGCGGCCGCACCCCCGATGCCAGCAGCGAACCGGTCGGCGTCGCCGGGAAGCGGAACAGGTGCGTCGGGCATTTGCAGTCGCTGCACCCGAACCCCGGCACCGGCTCCGCCCCGCGCCACGCCGCAACCGCCGCCGCGGCGGCGCACTCGGACAGATCCGTTTCTTGTTTCGTGTTGCGTGTTTCGTGTTGCGAAGCCCGCATAAACTGCACATCCACGACCTCGCCATTGGCGAGCAACGCGTCGATATGCCAGTGCCGCACCCGCGAAGTCCGCAGGTGCCGCCCGACGCGCGCCTCCAGCCCGCCCAGCGCGCTGCCGACGTAGACATACCAGCCCGTGGCGAACCGATGCTTCGTTCCGCCGTATGCCAACGCCGCCGGCCGCGCCAGCCGGAGGGTCAACGCATAGATTCCTGGAGTTTGCGACATCGTCCGTCTTCATGCCCCGCACGGCTTGCCTGAACGGAAAAACCGGCGGCCATGCCGGAGGATAGCCCGCCGAGGCTGTTACTGTACCCGTGCAGTCCGCGCCCGCAACCACGCGTGGCCGCCGGAACGCGTCAGAACTTCGCGTCCAGGCTGAGAATCAGGCTGCGGCCGGACTCGTTCGAACCGGAGCCGACAATGCGGTAGTCCGTGTCGAAGAGGTTCTCCAGCGCGGCTGTGACGCGGATGTCCGGCGTGATCTTGTAGCCGGCGCGGAGCGTGAACAGCTCGTAGCCAGGCGTCCCGTCCGGCGGAAACCGCTGGGTGTCGGCGCGGTCGGAGGCGGACATGCGGTCCTGGCGCTTGGCCGCCGTCCCGCTCAATTCGACGAAAAATTTTCGGTTCCAGCAGAGCGGCTCGAATCGGACGCCGCCGTTCACCGTGGCCGGCATCAGGCGGCTGATGGGTTCGCGCTCCTTGACCGTGGCGGAGGTCGGGTATCCGTCCACGGCGCCCTGCATCCAGGTTGTGTTGGCAAACAGCGTCCACTCCTCCGTCGCACGGAATTCGCCGCCGAGCTCGAAGCCCTCGATGTATCCGGTGCCGGCATTCTTCTTCGCGACCTCCTTGTTCCCGGCGATGATCACGCCGGTGGGCGCGCGGACAATCATGTCCCGGATCTCCGTGCGGAAGAACGCCAGCTCGCCGCTCCAGCGCGTGAACTCCGCCTTGACCCCCGCCTCATAGGTCAGGAAATGTTCCGGCTCCAGGCCGGGGCTTGGCGTCTCCAGCTCGTTGGTGCGGGCGATGTCGTAGCGGGTCAGGTCGGAGAGGTTCGGGCTGCGGAAGCTCTGGCCGACGCCGCCGAACAGGCGCCAGTGCCGCTCCTCGTCCACGGCGTACATCAGGCGGGACTGCCCGGTGAGCGCGCCCCAGCTGTCGTCCATCGCCGTCACCGCGCCGCTGACCGGATCCTTGACCCGTCCGGCGGCGGCCTGCGCATGGTCATAGCGTGCGCCGAGGGTCAGTTCCCAACGCTCCCCGAGCGGGATCACGTCCTGCACGAAAAGTCCGGTCGTCGCATAGGAGGCGTCGTCCGCAACCGGCCCCTGGATGTCGATGCTCTTCAGCGTCCCCGATGGCCGATTGTAGGTCCGCTTGTAGGAGGAGACGCCGTCATGGTAATATTCCACGCCGTAGGTCCACCGGCCGACCGGCGAGGCGGACTCCAGCGCCAGGCTCAGCCCCAGCGTGCCGACGTCATACCCCTGGTATTCGGTCGTGGGATAAGTGGCTCCGCTCTTCTTGATCCGCGTCTCGTCCTCCCACATGCCCTGCCAGGAGACGGTGGCGTGGATGGCGTCGACCACGCCGCCGAGATTCACCGCGTCATATTTCAGATAGGTCAGCTCGCGCTTTTCGTCGAATGAATCCTGCAGGTCAGTCCCGACCGTGCTCCCCTCCCAGCTTTCACCGTAGAGAGTGCGGTGGGCGCGCCACAGATCGTTCTGCGACGCCCGCATGTGGGCCAGGGTCAGTTTCTGGTCCTGCGTCAACAGGTACTCGAGTTTGAGGTCGCCGTCCTGCTCGTCATAGCCGGTTTTCCGCTGCAGTCCCGTGCCGCCGCCGGCGCGCAGGTCGTTGAAATCCTTCCAGGTGTACCCGACCTGGTAGCCGAGCCGGTTGTTGATGTTGCCGGAAACCTCGCCGCGGCCGACGAATGAATGGTCCGCCGAACTGTAGCGCGTCCACACATGCCGCTCCCAGGCGTTCGCCTCCACGCCGGCGCCGAGCTTCGGGCTGCGGGTAATGGCGTTGACCGTGCCGCCGACGGCATCGCTGCCGTACATCACCGAGCCCGGCCCCTTGACCAGCTCCAGACGGTCCAGCGCCCATGGGTCGACCAGCGACCAATACTGGTTCGGCCCGTCGCGAAAGGTGGAGTTGTTGAAGCGGATGCCGTCCACCAGCAGCAGGTTGCGGAAGCCGGTGAAGCCGCGGATGTAGGGGGAGGTCCAGCCGACGCTCGTCTTCTGCAACAGCACGCCCGGCTGCCCGCGGAGAGCTTCCGGCATGCTGCCGGCCATCATCTCATTGACAATCCGGGCGGACGGGATGGCGGTTGCCGAATTCGGCAGGTCCTTCACGCTGCACCCGGCGCGGGTGGCCGTGACCACCACCTCGTCCAGCGCACGCTGGGCGGCGGCCGGTTTCACCGGCGCGCCCGCCGGTTTTGCCGACGCCGAAGCCTCCGGCTCCGCGCCCCAGCCGCCGCAGGCCAGAAAACACACCGCCGCCACACCCGCCGCAAGATGCCCGTTGCACACACCCATCATCTGTTGTCCTTCCGCACAGTTGGTGACACCCGTGAAAAACCCGCTACCGAAAAGTGAAAGGGGTTTAAGCAAAGTCCATGCCCCGGACAAACCAATCCGCACATGATGCTGCGCCTCATAATCTTGCAAAAAATAACCCCGCCACGGCGGCGCCGGCGCCGCCGCCCGGCCGCACCGCGCCGGGGCGCCGGAATGCCCGGCATGCACCAAAACGTTGCGGCCGCAGGCTGAGGCGGCCGTGCGGGAGGAACGCTCCGGCGGTTTCTGGACAGCCCCGCCGCGGCGTGTATAGTCTGGATGATTCTCGATGCCGTCCGCCTTGAGGCGGGTCGAGGTTCGCCGTCCAGCCCGGGGAGAACCGCCGCATGAACCGCCGCACCCTGCTCCTTCTCCTGTGCCTGCTCTGCCCCGCCCTCGCGCTCCGCGCCGCACAAACGTCGGCGACCGCCGCGGAGACGGCAAAAACAGCGGCGTCCGTCCCGGCCGCCGGGCCGCGGCAAACCCCCGAACCGGCGCATCCGGTGTACGGCCCGCTGAAACCGGGGGCGGCGGACAGTATCTACGTCATACCGGTCCACGGCCCGATGATGCGGAACACGCCGATGCTCTACACCTTCCGTCGCGCCTTCACGAATGCGGAGGAGATGCAGGCGCGGGTGATCATCCTCGACATCGACACCCCCGGCGGCGACATGGAAGTCATGAAGGAGATGATCGCCCTCGTCGAGGCCTCCAAAATCCCCGTCTTCGCCTACGTCAACAAGGAGGCGGAAAGCGCCGGCGCCATCCTCAGCCTCGCCACCAAGCGCATCTTCATGGCCCCCGGCGGCAGCATCGGCAGCGCGCTGGTGGTCACCGCCGGCCCGAACGGCATGCAATCCTTCGAGGGAGATGCCAAGGAAAAAATGAACTCCTACTCCCGTTCGCTGGCGCGGCGCCTGGCGCAGCAGAACGGACATTCCGAGGATGTGGCGATGGCGATGGTGGACATCTCGTGCGAAGTCCGCATCGGTGAACGGCTGGTCAACGACGACCAGCACCTGCTGAACCTGACCTCGAAGGAGGCCGTTGAAATCATCCCGCCGTGGACAAAGCCGCTCCTCGCCGAGGCGGAGATGGCGGATCTCCCCGCGCTCGCCAAACACCTCGGGATTGAAAACGCAGCCATCGTCCCGTACAAGGAATCGTCGGCCGAACAGCTCGCGCGCATAATCTGCGCCATAGGCCCGGTTCTGCTGGCAATCGGCCTGCTCCTGATCTACATCGAGTTCAAGATCCCCGGCGTCATCCTGCCCGGAATCATCGGCGGCATCTGCCTGGCCGTCTATTTCTTCGGACACCATGTGGCCGGGCTCGCCGGCATGGAGGAAATCCTGCTCGTGCTGGCCGGACTGGCGCTGATTGCGCTGGAAATCTTCGTCTTCCCGACCGTCGGCGCGCTGGCCGTTCTCGGCATCCTCTGCGTCGCCATCGGCCTGCTGATGGGGCTCGTCCCCCGCATCCCCGCAACGCCTCCGGGGCTGACCGACCTCCACATTTCCATCGCCGAGTACATCGTGGCCGGCCTCCGAAAACTCTTCTTCTCCAGCTGCCTCATCGCCACCGGCGTCTGGATCCTCTCCAAGATCCTGCCCAAGACGCCGATCTACGGCGCGCTGGTGCTCCAGAAGGAATTGAAGCAGGAGGACGGCTTCGTCTCGCACACCGCCGCGCGCTACGCCGGACTCGAAGGCTGCACCGGCAGCGCCGTCACGGGGCTGCGCCCGGCGGGCATCGCGGAAATCAACGGCAAACGCTGCGACGTCGTCAGCAGCGGCGACTTCATCCCCGCCGCCGCCCGCGTCCGCGTCATCCGCATCGAAGGCTCCCGCATCGTCGTCGAACCCTGCGACCCGAAACCGAAAACGTGAAACAGCCGGACTCCCGCCCCGCCATGCCCGACACGCAACACGCAACGCGCAACGCGCAACGTCCCGCCTCCCCCGCGTCTGGACTCCCAAGCCCATTCCCCGCCTGGGTGAAGACCGCTGGCGTTCTCGCCCCGGCCGGCGCCGTCACCCCCGAACGCCTGGACGCCGGCTGCCGCCAGCTTGAGGAATGGCGCCTGCGAGTGGTAGAGGGGGAAGGAGAAACGCGGCAGACACTGCCGCGGCTACAATCAACGCCGCACCGATTCTTCTCCGCGCCGGACGCCGCGCGGCTGGAGGCGCTGCACGCGCTGCTGCGGAATCCGCAGGCTGACGTGCTGCTGCCGCTGCGCGGCGGCTACGGCTGCGCCCGGCTGCTGGACGGCCTCGACCGCGACCTCGTCCGCCGCGCCAACAAGCCGCTGGTCGGCTACAGCGACATCACCGCCCTGCACCTCGCCTTCTTCGCCTGCGGCGTCCGCAACGGCCTCTCCGGCCCGATGCCCGGCGTGGAGTTCGCCCGCGACCTTCCGGATACGCCCGGCGCACGGGACGGCCTCGCGTTCACCGTACGCTCCTTCGCAGAGGCGTGGACGCCGCGCGCGTCCGTCTCCCTGCCGCCCGGCACGCGCCTCGAGGTGCTCCGGGCCGGCCGCGCGCAGGCGCCGGTCATCCCGGTCAACCTGACCGTCCTGCTCACGCTCGCCGGGACGCGGCACATGCCGGACCTCACAGGCACGATCCTGGTGGTGGAGGATGTCAACGAGCCGGCGCACGCCGTGGACCGCGACCTGAACCATCTCCGCCAGCTCGGCGTGCTGGAGCGCCTGGCGGGGCTCATTTTCGGACGTTTCAGCAAGGCGGAGGACGCACAGTGGCTGCCGGAAATCTTTGCGGAGTACGCGGGCTTTGTCGACGGCCCGGTCGTCGGCGGCTTCCCGTACGGCCATGAACTGCCGCTGGTGACGGTTCCCGTCGGCCGCACCGCCACGCTGGAAGCGGCGCCGGACGGAACGGTGTCCGTCGCTTGGTAGGCAAGGAGTTGTGTGTCATGCGAAAAATGCCGTTGCCCGCCCTGCTCCTTGCGCTGTTTGCCGTGATCTTTCTGGGCTCGCTGGCCGTTGCCGCGGTGCAGATGCCGGAGCGCGTGGCGACGCATTTCAACGCCGCTGGTAACCCGAACGGCTGGATGAGCCTCCGCCAGCACCTGCTGATCCTCGGCATCGGGGGGACCCTCCTGCCGGCAATCCTGGCCACGGCCTTCTACGGCCTTCGCTTCACCCGCGCAGAACGCCTGCGCATCCCGAACCGGGAGCACTGGCTCGCCCCCGAACGCAGGGCGGAGACGTTCGCCTGGCTTTTCCGGCACGCGCTGTGGTTCGACTGCCTTTGGCTCGCCTTCTTCACCGCCATCGGCCTGCTGATCCTGCAGGCCAACACCGTCCACCCGCCGCGCCTCGCGCCGGGGCCGTCGCTCGCGCTGGGGGCCGGCTTCACCGCCGGTGTCATCCTCTGGGGCGTCTGCATGATCCGCCGTTTTATGAAGAGGAAATGAGCCGTGGCCGCCGCACGTTCCATATTTTTTGCCGCGGCCGCCTGCGCCGCCCTCGCCGCCGCCGGTGCGGAATCCGCAGCCGCGCCTCCGCCTGCCGCCTCCGCGGCTGCGCGGGGCGATGAATTGCGGGAACTGATGGACCACGAGGACTACGCCCGCGCAGAACCCATCATCAGGGACGCGCTCGCCAGCCTGCACGGCGCCCAGGGCCTCATCTTCTACAAGACGGACCGCCTGGCTGAGGCCGTTGCGGAGTGGGAAACTTCGCTGAAGCTGGATTCCGGAAACGCCGAAGTCAAAAAACTGCTGGATGTGGCACGGAAGGAACTCGCCGCCGAGAAAGGCCGGCGCCGCGAGGTCTGCGAGCATTTCATCATCCAATACGAGGCGGGCGCCCGCGCCGACCAAATCGCCAACCTCCGCGCCGCCCTGGCGGTGGTGCGCCGCGACGCCTGCCAGCGCTTCCTGGCCTGGCCCGCGGAAAAGTTCACGGTGATCCTCTACAGCTCCGACCAGTACCAATACGACCTCAAGCGCCCCTCCTGGAGCGCCGCCGATTATGACGGCAAGATCCGCCTGCGCGGAAGCAAAATCCTCGACAGCCGCGAAGAGCTCGCCGCCCTGCTCACCCACGAATACGCCCACGCCCTGATCTTCCGGACCTTCGGATCCAGGATTCCCGTCTGGCTCAATGAAGGGCTTGCCCAAAACGCACGCCCGGACGCCGCACCCGAGCCGGATGCGCTCAAGCAGTGGAACGCCACGGACAAAAAGACGCTTCCCGCGCCCTGGACGCTCGGCCGCGGCTTCGAGGCGACGGCAACAGGGAACCAGGCGCGGGCGGCCTATCTGGAATCAAAGTTCTTCGTGCGCTGGCTGCTCGAGCGCTACGACATCATGGTCATCACCCGCTGGGGCAGGGAACTCGCCGCGGGCAAGACCATCGACCAGGCAACCGCCACTGTTTTCGCCATGTCAGCCGACCAGCTTTTTAGCGCCTGGAAGGAATCAATGGAAACGAAATGAGCCGCCCGCAACACGCATGAGGCGGCGGACGCGGCACGGCGGAATCCGGGTTCAGGAAACAGCCGGCTCAGTCGCCGCCGAGCCCCTTGATGATGGCGTCAAGGCCGGTCGCGGGATCCTCGCCCCAGGCCCGCAGGTTTTCCGGCACGCCGCCGGGGCCGACCCAGCGCATGCCAGCCGAATAGATTTTATTGATGGGGAAGCCGGTGACGAAGCGGACGCGGACGCGGCGCGGCATCTGCAGGTTCAGGTGGACGCGCGAGATGAAACGGTCGGTCGGCGCAACCACGAGGTCTCCCTTGACGTCCAGCGTCACGGTCGCATTCCAGCTCTCGATCCGCCCACCGGGATATTCGACCACATAGGCGGCAGTGAGCGCCACCTCCTCCACGCACTTGAAGATCTCGTGGACATCGTTGTCGCCGCTTCCGCCATCATTGTCCGCCGACCCGTCGGAGACGCGCGTTTTGGCGGGAGCTTTGTACCAGCCGCTGATCATCGGCAGGTATTGTTCACCGACGACCGCGGGCGAAGGCTTACCCGTCCCGGGGTGCTCCGGATCTTCCTTCCACAGCTTCACCCGCAGCTGCGGCTCGGGGACGAACGCCCAGCGGAGTTCACCCGTGTCGGCGTCGAGCAGCTGGACGCAGGAACCGAGCGCGTTCATGGCCTGCCGGAGATAGTCCGCCTCACCGGTGAGCTGGTAGAGGTACCAGAGGCCGTAGATATGCCAAGCGCTCCAGCCATGCGGCCCTGTGAGCATGTCCGGCGACGCCTTGATGTCGTGCGGCGCATCCCCGAAGCGGACACCGACGCCGTTCATCCGGCAGTCGGGCACGGCCAGAGGCGAAAAGCAGCGGTGGAAGGCGGCCAGGTTGCGGGCGGCCACCAGATATTTCGCTCGCGCCGCCGGATTGCGCTGGAGCAGCGCGAACATCGCCAGCTGCGCGCAGCCGCTGGCGCATGTGCCGTCCCCCCGCGCCGCCAGGCCGCCGGCTCCGGGGCCGCCCAGCCGCGATGCCAGTTCGTCCATGGCGCGGCGGACAGAATCGTAGTGGCGGTCGTACCGCTCCTTCCAGAACGAGAAGTCCCGGCCCGCCTTGCGCTCCTCGGTCATGACCTCCAGGATGGACTTGGAGATGTAGAACGCCGGGCCGCCGTTGTGGAAGGCGCCGTCCGCCGCCTGCCGGGTGCAGAGAAAATCGGTAATCCTGGAGGCGCACATGAGGTCGGCCTGATCCTGCGTCACGCCGTAGCGGCAGACTTGGAGCCCCGCCATGGCCGCGTGGTTGAGCAGGCGCTCATCGGTGACGCACGGCACGCCGCGCCATGGATCATACAGCAGCCTCACGATGTCGGAAAACGCGGCCCGCGACTCCGCCTCCAGCCCCAGGTTCATGAAATAACGCGGGGCGAGGAAGGCGGTGTACAGGCCGTACCAGCTCTCCGCGCGAGGGGAGGCCTTCTGCGGCTTGGCGATGGCTTCCTCCCATGCCTTTTCCATATAGAAGGCCCACGGGCGGCGGACATAGAGCCTGGCCTCCGCCGTTTTGCCCGCACTGTTGGCGACCTGGAGCGTGTGCACGCCGAAATCGGGCGCCTCTCCGGCCATGGGGTGATAGGTGCCGGCATAAACGCCGGGCGAGCGCAACGCAATCTGCGGATCGCGCTTCTTCCCCTTCGGGGTCATGAAGGAACCGTAGGTGACCGGCGAGGTGGAATTGACCGTGACCGCCGCCGCCGCGCCGCCATCGAGCGTGTAGCGCGGCAGATCGATCATCGGCGCGCCCGTGGTCACGGCCAGCCGCGGTTTGACCTGGGGCAGGCCGTCAATCTCCTCCAGCACGAGCGTCCATTCGCGCGATTCGCCCGGCGCCAGCGAATCCAGGCCGGCCGGATGCCGCGCCGGCAGGGGGCCGGGATTCAGCAGATCCACAAAGACGGTGCGGATCCGGCGGGCGTCCTCATCGCGGGACAGATGCCAGGACGCGACCGGATCCGGCGAGGAAATGCCGAGAATCCGCCCGCCGGGGGTCATGGCGTACCCCCAGAAATGTGTCTTTTCACAGCGCAGCAGCGTCGGGAAAAACCGCCGGTCCGGATCCGCCGCTTCCCCCATCACGCAGTCGAGCCCCAGGCACAGCCCGGCCTGTATGGGGCCCAGCGGTTCCTTTCCTCCGTTGCGGATGCCGGCGACAATCGAGAGCTTCCCGTTCCGGTCGGCGTAGCGCAGCCAGACCGCCGTTTCGCCCGTGCTCCCCTCAAAACGGGCGGCGGCGCGGTCGGCCAGCGTCAACGGCACGCGGACACCCTGGACGAACCAGGCCGGCCCGGAAAACCCGTCCGTACGGAAATCAATGGGGCGGTGCTTGCGGCCGATGCTCGTTTCCAGCGTGCGGAGGACGCCGTCATCCCCGACGGCGGCACGCCATTCCCCACCCGAAAGCAGCAACGGCTCCGCCGCATCGCCGGCGGCCATCGCGCCCGCACAGAAAAGCAATACGCCGAACCATGCAAAAATCCGCCCGGACATTTTCATCTGAAGATTCCCCGATGTCATGTGAAAAATGGGACGGCCGGCTCATTCGTACGGATTGCCCGTGTACGCTTTCCCCGCCTCATAAAAACGGAGTCGCCCGGCCATCTTCTGCTGCGCCCTGACGTCCAGCTTCATCTCCCGCGCGCCGTCCAGCGCCTGCCGCCCCACACGCACCGCGTCACTATAGCGTCCCGCCGCCGCATACGCCGCCCCGAGCACGTCAAAGCATAGCGGACGCTGTGCCGGCGCAAACGGATTTCCGGCGCGCGTCAGCGCCTCCCCCAAGGCGACCGCCTCCGCGGGGCTCCGCACGGCGGGGTCCGGACAGGCTGCCAGAGTCCAGGCCAGCCCGATGGCGGCATCCGCTGAATTCGTGGTGGCAAGGAGCTGCCGCTGCAGCGCCGCGGCCTCGGCGAACCGTCCCGTCGCGCTCTTCGCCGCGGCAATCTCGTACCAGACGACGAGGAGCGAGGGGTCCAGGCGCGCGGCCTCGTTGAAACAGGCCAGCGCCTCCTCGTTTTTCTTCTGCGCCCGGCGGGCCATCCCCATCTGTGTCCAGGCCAGGGGCGTCGGCCGCGTCTCGTTGGAGCGGCGGCAGACTTCGTAGGCCTCGTCGTAGCGCCCCAGCGCATAGTAGCTTGTCCCGGCGTTGTAGAGTGCGTCGCGGTAGGCGGGGTTCAGCTGGATCGCCTTCTCGAAATAGGGCAACACCAGTCCATCGTTTTTCGTCTGGTCGAACAGCCAGTTGCCGTAGTTGTTGTACGCAATCCAGGCGTCCGGGTTTTTCCGCAGCACGTCCGCCCAGAGGGTTCCCGAATTCCGGTAGGCTGACGCATACGGAAAGGCCGCCGCCGAAAGCACAATCAACCAGGCCGCCGCCAGCCCCGTGCCGAGCACGCGTTTCCCGGGCGAAGCGGGCCACCGGCGCAGCAGGACCGCCACACCGCAGACCGGCAGCCCCGCCACGGCCATCAGCGACATGTACTGCCAGTGGTCCGCCACCGGCGAAAACTGCAGGTAGAGCGTCGGCAGCACCCCCAGCACCAGCGACATCGTGACGAGGAAATAGGCATAGGCGAAGAAAAGTCCGCGCACCCACGCCGCCGCATTCCGCCGCCAGACGAACCAGGCCAGCACCAGAAACGCCGCGGCGGCCAGCGCCGTCGGCAAATAGACGGCGGGCAACGCAAACCGCTCCTGCGGCCAGCCGACCGGACTCCAGGGTGCCGGATAGACCGTGCAGTTCCAGAACGGCAGCGTCATGTGTTTGAGATAGAACCACACGTTGTGCCCGACCAGGTAGATGCCGCGCGGCAGGAAATCGGCCCCGCACTGCACGCCACCGTTGGGGCGGTACTGGTAAAGCATCGTCAGCAGGCCGAAGCCGACGCCCCCGAGCCAGAACGGCAGGCTCCGCAGCGCGTCCGCCCAGGTGATCCGGTTCCGCCGCCACCAGGCCAGCAGCAGCAGCACCGGCCCCGTCACGACCAGCGTGCTCTTGCAGAGGCAGCCCAGCACGAACAGCGCCAGCGCCGCCGCATACCACCGCCCGCGCCGCTCCGCCGGCGCATCCTCAAACCGCAGGTACGCCAGCAGCGCCGCCAGGAAGAACGGCAGGGAAAGCGTGTTCTTGAGCTCCGCCACCCAGGCGACGGAGGGCACGTTCCCCGGATGCACGGCGAACACCGCCGCCACCAGCCACGGCACCGGAATCCGCAACGCCTTCAGCACGCGCCACAGCAGCAGGCAGTTCAGGAAATGCAGCACGATGTTGACCGTGTGGCATCCGGCGGCGATCGAGGCCGCGCCCCAGCACTGGTGCTGGATCCAAAAGACGAACGAGGTCAGCGGGAAATAGTCCGGCGAGCAGTTGCTCGGCGGCGCCACCCAGATCCGCCACCAACCGTCCGCCGCCAGCACCAGCGGATTGTTGACCTGGGAGTTGTCGTCAAAGTCTCCGAGAAGCTGCCCGTTGAAGACCGGGAAATAGACGGCGGCGACGAGCAGCGCAAGCGCCGCCGCGCCCACCCAGGGGTTCCGCCACCATGCCGCCGCAGGTTCAGGTTGGACTTTCGCCTTCGCCATCCGTCATTTCCCCATGCCGGAAGCTGTTTCGCTGGAAACGGATGGCTTGGTCGCGGCATCCGGACCGGCGCCAGGGCTTTCCCCCGCCGGCGGCCTGTCCCGGAAGGGCAGTCCTTTCCGGTAAAGCTCCAGGCGCTCCTCCAGCTCCGCGATTCCGGCCGGCGGCACCTTCACCCGCCGCGCCAGACCAACGGCCCGTTGCGCGCTCTTTACCGCCTCCGGGAAACGGCCGGCCGCGGCCTGGGCGGTGGCCAGCGTGTCCAGCAGGCTGTAGCGGCTGTTGTCATCGTCGGCCATCGCCAGCGCCCGCCGGGCCAGCCGCTCGGCCTCGCGCGGATTCCGCAGCGCGGCGGCCGGTGTGGCGGCCAGAATCCATGCCAGATTGTTGCAGGCCTTGCGATTGCCGGGGGTTTGCTCAAGCAGGATCCGATACCCGGCGGCGGCCGCCGCCGGATTGCCCGCCTGCATCTCAAGCAACGCCAGATTGAACTGCGCGGCGGCGCATCCGGGGTCGAGCTGCAGCGCCTGACGGAGGCAGTCCCGCGCCGTGGCGACGTCCCCTTTTTCCTTCACAAGCGCGCCGTACAGCACCAGCACATCCGTCGCCAGATTGGTCCGCACGCGCACTCCCCGGGGGCCGGCAAGCCGGACATGCCGGCAGGCATCGATGGCCTGATCCGTCCTGCCCATGAACGAGTAGGCCTGCGCCAGGTTTTTCCAGCCCTCCGAATAGCCGGGGTTCCGCCGCACCGCCTCCCGGAAGAAGGAGGCCGCCTCCCCGAGGGAGCATTGGGAGCGCGCCAGCGCGTCGTTGGCATAGTTGTTGTAGGCGACATAGGCCTCCGGATTGCGTTCCATGGTGTCCCGCCACAGGCGCATGGCGTCGCTGTACACCCAGGCGTAGCGGCAGGAAAGCGACGCCAGCACCGCCAGCGCCACGGCGGCCAGAACCGCCATGCCGGGAAAAAGGGGACGGGACGGCAAGGCGGCCGCCTTGCGCCGCTTTCCGCCGCGGGCCGGCAAGGCGGCCGTCCAGCGGGCCGCCGCGACCCCCGCCGCCACCGGCAACGCAATCACGCCCGGCAGCGAAAGATACTGCCAGTGGTCCGCCACAAAGGAGAACTGCATGTACATCGTCGGCAGGAACCCCAGCAGCGGAAGCATGGTGATCACGAAATAGCCGAGCCCGAACAGCAGCGGCCGCCCCCAGGCCGTGTTCCGCTTCCACAGCAGCAGCGCGAACAGCGCAGCCAATGCCAGCGTCGGCAGATAGGTTGCGGCCGACTCCAGGTCCAGCCCCCAAAGCGGGTACACCGCGCAGGAGTTGACCGGCCACAGGTCGTGCCCCAGGTAGAACCACACCGCGCGCCCCATCACCGCCAGGCCGTTCGCAAGCTGCCAGCCCCAGGAAACCGGCAGGCCGCCGTCCGGACGGTACTGGTAGCACATGGTCACAATGCCGGACGCCAACGCCAGGGCGAAGAACGGCAGGCTCCGCAATACGTCCTGTTTCGTGATCCGCCCCCGGCGCCACCAGGCCAGCAGCAGCAGCGCCGGCGGCAGCACCACCATGGAGCTTTTGGCCAGGCAGCCGAGCGTGAACAGCGCCAGCGCCCCGGCGTACCGCCGCCGGCCGCCCTCATCCTCAAACCGCAGGTACGCCAGGATCGCCCCGAGATAGAACGGCAGCGAGAGCGTATTTTTCAGCTCCGCCACCCAGGCCACGGACGGCACGTTCACGGGATGCACGGCGAACAGCGCCGCCACCAGCCAGGAGACCGGAATCCGCAGCCGCGCCAGCAGGCGCCATAGCAGCAGGCAATTCACAAAATGCAGCACGACGTTGACCGCGTGGTAGCAGCCCGTCTTCGTCCCCCAAACATGGTACTGCACCCAGAAAAGGAGGGAGGTCAGCGGGAAATAGTCCGGGGTCTTGTTGGTCGGCGGGGAAACCCAGACCTTCCACCAGCCGTCCGGCGACTGGACGATGGGGTGCGCCGTCAACATCACGCTGTCGTCCCAGATCAGGCCGCCGTCCGCCACCGGCCAGTAGACGGCCAGAACCAGCAGCGCCAGCAGTGCCACACCCGTCTCCGTCCGCTTCCACCAGGGAAGCGGACGCGCCCCTATTGTTGCCGCACCCTTGATCTCCATTGTCCCATCCATGCCGTCCACATCCATGCGTTTCCGGAATGCACGCCACAGGTGCCGGAGGCGACCCGCGGACGCAAGCGCCCCCAATATAGCCGCCGCACCGGATTTCGCGCCCGCGCCCGTACCCGCCGGCACTCCGGACACCCGCACTCCGCG
Source organism: uncultured Lentisphaerota bacterium (assembly GCA_903921725.1). GTDB lineage: Bacteria > Verrucomicrobiota > Lentisphaeria > Oligosphaerales > CAITYL01 > CAIXRA01. The sequence continues at coordinate 86,227 of CAIXRA010000006.1, forward strand.
CCTGTCGCCGGGCGAGGCCGTTTTGTACTCTGGAGAAATTTTTGTTTCTGCACGCAATAAAAACGGGGGAGGATGCGTTATAGTAGCAACCGGTTGCGGTTTTTTCCGCAGCCCACGCGCCCCTCCGGGCGGAAAACAAACCCGATACGATCAGGAGAAGGCAACATGAACAAGTGGATCCTCACAGGCATCGTCTCCGTCGCCATGATCAGCCTCGGTGCCTACGCCGCCGAAGAAAAGGCCGAATGCAAGAAGGGTGACGGCAAGAAGATGGAGTGCCGCGCCAAGATGATCGAGAAAGCCGACGCCAACAAGGACGGCAAGATCGACGCCGCCGAACTCGCCGCCATGCCGGAAAAAGCCCGCGCCATGTTCGAGAAGTGCGACGCGAACAAGGACGGCGTGATCGACGCCGACGAAAGAGCCGCCTGCAAGGCCGCGATGAAGGGTGAAGGCTGCGGGAAGAAGGGCGACAAGAAGGAATGCAAGAAGGCTGAAGGCGAAGCCGCCCCCGCCGCGCCGGCCCCCACGGTTCCCTGATTCCACGCTGAATCCGGAACCACCGAATCAAACCCCAATCAAAACGGAATCCCGCCACGTGCGGGGTTCCGTTTTTTTTGCGGCGGACGCCCGCCCCACCCGCCCGTTCACGACAGACTGGAGAGCATGTAGAGGTTGTAGTAGGCGCCGCGCCGGGCCAGCAGTTCGTCGTGCGTACCGCGCTCGGCGATTCCACCGCCGTCGAGCACCAGGATCTCATCCGCCTTGCGGATCGTGCTCAAGCGGTGGGCGACGACGACGCAGGTGCGGTTCCGCATCAGTTCGCCGATGGCCTGCTGGATTTTCTGCTCCGTCGCCGGATCGATGTTGCTGGTCGCCTCGTCCAGCACCAGGATCTTCGGGTCGTGCGCCAGCGCACGGGCGAAGCAGAGGAGCTGCTTCTGTCCGGAGGAGAGCGTCGCGCCGCGCTCCTCCATCTCCGTGGCGAAGCCGTCCTTCAGCCCGCCGATGAACTCCGCGGCCTGCACCATCTCCGCAGCCCGGCGGACGCGCCCCGCGTCATAGGCGCCGGCCATGGCGATATTGTCATGCACGCTGCGGCTGAAGATAAAGCTGTCCTGGAGCACGATGGCGATGTGCCGGCGCAGGCTGTCGAACGGCACGCCGCGCAGATCACGCCCGTCAATCCGCACCGTGCCGGCCTCCGGGTCGTAGAAGCGGCAGAGCAGGCTGATGATGGAGCTTTTGCCCGCGCCGGTCGGCCCGACGATCGCCACGCTCTTCCCGGGCGGGACGCGGAACGTGATCCCCTTCAGCACCGGCTGGCCGGGGAGGTAGGCAAAATGCACGTCGTCGAACTCGACCTCGCCACGCACCGGTTCGGCCAGCGGCGCGGCGGCGGAAGCGGCGGGGTCGGTCACGGTCGGCTTCTCATCGAGCACGCACTGAAGCCGTTCCGCGGCGGCCATGGCGCTCTGCATGATGGTGTATTTGTCGCACATCGCCGCCAGCGGCGCGAACATGCGGTTCACATAGGTGATGCAGGCGACGAACACGCCGATCGTCATCACGCCCGTCAGCGTCATCAGGCCGCCGTAGACCAGGACCATGGCGGCGCCGGCGGCGCAGATGATCTCGACCGTCGGCCGGAAGAAGCCGAACCAGATCACCTCGCGCAGGACGGAGCGGTAGTAGCCGTCGTTCACCGCGCCGTACTCGCGGCGGCGGCGCTCGGCCTGGCGGAAGACCTGGATGATCTTGAAGCCGGCGATGTCCTCCGCCAGGTGCGCGTTCAGGCTGGAGAGGTACTTGCGCGACTGCCGGTACACGTCGCGCAGCTTCACCTTGAAGAAGAGCGTCGCCAGCACGAACAGCGGCGCCGTGGCCGTCACCAGCAGCGCCAGCTTCGGGTTCAGCCAGAAGAGCACCCCCAGCGACCCCAGCAGCAGCAGGATGTCCTTGAGGAACTGCACGAGCACCGTGGTCAGCAGGTCGTTCAGCGCGCCGACGTCGTTCGTTACCCGCGTCACCAGCCGCCCCATCGGGTGCCGGCTGAAATAGTCCAGCGACAGCGAGTGCAGGTGCGCGAACAGCTTCGCCCGCAGATCCGTCATCGCCGACTGCCCCGCCCGGCTCAGCAGCACCGCCTGCCAGTAGTCCGCCAGCAGGTTCAGCGCCGCGATCCCCAGCGCGAGCAGCGACAGCCACAGCACGCCCCGCCAGTCCGAACCGCGGATATGGAACAGCGTCTTCACCGGCAACCGCCGCAGCTCCTCCTCCGTCACCAGCCAGTAGTCGCCAACCACATGGGAGGGCGAAAGTAACGCCTCTGTTTTTCCGCTTCCCGTTTCGTTTCCGCTTATTCTTCCGTTTTCCGTCCCACCTCCGCTTATTCTTCCGTTTTCCGTTTTTCCGTCGGTAGCTCCGACCGCCGCACCGGCCCCGGCCGGGCATTCCGCCGCGGGGAAGAGGTAATACTTGCCCTTGTCCAGGGCCGGGTCGCGGTTCAATGCCGCCGCATCGCCCGCCTTCAGCTTTTTCTGGTCGCCCGCGCGAATCGCCAGCGTCCGCTCATTGAGCTCGACCGCCGGCCGCCCCGCCTCGCGGAATTTTGCCGCCAGCGCCGACGCCGATTCCGCGGACTCCGCGTGGTACACCTGATAGAGCCGCGCCAGATAGTCGTCGATCGCGACCATCGTGACCGCCGGGAACGCCAGGTTCATCAGCACGGCCAGCAGCATGAAAAGAACGGACCACGCCACCGTGCGCCGGTAGGGCCGGATGAACGCCAGCAGGCGCTTCATCAGCTCCCAGTCGAATTTCGCATCCAGATTGTCGTCCTGTTCGTGGTTCATAAGCTTTTTGGGTTCCGCCGGTGGTGGAGGTTTGGCTGGCGCGGCGCGGGGAAGATTGTTTTTGTCGATGGCCGCCGATGCCCGTCGATAACCGTCGATGGCCCTCGATTGTCATTGTCCGTGACGGGTCTCGATGGGGCTCGACGGTTATCGACGGTTATCGACGATCATCGACCATCTTCCCCTCTTCCCTCCCCTCCAGTTTCTGCATGCGGTAGAGCTTCGTATAATAGCCGTTGTTGAGCAGCAGTTCCTCATGGGTGCCGGCCTCGGCGACGCGGCCGTCCTCCAAGACCAGGATCAGGTCGGCGTCGCGCACCGTGCTGATGCGGTGGGAGATGAGGATCGCCGTGCGGCCGCGGATCTCGCCGCGAAGTTCGCGCAGGATCGAAGTTTCCGTCTCGGTGTCCACCGCCGACAGGCAGTCGTCGAAAATCAGCAGCGGATGGTTCCCGGCCAGGGCGCGGGCGATGGCGACGCGCTGCTTCTGGCCGCCGGAGAGCGTGATGCCGCGCTCGCCGACGCGCGTCCCGTAGCCGTCCCGGAAACCGAGGATGTCCGGGTGGATGTGCGCCTTTTTCGCCGCCGCCTCGATCTCGTCGGCGGTCAGCGACGCGTTGCCGAAGGCGATGTTTTCGGCGACGGACATGGCGAAGAGGAACGACTCCTGCGGCACATAGCCGATGCGTTCGTGGATCGTCTCCAGCTTCAGCTCCGTCACGTCGCGCCCGCCGATGAAGAGTGTCCCCTTCGGCGGATCGTAGAGCCGCATCATCAGCTCCACCAGCGTCGTCTTGCCCGCGCCGGTGGAGCCGACGATGCCGAGCGTGCCGCCGGCGCGCAGGCGGAACGAGACGCCGCGCAGCACCGGCTTCTCCGTGCCCGGATAGGCGAACGAGAGGCCGCGCGCCTCGACTGCGGTGTCCGCCACCTGCGCGAGCGGCCCGTCGGTGATGCCGGGCTTGGTCGCGAACACAGCGCGCAGCCGCTCCATGCTCGCCGTGCCGCGCTGGACCAGGTTCACCACCCAGCCGACGGCCAGCATCGGCCAGATCAGCAGCCCGAGGTAGAACGACATCGAGACGAACTCGCCGACCGTGATCCCGCCGCCGACCACCATGCGTCCGCCGGCCACGATCAGGATCACCACGCTGCACGAGGTCAGGAACGCGATCAGCGGGTTGAACAGCGCGTCCAGCTTCGCCTGCCGCAGGTTCTCCCGCGCCAGCCGCCGCGAGCAGGCGTCGAAGTGCGCCAGCTCCGCCGCCTCGTTGCCGTATGCCTTGACCACGCGCACCGCCGAAAAGCTCTCCTGCGCGCGGTCGCTCAGCTTCGAGAACTGCTCCTGCACCTTCATGAACTGCCGGTGCATGCGCCGCCCGAAGACCACCATCAGCACCGCCAGCAGCGAGACCGGCAGCAGCGTCCAGCAGGCCAGCTCCCAGTTGATGCAGAACATGATCACCGTGCAGAAAACAATCATGAACGCCGCGTCCACCACGCCCAGCAGCGCCATGCCGGTGGCCATGCGCACCGCCGGCACGTCGTTCGTCGCATAGGACATGACGGTGCCGACCTTGGTGTGGTTGTAGTACTCCAGCGAGAGCGTCTGCAGGTGGCGGTACAGCTCCGCGCGCAGGTCGCGCTCCACTTTCATCCCGGTGCCGGAGATGTAGTAGCGCCAGCCGAAACGCAGCACGCTCACCAGCGCCTGGAGCCCGAGGAGCAGAAGCCCGGCGCGCCAGACCGTGGCCAGCAGCGCCGAACCGTCCGCCAGTGCGTCCACCTCGTGCTGGATGATTTTCGGCACGAAAAGCTGCAGGCCGTCCACCACCAGCAGGAAGAGCAGCCCCAGCATGAAACGCCACTTGTAGCGCCATACCAGTTCCGCAATCGCGCGGACGTTTTCAAAGCGGCCGCCGCCGGGAGGCGGGTTGCCTGAAGGATTGTTCATCGGTTTCAACTTTTCATTCCACAAAAAAGCCGGAGGGCAACGGCCCCGCGGCGGCCAAAATGATCAAGGAGACTGACAACCACCGGCACGTTTTGGTTCCACGAACCCGGAGCCCACCGCCGTTTCCGGGCCGGCACATGCGGCGGCTTTCCCCGCAAGATCCTGCACCCGTAAGCATTGCGCGCGGAAGAAGACGCCCCACTCCCGCGCCAGCGCCACCGCATCACGGTTCCCTTTCAGCCGCTTCCCGACCGCCGCGCACTCCGCATGCGTAAACGGCAGCCGCCGCAGCTCCGCCATCGCCTCCGGGCAGCGCCCCGGACCGCCCGCCCGCCGGACCGCCGCCCACGCCGCCTTCAGCTCCGGATGGCAGTCCACCACCATGACCCGGATCAGCAGCCGCATCAGGTTGAAATGCGGCGCCGTCCACTCCGGATGATAGGTGAAGGACGCCGCCTGCCGGAACGGGTCGGCCGCCGGATCGCTCATCTTCGCCCGGTCCTCCGCCGTGTAGCAGTCGCGGCGGATCGGCAGCCGCCGCAGCGCGTAGTGCGCCGGCCCGCCCGGAACACCGACCCGGTAGTTCCACAGCCGCTGTCCCTCGGCCGAAAACAGGAAATCAAGAAACCGCCCCGCCAGTTCCGGATGCGGCGCGCCGCGCAGTAGCGACACCGGATCCGCCGAGACCGACGTCCCGCCGGCCGGCATGACGAACCGCAGGCTGTCCGCCCCGGCGCGCCCGGCGTTCTCCTCCCGCTCCCACTGTTCCTGGAAGCGCCCGTACGAATCCAGGCAGATCCCGGCCGCGCCGTCGCCCGCCGCCACGTCCGCCGTCACCTTGCCCGCCGAATTGGTGAAGTAGCGCGAGTTCGCCCCGATCATCCGGAGCAGCAGCATCGCCTCCGCCCAGCCGCGGTCGAGCACCTCCGGCGTGGCACCGCCGGCGGCGGCCGCCGACTCCGCCATCACCTGCTGCACCAGCATCTCATAAGCCTTTGCCACCGAACCGCTTTTAGACGGATCGCCCGCCGCCACAAGCCCCGCCAGCGCCGGGTTCGCCAGATCGCGCCAGCCGGACGGCGGCGGCGTCCCGGGCGGCATCACCTCCGCCCAGCGCCGCGGGTTGTAGCAGAGCCCGAACGTCGCCAGGCAGACCCCGTAATAGCGGTCCTGCGGGTCGTACCAAAGTTCGCCGCCCAGTGCCCGGGGAATGACCGGATCGGCGCCGTCGAACAGCTCCGGATGCCGCGCGCGGAGTCCGCACGGCACCAGGATCCCCATCTCCGCCAGCCGCTGGTGGTCGTACTGCCCGCCGCCAAAGAAAACGTCCACGCCTACGCCGCTCCGGCTTTCCAGAAACGCCCGCCGCGCTGCGGCCGCCGCGCCGTCCGCCGTCTCTCCTGTCTTCTGATTTTTGCCTTCCGGCTTAAGCAGCGCCGCCTGCACGGCGGCGGACCAGGGGTTGCCGGCCGCCTCCCATTCGTGGCGGAAGGCGGCGGTGTAGCCGCCGGTGAGGTAGCGCACGATCTCCGAGGTGCCGCCGGGGGAACGCCAGTCCAGCGCGACCTCCGCGCCGTAGTTCCGCCGGTGCCATTCCGCAAAGGCGCGCCCGAACTCGGCCCGCACCGCCTCGTTGTGGGGCGAGAGGACGACCAGCCGCGGCAGGCCGGCGGCGGGCGACGGCGCGCCGCGGCCGCGCAGCCACAGCGGCAGGCAGACGACCAGCGCCAGCAGCGCAATCCATCCGCCCGCACGTTTCCAGAACGAACGCAAAATGTTTTCCTCCGCGGCAACCGACAGGTCAAATCACGGTCTATACTATAAGTCGCTGCCGCTTCCGGCAACGCGCCGTGCCCGGTCAAGTTTCATTTCCAGGGGGAAACCACAGCCATGACATCCGCCGTCCGCCGCCTCGCCGCCTGCATCGGCACGCTCGCCTTCGCCGCCGCCAGCCACGCCCCCGCCGCCACCACAAAACCCACACCCAATGCACCTCCCCCGGCCTCCGTCCCGGCCGCCGCCACGAAACCGACTCCAAACGCTCCACCCTCACTCCCCCCGTCCGTTCCCGCCGCCGTCACGGCCGACCGCGCCGCGCTGATTCCGAAACCGGAGAAGGTCGAATGGAACACGGGCAGCATGACGCTCACCTCCGGCTTCGCCGTGTACGCCGATGGCACGGCGGAAACGCAGGCGGAGGCGCGGACGCTCGCCGACATGCTCCGGCCCGCCACCGGCTTCGCGGTGCCCGTCAAGCCGATGAGCTCCGTTCCGGTCAAGGGCGCCGTCTGGCTTTCGCTGGACAAGAAACTGCTGCCGGAACTGGGGCAGGAAGGCTACCGGCTCGCGGTTTCCCCCGCAGGCGCCACCATCACCGCCGCCGGCACCGCGGGCCTTTTCTACGGCGGCCAGACGCTGCGCCAGCTCCTGCCGCCCGCCATTTTCTGCCGCAGCGTCCAGACCGGCGTGAAATGGGAGATGCCGTGCTGCAAGATTGAGGACAAGCCCCGCTTCGCCTGGCGCGGATTCATGCTCGACTACTCGCGCCACTGGTTCACCCTCGAGTACAGCAAGCACCTGCTCGACGCCCTGGCGGCCCACAAGATCAACATCTTCCACATGCACCTGACCGACGACGAGGGCTGGCGCATCGAGATCAAGAAATATCCGAAGCTGACCGAGATCGGCGCCTGGCGCGGCACGGAATGCGTCCTGCCCCCCATGCGCGACCCGGACGGCACCAAGCGCTACGGCGGCTTCTTCACCCAGGCGCAGATCCGGGAACTGGTGGCCTATGCGAAGCGGCTGCACATTGAAATCATGCCCGAGATCGACCTCCCCGGCCACTCGCTCGCCATCTGCACCGCCTACCCCGAAACGCAGCCGAGCAAGCTCTCCGACGAAAAGAGCGTCCAGGGGCACAAGGCCAACGCCATCTCCCCGGCCAAGGAGTCGAACTACAGGATGGTGGACGACATCATCGGCGAGGTCGCCGCGCTCTTCCCGTTCGACTACGTCCACATCGGCGGCGACGAGGTGAACCACAACCTCTGGAAGGACTGCCCGCAGATCAAGGCGCTGATCGCGAAGGAGAAGCTCGGCGGCCTCGGCGGCGCACAGGTCTATTTCACCAAGCGTCTGGAGACGATCCTCGCCAAGCACAAGAAGAAGATGATCGGCTGGAACGAGATCAAGAACGACAAGCTCGCGCGCACCACCGCCATCATGTCCTGGACCGGCACCGGCCCGGGCTACGACGCGGCCCGCATGGGGTTCCCCGTCGTCATGGCCCCAGGCGGAAACTGCTATTTCGACATGGGCTATCCCGACGCCACCGACGAGCCGCCCTCCCACTGGTGGGCCGGCGCCGTCGGCCCGGAACGCTGCTACGAGCTCGACCCGCTCAAGGACAACGGCCTGAATGAGGAGCAGGGAAAGCGGATCATGGGCGTCCACGCCGCGCTCTGGACGGAGTTCATCGCGCCGTCCTGGAAGTCCAAGTCCGGCTGGGCCGAGTTCAAGACCAACGGCGAGACGATCGACTTCAAGGTCTTCCCCCGCATCTGCGCGCTGTCCGAAGTCGGCTGGACGCCGCAGGCGGAGCGCGACATCAAGGATTTCCTCAACCGTCTCGGCCCGGACCACCTGCAGCGCCTGAAGAATTCCGGCGTCAACGCCCGCCTGCCGCTGCCCACCGCCCTCCTCAGCAAGGGGCTCATCAAGATCATGCCGCCGTACCCCGGCGGCGAAGTCCGCTACACGCTTGACGGCTCCGATCCGTTCAATTCCAAGACCGCCAAACTCTGGGACGGCACGCCGTTCAAGGGCAACCCCCGCAGCCTCCGCGCCCGCAGCTTCCTCGACGGCATGCCCGGCCCGCTCCGCGCCGGCGCGGCCACCGAGGCCGCCGGCAAGTGGGACAAGGACTCCGCCGGCAGCGAGTTCGCCGTGAAGGAGTTCGACCTCTCCGACATGCTCGACGAGCCCGGCGTCTGGCGCTTGAACTTCGCCCGCACCGGCGGCAAGCAGCAGCTGGCCGTCCGCCGCGTCGAGCTGCTGGTCAACGGCCAGTCCGTCGCCAAGGACGAACACGACGGCGGCTCCGGCGCCAGAAGCTCCTACCGCCTCGCCTTCACCGCGCCGGTCCCGGCCGGAGCCACGGTAACCGCCCGCATCGAGATGAAGATCGACACCCTCGGCGGCAAGCCGGACAGCAAGGGCGACATCCAGCTCCTGAAGTCGGAAGGGCTCGAACCCGCCGCCACCGCCGCCTCCACCATCAGCAGCTACGGCGACAACACGCCGGCAAAAATGGTGGACTATGAACGCAGCAGCTTCTTCTGGTCCGACCGCGGCGTGCGCAAGGGCGACACCGTCACCGTCACCTTCGCCGAACCGGCCGTGCTCTCCCATGTCGAATGCGTTACCGGCAAGCTGGACGACCAGACCAAGGACATCCTGGTCAACGGCGACCTGGAGATCTCCGCGGACGGCACGAGCTTCCGCAAGGTCGCGGAGTTCGCCTACGGCGCCGCCAAGGCGGAGATGAAGAAGGAAAAGGTCAAGGCCGTCCGCATTACCGTCACCGGCGACAGCGGCAAGGACTGGGTCATCTTCCAGGACCTGATCCTGAAATAAAGCCACGCCCGCAGCTCCACCTCGCCGGGACGCACGGTCGAAACGCGGGACACCCGCGGCCGTGCTTGAGTTTTGACAGGCGGGCGGTACATTCCAGGCCAACGCGCGGCCGGAACCCCTATCCGGGGCGGCGGCGGGCGGAGGGTGCCATGAAAAATCTGCAGCATCTTTTCGAGAACAACCGGCTGTGGGCGGAGGAGACGACGCGCCGCCGGCCGGAATTTTTCGAGACGCTTTCACGGCAGCAGAATCCGGAATATCTCTGGATCGGCTGCTCCGACAGCCGCGTGCCGGCCAACGAGATTGTCGGGCTGATGCCGGGCGAGCTGTTCGTGCACCGGAACGTGGGCAATGTGGTGGTGCACAGCGACATGAACTGCCTCTCCGTGCTCCAGTACGCGGTGGACATCCTGCATGTGAAGCACATCATCGTCTGCGGACATTACGGCTGCGGCGGCGTCCGCGCGGCGCTGGAGGAGAAGGGGCACGGCCTGATTGACAACTGGCTGCGGCACATCCGCGACATCGAGGGGCGGAAATTGCTGGAACTGGCGGCGCTGGCCAGCCCCGAGGAAAAGGTCGACCGCCTCTGCGAGCTGAACGCCGTCGCGCAGGCGCTCAATGTCGGCAACACGACCATTGTGCAGGACGCCTGGGCGCGCGGCCAGGACGTGACGGTCCACGGCTGGATTTACGGGCTCAACAACGGCCTGGCGCACGACCTTGGCGTCAACCTTTCCTCGCTCGACGAACTGAAGCTGTTCCAGCACGGCTGATCCGCGGCACATCAGCGCCACGCACACCGTCGGCGAGACCGCCGCCACCACCGCTTGGCTATAGAATGCCTTCAACCGGCGCACCCTCGGGACGGTCACATCCCGGGGAGGGATTCCGAACCCGCCTCATCACCGCCGCTGTGGTAAAACCGGCCACCAGCGGCCCCGTGAACGCCCCGCACGCCATGGCGGTTCTGTTCCTGGCCGGTGTTGCGGACCGCGGCGCCGATCCGGCCGAACTGGCCGCAAAACTTACAGCCCCCCCCCCCCGTGCCAATCAAAACCCGCACCGGCACGCCGTCGGCGACATGCACGCCGCCGGCCGGGTCATCCTCTGCCTGAATCAGCCCGGAGAGACGCCCCCTGCAATCCGCCTCCGCAAAGCTGCCGGCACGGCTCGCCGCAACCATCCTCAACCCCGGCGGCGCGGCGTAATGTCAGCGCGCACCCTCCGAAGGCCCCGCGTGCGGGGCTGAAGGTAGCGGTGCCGCGCTTGGCTGGGCTATTGCCTTCAGTCTATCATATATGACAGATGCCGCGACATTCAGTAGTACCGCCAGTGCGCTTGCAGCAAATAAGGCGACAACAGGGTGCCGTTTAATGTTTTCCTCAATCCGGTAGTACAGCGGCTTCCTAATACGACGAAGCTCTCGCTCGATTCCCTCAATGAAGCCCGTTGGCAATGGTCTTGCTCGGAGCCTCGCCTTGCATTCGGTACAAATAGTCGGTGGTGAGCATGAATAGACAATTCGATCAATGAATACATTCATATCGAACAGACAGCCACGGGTTTCATGGTGTGGAATCATGTATATCTCGTCATCAACACGACCTTGGCCTTCGTAGACGAATACGACCATCTCGTAAATACACCTAATGATATAGTTTTCTATCGGGATATTCGCCTTGGCTAGGATGTCGAGAACCGGAAAGACAGATACCACGGCACGGTTCGCATCTATTCGACGCATATAGAAATTCTCTTCCAGTGGTTGGTCGACGACCGCGATCACGAGATTGGTCCCAGGTTCAACTTCTCCCATGTCAGCGGCAATGTTGCACGTCGGATAGACGTAGTTGTTCTCAAAGTGATCGACCGTGATGTCCGCCCTTAGCGACATATCCGTTATTCGGAAGTATCGCGACCGCCATTTAGCGATTTCAGCAAAATTGAGTCTGTGATTGAAGCATCCCAGACGGCATATCTTAACACGTTTCATCGAACTTCTCCGGTTGTAGAATAAAGCCCAACCATTCAATGTGTCGAGTCGACATTTGCTGGTTGTTTGATCTGCTTGGGTCGACTCGCGGCCAAGCAAGAGGGCGGCACGGCGGAGACCGGCATACGCCCGTTTATTGGGAAATAGCATAGCGGCGGAGGCGGACGATTGCCAATCGCCGGGAGCGGCCATCGGAGAACCTCAGGGACGGGTGCATTATACTCAGCACGTCGAGCGGGAGGCCAAGGTCGGCAAGACGCTGATGCTTGGTGTGTACGGGCGGCTACTGGTCGTCGAATGGCGCGGAGATGGACGCGACATCGAGCCTTCCCCTCACCAGGTCACCCCGAAGTCTGACACTTGCCATCCTGCTGTTCCGCTCCTACATTCGGTGCAGACGAGGAGGGGTGCCCGCCATGACCAAGTCCATGCCACCCTCAGCGTACCGGCGCCGGCTATTACCGTTCGTGGCGATGCTGCTCCTGGCTGGCTTGGCCATTGCCGCGGACCGTGCGGTCAAGTGCATCTGGTGCCATGGCGCGGGCATGAGCATGGGCAAACCCTGTACGTCATGCAACGGGACGGGCACCCGTTGGGAGCGGACTCCCGAGGAGAAGGACAAGGATGCAGACGCCCGGCGTGAACAAGCATCCAAATGCATCTGGTGCCACGGTACCGGCACGAGCATGGGCAAGCCCTGCACCTCCTGCAACGGCACGGGAACACGCTGGGATCAGCCTACCGCCGGAGGCGGAGACGCCAAGCAGGCCGTCAAGTGCATCTGGTGCCATGGCACCGGGGTGAACATGGGCAAACCCTGTAGCTCCTGCAACGGCACCGGGAAGGCCTGGAAATGAGAGGGCCGGCGATCCACGGCCTGAAGGCTTTTTGCTGGACGATTGAACCCCTGTCGCAGGGTGTTAATTTTACAGTGGGGGATTCTCAGCAAAAACAGGGATGGCGCATCAGAATCAATCGCGCGCCGCAGCGCGTTCGACGTGCCGGCGGGAACCGTCCGCCAGATGCGAGTTGCGCAATGTCACGCCAGTCACCGCACGGAATTCCCGGGGCTTTATTTGCGCGGTGCCATAACTTTTTAGCCTGTGCGCCGTTTTCCGCAACCACACGGAAAGACGCCCCAAAAAAAAAGCAAAAAGCCGAACCCGTAACAGGCTCGGCCTTAGTCATTTATGAAGTGGAGCGGGTGATGGGAGTCGAACCCACGTAGCCAGCTTGGGAAGCTGGTGCATTACCGTTATGCTACACCCGCATCGGGCGGAAAACCGGGAGATAGTATAGCGGGGGTTTTGCCTGGCGCAAGGGGGTGCCGGGCGGGTTTTCCGGGTCCGGGAAAGCGGCCCGCCGGGGTGTCCGGCACCCGCGGATTGCAAATCCGGGTTGAACCGTTAAATTTTATCTGTTTTTATGTCCGTTTCCCCGCTTGGGGGCGCTCCTCGCCCGCGGGAGGCATTATCCAGAACTTTGGGAGTCGGGATCATGAACATCGCAATCGGAATCCTCACGACAGTCGAAGTGATTGTGGCGCTGCTGCTGGTCGGGATCATCCTTCTCCAGCCGAGCAAGGCGGGCGGCGGCCTCGGCGGCATGGGCGGCGGCGTGACCGAACAGGTCTTTGGCGCGACAGCCGGCAATGTGCTGACAAAGGTGACGGTCTGGCTGGCCTCCATCTTCATGGGCATCACACTGTCGCTGGTCGTGCTTGGCGCGCACCGCCAGGGAACGGCGAGCAAGAGCATCGTGGAAACCGGAAACGGGAAGCCGGCCGCAACCGCTCCCGCCAAGGCTCCGGCGACGGCCCCGGCCGCTCCCAAGGCTCCGGCTGTTCCGGCCGCTCCCGCGGTTCCGGAAACCCCCAAGGCTCCGCTCCCCGCGCCGGCCGCGCCGTAATCGGCGGCGGATGCCGGAACATCCTGCAGGGGGCAAGGGCAACGGACGTTGTGCCTTGCCCTTTCTGTTTCCGGCGCGGACGCACCGGACTGCGGGCGCAATTGATGGCGGACGGGATATATTGCGTTTCCGTTCCGCACCCGGTGTGCGGGACGCATGCCTGCCGGACCTGAAAACGCCCGGCCCGGCTCCGGCGCCTTCACAGGCCCGCGGCGGATGGAAACGGTTTGCCGGCCCCTGCCTAATCGGCGGCGCCGGCGCTGCACGGGGAATGGTGGCCATGACGGAACGCACGGCAACAGTCCGCAACGCTTACGGCATCCATGTCCGCCCCTCGTCCGTCATCGTGAAGGCCGCCAAGGAATACGCCGGCACGGTCGAGGTGACGTCCCAAAAGGGCGTGACGGTGGACATCAAGAACATCCTCAGCCTCATCAGCCTGGGGCTGACCTGCGGCCAGACGCTGACCATCCGCGTGGACGGGCCGGACGAGGCGGCGGTCGCCGGGAAGATGGCGGAGCTGTTCGAGACGCATTTTGATTTCCCCCGGGGAGCCTGACCCCCGCTGTCGCCCGCGGCCTTGCGATTGAGTTGCGGAGGACGCAGTCCGCCCGTTGTTTGCGGGCAGCCCCCGCAAGAGGAGTTGGCGGCGACACTACTGCTGGTGGCGCTACGGCTGGGGTTTCCGTTCCGCCGCTGACGCCGCACGCCGGCCTTCAGCCGAAGATGCGGGCGCCGGCGGAGGCGGTGAAGAAGGAGCCGGTGAAGAGCAGCGGCTCGTCTTCCGGCAGATCCGCCGCCCCGCCGATGGACGGAAGGACGCGGTGGGGGACGCCGTGCTTGACGCAGAGCGCGCGCAGCCCCTCCAGTTCGGAGCCCTTCTGCGGGTTTTCCGGATTGGTGAGGATGAACTCGCTGGCGGCCGGGCGCAGAGCTTGGAAGATTCCCTCGCAATCCTTGCCGGCGACCACGCCGAGAACGACGGTGAATTTCACGCCGGGGTACGCCGCCGCAAGCGCCTCCGCCAAGCGCCGTGCGGAGTCCGCATTGTGCGCGGCATCGAGGATGACGGGCGGCGTTTCGCGGACACATTCAAAGCGCGCGGGCATTTCGGGCAGCGCGAAGGCGGCCGGGCGCGGCTTCAGGCGCAGCACCTCCATGACGCGGAGGGCAGTGAGGAAATTTTCGCGCAGGAAGGCGGGGAGGATCGTGATTTCCGGCCAGTGGCGGCAGGCGGCCTCCAGCTCGGGCGTCATCAGGGGGCAGCCGCTGGCGATGGCGGTTTCGATGATGACCGCCTCGGCCTCGTCGAACGGCTGGTGGGAGCAGACGACCGGCACGCCGGGCTTGATGATGCCCGCCTTCTGCGCGGCAATCTTCGCAACGGTGTCACCGAGAAGCTGGGTGTGATCGAAGCTGATGGGGGTGATGACGGTGCAGACGGGGGACTGGACGTAGTTGGTGGCGTCGAGCAGGCCGCCGATGCCGGTTTCCATGACGGCGTATTCACAGCCGGCGTCAACGAAGATGCGCAGGGCCAGCACGGTCATCATCTCGAACAGCGTCGCGCCCTTGATGCCGCTTTCGAGGACCTGACGCTCCCACTCCTCCGCCGCATCGAGCAGGACGGGATAGGGGATCCAGTCGCCGTCGAGCTGGAACCGTTCGCGGACGGTGGTGAGGTGCGGGCTGGTGAAGACGCCGCAGCGTTTACCGGCTGCCTCCAGCAGGGCGCCGATGAAGAAGCTGGTTGATCCCTTGCCCTTGGTGCCGGCGACATGGATGATGCGGAGTTTGCGCTCCGGGTTTCCGGCGAGCTTGGCGAGAGCGGCCATCCGCTCCAGCGTGTATTCACCCTGGCCGTAGCGGCGCGCGGTGTTGGCCTCCAGGTCGTAATAAGCGTTGAAGAGGTCGAAGAACCGCTGCTCAAAATGGGGGTCGAGTCCGCGCATGGTTCACAGCTCCCGTTCCATGGCCCGCGGAAGGCGCGGGCCGTTCCTCGTTGATTACGGGGAAACAGTACACGGCGGAGAGGGGAAAGCAAGGAGCCTTCCTTTGCGGGGGCGGAGCAAGCCCGTTCCGCCGTGGATGCCGGCAACGCGGCTCATTCGCCCTTTCGGGGCGGAACCATCCACGCCCTGAAAGGGCGCGGGATGATAGCCCAGGGCAACGTCCTGGGGCGGATAATGATCAATGTGCCACGCACTGAAAGGGCAATGGAACGCATGAAGGGCCGATGGGGCAAGGGTCCATTGCCCTGCGCAACGGTTATGGACGCCATGACCCAGGGCGTTGCCCTGGGCTATCGTCCGTTGCCCCGTTGGGGCGTGAATCACGGGGGGGGGGCGCGTCAGCGGTTCTTGTTGGCGATGCGCGCGGCGAGCGCCTTCTCGTAGGCGTCGAGGTCCGGAATCTGGACCTGGGCAACGCCGGTTTCCATGGCGGCCTTCGCGACGAACCGGGCGACGCGGGGGACGACGCGGGGGTCGAACGGCTTCGGGATGACGTAGGTCTTCTTCAGCGGGTTCGTGCCGTCGAACATGCCGGTCGTCGCCTCGCCGGGGTAGGCGGCGAGCAGGAGTTTCTTCACGTCGGACGGAATCTCCTCGTTGGCCAGCTCGGCGAGGGCGAGGGAGGCGGCCTGCTTCATTTCCTCGTTGATCTGCGTGGCGCGGGTGTCGAGGGCGCCGCGGAAGATGCCGGGGAAGCCGAGGACGTTGTTGATCTGGTTCGGGAAGTCGGAGCGGCCGGTGCCGACGACGGCGGCGCCGGCTTCCCAGGCGAGGTCGGGCATGATCTCCGGCGTCGGGTTCGACATAGGGAAGATGATGGCGTCCTTGGCCATGCCGCGGACCATCTCCTGGGTGACGCAGTTGGCGATGGAGAGGCCGATGAAGATGTCGGCGCCCTGGAGGGCTTCCGTCAGCGTGCGCGCCTTGGTGTCGGAGGCGAAGCGCTCCTTCTCGACGGTCATGGCGGCGGTGCGCCCCTTGTAGATGACGCCCTTGGAGTCGCAGAGGATGAAATTTTCCCGGCGGGCGCCGAGGGCGATGTAGAACTCGGAACAGGAGATGCCGGCGGCGCCGGCGCCGTTGACGACGAAGCGGGCGGCTTCAATCTTCTTGCCGACGAGCTTCAGGGCGTTGACGACGGCGGCGCCGGAGATGATGGCGGTGCCGTGCTGGTCGTCGTGGAAGACGGGGATCCCCATGCGGGCCTTGAGGGTGGTCTCGACCTCGAAGCAGGCGGGGCCGGCGATATCCTCGAGGTTGATGCCGCCGAGGCAGGGTTCGAGGGTTTCGACGACGGAGATGAGCTTCTTGGCGTCGGTGGTGCCGTCGGCGTTGAACACCTTGGAGAGGCAGAGCGGGATGGCGTCGATGTCGGCAAAGTGCTTGAACAGCACGCACTTGCCTTCCATGACGGGGAGCCCGGCGGCGGGGCCGATGTTGCCGAGGCCGAGCACGGCGGTGCCGTCGGAGACGACGGCGACGGCGTTGCCGCGGCCGGTATAGTCCCAGACCGTTTCCGGACGGGCCTCGATCTCCTTGCAGGGGATGGCGACGCCGGGGGTGTAGGCCAGGGAGAGTTCCTGCTGGGTGGCGCACGGTTTGGTGAGGCGGACGGCCACCTTGCCGGGGGCGGGGTTTTTGTGGTAGTCGAGGGCGGCGGTCTTGAGGTCCTGGCTCATGGTGCGCGTTTTCTTTCGTTGGTCGGGGGCTGTCGGCGGACAAAAACGGCGGATAATATAGCGTGCGTCGGGAGGTGCGAAAAATGCATGGGCTCCGGCTTGCCGAGCGCCGCCAACCGGTGTATCTTGACGCAGCACCTTCGCCCTGAGTGTTTTCACGCCGCCTGGCCGCATCGGACCGAAAGCGGGTCCTGATCCGGCCACCGCCTTTTCCGGCGGGGGTCATGCAGGATTTTATAACTGTGGACAAACTGCCGGACATGTTTTCTGGCTTGCTCCGCCGGAAGGGGGAACAGGGAAAGCCGCCCGCGAAAGCGGACGCGGGCAAAGCCGCCTCTGCACAGTCGCCCTCCTCCACGACATCTCCGCTCCAGGGCGTCCGCGAAGGCGACATGACCCTGCAAGTCGCGCGCGGGGAAGTGCCGAACTTGATCCAGTATCTCTCCGCGGGCCAGCAGACCGGCCGCCTCTCGTTTCACAGCGAGGACGGCGTGGTTGTCGGCTGCATCTATCTTCTGGACGGGCAGATCTACTGCGTCCGCTACGGCGACCATGCCGGAATTGACGCAATGGCCTGGATGATCCGCCGCTTGGGAAGCGTGCAGGCGGTTTTCACCAAGGACGACACGGTTTCCGAGCAGAATGTCTCCACCACCACGCAGAACCTGATGGTGGAGGCGGTGGTGCGCGCCGATGAGCTGGTGCCGGATGTGGCCGGCGCGGAATTTCACCTGCCGGCCTCCACCGACCATCCTTCGTCCACCGGCGACGCGGCCGCGCTCCCCGCAGAAGGTTCACCGCCGCCCATCCGCCGCCATCTGCTGGCGTGGGGCGCGGGCGGCGTGGCGGCGGCCCTGGTCACCGCGGGCGCCGCCTGGCTGTTCCTGCTGCACCCCGGCGACGGCACGGGCCGTTTCCGTCCGCCGCCGCGCGCCGCCGTTCCGGCCGCCCGGACGGCGGTTCCGGACCGGCCCCTGCGCTCCCTGCTCGTCCGTGGTGCGCCCGGGATGCCGAACGCGAAGTTGACGGAGGCGGAGGTGGTTTTTTTCTGCCGGCTGGAGGCGGTGGCCGACCGTCGGGCCAGCTTCGCCGTGATGGAGGAAAAGGGCGAGGATGTGATGATGCACTGGGGAGGCCTGGAATGGGCTGCGGCAATCCGCGCCATGGGAGAGGCCGGCGAGCTTGAAGGCGCCGGGAAATGGGCGGCGGCGGCGGATCGATGGCATTGTGCGCGGGGGCTGGCCGACAGGGCGGCGGCGCTGGCGGGGGAGCGGATCACGGCGGCTTTTCAGGCGCAGCAGATGGCGGCGCGGCAGTTCCAGATGGAGAACAAGTGGGCGGCGGCGGAACACGCATTTGCGGAGGCGCTGGCGATTCCCGGATGCGGGAGCAACCCTGCGGCGCGCCACGGGCTGACGCGGAGCCGGTACGAACAGGCGATGGCGGCGGCTGGGGCCGCCGCGGCCGCCGGGGATTGGAACGCCACGCAGGGCTTTGCCGTCCGCGCGGTCGAACTGATGCCGGAATCGGTGCAGGCCCGCGATCTGCTGGTGACGGCGCAGGCCGAGCTGGCCCCCCGGCTGGCGTTGCACGTGCTGACGGGCGGCAGGGACGGCGGGGCGGCGGAGGTCACCCTGGACGGCGTCAGGCAACTCATGAAGCTGCCCGCGACGATTCCTTTGGAAAAACTGGGGCGTCACACGCTCCACATCGAACTTCCGGTGGAGACGGACCGCTGCTACGCCCCCTATGACGGCGAATTTTTCATGAAGAAGCCGGGCCTGATGCGCGTGGAGGTCCGGATGGAGCCGCTGGCGCTTCCGACCGCCGGGCTGACCTGGGTGGTCGCCGGAGGGGGGATCGTGCTGAAGCCGGTGAATGCCGGCCGGTTCGTCATGGGAAGCCAAGGGAAGAAGCTGGACGAGCGCCCGCCGCACACGGTGGTCTTCCGGAAGCCGTTCTGGATGGGCCGCACCGAGGTGACGAACGGGCAGTACCGCTGGTTTGTGAAGGAAAGTGGGTACCAGGGTGGAGACAACCCCGGCGCCCTGTACCTGCAGCACTTCAACGCCAGAAACCGCTCGGGCATGCCGCCGGACGACGAATTCCCGGTCTGCTATGTGAGCTGGAACCATGCCTCGGCGTTCTGCGACTGGCTGACCGGGCGCGAAAAGGCCGCCGGGCGTCTGCCCGACGGGTACGAGTACCGCCTCCCGACCGAGGCGGAGTGGGAATATGCGTGCCGCGCGGGGACGGACGGCGATTTTGCGGGGACGGTGGCGGACATGTCATGGCATGACCTTACGGTGCCGGCCCGCCGCAACCAGGCCGTGGCGCAGCGGCTGCCGAACGCATGGGGACTGCACGACATGCATGGCAATGTCTGGGAATGGTGCCGGGACTGGCTGGGGGATTATCAGAATGCGGAGGTGGTGGAGCCAACGGGGCCGGCAAGGGGAATGTTCAAGGTGATCCGCGGCGGAAGTTGGGAGAACGGTGCGGAACTGTGCCGTTCGGCGAACAGGGGGAGTCTGGCGGCACCGGAGTGCGGGCCCAATACCGGATTCCGGATTGTGCTCGGCGTTGTGCCGGCAAAGAACGGGCGGCCGTGACGGGTTTCTGGAGGTTGTCTGATGATTGACCGGGCTGTGGGAAAATTCAAAAATTCGCTGGGCCCGCGCATCGACGCGCTGGAGGTGGCCCGCTATGCGCTTGACCGCAACGATGCCGCCGCCGCCGAGGCGGTGCAGAAGCTGGTGCAGGGGCTGCGCGTGTCCATCCCCTCCTGCGAATTCACGGCGATCTTTGACGCCGTGCTGGCCGTGGAACAGGCCACGGCTGAAGAGCTTTCGATGAAACTCGGCGTACTGCTGGACGTGCTCCGGAAGGAGATGGCGGCGCCGATGCAGACGCTCTTCCCCGTCCTCCTGGCCGGCACGGATCCCGAATTCATGGAGCCGCTGGCGACCGAGCTTGAGACCTACGGCTACGAGGTGTTGTCGGCGGCAAGCTCCGCGCTCGCCCGCCGGCTGCTCGGCGAGCGGCGCGTCCAGTTCGTCGTGATCCAGGGCGACATCATGGTCGCGGGCGAGAACAGCCTCGTGCAGGCGCTGCGCCTGAGCCCGGCCAACGCATCGGCCCACATCGTGGTCGTCCAGGACACCGATGGTCCGCCGCCGCCGGGGCTGAAGCCCGGTGTGGACGCGGATCAGTGCCTGGCCCGCCCCATCGACCCGCGGACCGTGGCGCGCTATGTGCATGCCCGGATGAGCGGGCGCGGCGTCCTCTTCGCCTCCTCCCTCGGCGGGGAGTGGACCCTGCAGGAAAAACCCGCCTTCTCCGCCGGCCACCTCCGTCTGTGCGAGGAGGCGGCGTCCTCTTCCATGCCCTCCGTCCTGGGCGTCATCACGATCGGCGAAGATTACGACTGGGGCGGCACCGAGAACTCGGAGATGGCTCGGAAGGTCATCTACAAGCGGATCGGCCAGATGCTCTGCGCTACGTTCCGGAGGACGGACCGCATCACCCGCTGGGACAACGCGACGTTCGCCGTCCTCCTTCCGGGCGAGGAGCTGGCGGGGGGGAAATGCGCGCTGGAAAAGGCCATGTCCGTCCTGCGGCACCGTTCCCCCTTCGTCTACCGCACGCAGGAATACCCGCTCCATGTCGCCGCCGGCATCACGGCTCTGGAGCCGGGGGTGGACATCGAAACGGCCGTCCAGCACGCCCGGCAGAATCTCGGCCTCTCCCGCAAGAGCGGGTCGCACCGGATTGAGCTTCCGGCCAGCGCGGCAGGCTCCGGCTACCGCAAACGCGTCATGGTGATGGCGGACGAGCCGTGCCGCCAGGTGATCCGGCTGCTGGTGGAGAAAGAGGGGCTGCTGCCCGTGATGATGGATCCGGGCCACGCGGTGGCCGGCAACAACGGATACGGCCTGCGCTACAGCATGATGATCCTGGACGAGGAGTATGCGGGCGGAAGGGGGTTCGAGTTCCTCAACTATTTCCGGAACAACAACCACTTCAGCCGCACGCCGCTGCTCATGCTGGTCGGGGACGAGAACGCCGCGTTGCGCGGCGTCGACGGCGGGGCCAACGACGCGATTGTGAAGCCCTACTCGCCGGACATCTTCCTCAGCCATGTGCGCCGCCTCATGAGCCGCGGCCGCACGGGGGCCGGACACGACCCCGCCATCCTTCTGGTGGACGCCGACGTCCCGGCCCTGGTCTCCGCCGGCACCGTCCTCTGCCGCCACGGCGGATTCCGCATCCTGCTTGCGCGGAGCGGATGGGAGGGAATCCGGCGGATGCACGCCGACAAGGTGGACGCCGTCCTCTTCAGCACCGACATCACGGACATCGCCCGCGACGACCTGTTCCGCCTCCTGCCGCAGCAAAGCACGCCGCAGCGGGACATCAAGGTCGTGCTGGTGACCAAGACGCCCTCCAGCATCTCACACGCCATCCTGCAGGAGCCGGGAATCCGCGGAGTGCTGGTCAAGCCCTACAAACTGCAGAATCTGGTCGCCGACGTCGCCGCCGCCCTGGATCTGTTCCCGAAGCGGGAGATCAATCCGGAAAACGAGCGGTTGCTGCAGGCGGAAATCGGGCGGGTGTTGAAGATGGGAAGTCATTCCCCCTGACCGCAGACCTGCGCCTCCTGCTCCAAATTTGCCTGGGAAAAAACGCCCGATGCCCACCACAGACGACGACAGGAACCGGCCGCCGGCACCCGTGAGACGGGTTCTGGTCGTTGACGACGAGGAGTCCATCCGGCGGCTGCTTTCCGGCGTGCTGATTTCCGCCGGCTACACGGTCGCGGCCGCCGCCGACGGCAGTTCCGCCTTCCGGCATCTCCTGCTGGAGGAGTCGGACGCCGTGGTCGTGGACTACAACATGCGGCCGATGGACGGGGTGAGCTTCATCGAGGAGGTGCGCAGGCTGTGGCCGAGGGTCGGCGTCGTTGTCTGCAGCGCCTGCCTGACCCCGTCGGTGGAACACAGGCTGGCCGAACTCGGCGTCCGGCACATCCTGCCGAAGCCGTTCTCCTCGTCGGCGCTGGTGGAAAGCCTGGAGGCCGAGTTCGCCAGGAATGCCGCCGCCCCGCCGCCGCCGGACCCAGGGATGACGGTGCAGGAGTTGTGTAGGCGGCTGAAGCGGTTTCGGGGCGCCTGCGATTCCGCCGCCGCCCCCCCCACGATGCGGGAGGCGCTGCGGCGCGTGGTCAACGGCGTGGCGTCCCTCTTCACCTGTGACGCGGTGGGGATTTTCGAGATGACGGACGAGGAGCAGTTCTTCTGCCTGCTCCCAAACCGCCCGCTTCCCGACGGACTGGCGGACGAACTGCGGAAGGCGGCGCTCCGCCGCTATGGCGAGCTGCTCCACGCCTCCGACAACCTGTTCGGCGAAGTTGAAACCGACCTGATGCCGCCCCTGCACGACGGGGAGCCGGACACGGCGCTTTCGGAAAAGGACGCCGTCCTGCTGCCCCTGATCGTCTCGGATGAGATCCACGGCATCCTCCTGCTGCTGGCGCCCGCACCGGCCGAGGTGAAAGATCCGCCGTTTTCCGTGCTGTACGATGCGGTCAACCATTTCCTCGGCAACATGCGCGCCATGCGGCGGGTGCAGCAGCTCTCCGTCCATGACGGGCTCACCGGCCTCATGAACCGCTCCCACTTCGACGAGGAGTATGCGCGGGCGTGGAACATGGCCCGGCGCTACGGCACCCCCCTCTCCTTTCTGATTCTGGACGTGGACAACTTCAAGCGGATCAACGACGGCCTGGGGCACGGCCTCGGCGACCGCGTGCTGGTGGCCTTGGCAAAGCTGATATCTTGGAGGGCGCGCGCCTCCGACATCGTCGCCCGCTACGGCGGCGACGAGTTCATCATGGTGCTTCCCCAGACGGGACTGGACGGGGCCACGGCGCTGGCGTTCTCCCTCGTCGAGGAAGCCAAGCGCCTCATGGTCAGCCCGCTGTATCCGGACGTGCATCCCGCCGTCTCCATCGGCGTGGCCTCTTGGAACCCGGCGGACGAACTCGTCTCCGCAGCCGAACTCATGAACCGCGCCGACCAGGCGCTCTACCAGGCCAAGCGGACCGGGCGCGACCGTTTCTACACCTGGCGCCCCAATCTGATCCTGCCCATCCCCTCGCCGAAGGCCATGCATCTGGCGGCGGACTCCGCCATCTCCGCGTCTTCGCATCCCGCCGCATCGCCGGTTTCCGGGCATGTTCTGGTGGTGGACGACGATGAAATGGTGGCCCTCACGCTCTGCCAGCTCCTGCGGTCCGGCGGATACACGGTCGCCGTCGCCGGATCGGTTGACGCGGCGCTGGCGGAACTGCAGAATTCGCCGGGGGAGATCGATCTCATCGTCACCGACCTGACCATGCCGGTGCTCGACGGGTTTGCCCTCCTCAAGGCCGTCCGGGAGCTGGACGACACCATCGTCAAGGTCGTGATGTCCGGCGACGTGACGGCCGAGCGCGCCATGGAGGTGATGCGCTACGGCGTCTTCGAGATTATGCGCAAACCGTTCTCACGCGAATACCTCCTGGATGTCACCGGGCGCGCGATGGGCTACCGGCGGCTGATCCGCGAAAACATCGAATACCGCAGCCGCCTTGAAGACCTGATCCGCGCCAAGAGCGGCGAACTGGTGACCACCCTCAACGAACTGCGCTCCGCCATCCAGTTCACCCTCGACGCCATGGTCTCCATGCTCACCAAACGCGAACGCGAGACGGGCGAGCATTCGGTGCGGGTCCGCGACCTCACCCGGCTGCTGGCCGGCCGCATGGGCATCCAACCGCCCGAGCTGGACGACATCGGCTACGGCGCCTTCCTCCACGACATCGGCAAGATCGGCATCCCCGACACCATCCTCCTCAAGCCGGGCCATTTCACCCCCGAGGAGACGAAGATCATGCACACCCACCCGCAGATCGGGCACCAGCTTCTGGAGTACAGCCCCTTCCTGAGGAGCCCCGCCCGCATCGTCCTGGAGCACCACGAACGGTTCGACGGTTCCGGTTATCCAAGCGGCCTCAAGGGGGCGGAAATCTGCATCGGCGCCCGCATCTTCGCCGTCGTCGACGCCTACGACGCCATGCGCTCCTACCGCGTCTACCAGCCTTCCCGCGGGGCAAACGAGGCGCTGGCCGAGATCGTCAATGGCTCCGGCCGGCATTTCGACCCCGAAGTGGTGCGCGCGTTCGTCGCCGCCCATGCGGAGGTCGAGCGCGAAGGGCTTTGGAACACCGCCGGCTGAGCCGGCCGGGCCCGGCGGCCGCCGTCCCGCCTGAACCGCCTGAATGACGCGGGGCTGCGGATTTTGAAACCGAACGGCCAGCCTCCGCGTCCAAAATCCAGAAAACCAAGAAGCGGGGTGGTCGGTTAGCTCCGCTTACCGCGGCAGAACCTGAATCAAGACATTTTTAACAGAAGTTCGCAAAGACGCAAAGAGAAAAAGAAGAGCCTGCACGTTTGGAGTGCGGCAATAAGTGCATCCGTTTGCCGCTTTTCAACTAAGGCGGAGCCGCTATAACAAAAACACCATAACACCAGCGCTCCGCGCTCATGAAAAAGCGGCAAACGGATGCACTTATTGCCGCACTCCAAAGCGTCGCCACGCAAAATCATGCACAACTTTCGAAAGTTTTCACCCGTAAGGTACTGAGGAGGAGCTAAGCTACCACCCCGTAACCAAGCGTAAAACGGGACTGCCGTCAGCCCGCACAAGACACCGCACCGATGAACCTCGATCTTTCAGCCTATCGTGAATGCCGGCTCTGCCCGCGCAACTGCGGCGTGGACCGCACCGCCGGACGGAAGGGCGTCTGCGGCGAAACGGCCGTCTGCCGCATCGCACACGCCGGACCGCATTTCGGCGAGGAACCGTCCTTCAGCGGAACGCGCGGCTCCGGGACGATCTTCTTCAGCGGCTGTTCCTCCCACTGCTTCTTCTGCCAGAACCGGCAGATTTCCGGCGAAAATAGCGGACGCGAGTATCCGCCGGACGAACTTCCGGCACTGGCGGAGGAGGTGCTCGCCCAAGCTGTCCACAACCTCAACTTCGTCACCCCCGACCATTTCTGGCCGCACGCCGCCGCGCTCTGCCGCGAACTCCGCCTCCGCGGCGTGGAAGTCCCGTTCCTCTATAATTGCTCCGGGTACCAGCTCCCGGCGCTGATTCCCGCGGTGGCGGAGCTGATGGACATTTTCCTGCCCGATTTCAAGTTCGCCGATGCGGAGCTCGCACGCCGCTGCATGGGCGCGGCCGACTACCCGGACATTGCCTTCGCGGCGCTGAAACGCATGGTGACGGAAAAGGGGTTCCTTTATCCGTGGGATCCGTCGGGGCGGCGCACCGCCGCGCGCGGGGTGCTCGTGCGGCACCTGGTGCTTCCGGGGCAGGTGGAGAACAGCCTGGCCGTGCTGGACCGGCTGCACCGCGAGTTCGGATCCGACCTGCCGCTCTCCGTCATGAGCCAGTACCGGCCGATGCCGGCCTGCGAGGGGCGCGGCGAGTTCGCGCGGGGGGTGACGCGGGAGGAGTACGAGCGCGTCTGCGACAGGGTCGGCGAGCTCGGCTTCTGGCGCGTGTACATGCAGGAGCTGACGCCGGAAACCGCCTTCCTTCCGGACTTCCGCCGGCCGGAACCGTTCGCCGGAAACCGGAAACCCGCCTGACCCCGGCCGTGCGCGCCTGCGGCCGGCCGCCGCGGAGCGGCCAAGCGGTTCAGGCGGGCGGCTCTTCGGCAGGCTCCGCGAAATGCGACTTCTGGCAGTCGGGGCAGATGCCATGGGTGAACTGCAGCTCGGAGTGGCGGGACAGATAGGTTTCGACCTGGTTCCAGTACCCTTCGTCGTTCCTGACCTTCTTGCACCAGGCGCAGATGGGCAGGAGTCCCGAGAGCTTTTTGATGTTGGCCAGCGCGTTCCGCAGCTCGCCGTTCGCCCGCTGCAGATCGTTCATCAGCTTCATCTGCTCGGCCTCGGCCATCCGGCTCCGGGTGATGTCGATGCCCAGCACGGCGACGCCCTCAATCGCGCCGGAGGGGCTACGGATGGGGGTGACATGGTTGCTGAAGACCAGCCCGGCGCGCGTATCCTCGAACCGCACGGGTTCCCCAGTTTCCATCGCCTGCCGGAAATGTGCGGTCCGACTGGCGGCCAGATCGGGCGTCAGAAGATCGAACATCGTGATGCCGGACATTTCGGTGGATTTTCGGCCCAAACGCCGGCCGGCAACCTGGTTGACGGCGATGATCCGGCATTCCGCATCCAGGAGAAGCGCCGCTTCGGGGATCGCGTCCATCAGGGTTCGCATGGTATTTTCGCTGTCCCGCAGCGCCTGCGTCCGTTTTTG
Source organism: uncultured Lentisphaerota bacterium (assembly GCA_903921725.1). GTDB lineage: Bacteria > Verrucomicrobiota > Lentisphaeria > Oligosphaerales > CAITYL01 > CAIXRA01. The sequence goes on from CAIXRA010000006.1 coordinate 112,647, forward strand.
AATCTGCTCTTCAAGATCCCGGTTGTGGTACTGCAGGGCTTCCGCCATGCCGTCAAAGGTTCCGGCAAGACTACGGAACTCCTTGGCGCCGCCCTTCATCCTGATGCGGGTTCCGAATTCCCCCTGCGCCAGCCGCCGCGCCGCCGCGGCCACCTGCCGCAAATGCCGCAGCACGGCGAGCTCGCTGAACATGGAGGCCAGCAGCATGGCGGTCAGCGAGCACAGGCTAAGCAGCAGCAGGCTGTCGACAAAACGGGCGTTGCATGCGGCGAGAATGGCGGCCTCGGAGACGCCGATGCCGACGAACAGGCCACCGTCGCTGTTGGGAACCTGCAGGAATCGGTAGAGCCGCACCACGCCATCCACCCCGGCCTCCCGCACGAAACCGCCATCCCTCCGCGATTTGTCCTGAAAGGCATCCCATACCTGTGATTTTTTGCCGACCCATTTTCCCGGCTCCGGATTCCGGGCCAGATGCACGCCAGTGCGGTCGGTGATGAGAACGACACTGTCGTCGGGCAGCGCGGCGCGGGAGATGCACTTCTGCAGCGCCTCTAGATTGAGCGAGGCGTAGAGGGCCGCCCGCGGCCGGTCGGCCGGCTGGCCGGGGATCGGCACCACAAAGTAGACGCAGCGCTGCTGGGAGACGCTCCCAAACACCAGGTCGCCGACTGCGAATTCCCGCGGTGCCTGCAGCCGCTGGTACCAGGCCGATGTGGCGATCACGGTAGTGTTTTCCGGCAGGGGGATGGCGCTGGCGACGACGCGGCCGTCTTCGGCAACGATGCCGATGTTCGTGTAGTGCGTGGTGTATTTCTGGAGGATGGCAAGGCGGGCGGATGTCGATTTCGTGTCCAGGGACGGCATGGAGACGGAGTGGGAGAGGGAGACCAGCAGATCCCGCGTGCCTTCCACCACCTGGGAAGCACCGCCCACAACCAGCTCCGCGGCGCGCATGGCGTCCTCCTTGGCCGTGCGAATCCTATCGTCCCGTTCATGGGCCGACTGGTAGATCAGCAGACCGAACACGGGTAGAATCGAAAGGAGAATCAGCAGCATCAGCCGCACGCGAAGGCTGGTGGTCCTGCGCGTGGGGAAGCCGGGAGACGGCATGCCGATGGTTTCCATCGGCGATTTCAGATCGCTTTTCATCCGGTTCCCTCGCTCGCTGCGGCGGACGATGGCGCGAGGAGCCTGTTACGGCGCGAGGCGCGGGTCGTCGGCCTGTGGCTGAGGACGCTGCTGGACGGCCCACTGCGCGACCACCGGGGAGAGCAGAAAATCCTCGATTTCCGCGTCCGGCTCGAAAAGGTGGTCGCAGTAGGGGCAATGGCCGAACCCCTCTATATCCTCCCGCACAAGGACTTCCATGCATTGCGGGCAGACCAAGTGGCTGGGCGAGATCGTGAGTTTTGCCTGGGTTTTGTGCATATGTGTACTACGGCGAGGCTTCCCGCCTGGCGCGCCGCGGGCCGGGTTGCGTGTTCTGCGGCCGTCCGTCGTGGCGGCCCGCTTCACAAACAGAGGTTCATGCTGTAAATTGCAACCGGAAACGGATTATACAAGCGGGGCCGCGCAAGCCGTGCGGTGTCCACGGGGAAGAAGGACTGCATGATTCGCTGCGCGGTTGATGCAAGGGAATTCACACAGGCGAACCGGCTGACCGGCGTCGGGCGTTTCCTCACGAACATCGTCGCCCCCCTGGGAACGCGGCCGGACGAGTTCGAGTTCATCCTCTTCGCCCGTTCGCTGGAGGCGGTTCCGGACCGGCTCAAGGGGCTGCCGGGCGTCCGCCTGGAGGTGCTGCCCGCGGCACGGAACCCCGCCTTCCGCGAACAGGTCATCCTGCCCCGCCAGGTGCGCGAGGCGGCGGCCGACTGCTTCTTCAGCCCGTGGCACAAGGGGCCGATGATGCCCGGCGTGCCGCTCGTCATCACGGTCCATGACATCGCGTTCCTGCGCATGCCGGAGCTGGTCCCCTGGCAACGATTCATCGCCCGTTGGCGGCTCCGGAACATGATCCGCCGCAGCCGGAAGGTCATCACAGTCTCCAAGTTCACGGAACGCGACCTGGTGGACATGTTCCCGCAGGCGGCCGAAAAGACGACCGTGATGTATTCGGACATCGGCGCCGACTGGCACCGCATGCTGACCACGCGCGACACGGGGCTGCCGCCGACCGTCTCGCCCATGCCGTACGGCAAATTCTTCCTCTACGTCGGCGCCTTCAAGCCGCACAAGAACGTCGACCTGCTCATCAAGGGGTTTGCGACGGGCGTGACGGAGGGCAACATCCCGCGCCACAACCTGGTGCTGGTCGGCGGCGACGACGAGAACCTCGGCCGCATCAAACGCCTCATCGAGCGCCTGGGGATGGAATCGCGGGTGCAGATTCTGCGCGACATGGACGACCATTCCCTGAGCCGTTTCTACCGCGCCGCGGACTGGTTCGTCACCGCCTCTCAATACGAGGGATACGGCTATCCGCCCGTGGAGGCGATGATTGCGGGGTGCCCCGTGATCTGCCATCCGGCGACCAGCCTGCTGGAGGTGGTCGGCAGCGCCGCCTTCCCGATACCGGTGCTCTCGGAGCAGGAGATCGCCGCCACGCTGGTGCGGGCCGTGCGCCTGAACCCCGCCCAGCGCGCGGACTACATCGCCGCCGGTTCGCGCCAGTGCCGGCTCTTCTCGCCGGGCCAGACGGCGGAGGCGTTCGCCCGCCTGATCCGCAGCCTGGTCGAACCCGCACCCGACTTTTCCGTCGGCCGGGGGTGAGGCGGCCGGCCACCGGTTTTCGATGCAGCGTGCGGAACTTCGGCGTGCGGGTTCAGCCTTCATGAAACATGCGGTTCAAACCTTCCCCGCGTCTGTGGGAAATTGCCCGCCCGCCACCGGGATCGGCCGGTTGTTTTTGCACTGCGGCCGGTTACGGTACCGTTCCACATTCCCCGTTTTTCCCGTTCCCTTCTGCCTTCTGCGCTCTGCATTCTTCGTTCTGCTTTCCCCAAGGATTCCCCTATGTCGATTGAAATTTCAGGCGAGACCTGCCGGGATGCGGAGGCGCTTTCCCGGCTTGAATGGCTGGAAACCGACGGGCTCGGCGGCTACGCGTCGAGCACCGTGCTCACCAGCCACACACGGAAGTACCACGGGCTGCTCGTGGCCAACCTGCCGGCACCCGCCGCCGGACGGCATGTCCTGCTCTCGAAGTACGAGGAGTCGCTGCTCACGCCAAGCGGCGAACGGTTCCTGACCTGCCACCATTACCCGGGCGTGCTCTTCCCCACGCCGCCCGCGTTGCCGGCCGGCTTCACGCTCGACGACGCGCCGGCCTGGGACTACCACCTCGAGAACGGCATCGCCATCCGCCGCGAAATCCTCATGCCCCAGGGCCGCGCCAGCACCCTGGTCCGCTACCTCCTGACCGGCACGGACCAGCCCCTCGTCCTGCGCCTCAAGCCGCTCCTCGCCTACCGCCGCAACCACTCGCTGGGGCGCGCCTACGACGGCATCCGCCGCGACCTCGCCGTCTTCGAGAACGGATTCTCCGTCGAACCGTGCGCCGGGATGCCGCCGCTGTTCATCCAGTGGCCCCCCGGTGCGGACGCCTCCCTGCGCCCGGAAAACGGCTGGTTCCGCAACTTTGAATACCACGAGGAGCGCCGCCGCGGCTTCGACTTCCAGGAAGACCTTTTCCTGCCGGCCGTCATCGAGATCACGCTGCATCCCGGCCGGCCGCTCGTCGTCGCCGCGGGGACGACGCCGCTCGCCGAACCGCCCGAGGAATGCTGGAACGCCGAGACGGCGCGCCGCGAGGAGGAGCGCCGCGAAAACCTGCGCCTCATCCGCGGCCGCACATCGAACCTCTCCGACATCGAGACGGCGGAACGCCTCTTCCGCGCCGCCGCCCAGCTCGCCGTCCGCCTCCCCTCCGGCCGCCCCGCCCTCCTCGCCGGCTACCACTGGTTCGAGGACTGGGGCCGCGACACGATGATCGCCCTTCCCGGCACGATGTTCCTCACCGGCCGCCTCGAGGCCGGCCTCGCCATCCTCCAGGCGTTCAGCCGGCTGGAGAAGGACGGACTCCTGCCGAACTTCATCAACCCCGACGGCACCGCCTCCTACAATTCCGTGGACGCCTCCCTCTGGTTCTTCCACACCGTCCAGCAGTACCTCCAGGCCGGCGGCGAAATCCACCACGTCCGCACCGAACTCTGGCCCGTCATGCGCCGCATCGTCGCCGCCTACGCCAGCGGCCTCGACAACCCGCCGGTGCGCATGGTCGGCAACGGCCTCCTGAACGCCGGCACCCCCGACACCCAGCTCACCTGGATGGACGCGAAGGTGGATGGCCGCCCCGTCACCCCGCGCTGGGGGCTCACCGTCGAGATCAACGCCCTCTGGTACAACGCCCTCCGATTCTGCGAGGAACTGGCCGCAACGTTCGGCGACGGGGAGTTCTCCCTGCCCGTCGCGCCGGAAACGCTCGCCCAGAGCTTCCGCGACACCTTCTGGCTCCCCGCCGAGCACTACCTCGCCGACTGCGTCAACACCGGCGGCGTCAACCGCGACCTGCGCCCGAACCAGATCTTCGCGGCCGCCCTGCCCCACTCGCCGCTCACGCCGCAGCAGGCCGGAGCCGTCGTCGCCGCCGTCCAGGAAAAGCTGCTGACCCCGTGCGGACTCCGCACGCTCGCGCCGGACGCCCCCGCCTACCGCCCGCGCTACGAGGGCGACGGCCGCACGCGTGACGCCGCCTACCACCAGGGCACGGTCTGGCCGTGGCTCTTCGGCCCGTTCGCCGCCGCCTACCTCAAGGTCACGCCGGGCACGCCCGGCGCCCTCGCCCGCCTCCGCGAATGGATGGGCGCCTGGCCGCATCAGCTCGCCGAAGCGGGGCTCGGCTCCCTTTCCGAAGTCGCCGACGCCGAACCGCCCCACCGCCCCAACGGCTGCATCTCGCAGGCCTGGAGCGTCGGCGAACTCCTGCGCGCCTACCACCTGCTATGGGACGCCGAAGCCGCCGCCCGCAGGAAGAAAAAAGCCGCCCCCCGCACCGCCGCCAAACCGCGCACCCCGCGCAAACCGAAACAGCTCCTGCTCTCGCTGTAAGAGCGGGCACAAAACCTCGCGCGGAGGCGCGGAGGCGCAGAGACGGCCAAAGCTGGATTTTTCGGCACGCACATTCTCCGCACCTCTGCGCCTCTGCGCGAGAAAAGCATGCGGCTTCCGGCTTTTTCCGCGGCGGCACCGTATATTCCCCGTATCCGGAGGATTCCAGCATGAAACTTGTTTCGGTTGCGGCGATGCGGAAGCTTGAGGCGGGCGCGATGCGCGCCGGGGTCTCCGGCGAGGAGATGATGCGCCGCGCGGGGATCGGGGCCGCGGAGCTGGCGGCGGAGTTCGTCGGCCGGCGGTTCGCGCCGGAGCACCGGCGGCGCTGGGCGGTGCTCGCGGGCAAGGGGAACAACGCGGGGGACGCCTACGTCGTCGCGGCGCATCTGGCCAAAATCTCACCGCTGCCGGTCGCGGTGTTCGCCACGACGCCGCCGGGGGAGCTTTCCGGCGCGGCGCGCTTCCATGCGGAGCGGATGCCGTCACGCATTCCGGTGCAGGTGGTTGCGGAGCTTCCGCCGGAGGCGCTGCAGCCGGGGACGATCCTGGTGGACGGCCTGCTCGGGACGGGGCTCTCCGGCGCGCCGCGGGCACCGTTCGGACGCATCACCGCGCAGGTCAACGCCTCCGGGCTGCCGGTCGTCGCGCTCGACCTCCCCTCCGGCATGGACGCCGACAGCGGCGGGGGCGGCTGCGTCGTCACGGCCGACCTGACGGTTACGATGGGACTGCCGAAGAAGGGATTATTCAGCGAAACCGGACGGCCGCGCTGCGGCTGCATCCGCTGCGTGGAGATTGGGCTGGCGGCCAAGGCCGTCGCCGGCGCCGCCAGTTCGGGCGACGCGCTTTTCGCGGAGGATGTCCGTCCGTTCTTCCCGCGGCGGCCGGCGGAGGCGCACAAGAACCGTTTCGGGCATCTCTTGGTGGCGGCGGGTTCGGCGGACTATACCGGCGCGCCGATGCTGGCGGCGGAGGCGGGACTGCGGACCGGCTGCGGTCTGGTGACCGTCGCTGTGCCGGAGGCGGCGCGGCCGCTGATGCACGCGCCGCTCGCCGCGCTTATCGTCCGTTCCATCCCCGATGGTGGCCGCGGGTTCTTCGGCGCGGAGTCCGCTGCGCCGCTGCGCAAACTTCTGGAGAAGGCGCAGGCCGTGGTGTTCGGCCCGGGCGCGGGTGCGCATGCCGGCCTGGACCGGCCGCTGAAGGCTGTGCTGGACGCGGGAATCCCGGCGGTGATCGACGCGGACGGCCTGCGGCGGCTGGCGCGGCACCCGGAGTGGCTGGCGGCAAAAGGAAAACGGAAGAACGGAAGAACGGAAGAATTCGTGCAAGATCCGCATTCCCGTGAAAACGGAAAATCGGAAGAATTCGTGCAGGATCCGCATTCCCGTGAAAACGGAGAAACGGAAAGAATCGTGCTGACTCCGCACCCCGGGGAGATGCGGGTGCTGCTGGAGGGGTTCGGGCTGGGCGACCGTTTGGACGCGCCGCGCGCCGCGCAGGCGGAGGCGCTGGCGTGCCACACCGGTGCGTGCGTCGTGCTCAAGGGCATGGGCACCATCGTGGCCGCGCCCGGCGGGCGGGTGACGGTCAATTCCGCCGGGGGCAGCGCGCTGGCGACGGCGGGCAGCGGCGACGTGCTGGCGGGGATGATCGGCGGCCTGCTGGCGCAGGATCTGCCAGCGTGGGACGCGGCGCGGGCGGCGGTTTTCCTGCACGGCTTGGCCGCGGAACTGGCGCCCTCGGAGCGCGCGCTCGTCGCGGACGATCTTCCGGACTTGACGAAAGCCGCTTTGCGGGTTATAACATCAGCCGCCTGATTTTAGGCAGAAGGCAAACGGGGTAACGGCCGTTCCAGCGTGTCCGGCCAGAGGAGTTTCGCATGTCGTTTTTCCGGGAACTGATGGACAATGGCGGGCCGGTGATGTGGTTCATCGCCGCGTGCAGCGTGGCGGCTTTCTACATCGTGATCGAGCGGCTGCTGAGCTACCACCGGGCGCAGATTGACGTGCCCGAATTCCTCCAGGGGCTCTTCAACGTCCTACGGAAAGACAACGTGGCGGAAGCGGTCTCGCTCTGCGACGAGACCCCGGGGCCGGTCGCCCGCGTCCTGCGCGCCACCATCCTGCGCGCCGACCGCGACGAGGCCGCGCTGCGCAACGCCGTCGAGGAGGCCTGCCTTTCCGAGCTGCCGCGCCTGGAGCGCCGCCTGAAGGCGCTGGCGACGATCGCGCACATCACGCCGCTGCTCGGGCTGCTCGGAACGGTTCTGGGGATGATCGGCGCCTTCCAGGCCATGCAGGGGGCCGGCGGCGCCTTCGTCAGCACCGGCGTGCTGGCGGGCAACATCCGGCAGGCGCTGCTGACCACGGCCGGCGGCCTGACCGTCGCCATCCCCTGCTACACCGCGTACAACTACTTGGTCAGCCGCGTGGAGAGTCTGACGCTCGACATGCAGAAGGCGGCCAACGAGATGATCTTCTTCCTCAGCCAGCATACGGTCAGCCCAGACGCCCTGCGCAGGCTGCGGGCGATTCCGGCCGGCGGCGAGGCGTCGGAACAGGCGGACGGCGGAGCGGAGACCGAATGAGAATCATCCGCCCAACCGCCAGGGTGTATGCGGGACGGCTCGACCCGGTCCCGCTCATCAACGTCGTCTTCCTACTGCTGATCTTTTTCCTCATCAGCAGTTCGCTCGTGTTCCAGCCCGGCATCCCGGTGGACCTGCCGCCGGCGGTGAACCCGAACATGAACGTCACCGACAAGCTGCTCGTCACCATCAACCGCAACGGCGTCCTCTACTTCAACGACAAGCGTGTCGAGTGGGCCGAGCTGGAGCGGGAGTTGCGGGAGCTCGTGCTGGACAGCAAGGTCGCCGCCGCCAACCGCGCGGGGACGCGCATTACCGGCATCGGGGACAAGACGGTGCGGAACCCCGCCCTCATCCTCCGCGCCGACCGCAATGTGCCCTACGACCGCATCATGCAGGTCATCTCGCTGGCCCGTTCGCTGAATCTCGGCGTGTACATGGCCACGGCCCTCCAGACGGGCGGGCCGAAGACCCCCAAAATCATGGAATAAGGGTGTTGGAAGTTACTACTCTACCGTTTGTCGCAGGTGCAACGCCGCCAGCGCCAAGGAATGAGGAGGGCGCATATCGAGATATGTAACTGACGAAATGACACCGGCGATGGCGGTGTTCCACCAGCGACCCGCAGGGCGGCTCATTTTTTCGCTCGTTTTCTGCGTTGCTCCATCGTTCCATATCTTGATATGCGCCTCAGCCGCGTCTTGAAAGCGAGCGAAATAATGGGCCGCAAACGATAGATTAGTAACTTCCAACACCCTAACCCCCGACCGCCCATGCCGCTGCTGCAGCCCGTCAAATCATGGTCCCGGCGCTTCCTGTGCGAAATCGCGCTGGCGGCGGCGCTGTGCCTGCACGTGCTGGTGTTCGGCCTGCTCTACGTCCGCCCGCCGCAGGCCAGAGCCGGGGAGAAGGATGCGGCGGACGACTGCATCTCGTTCCGCGCGGACAACGGCGGCCAGTGGGAGAGGCAGCTCGCCGCCCTCTGCGACCTCCGCAATCCCGCGCTGCTGGCGGAGGCGGACCCGGCCCACGGCTTCAGCATCTTCCTGAACGAGCCGCCGCCGACCCCGGTCACGCCGCTGAACCAGCCGCCGCCCGAGCCTTCCAGACAGCCCGCGCGCTTCTATCCGGTGCATCCCGCCGCCGAATCGCTGCCGCCGATGACGGACGCCATCGGCCGGCACTGGCCCGCCACCCTGCCCGCCGAACGGAGCCCCGTGCGGAGCGCCGCCCTGCCCGCGCGCGTCCTCTGGCGCTTCGCCGACGGCACGCCGATGGCCGCGCCGCCCGCGCCCGACGAAGAGGCCGTGCGCAAGGCCGCCGCAGACAAGGCACCCACCGGACCGGTCCGCTTCGAAATCCGGCTGGCCGCGCCGCCGCTCCAGGCACGCCTGCTCCTGGTGGATTCCTGTGGAAACGCGAAGCTGGACGAACTGGCGCTCCAGGCCCTCAACCGCCGCATGTGCCGCTGGGAACGGGCCCACGTCGCGCACCTTGCGGATCCCGACCTCCCCCGGTTCACGCCGGAAAACGGCTCCACGCAAATCATCGAGGCGGAATGGCGCCTGCTCGGGCCGCCGCCGTGACGCGGCGAAAAACCGGCAATCCATGACGGGAAGACAGCATGTGGTTCGGCATTGAATTCAAGGACGGCTTCGTCATCTACCTGGCGGTCACGCTCGGCTGCCTGTTCGGCGCCATGCTGTTCGACGAGTACCGCCGCGAACGCCGCCAGAAGTGGAAGGTCTCGGAAGACCGCCTCGGGCGCTGCCCGGACTGCGGCCAGCCGTTCATCGCCGAACGCACGCTCACCTCGGTCCTCTGCCCCCGTTGCGGCCGCCCGTGCAGCGTCCGCAAACCCCGCGCCTGAACGGCGCCCGTTCCGTGTGCGGACTCAGCGCTCCCGGGCGCGGATCAGTTCCAGGAACTCCGTGCGGGTCGCCGTGGAACTGTGGAAGCTGCCGAGCATGGCGGAGGTGACCATCTCCGAGTTCTGCTTCTCCACGCCGCGCATCATCATGCAGAGGTGCTTGGCCTCAATGACCACGCCGACGCCCTCGGCGTTGATGGAGTCCTTGACGATGCGGGCGATCTGCTGGGTCAGGCGCTCCTGCACCTGGAGCCGGCGGGCGAAGCAGTCCACGAGGCGTGCGAGCTTGCTGACGCCGAACACCCGGCCCTTGGGGATATAGCCGATGTGGCAGCGCCCGAAGAACGGCAGCATGTGGTGCTCGCAGAGGCTGTACACCTCGATGTCGCGCACGATCACCATGTGGTTGCATTCTTCGTTGAAAATCGCCTCGTTGATGATCGCCGCCGGGTCCTGCGCATAGCCGGAGCAGAGGAAGCGCATGGAGCGGTCGACGCGCTCGGGCGTGTCCCGCAACCCTTCGCGATCCGGATTCTCCCCCAGCTCCACCAGCATGTCGCGGATCAATTTTTGCATATGGAATCCATTTCCCGTTCAAGCTTCATGTGTCTGTGCATGGAACCAATATAACCCCCGCCCCGGCGTTCAGCGTTTCCGCGCCTTCTCCGGCAGCCGCACCAGCCGGTCCGCGGCGGCGCGCAACGTCTCCTCGCGCTTGGCGAAATGGAAGCGGACGAGGTGGCGCACCGGCTCGCGGAAGAAGCTGGAGCCGGGGACGCCGGCGACGCCGACCTCGCGGGCCATCCACTCGCAGAACGCCGTGTCGTCGGTGCAGCCGAAGCCGCTCATGTCCACCATCACATAGTAGGCGCCCGCCGGCCGGGTGTAGCTCATGCCGGCGCGGTCAAGCCCGTCCAGGAAAAGGGCGCGCTTGGCGGTGTAGGCGGCGCGCAGCCCATCGTAGTAGGAATCCGGGAACTCCAGCGCGGTGACGGCGGCGGCCTGCAGCGGCGCGGCGGCGCCGACGGTGAGGAAGTCGTGGACCTTGCGCACGACGTCCACGATTTCCGGCGCGGCGATGACGGTGCCGAGGCGCCAGCCGGTGATGGAGTAGGTCTTCGACAGCGAGCCGCAGGAGATGGTGCGCCCGAACATCCCCGGCAGCGAGGCGATGTAGGTGTGGACGTGCGGGGCGTAGACGATGTGCTCGTAGACCTCGTCGGTGATGACGAACGCGTCGAACTCCACCGCGAGATCCGCGATCAGCTGCAGCTCGCCGCGGGTGAAGACCTTGCCGGAGGGGTTGGCGGGGTTGCAGAGGATGAGCGCCTTGGGGCGGTGCTCCTCAAAGGCGCGGCGCAGTTCCGCCGGATCGAAGTCGAAGGCGGGCGGGCGCAGCGGGACATAGACCGGCACCGCGCCGGTGAGGATGGTGTCGGCCGTGTAGTTCTCGTAGAACGGCGAGAAGATGACGACCCTGTCGCCGGGGTCGCAGGCGGCCATCATCGCGGCCATCATCGCCTCGGTGCCGCCGCAGGTGACGACCACGTTGGCGTCGGGGTCCACGGGGATTCCCATGAAGCGCGACTGCTTGCGGGCGAATGCGTTGCGGAAATCGGCCGCGCCCCAGGTGACGGCGTACTGGTGCGGCCCCCGGCGCCCGGCGACCTCCGCGGCGGCGACCAGCTCGGCCGGCGGCTCGAAGTCGGGGAACCCCTGCGAGAGGTTGATCGCGCCGCTGGCGTTGGCGACGCGGGTCATGCGGCGGATCACGGACTCGGTGAAGAAGCGGGTGCGCTGGCTGGTGGCGGGCATGGGCGGGGCTCCTTGATAAAGCCGCCTGACGGCGGGCGGGTCAGCGTGCTGTTTCCGGTTGCGGGACGCGAAGGAAGCGGTTCGGAAAAAGCCAGGCGGCAACGAGCGCCAGGCTCACGGCGACGGCGACGGCAAACGGCAGACTCCAGAAGAGATGGAAATTCACCGTTGCCTTGTCCATACGGCAGGCATCGAGGAACGCCCCGGCGCCCCAGCTCCCGAGAAGGCCGCCGACGCCGCTGTACGCCAGAGTGAAGAGCTGGTGGACGCCGGCGCGGGACTCGCGCTGCGTCATGCCGTCGAGCAGGATAAAGACCGTGGCGAAAAAGAAGGTGTAGGCGAAGCCGTGCATGAGGACGCCGAGGGCGAGCGTGGCACAGGAGCCGCCGCCGAAGATGAAGAAGGCGTAGCGCGCGACGTTGAACAGGGCGCCGAGGAGCATGACCCGGATCAGTCCCAGACGCGCCGTCATCCGGCCGAGAAAGAGCATCGCCAGAACCTCGGGAATCTGGCCAAGGCTCATCATGGGCATCACGTTCGACTCGGCCACGCCGTTCTGCTTCAGGAAGATGGCGGCGGCGTAGTAGTAGGTGCGGTCGGTGAAGTTGGCGACCAGGGTGAGGAAGGCGAGCCCCATCACCTCGGGGCGGCGCAGGACGGCGAAGGCGGCGCGGGGGAAGAACTCCGGCTTCGCGTTCCGGTCCAGCTGGACGCTGGCGGGGAGCGTGAGGGAGTAGAGGCCGAGGCCGATCATGGAAAGCGCGCAGAGCAGCAGCGCGTCCGGCATCCGTTCCGGCATCGGCTTGCCGCCGGTTCCGCGCAGCCAGAACCAGCCGAATGCCAGCGCCACGGCAATCCAGCCGAGCGTGCCCCAGAGGCGGATGCTTCCGAACTCGCGGCGGTCGGTGACCTTGTGGAAGATGATGGCGTTAGAGAGGCTGCCCGTCGCGCCTACCGTCACGGTGTAGAGCAGGTAGAGAAGCAGGAACGGCCAGAACTCCGTGGTCCGGTAGAGCGCGCCCATCAGCACGCCGCCGCCCAGCAGGAGCAGGCTGAAGAGCCGCTCCGCCGAGATGACGCGGTCGGCGAGGAAGCTGCACACCAGCGGCGAGACCAGAGCGGAGAGCGCGGAGGCGGAGATGATCAGGCCGCTCTGCTTGCCGGTGAAGTGCAGCCGGTCCGTCAGGTACAGCCCCAAGATTGGCGTGACGGCGCCGAAGCCGAAGTACAAGAAGAAGGTGACGGCCGAAAGCCGGAAATGGGAGGGGCTGGAGGACATGTGGAGCCTGGGGGCGTCTTTCATGAACGTTCAACGGTCAAGACCCAAGGGGGCCGAACGCGACAAAAGAACGTTCAACCTTCAACGCTTTTCGCAAGCCGCCCCACAGGGGCATCACATCATAGCCTGGGGCAACGCCCCAGGAAAAAGACGCAATAACGATTTCAACCCTGAAGGGGTTGCACAGCGAACTCCGAACGGGCGGCATGCGGGGCAAAAGAACGTTCAACCTTCAAGTAGGACGGACGGGACGCCCTCCCCCGCATCACAGCTTCACGAAAGCGGAATAGAGGGCGCGGACGGCATTTTCGTAGTCGGCCTCGTGAACGCCGATGATGAGGTTCATCTCGGAGGCGCCCATGTTGATGATGCGGACATTGATCTTCGCGGCGCGCAGCGCGTCGAACGCCACCGCGGCCATGCCCGGCGTGCTGACCAGCTCCTCGCCGACTACAGCGACGAGCGCCAGATCGCCGAGCAGCTCGATTTTGTCCGGGTTCACCAGCCGGCGGATTTCCTCCAGGACCTGTTCGTCCTTGCCCTCAATCTGCCGGTCCTCCAAGATGATGCTCATGGTGTCGATGCTGGAGGGGCAGTGCTCGTAGCTGATGCCGTGGCTGCAGAGCGCGCCCAGCACCTTGTAGCCGAAGCCGATCTCCTTGTTCATCAGGCTCTTCTCGATGCAGATCATGGAGAAATGCTTCTTGCCGGCGATGCCGGCGATCTTGTACTTGCTGTCGGTGAATTTCGGCACGATCATGGTGCCGGCGTCCTCGGGGCGGTTGGTGTTCTTGATGTTGATCGGGATGCCCGCCTCATGCACCGGCAGGATCGCCTCATCGTGGAACACGCTGGCGCCCATGTAGGAGAGCTCGCGGATTTCGCGGTAGGTCACCAGATCCATGTGGCACGGATTGTCGACGATGCGCGGGTCGGACATGAGCAGGCCGGAGACGTCGGTCCAATTCTCGTACAGGTCGGCCATCACCGCGCGCGCCGCGATGGCGCCGGAAATGTCGGAGCCGCCGCGGGAGAAGGTCTTCACCTTTCCATGGTGGTCGCGGCCGTAGAAGCCGGGCATGACGTAGAGCTTCGCGGGGTCGGACATGCGCTTCCCGAGCGCATCATAGCTGACCGGATCCACGCAGCCGCCACCGTCAATCACGACGTAGTCGGCCGGATCCACGAACTCCGCGCCGAGGAACGGGGCCATGACCAGGCCGCTGAAATATTCGCCGCGGGAGGCGATGAAGTCGCGGGGGGCGCCGGCGGCGACCTCCACGCGGAACGTTTCCATGACCGCGGCCATGCCCGTGTCGCGCCCGACGAGCTCCTTCTCGAGCTCCACGTAGCGGTCGCGGATTTGGTTGAACGGTCCGGAGAAATCGGTGTTGGCCGCCGCCATGTCATGGCAGAGGTACAACAGGTCGGTGATCTTCGGATCCTGCTTGTTGCGCTTGCCCGGGGCGGAGGGCACGACGACGCGCCGGCGCGGATCGCTCTCCACAATCGCCTTCACCCTGCGGAACTGGCTGGCATCCGCGACGCTGGTACCACCGAACTTGCAGACAATACGCCCCATGACGTCTCCGTCTCCTGCTGCTGATTGGGTTGCATGCGGGGACGACCCCGGAAAAGAAAAACCTTGTAACATATTGCGGGCTTTGCAAAAGGGAAGCCCGTTTCCCGGAGGCATTTCCGCCGCCGGTTTTTGCGGACAATTCCGCATTCACGGAGAGGGCCGCGGCGGAGGCCATGAGGCCCGCAACGGCGAATGGACACGACTTCACCGGAGGAAAGGCGCTCTCCCCCGACACTTATGTCAGGTTGATGGCGTTCACCACCGCGCGGCGGCTGAGAATCCAGCGGATTTCCTTGAAGATGTTGCCGAGGCGGCGGACCTCGCGGTGGGTCATCCGGCGGCTGCTCTCCACGACGATCAGGAAGAAGTTCTCGCCGGCGAACAGCAGGCGGGGCGGATTGCCGAGCGGCAGGGCCAGGCACTCCACCTCCTCCTGCAGCACGAACAGGAGGCGGCGGCCGGTCTTGCGGTACAGCTGGGTGGTGACGGCGGCCAGGCGGGGCGCTTCCTCGCGCACGCCCTTGGTGCAGCCGATCGGAACGCCGTCCGTGCCGCTCAGCAGACAGCCGACGGCGCTGGAACCGGCGACGAGATGCTCCAGGATCATCTTCAGCGACGGGGCGCTGGCGGGCGGAACCCCCAGCATCCGGTTGAGCAGCACATAGCGGCTGCGTTCGGCGTTCAGCGTCAGGCCGGTAATCTGGCGGAACAGCTTTTCCCCGATGCCCGGCACGTTGGCCAGCGCGTAGATATTGGGGAATTTGCCGTTCGCCTCGCGGTGGGCGATGATGTCCTGGGCGCGGCTGGCGCCGATGCCCGGAAGGCGCTGGAGGTCCGCCGCGCCGGCGGCGTTGATGTCGACGCCGTTGATGGCGGTGACCATGGAACGCTCGATGCCGTCCCACACATAGCCGCCGGCCTTCGGAGCGGCCGTGGCCGGCGCGTGGGCGGCCGGTTCAACGACCGCAATGGCTTCCACTGCCGCCTCGGCGGCATTCACAACAACTTCAGAAGGTGAATGGTTGTCCATGTTTTCCCCCATGCCATCCCGTTTCCGCGGCGGACAAGCGCGAAAAACGGGGATGCGCACCCATGCTGCTGACACAGCCCGAAATCCGCCATTGTTGTATTTTACCTCATCCCGTCCGGATTGCCACCTGTGCGGCGGGCGTGACCGCGCATTTGGTTTCCCGGGTAACCGCCATGATGCCGTGCCGCGCATTTCCGGAACTGCCCATGCGGGATGAGCGGCACCGGCTGAGGAAACGCCACGGCCTTGCGTTGAGATCCGCATGAATGAACGGAGAGCCTGACAATCACCGCGGGGTCAGCACGCCTTTCCACGTCAGGCCGGCATCGTCACTTTTGAAGATGCCATTGCGGCAGCACAGCCAGAGGAGGTCGGAGGTGGGATCGGTAGCGATGGACGTGATGCCCTGAAATGCCGTCTCGGGCTTGCGGGCGCTCCAGTCCACCGACCAGTAGTAACCAATCCGGCCGGCATACAACGAGACCGCGGTTGACGCCGAGTATGGCGCCGCGTAGAGATCGCTACGCTTGCGGGTGCCATTCGGCCGCGAGGCGATCGCCATGTACGGGGTGTCGGCGACGACGGTATCCCTGTATTGGAAAAACAGTTCGAGATTGAAACAATAATACAAGCCGTGCGTCGTGGCGAAATACAGGTAATTCCCGCCTTCGGCGATGCTTTCAAAGGCCACTCCATTGACGCCGAGCCCCAGCCTTTCGGCTACTTTGGTCGCCTGCGTGCCTTTGGCGCGCACAACATAGATCCGTCCGAAACGGCGCGGCTCCGGCGGCGCGACCGCCGGTTTTTCGGCGGGCGCGTCCGCCGAGGTTCCGACAATGAGCAAATCCTTCTCGCACGGACTGAAGGCAACCACGGTAATGCGCTCTCCTTTCAGGCCCGCATACGCCCAGGTCAGGCCGCCGTCACGGCTGACATACAGGCCGCTGGCTTCGCCGCCGGCGGCAACGACGTTCGCGTCTTGCGGATCAAACGCGATGACTTCGCCGCCGAGGGCGGACGCCCCGGTGCCATCAAAATCAATGTCGCGGCAAACCACTTTCCACGTCTCGCCGCCATCATCACTTCGCCACAGGCCTCCCGTGCCGGGAAGCGTGGTGCCGCCGCCCCTGAGGAGCACCGCGGGATTGGCGGGCTGCACCGCCACGGAGCGGATGGCGTTCCCGGCTGGCGAATCCAGGCCGTTGTTCAAGGAACGCCAGACAGCGCCGCCATCGGTGGAGCCAAGCAAGCCCCCGCCCACGGTTCGCGCATACAGCCGCCGGTTCGCCGGCACCACCGCGACAATGCGGCCTCTGACGTCGTCGCGCCCGACAATGGCGCGGGCGGCCGGATCCGGGACAACCGGGCCCGGAACCGCCAGGGAAATCGATTCGACCGTGCCGGAGAACAGCGTTTTGTTTTTTCCGGATTCCTTGACGCGCATGTAGACCCCGACATGCAGCCGGTCGGGAAGGGTCCGGAACAGGCGGTCGATCACCGGCACCCAGTTGATGCCGTCCGTCGACGAAAACGCGCGCAGGTGATTGCCGCGCCGCACCAGCCGCACCCAAGGGCGCGTGGTGGCATTGCCCGCCGCATAGCGGCTCAGTCCCGAGGTCTCCAGATCACGGTCGCAGGCCGTGCCGCGCAGTTCCATGGTGGCCAGACTCCACAGGCCGAAATCCTCCGCAGTCCCTTGCGGCCGGGTTTGCCCACTGCACAGCAGGCCGATCAGCGAATTGCCCATGATGCCATTTTCCCGGGTGCTGCGGCTGATCGCGCTGATTTTGGCGCTCAGGTCGAAATCGCCCGCAACCGTCTGGTAGGCAAAGCTGGCACAATCGCCAAGCATCGACACCCGATCGGGCTGCGCATCAATCCCCAGCGGCAGGCCATGCTCACCCATCACCGAATGCTGCCAAGGGGCGGAGACGGCGTCCGCCACGACGCACTTGATCGGCGGCGAATCCAAGGACGCCGTCTGGTCGTACCACAGCCTGGCCCATACCGTATTGGCGCCGGAGGGCAGCAAGGCGGCATACCCGCCCGCAACGCCGGCCGGCGGCAGAACCGCAAGGCGGGTTTTTCCACAAAACAACTCCACGCGTGTCAGCACATGCCCGTTCGCCGCAGCAACCGGCGCAATGACCCCGCCAATCTCATTCCGTTGCACGCGGATGAAGGGAAGCCCGGGCGCGCTGCCGCAAACAAGATCGGACGCAGTGACCGTCCGTGCGGCAATCCCCGGCCCTTCCCAGGCAAGCCTTAGTTTGTTTTCCAGCCAATTCCCGGCTCCATCGGCCGACCTGAAATACAGCAGTTCGAACGGGTGCAGACCCCGCTGCAGCGCCATCGTCGCATACTGGCTGTTGACGCTATGGCACCCGTCGTTGTCGACAACCGCTTTACCGTCAATCCTCAGCCTACTGCCGTCGCACGACCGCAGGTCAAACACGTAGAGGCCGTCCGCCGGCACCTTCAGGAATCCGCTGTAGCGGAACGCATACGGTGCGGACCGCCCGACGCTTACCGTGTCGTCGAGCTCGTTGAGCACGCCGCTGTACAGTGGCTGCCGCGTGTGTACCGCGGGCAGCGTTGTCCACCGCTCATCGGCGGCGGCTTCATAATACGAATACTGCACGCCCGGCCTGCACGTTGTGCCGGACTCAGCCGCCGCGACCGCCGGCACCGCCGCCACAGGCACCACCGCCACGGTCTTCTGGTCGTACACATCCGTGACCGTCAAACGGACGCTCCGCGCCGGCTCCGCCGCATCAAGACGGTGCGACCGCACGGCCGGCCCCATCCCGCGGGACTCTGCCAGCAGCCTGCCCCCGGCTTCCGGTTCGGCAAACAATTCAACGCGATAAGTCAGCTGCGGAGTGGATGTGCGTGGAATCGTCCACGACACCGCCACCTGCCCCTTGAATCCCACCGCCTGCACCTGCCCGGCCACCGGCTGGCCGAGGGAGGGTTGGTCGGGCTGGTTGGTGAGCGTGAGTTCGGTTTTTCCGGCAATGCCGTCTTTGATCGCATCCTCGGGGGTTCTCGCGGATGAATAGCGGAACGCCGTGCCCTTGTCCACGATTTTGAAATGATGCAGAGACCCGTTGATTTCCTGAAGCGTGTCCGCCTTGCGCCAGGCGCCGTTCACGCGATGGTAGGCCAGCCGTCGCTCGATCACCCGTTCACCCGGCGGTCCGATGACCTCGCAAAAACACGCGCCGCAGTCCACGCCCGTCACCTTGGCGGGAATGGCCACCACCCCCATCAAATGCCATTCATTGTTCTGCAAATCCCCAATCCACCATCCCAGATAGCCTTTCGTTTCGGGGGTCTGCGCATCCTGCCAGGTACGCAGCACCATCCGGTACCACTGGCCCGGTCGAAGAAAGGCAAGATTGCGGGTGAGGCCGGCTTGGGTCCCTTCGCCACTCATCACGCCACCGAACGTGCTCTCGCCGAGACACTCTATGCGGATGCGGTTGCCTTTGTACACCGCCTCGTTGCCCCAAAACGACCAGACAAGACTGCGGCTTGCCTTTGCCTGTGCTTCCGGCGAGCCGTCGCGTCCCGGTCCCGCCACCGCCACGCCGCCGTAGAAATACCCGCCCGCCGGGGCCGTATTCCCGTTCCACAGCGCAAAATAGGTGCCCGGCGGCCAGTATGGCCAGCGCACGTCAACGCTGACAATGTCCGGGCTGCGCTCCATGGCCGCCTTGTACCAATCCGCACGCGCCGTGGAAGGCACCACGCCCAACCCCACCGCAAGAAAACCGGCGGCGACTGCGGTTGTGATGCGCATGGTCATTCTCCCGTTCTTTCCCGAGCCTGGTGCGTTTTGTAGACAGGATAGTTAATTTATCACACCGGCAATGCGAAAAAAGGAACAAACTCGATACTTCTATATAAAATCGTATCAATCTTGGCGGCTGATGCTTTCCACGCCGGAACGGAAAAAGCGATTCGCTCCTCCGGCACTTGGTTTTAGGACAAGCCTGCCGGGGAGTGGACCGGAATCACCCGCTGCGGCGGAAAGGATGGGCGGCGCGTCATCCGCGCTCCGGCCTGCATCCGCGAACGGTTCGGCGGTCCAATCACTAAGGGTGTTGGAAGACTTCCAACACCCTAAAGACCGACGCGGGAGCAGTACCAGAGCATGCGCGGGTAGTGGAAGAACCCCTTCCACATGTTGCCCTTGAGGCGCACGGAGGGGGTGCCGTCGCGGTGCAGGTAGCCGTACCACTCGCCGAACTCGGGGTCGGAAAAATGCTTGAACGACCAGTCGTGCACGAGCTTGTGCCAGCCGGCATATTTGGCGTCGCCGGTCATCTCGAAGGCGAGCATGGTGGCGATGACGGCCTCGTTGTGCGGCCACCAGAACTTCATGTCCTGCCAGTATTCCTGGACCGGCTTGCCGTGCACGTCGCGGAAATAGAGGATGCCGCCGAACTCCTTGTCCCAGCCCCACTCCCACATCCAGTCGAGGATGGTCAAGCCGGTCTTCTTCAACCCTTCGTCGCCGCGCAGTTTCGCTTCGTGGAGGATGAACCAAGCGGCCTCGATGGCGTGGCCGGGGTTGAGGATGCGCCCGTCGAAGTGGTCGATGATGGAGCCATCGGGGGCGACACACTCCATGACGGCCTGCAGCTCCGGCTTCATGAAATCCTTGCGGATCTCGGCCACGGCGCGGTCGATCCACTGCGAACAGCTGGCGCCCTCGACCGTGATGTCGCCGAGGTTGGCGCGCACTTCCTGGGCGGTGACCATGGCAATCATGAACGGGGCAAGCCCCTTGCCCGGGCGCTCCGCCTTGGCCGGGATCAGCCCGGGCGTGAAGCTGTAGCGCAGGTAGGTTGCAAAGGCGGCCTTGGCGCGCTCCGCCAGCGCGGCGTCGCCGGTGGCCTTGGACAGCGCGGCGTAGGCGATGGCGGCGAAGCTCTCGCTGTACACGTAGCGGCGCATGCGCAGCGGCTTGCCCTCGCGGGTGACGGTGAAGTACATCTTGCCGTCCGGCGCGAAGCAGTGCTTCGTCATGAACGCCTCGCCGCTGCGGGCGGCCTCCAGCCATTCGGGGCGCTTTTCGATGGTGTTGTACATCGTGGCGAACATCCAGGAGCAGCGCCCCTGGAACCAGACGGCCTTGTCGGTATCCAGGACGGAACCGTCGCGGTCGAGCGAGGTAATGAAACCGCCGTGCTCGCGGTCGAGGGCGTTCTTCAGCCAGAACGGCGCCACGTCCTCCAGCAGCGTCCTGCCGTAGAAGTCGCGGAGCCCGGCCATTTCGGAAGCGGAATAGGCGGTCATGAAAAAGAACTCCATGTGCTGGATAGGGTTGGACCAACCCGCCGGATCCGACCGATCAGTCCAATCCGACGGATCATTTCAGCTTCATCACTTGCCCAGAATCGCCTTTAGGCGGGTGGTGATGTCCTTTTTCTGCTCGGCGGTGAGCGCCTTCAGCGGCAGCCGGACGTCGCCGGCGTCGATGCCGTGGATGGCCATCATCGCCTTGCCGCCGGCCACGCCGCCGTACTGGACGAGGATGTCCACGATTTGGCAGACCTTGGCCATGCCGGCTTGGGCGGCCTTGAGGTCGCCCGTCTCGACGTTGCGCCAGATCTTCTGGTACAGCGGCGCGGCGTAATTGTAGGTCGAGCCGATGGCCGACTTGGCGCCAAGGGCGACCGCGCCGGCGAGGAACTCGTCCACGCCCCAGGTGATGTCATACTTGCCGCCGCAGGCGCGCATGCAGTTCTGGTACTCGTAGAGGTCGGGATTGTTGAACTTGATGCCGGCCAGGTTCGGGACCTTGCTGGCGGCGGCCTCCAGGAACTTGACCATCGGCAGGTTCACGCCGGACATGGTGGTGTGGTAGTAGTAAAACGGAAGCTTGGGCGCGTGGGAGGCGATGGCGCTGACGTACTCGACCAGCATGTCGACCGAGCCGGGCTTGAAGAAGTTGGCCGGAACGATCGAGGTGGCGTCGGCGCCGGCCTTCTGTGCATGCGCGGCCAGCTCCTGGGCATCGCGGATGGAAAGCGCGCCGACATGGACGATGATGACCAGCCGGCCCTTGGCCTGCTTCACCCACTCTTCCACCACCGCCTTGCGTTCGGCGACGGAGCAGGAGATCCCCTCGCCGGTGGTGCCGCAGACGTAGGCGCCGGTGACGCCGTTCTTGACCAGCAGGGCGACCTGCTTCCTGATCTCCTTCAGGTTGACGTTGCCGGCGCGGTCAAAGGGCGTGTGCGGCGCCGCAATCAGCCCTTCCAGCTTCTTGAATTTCGGGGCGGAGCTTTTTTTCGTCGACTTGGTAGCCATTGCAATGGATTCCTTTCGGGGGTAATGAATGTAATGAAAAGTGAAAAGAGGGACGATCCTACGCGGACTCCGCTTCGCGCCGGGGTTTGACCAGGAACAGGATGCCGCCGGCCAGTAGCAGGCCGACCGCCGCGAACTTGAACACGATGCCTAGGTCGATCTGCTGGTCCTTGAGCATGCCGCCGACATAGATCATGATGCCGCCGGTGACGCAGCCGACCATGTTCAGCAGGCCGTAGCCGGTGGCGCGGTAGCGCGGGTCGGAAACCTGGCAGAGGATCGGCATCAGGTTGGCGTCGGAGAAGCCGCGGGCGACACCGAATACCAGCAGCCCCACAATCGCGACGGACAGCACGGCGGTGGAGGCGGAGAGGAAGAGGAACGGCGCGGCGACGAGAAAGCCGATGGCGGGAATCAGGATGCGGCCGCGCACGTTCGTCCGGCACCACAGGTCGGCAAAGAAACCACCGAGCAGGATGCCGATGAAGGAGGCGAACTGGACATAGAAGGTCGCGTTCATGCCCGCAGCGCCCTGGCCGAGGTGAAAATGCTCCTGAAGATAGGTCGGAAGCCAGCCGTTGATCCCCCAGAACGCCATGGCCAGAAGGCTGTTGTAGACGAGGAGGAAGAGGAACGATCCGCGGGAGAGCAGGTCGCCGAGCGCGGAGAAGAGCCGCACGTTTTCCTTCGCGGCGCCGCCGGGTGCGGACTCCGCAACCACACCGTGGTGGACATCCTTCAGCGGCCAGAAAATGACGATCGCGTAGGCGATGCCGACAAAGCCGAAGATGGTGAAGCTGGAACGCCAGCCGAACATCTCCGCGATGATGCCTCCGAGGCCGCCCATCGCGGCACCGGCGTAGAGGCCGCTCATGTGGATGCCGGTGGCCAGCGACCGGGTCGGCCCGCGGTGATAGTCGGCAATCAGCGCCAGCGCAGCCGGAATGTAGAACGCCTCGCTGATGCCCATGACGGCGCGCGCCGCCAACAGCTGGTTCAGGCTGTGGGTGTGGCCGGTGAGCCAGGTGACGACCGACCAGACCAGGAGGCTCACGATGATGACCTTGCTGCGGCTGAAGCGGTCGGCCAGGTAGCCGCCGAACGGGCTGAAAATGGCGTAGACCCAAAGAAAGACCGTGGTCAACAGCCCGAAGTTCGCATAGGTCATCGGGTGGGAGATTTCCGGGGAACGCGTGGCGGCGCGGATTTCGCCGCTGACGACGATGTTGCGTCCCTGCCAGGCGACCATCGGGGTGGTGACGCGCGCCGCCCCCGGCATCTCGCCGATGGCCTTCCACTCGTCCTTGCGCACGTCATAGCGGACGACATCCCGGCGGAAACCGGTGCGTTTCCCGGGCGGCAGGGCCTGTTCCGAGCCGTCGTCGCCGCCGTAGAACATGAAGACGCCGTTGCCGCCCGACGCGGCGGGGGATGGCATGCCCAGAAGCGGCCACGGCATGTCCGCCGTCCGTTTCCAGGCCGCCGAAGCCGGGTCAAACTGCCAGCTGTCCCGGAGATAGCTTTTCCGCTTCTGCTTTCCGTCCGGCCCGGCCATCAGTTCCGCTCCGCCGGCGACATGGAAGCGGCCGCGGGAAGGCGCCTGGACACCGGCCGCCGTCTTGGCGCTGTCGGGGCCAGCGGAAGCGGCCGCGCCGGCGAGGATGCGGGCCGGACCGGGGAACGCGGGCTGCGTTTTCCAGCCTTCGGCAGGCTTGTCGAGATCGAGCGCCCACAGCGCCGCGGAGGCGGCGGTGGCGCCGGGGGCCGTTTCGCCACCGGTGACGTAGAACGTGGAGCCGACGACCTTGCCGGCAAGCGTGGTGTCCACAACCGCGCCGCAGGCATTGGCGAGCGGCTGGGGAAGCGGCGGAAGGGGCTCAATCTCCACCAGGCGTTTTGCCGGGTTCCATTTCAGCAGGAACGCATCGGCGTAATGCCGGTCCGCGTCGCTGCCACCGGCGCAGACCACGCCGCCCTTGAAGGAGGCGGAGACGCCGTAGGCCAGGGGGCGGAGTAGTTTTCCGGCCTCGATCCATGCGCCGTTGGGTTTCTCAAGGACGTAAATCTTGTCCAGCCAGACTTTTTTTCCGCCTTCCCACGGCTTGCCGTTGGGGAAGTTCGCGCCGCCGGCGACGACCAGCGCATCGCCGGAAACCCCGGCGAACGGGGCGGCCACGCCAAGCGGATCGGGGATCGGCGCCATCTGCTCCCAGGTCGCAGATTTGATCGAGTCGCCCATGGTGGTGATCATGAGGCGGTCGAGGTAGTTGAGCATCGCGATGACCCAGAGCAGGCCGACGATCACCCAGGCGCGGGTCATGGAGGAAGGTCCGATGTTCATTTGCCGGTTCCCCGTTCTGCTTTTGTGGAGGCCGTATCCGGCGCAAGTTCATCAATCCTGAACGCTTGGAAAACCAACGCGGCGCGGCTGCCTTCGTAGAGGATGCCGACCGTCCTGGCGTCAATCTGCGCCATGCAGGAATAGCCGGCACTGCCCAGCTCGTCCACCAGGGTGTACCGGTTTTCAGGCCAGGTCATGCCGTCGTCCGAGCTGACCTTAATCGTCATATGGGTGCGTCCGCCGCGGGTCGCCGGGTTTGAGAAGAGCAGCAGCCCCTTCGGGTCAAAGCGGATCAGGCTGGCCATGCAGACCGGCTCCGGCAACGCCTTCCGCGAGGTGGGGTGCTCCTCCCAGGTCGCGCCGAAATCCTTCGTGGTGTAGACTGAGCGGGAGCCGCCGCGGTTGTCGCGCATGTTCAGCATCAGCGTGCCGTCGGAAAGCTCGACGACCTGGGCTTCGGTGGTGTTGGACTTCGGTCCTTCCTGAAGCTTCCAGGTCTTGCCGCCGTCCCGGCTGCAGGCGATGGTGGAGTACGGCATCTTCTTCGCATCCCAGTACTGCGCGGGGAACACCAGCACGCCAGCCCGCGTGGTGATTCCCATGCCCGGCCCTTGGAACACGATCTTCCATTCCCGTTGCTTGATCTGCGGCGTGATGGACTCCGGCTTGGACCACGAGCGTCCGTCGTTAGTGCTTTTCACCAGCATGAACTGGCCGGACTCCTCAGGGGTGAACCCCGGGCCGGAACCATGAATGGAGCGGTTGCCGTGGCTCCACAGCGCCGCCACCCAGGTGACGCCGGTCTTGTGGTCCACCAGCACGGTTGGATCGCCGATGCCGTTTCCGCTGAACTTGTCGTGGTCGCCCATGTCCATGATGGTCTTCATCGGCGCCCATGTCCGACCGCCGTCCACGCTGCGGCTCATGCCGACATCAATACGGCCCGGCAGGTCGCCTCCGTTTTTATAACGGATGTCGTACACGGCAATGAGCGTCCCCGCCTTCGTCACCGCCAGGCCGGGAATCCGGTAAGCGACGGATCCGTCATCCCCCCCTTTGCGCAGTGCGATTCCGATCCGCAAACGGCCGTCGCCCCCGTCCGTCCGCGGCTCCGGTACGGGTTTCAGCACCGTTCCACCCGCCAGACGCAGCTCCGCGACGGCGGCGCGCACGCGGTGGAACGGATCCGCCTTGTCCTGCAGCTCGCAAGAGACAACGAAGTAATGCGTGCCGGCCGCCAGTTCCAAGGGGGCGGAAAAGGTCATAGCCGCCGCCGCCGGCTGCGCCGAGCCGAACGGCTTCAGCGGATCCAGCTTGTCCGACTGCGCCTCCAGCGCATACGGATCCTTGGCCCCGGCGTAGTACACGCGGAAGCTTTTCACGTCCTTCAGGTCATCCGTCCCCTCCGTTTTCACCAGCAGGGAGGCGGCCTGCACGGTTTCCCGGCATTCAATCTTGATGCGGCAGAGCGGGTTATATGCCTTGCGGACCAGGACGGGAACGGTTTTGAACGCGGAGGTGCACGCCGCATCCGCTCCAGCCGCAACGGCAGGGAGCGCCAATCCGGCGATGCCCGCAAAAATCGAAATCCGGCAAAACAGCCTGTGCATGATTTGTCTCCTTCATTCTTTCGGAATTATTAATCCACCCCAGCTGGGATTTTTGTATTAACAACTTACATTTTCCACTTAAACAAAAGATAACACCCTAAAACTTAGGTGCAAAACTACAAAAAGTTAATTTAACCCCTATATTACATCTCATATTTCACATTTCCACACTCAATCGTCGCATTGCATAAACGGAAACTCATCACATGGTCACACGGCACAAACACGTCCTGCTGGTTCTGGGCTGGTACAACCGCGGCTATTACCGCGGCATCTCCCGTTATGCCCGCGAGCACCACTGGCACGTCACGACCGACATGGTGCACAACGCCTTGGTTCCTTGGGGCTGGCAGGGAGATGGCGTACTGTCCGTACTGTCCAACCGGCGCGACTTGGCGGACTTCATGCAGACGCTCAGCGTCCCCAAGGTTGACCTGGGCCTGACCATGCCGGAACTGAACATTCCGCGCGTGACTCCGGACAACGAGGCGATCGGACGCATGGTGGCCGAATATTTCTTGGAGCGCGGCTACCGGAATTACCTGTGCATCGACCGCTGGGACGCCGCCACCGAGCGCGAACGCCGCGCCGGCTTCGTCGAGGCATTGAACGCCAAAAAGATAGAGTCTCAGCTTCATTCGTTCACCGAACGAGGGAACCCGCGCTTCGCCAGCTGGGCGGAGCGGCAGTCCTGGCTGGCCGGCTGCATTTCGAAGCTCCCGAAGCCCCTCGCCGTGTTCGCCCAGCACGACACGCTTGCCTTCGATGTGGTCGAGGCGGCCAACAACTGCGGCATCCGCGTCCCCGAGGAAATCGCCCTGATCGGCAGCGAAAACGACGAGATGGCCTGCGAATGCTGCGCCGTCCCCCTCTCCAGCGTGGATTGCAACATGGAGGAGGTGGCCTACCGCGGGGCCGCCCTTCTCGATCGCATGATGAATGGCGAGTCGATGCCTGCGGCACAGGTCACCCGCATCGCCCCCGTCGGGATTGTGGACCGGAAAAGCTCCAACATGCCCGCCATCCGCAACCTCAAGGCGGCCATGGCTATGAATTTTATCCGTGAAAACGGGCACAAGCCGATTGACATCACCGATGTCTGCACGCATGTGAAGCTTTCCAAGGCCGGCCTGCAGCGTGCCTTCCTCCAGGAGCTCCACCAGAGCCCCGGTGCCGTCCTCCGCGCGCACCGCCTGCTGCATATCAAGAAAATGCTGGCGGAAACGGACAAGAACCTGAACGAAATCGCGGAGGCGTCCGGCTACGGCAGCTCCATCGCCCTCTGCAACGCATTCCGCCGCGAGTTCAACTCCACGCCGGGTGAATACCGGAAACATTGCCGCGGAGAATGAAGCCTCCCCCGCCCCAGTCGGGGTAAGCACCCCAACCAGAAATAAAGGCGGGGTGGCGGGTCAGCCGTCGTATATCTTTTCCAGGATGACGGCGTCGGGTATCCGGCCTTCGGGGTTCCCGCAGATGTTCCGCAACCGGTCCGCCAAGTGCGCCAGGCGCTCCCCGGCATCCCCGGAAAGTTTCAGCATGGCCTCCTGCTCCCCGTTGATCTCCCCCAGATGGCGGGCGGCGAGCATCTGCACAGTCGTGGTGATGACGGTGAGCGGCTGGAACAGTTCCTGCACAACCTCCGCCAGCACCTCCATCAGCCGGCGCCGCGACATTTCGCGCCGCTGCTGCTGCGGATCCAGGGAATCGCCCTCCTTCGACAGTTCATCCGCGATCCGGGACAGATCGTCCAGCTTCTTTTCCGTGGCGGCCGCGGTGGCCTCCATCAGTTCCCCAAGTTTTCCGGCGGCCTCGGCCACCTTCCGGCCGCGCTCGGCCGCATCCAGCCCCTGCGGTCGCAGCAGCCCGTCCAGCCCCTCAAGCATTTCCGACAGGGCGGAACCGCCGACCCGACCCGACCCGGCGCCCCCCCGTTTTTTCCCCTGCCCCCGGGCCGCAGCGGCCTGAAGCACCCGCCACCCTTCCGGCGTGAGCCCCTCCGCCGCCAGCCGCTCCCTCAGCGCCTCCCCGGCGGCGGTGTTCCGTTCGGCATTCTGCTTCAGGAACTTCAGGATTTTTTTCTCCGTCGCCTCCATGGCGCTGCGTTTTTTCATGTAGTCGCCCGCCAGCGAATCCACGGCTAAATCCTCCTGCATCTCCGCAAAGGCCACCGCCACCGGCGCAAGGTTGATTTTCGTCCGCCCCTTTACCATCGCCGCCAGGCGGGGCATCAGCTCCTTTTCGAGAAGCTGCAGCATCTTGGCGATCCGTTTCCGCCCCTGCTTCGTCCGGGCCTCCGGCAGCCGGCAAATTTCCTCTACGCACCTCTGGAGCGTCTGCGCGACCGCCCCGGCCAGCGTCGCCCCGCCATCCGTCAGCGCCGCCTGCCGGATTTCCTCGGATGCCAGAATACCGTCCGCCATGCCGGATGCCTCCTGCTCCGGCGTTGTCTCCGCCGACGGCGGCGGATCGGCCGCCCCCACCCCACGTCCGGTAGCCGCCTTGAGTTTTGCCACAAGCTTTTCCAGCGCATGCGGGTCGCCGCCTGGAACCGACAATGCCAGCCCCTGCAGGAGTTCGTTCTTCTTCAGCACCACCTCGTCGTCCCCGATCTGCTGGAACGAAGCGGCACGCGCCTGGACGTGCGCCAGTCCGCGGCGGGAACAGAGGGCGATGAACCCGCCTTCCGCCTTCAGGCGCTCGGGCGGCGTGGCCAGCATCTCGAAAAACTGCATGAACTCATCGCGGGACATGCCGCCCTTCATCTCGAAATTCCCCACGCTCATCATCGCCAGCCGCCTGATGAACGGGGCGGCCTGGGGATTGCGGGAACCGACCGGCTGGCCGTCCACCAGCAGGCTGTTGTCCACCACGGAAAAGGAGAGGCTTTCGCGGCCTTCCAGCAGCCGGCCGAGGCCGTTGTATGCCTCCTCCAGAGTCTGACGGGTTATCTTGTGCGCCGCCCCGTAAAACGTCGTGTTGTTCCACGCCTGGCCGAAAAGGCGCAGAAGCGCCTCGATCGCAGGCATGGAAGAAGGGGACACGCCTGCCGGGTCGCTCATTATTTCAGACATGGCTGAATCCTCCCTGCCGCGGCACTGGGGCTTCTCTTCCCACAGTTGCTACTGTACCGGATTGCAACGCGGATTTCAATAGGGCGCCCCCATCCCACGCGAGATGACCGCGCTGGCCGGGACCTACGCGGGGAACTTGATCACAATCGGCAGCATCGCCAACCTCATCGTCATCGAACAGGCGAAGACATGCGGCATCCGCATCGGTTTTTGCGAGCACGCGCGGGCCGGCATCCCGGGGCCGCTCTTCACGCTGCTGGTGCTGCTGGCCTGGACGGCGCTGTTCGCCTGACCCGCGGATCCGCCCAATTACCGGACCGCGGCGGCCGACGTTTTCCGCGCGGCGCGGGCGGCGCGCACCGTCTCCAGCTCGGACAGAAGCGCCTTGTTTCTGGCGGCATCGTCAATGGATGCCTGTTTTCCGGAGGATTTCACGCCGTCCGTGTTGACTTTTCCGGCGCCCTTGCAACTCAGGCATTTACCGTCCCCCCGGCATGTCGTGCAACCCCTCACGCCAAACGCCGTGGAGACCTTTCCAGCCCGGCATTGCGGATTCGCGCACTTCCCCGACCCCTTGCACTTGGGACAATTGGAGGCGGCGATTGGGTTGACGGTACCCGGCAGGCGGAACTCCGCGGAGCCCCCGCCGCCGTCCACGCAGAATTCCAGGGCATGTGCCTTCACGTACCGCAACTCCTCGCAGCCGTCCAGCAACGGTTGCACGCGCGCCAGAACGAACGGCCAGGCAAAGCGCGGAAGGGAGACCGTGCCAAACATGACCGCCTCGGGCCGGCAGCGGACGCCGCCGTCCTCCGCGGCCGCCACCTTGAAATAGCAGCTGCGGTACAAGGGCACCCCCGCCGCGCGCGACTGCAGCCGGAGGCATAGCAGGCCGGACGGCGTAACCCGGACTTCGAGATGCTCGGGAACCAGGGTGACTCCGGAACCGTCGGGAAGCTTCACCGGCAGCCCGAGCACGCCGTCGGCCAGCGCGGTCAGCTCCGCCGCGGTGAAGGCATGCTTGGCGGCGGCCTGATACGGGGCGAAAAGCGCGTCCGTCTTCGCCTCCAGCGCTCCCCTCTCGCCGTCCGTCAGAACGGGAATGGCGGAGGCACCCGGCTGGCGGAAGAAGCCGACGAGCGTCCAGATGCAGAAGAGGATGACGCCCAGGAGAAACAGCTTCCACGCAACCCGCAGCCAGCGCAGGACATCCGCGTTCCCGCGGGGGCGCCGCGCCAGTTCGGGCCGCACATGTTCCAGGTCGAGGCGCGCGCCGCAGGCGCTGCAGAAGAGCGTGCCAACCCCGTTGTCCGCAGCGCATTTCGGACATCGGATCATGGAGAAGACCCCTTTCCAGGCTGGGTTGCTTTGGATTCCGGCGGCGTGCCGGTCTTCTTCCGGAAATCCGTGCAGTAGTAGCCGGTGCCCTTGAAGATGATGCCGGAACCGGCACCGATCAGGCGCTTCATGCGCCCGCCGCAGGACACGCACGCCACCGCCGGGTCGGCGGTTATGCCATGCATGACCTCCTGCACCTGCCCGCACTTCTTGTTCCCGCACTTGTAGTCGTAGGTCGGCATGGTTCCCCGATGATCCCTGAAAAATGGACGGACGGCGGGCCACCGGGGGCCCGGAAAACCGATTTTTAAATGTAGCCGCGCGCCCCCTCTTTGCAACCGCATAGATTTTGCGCGTGAAGCGGGTATAGTATGCGTTTTGTTGTCCATGCGTCCGGTCCGCACGAAAGGCCGGAAATGGCTCCGCGCGAGCACAGATAAAAAAGGTATCCACACGTGGAAAATGCAGCCCTGAAGATTGCCCGTGAGACCGTCGAACCGTGCCGGGTGAAGCTGACGATTGAGGTTCCGGTTCAACAGGTTGACGCCGAGTTCGCCGCCATGTCCGGCGAGTTCCACAAGTTCGGCAAGCTGGACGGTTTCCGCCCGGGCAAGGCGCCCAAGGCGATGGTGCTCCGGCAGTTCGGCGCACGCATCCGCGAGGAGGCCCGCAAGGAACTCGTCCGCAAGTCCGTCGAGGCGGCCGTCAAGCAGGAGAAGCTGACGCCCGAGACGCAGCCGCGCGTCGAGAACACCGAGCAGCTCGACCTGAAGCAGGGCGCGCCGCTGACGGTCGTCGTCACCTTCGACGTCGCCCCCGAATTCGCCCTGCCCGACTACAAGGGCTTCACGCTCCAGACCGGCAAGACCGCCGAAGTCAACGGCGAGTCGGTGGACCAGTTCATCAAGAACCTGCTCCAGCGCCGCGCCGAGTTCGTCAAGGTCGACCGCCCCGCGCAGGCCGGCGACATGCTCCGCGCCGCCTGGAAGGGCACCCTCGCCGAAGCCGTTGATACCGCCGCCATTCCCGAGCATTCCCGCTACATCCTGGAGAGCGCCGACAGCCGCCTGGTCATGCGCACGCCGGAAATCCTCCCGGGCGCCATGGAAGCCCTGATCGGCTCCAAGGCGGGCGACAGCAAGACCTTCACCGTCAACTTCCCGGACGGCTACTTCATCAAGCCGCTCGCCGGCAAGCAGGCCTCCTACACTGTCACGGTGAACGAGGTCCAGGCGCCGGAGCTTCCCGAAATCGATGACAAGGTCGCCAAGGATTTCGGCCACGAAACCGCCGCCGAGCTGAAGGATGCCGTCGCCAAGCACCTCGCCAACGAGGAGGAGCAGGGCCGCAAGGAACAGCTCCGCAACCAGGTCAACAATATGCTGATGGCCGCCGTGACGGAGTTCCCGCTGCCGCCGGCCATGCTGAGCCGCCAGAGCGTGGATGAATTCATCCGCCTCTTCAACGGCGAAATCCGCAACGGCCGCAAGGAAGGCGAAGTCATGGCCGAGCAAGAGAAGCTCATGGCGCAGGCCAAGGCCAACGTCTCCTGCCAGATGCGCCGCAGCTACATCCTCCGCGCCGTCGCGGCGATTGAGAAGGTCACGGTCCCGCACGAGGAACTCTCCAGCGCCATCACCTCCCTGGCGCAGATGCAGCAGACGACGCCGAAGACGCTCTACAAGCGCCTGGAGGAATCCGGCCGCATCCATGAACTCTACGAGCATCTGCTGATGAACAAGACCCTCGACGTCGTCGCGGGCAAGTGCAAGGTGGTCGCGAAGTAAGCAGCCCCCGAAACCTTCAACATCCAGCGTCCAAAGGGGAACAGCCATCCGCCGGCCCCGATTACGTTGAGAATTGAGCGTTGAATGTTTTCCTGAACCGATTCCCCGGAGGGATGAACCATGAAAAAGACGGCCAACGCCCAATACATCCCGTACGTGGTGGAGCAGACGGCGCACGGCGAGCGCGGATACGACATCTATTCGCGCCTGCTCAAGGACCGCATCATCCTGCTCGGCACGCCGGTCGACGACCATGTTGCGAACCTGATCGTCGCCCAGTTCCTCTTCCTCCAGTCCGAGGACCCGAAGAAGGAAATCTCCGTGTACGTCAACAGCCCGGGCGGCTCCGTCACCGCCGGGCTGGCGATCTACGACACGATGCAGATGCTGAGCTGCCCGGTCTCCACCTACTGCGTCGGCCAGGCCGCCAGCATGGGCGCCGTCCTGCTCGCCGCCGGCTCCCCCGGACGCCGCTTCGCCCTGCCCAACGCCCGGATCATGATTCACCAGCCCAGCGGCGGCAGCGAGGGCACCGCGGCCGACATCCACATCCAGGCCCAGGAAATCCTGCGCATGCGCGCCATCCTCAACGAAATCCTGTGCCGCCACACCAAGCAGGACTTGGCGCGCATCGAGAAGGATTCCGACCGCGACTTCTTCATGTCCGCCGCCGAAGCCAAAAGCTACGGCCTGGTGGACGAGGTTCTGCTGCCCAAAGCCAAGGCGAAGGCGTAAAGTTCCGTGATCCTCCGCACGCATGTGACGGCGGTTCCTTTATTTGCCTTTCTCTTTGCGCCTCTGCGTCTTCTGTAAAACCAGGCAAGGACATTTCCCCATGACCGCGAAACGACGCGACGATTCCTCTTTCTGCTCCTTCTGCGGCCGCGGCCGTGAAGAGGCGCCGAAAATGATCTCCAGCCCCACCGGCGTCTTCATCTGCGCCGACTGCGTGGAGGTCTGCAAGAGCATGATCGCCTCCAACGGACGCCCGCCCGCCCCGGCGGACATTCCGGGCGGCAAGCCCGCACCGCGGAAGGAAGCCCCGCTTCCCAAGCTCGACGTCCCCAAGCCCGCCGCCATCAAGGAATACCTCGACCAGTACGTGGTCGGCCAGGACGATGTCAAGCGCGTGCTCGCCGTCGCCGTGCACAACCACTACAAGCGCCTCCAGCACCGGCGCCTGAACCCCGATGCCAGGACGCGGGTGGACATCGAGAAGAGCAACATCCTGATGATCGGCCCGACCGGCACCGGCAAGACCCTGCTCGCCCGCACGCTGGCCAAACTGATCGACGTGCCCATCGCCGTCACCGACGCCACCCCGCTCACCGAGGCCGGCTACGTCGGCGAGGACGTCGAGAACGTCGTCCTCCGCCTCGTCCAGGCCGCGAACTACGACCTCGACCGCGCCCAGATCGGCATCGTCTACGTGGACGAGATCGACAAGATCGCCCGCAAGACCGAGAACGTCTCCATCACCCGCGACGTCTCAGGCGAGGGTGTTCAACAGGCGCTGCTCAAGATCCTCGAGGGCACCACCTGCAACGTCCCGCCCCAAGGCGGCCGCAAGCACCCGCACCAGGAATACCTCCAGGTCGACACCACCAACATCCTCTTCATCTGCGGCGGCGCCTTCGTCGGCCTCGACAAAATCATCCACCGCCGCGCCGGCAAGCGCGTGCTCGGCTTTGGCGCCGATGACGCCAACCACAAGGCGCTCTACGCCGACGACCCCGGCATCTTCACCCACGTGGAGCCTGAGGATCTGATCAAGTACGGCCTCATCCCTGAATTCATCGGCCGCCTCCCGGTCACCGCCTCCCTGCGCGAACTCTCCCGCGCCGAGCTCGTCCGCATCCTCACCGAGCCGAAGAACGCCCTGGTCAAGCAGTACCAGGAACTCTTCGCCATGGAGAATGTCGAGCTGAACTTCACCCCGGAGGCGCTCGACGCGCTCGCCGGCAAGGCGATCAAGAAGGGCACCGGGGCGCGCGGACTCCGCAGCATCCTGGAAGGCATGATGCTCGACATCATGTACGAGGTGCCGTCGCGCGACGACGTCGCCGCCTGCTTCATCGACGCCGGCGTGGTCGAGGGATCCTCCAAGCCCAAGCTCGAACTCCGCGGCAAGCCGCAGCGCCGCTCCGCCGCCTGACACCCATTTGATTTCAAGACTGTCTCGCGCAGAGGCGCAGAGCCGCCAGGGAACCGGGCCACTATCCTTGGCCGGAAACGGTGGCGGCCTTTGCCGCCCTGGAAACGGCGCCGTCCCGTTTGTAGTTCCACCTTCAGGCGGCACCGGCGGTTTCGCTTGCCGGACGGGAACCCGGCGTTCCCGTGGCTGCTGGCGTACAGGCTTCAGTCTGCATGCGCCGGGCAAGATGCCGCGGCGAAAGCGGGCGGGACGCCCACGCTCCCGTCTTCACCCCTCCAACCGTGCCGCCCGATTTTGCGCCCATTTTGCGGAACTTTGTGTACAAACCACTCCGCGCCTCTGCGCCTCTGCGCGAGAACATGTCTTCGCCTGCACCGCCGGATTATTTGAAGGTCTTTTCCGCGAGGCCGTCGCCGGCGAGGGCGAGGCGGCCGAAGTAGGCGGGGACGTCCTTGCCTGTGAGCGCGTCCACATAGAGCTTGGCCAGGTACTGGCTGAGCATGAACCCCTGGCCGCGCAGGCCGCCAAAGAGGCCGAGCTTGGGATCGATGATGATCCGCGGTTCGACGTAGTAGCCGGACCAGACGGCCTGGAAGCCGACTGACGAGAGGTCCGGCAGCCAGTCCACAAAGACCTCTGAGGCGATCTCCAGGAACTGCTGCGTGTTGACCTTGAGATCCTTGCCAGCCTCGGCGGGGTCGGTGAGCGGCGAGGCGCAGGCGATGATCTGGCCGGTCTCGGCGAGCTGCTGGCCGTAAACGGCAGTAAAGCCGGCGTACGGCCGGCGGTCGATCAGCATCGGCAGCGGTTCGCCGTTGACGCCCATCGGCGGCAGGCGGCGCGTGATGAAGGCCTGGTGGCGGACGGGGTAGAACCCGGTCTCGATCCCCAGCCCGGCCGCGAACTTGCCGCATTCGGCGCCGAGGGCGTTGACGAAGACGGGGGTGTGGTACTCGACGGCCTCGAACGTCTCATGGCAGCGGACGAGCACCTTGTAGAGGCCGTCCTCCTTCCGGACGTCGAGTACGCGGCTGTCCTCGAGGATCGCGCCGCCGTGGCGGATGCCGATGGTGCGCAGCAGGTCGATGACCTTGCCGGGCGTCGCCTGCCAGCAGTCGCGGGTGACGAGCGCGGCCAGGTACTTGTCCAGCGCGGGGTTGAGGCGGTCGGAAATCTCCCTGCGGAACTCCTTGGGCTCCACCAGGTAGGCGTCGGACCAGGCGCGGGAGGCGTCGAGCGCCTTGAGCATGGCCTGGTCGTGCGCGAAGGTGACGTACACGGTCTGGCGGTAGTCCACCGGCTTGAGCGCGTGCAACTCCCGGAACAGGTCGTGGTTGCGCATGGCGATGTCGGAGAGTTCCGGCACGCTGAAGCTCGGACGCCCCGCGGCGATGTTGCGCCAGGAGGAGCCGCGCTCGAAATTGACCAGCACCGGCTTCATCCCGGCCTCTGAGAAGTAGCGGAAGAGCGAGCTGCCGGCGATGCCGCCGCCGCCGATCAGGCAGTCGACCTTCACCACGCGGCGCGTCCCGCCGTGCGCATGGGTGAGGATCTCGCCGCGGCCGGCGCCCGGATAGGTTTCGCCGAGGCGGACCTGGCTGGAGAGCGGCGCGCGCGGTGTGACCTCGCCGACCAGCGAGATGCCGAGCGGATGCAGGAGCTGCTTGAGCCGGCGGAAGCAGCGCTTGCCGCGGCAGGCGCCCATGCCGAGGCGCGTGGTGTGCTTGACCTCGTCGACGGAGATGAATTTGCGGTTGCCGACCGCCTCCAAAATTTCGCCGAGCGTCACATCCTCGCAGTGGCAGATGTAGGACTCGG
This sequence comes from uncultured Lentisphaerota bacterium, assembly GCA_903921725.1. Lineage (GTDB taxonomy): Bacteria > Verrucomicrobiota > Lentisphaeria > Oligosphaerales > CAITYL01 > CAIXRA01. Next base: position 148,375 of record CAIXRA010000006.1, read on the forward strand.
CGGCGCATTCGCCGGACTGCCCGAACGTGACCGGTTCCGGCCGGCGTTCCGGCGGGATGAAGCCGCGCACGGCCATCAGCTTCTCCGGTGCGAACTCCGGCGCGTCGATGCGCACCAGGTGCGGCATGGCGGCCTTGCGCACGACCTTGCCGATGCGGCCGGTCCCGAGCACGCACCCCCGGTTGTCCACCAGGTCGGCCGTCCCGCCCTCCGCCGTCTCGAACTCCACCGGCAGGAAGACCTGCTTCTTCTCCAGGTCGTAGCCGAAGATCGCCAGCCCCGGGCATTTCGTCACGCAGAGCATGCAGCCGACGCACTTGCTGAAATCCACCACCGGCACCGTGCTCGTGGAGCTCTTGGTGATGGCGCCGTGGGGGCAGGCGAAGGCGCAGGGGTTGCAGGCGAAGCCGTAGAGGCAGTCCGCCACCACGAACGGCTTGCGGCGGCGCTCGCCGGCCGGTTCGGCGGGCTTTTCGAGCACGCGCACCGGGTGCTGCTGCGAGTCGATGAACTCCTTCGAGACCTGGAGGTAGTCGTTGTAGGGGAAGCGCGCGCCCATCGCGGCCAGGATCTCGTAGGCCGCCTGCCGCCCGCGCAGCACCGCCGTGGTGCCCTCGCCGATGCGGACCGCGTCGCCGACGCCGAAGCAGTTCAAGCCGAAGACCTGCTGCCCCTTCGTCAGGAGCTGGTCGTCCGGCACCAGGCCGGTGCAGATGTTGATCGCGTCGATCCCCTCGATCACGCGCTCCGTGCCGGGGATCGGCTTGAAATGCTTGCACTCGGCGACGACCGCGCCGGTGATGCCGTCCTTGGCCGCGTTCGGGATCGCCTTCAGCAGGATGTGCGAGGTCAGCACCGGGATGCCGAGCCGGCGGACGCGGTTGGCCTGCACCGGGAAGCCGCCCTCATGCGGCATCGCCTCGATGATCGCCTTGACGTTCGCCCCGGCCTGCGCGAGCTGGTAGGAGGTCAGGTAGCCGATGTTCCCCGCGCCGACGGTCAGCACGTTCTTCCCGAGCAGCGTGAACTCCTGGTTCATCATCTTCTGGACCACGGCGGCGGTGTACACCCCCGGGAGGTCGTCGTTCTCGAACGGCGGCATGAACGGCACCGCGCCGGCCGCCACCACCAGGTAGTCGGCATCGACGTAGAAGATCTCGTTGCTGAGGATGTTCTTGACCGCGAGCCGGCGCCCCTCGAGCACGTCCCATACGACGGAGTTCAGCAGGATCCCCGAATGGTCGCCGCCCGCCAGCGTGCCGGCGATCTCGAATCCGCGCCGCCCGCCGAAGCGCGGCTCCTTCTCGAAGAAGAAAAACTGGTGCGTCTGCATGAGGAACTGGCCGCCGATGCTGGCGTTGCCGTCCACGACCAGATTCGGGATCTTGTGCTGGTCGAGCAGTTCGCGCGCCGCCAGGCCGGCCGGGCCCGCGCCGATGATCGCAACGCGCGTCTGGTACACCTTCGCGGGGGCACCGGACGGATGCAGCGGGATCGCCTGCGGCTGGAAGTCTTCCGGAATCTCGCGGACCTCGCGCACGCCGTCCACCGGGGTCACGCAGATCCGCCGGATCTGGCCGTCCACCAGCATCTCGCAGGCGCCGCACTTGCCGATGCCGCACTCCAGGCTGCGCTTGCGCTTGTGCAGGCTGTGGCTGTGCACGGGGAAGCCCGCCTGATGCAGTGCCGCCGCGATGGTGAATCCCTGTTTCCCCTCAACGGGCCTGCCCTCGAACAGGAACGTCACGGGCGCCGCTTCGGGAACCGTCAGGATCGGATGTTTCGTCACGCCGTACATCTGGCAACTCCTCCGTCATCCCGGCCCCCCGGCAAGACGTTGTGGTGAACCGCAAAAGTAACCCGCATGCGCGCCTTGGGCAAGCCGCCGCGGAGGAAAATTACCGGTTGCGGGCGGAACGCGCGGCATTCCCTGCAAAAAGACAGGAGCGTGGGCGTCCCGCCCGCTTTCGGCGGACATCTTGTCCGACGCACCAGAAATTTCCGGGCAGGATGCCCGGTCGAAGCGGGCGGGACGCCCACGCTCCCCTCCAGAACTGCCCGTCTTGTGCGGTTTTTCGCTCATCCCCTCTGCGGGAGAATCATGCCTTCGCATGCGCCGGGCGGGACGCCGCGGCGGAAGCGGGCGGGACGCCCACGCTCCCGTCTTCAACCCATCAACCGATGAACCACCCAACCCCGCAGCCCTATTTTGCGTCCATTTTGCGGAATTTTTTGGTCAAGCCCCTCTGCGCCTCCGCGGGAAAGCACCCGTCAGCCCGCCGATGCCAGCCGGCGGCGCGCCCACTCCAGCGCCTCCTCCGGCGTGTGCAGCTCGCCGTTGAGCTGGAGTTCCTGCGCCTCACGAAGGAGTTCGCCGACCTTCGGGCCGGGGGCGAGCCCGAGCGCGAGCAGCTCCTTCCCGGTGACGAGCGGCGGCGGGATCGGCGGTTCACTGGCGAGCTTTTCACGCTCCAGGAGCAACCGGTCGTAGTTGGCGAGGTCCGCGTGGCTCGACAGGCAGTCGAGCCGGTGCAGCTCCAGATCCTCAACGAAGGTCGGGCGCGCCAGGATGCGCCGAATCTTGGACGGGCGCATTCCGGTGACGTCGCCGATCATCATGTGCGCGCCGACTACCTCCGCAACGGCTTCGCAGAGTGCGCGGGGGGCGTGGAACCGCTCCAGGATCCCGCGCGCAAGCTCCGCGCCGACGGGGGCGTGGCAGGGGAAGCGCTCGCGGCCGTCGCGGAACTCGAAGGTCGGCGGCTTGCCGACGTCGTGGAGGAGCGCGGCCCAGGCCAGCGTCTCCGACGGGTTTTCCATGAGCCCGAGCAGCTTCAGCGTGTGCTCCCAGACGTCGCCCTCCGGATGGTACTGCGGCGGCTGGGCGACGCCGCGCATGACGGCAATCTCCGGCAGGCAGACCTCCAGCAGCCCGAGGTCCGCCAGCAACCGGAACGCGCTGTCCGGATGCCGCCCGCGGAGCATGCGCGTCAGCTCCGCAAAGATGCGTTCGGGGCTGATCAGGCGCAGCCGCTCCGCCAGCGGCGGGATGGCGGCGGCGGTGGCGGGGTCGAGGGTGAAGCCGAGCTCGGCGGTGAAACGGACGGCGCGCAGGAGCCGGAGCGAGTCCTCCCGGAAACGCCCCGCCGGGTCGCCGATGGCTCGGACGACGCCCGCGCGGAGGTCTTCCAGGCCGCCCGCGAAATCATACAGCCGCTGCGCGGCAGGGTCGTAGAAGAGCGCGTTGATGGTGAAGTCGCGGCGGGAGGCGTCCTCGCGCGGCGAGGAGAAGCAGACCTGGCCGGGGTGCCGCCCGTCCACATAGCCGGACTCCGAACGGAAGGTCGCGACCTCGATGTCCACCGCCTCCGGGGCGTCCGGCGGTTCGACATGCACGATCACCACGCCAAAGGCGGCGCCCACGGCGTAGGTCTTCGGGAAGAGCGCCTGGACCTGTTCGGGAGTGGCGGAGGTCGCGATGTCCACGTCGGTCACCGGGCGCCCGAGGATGCGGTCGCGTACGCAGCCGCCGACGCGGCAGGCCGTGTGTCCGGCGCGCCGGAGCACGGCGATGACGCCGTCGCCGGCCGCCTCCTCCGCGCGGAGCGGGGGGAGCGCGAGCACCGTTTCCACCGCGCCGGAAAAATCTCCCGCGCCGTCCGCTTTTTCATGCTGCAAATTCATGCTACACTATACCCAGACTGGCGCGAGGTCACAAACCGCCCCGGACGCTGTCGCATTGCGCATCGGAAAACCGGAACACACCATGGAACCTGCCGGAAAAAGACGAACGCTGGTCGCGGTCTCGGTCGCGCTGTCGCTGCTGCTGCACGCCGTGCTGCTGGCGGTGCTTGCCGGCGTCCGCCTCGACCTCCACGGCCTGACGCACTCCAAGGGCGCCAGGAAGGAACCGCCGCGGCCGCTGCGCGTGCAGACGGTGGACCTGCGCAAGGTCGTCTTCGAGAGCCGCACGCACCTGGAGAAGCCCGCCTCCACGCTCGGCTTCCAGGACCCGCACAAGAACGTCCGCGCCCTGTTCGAAAAGATGGATCTCCTGCCCAAGCCGCAGCCGGTCGCCCGGCTGGAGGGTCTCGGCAAAAACGTGGTGGCGGCCGACCCGCAGCCGGCCTCCGCCCCGAGGATGCCCACTGCGCCGCCGGTCAAGATCGTGGAGATCAACGCCGCGGATTTGCAGCCCGGCCGCCTGTCCGCCGGGCGCGAGCTTTCACCCCGGATTCCGCGCCGGGAACTGGTCGGCGACCACGTCCCCGCCATCACCGGCGGCGAGGGCGGTTCCGGCGCCGACCCCGTCCGGGTCGGCATGATCCTCGGCGGCGTCCCCGATATTCCGCTGCGCCCCGGGGAACTGGACCCGTTCGCGCGCGCCGGCAGCAGCCTGCCCGGCGGCGGCACTCCCGGCACCAGCCTGCTCTCGGGCGGTCGGGGTGCGGGGAACCTCGACGGCTTCGTGTCGGTTTCCATGAGCGTGTACGAGCCGGCGGGCAATGCCGGCGGCTTTTTCCGCATCGACATCGCGCCGAACACCGCCGCCACCAGCCTCCGCTCCATCCCCAAGGACATGCTCTTTTTGGTGGACTGCTCCGCCAGCATTTCCGCATCCAAGCTCAGCCAGTTCAAGGACGGCATCTGCAAGCTCCTGCCGCAGCTCCAGCCGGCCGACCGCTTCAACGTGGTCGCCTTCCGCGACGAGGCCGACTCGGTCTTCCCCGGTGCCGTCCCGGTCAGCACGAACACGCTCCAACACGCCGCCTTCTTTGTGAACCGGCAGGAACACGGCGGCCTCACCGATGTCTACGGCAGCCTGGAGCCGTTCGTCAAGAACAGCACGCCCGCCCCGGGCGCCGCCTACCGCCCGGTGAACATCTTTCTGCTCAGCGACGGCAAATCAACCGTGCGCGACAAGCTGGACAACGACAGCTTCATCCGCAAGGTCGCCGGCCTGCGCCGGGACAACGTCTCGATCTATTCCTTCAGCGCGGGAAATGACGCCAATCTCTTCCTGCTGGACCTGCTCGCCTACAGCAACCGCGGCGCCAGCATGCCCGTCGCCAACATCAAGAACTTCGCGCCGGAAATGGTGGCGTTCATCCAGGCGCACGCCGACCTCATCGTCGCCGACCTCCGCTACCGCGCCACCGGCGAGCTTGCCAAGGAGATTTTTCCCCGCCAGCTCCCGCACCTCTACCGCGGCGAGACGCTCTCGGTCTACGGCAAATATCCGGCCGGCACGGAGGCCGTCGGCATCCAGATTCTCGGCCGCGACTCCGATGGCAAGGAGCAGGAGCTGGTCTTCAGCGGCGATATCCGCAGCGCCCCCCGCGGCGACGCCCGCATCGCCCAGCAGTGGGCGGCGCAGAAGGTCTTCACCCTCCTCGTCGAACGCGTGATGAACCCCAAGGCGGCCGGCGCCACCGACGAAATCCGCCGTCTGGCCAAGGAATACGGATTCGCCGTGCCGTACATGTAATCAGCGGCCTTGCGCCCCCGGCAGCGACGCGGCAAACGCCTTCAGCGCCTTATTGATGCGTCGGCCGGCAACCTCTTCCATGTTGTTGTGCCCGGCACCGGCAATCCACAGGCATTGCTTCGGTTCCGGCGCGGCCTCATACACCGCCTGCCCGTGCCAGAACGGAATCACGCGGTCGGCCGTGCCGTGCATCACAAACACCGGACATTTCACGTCGCGGATGTCGCGGATGTTCCGCAGCTTGTCGAACGGATAGAGCGGCCAGTGCGTCATCACGCGGAACGTGGTGATGAACGGGCTTTCCAGGATCAGCCCGGCCGCCGGACGCCGCGCCGCCAGGTGCACGGCAAAGCCGGAACCCACGGAGCGGCCGTAGAGGAGGATCCGCTCCGGCGGGACGTGCAGCGTTTTCACGAGGTAATCGTACGCCGCCTCCGCGTCGAGACACGCTTTCTTCACCGAGGGCGCGCCGCCGCCGCTGGTGCCGTAGCCGCGGTAATCATAGGCAAGCACGGAAAAACCGAGATCATGCAGTCCGGCCAGCAGCCACTGGACATCGTAGAGATCCTCCGCGTTGCCGTGGCTGTAGAGGATGGTGTAGCGCGCCTGCGCATCCGGCAGATGCACGGCCGAGACGCTCCCGCCGTCCGCCGTCGGCACTTTCAGTACGCCCGTGGCGTCCGAGTAGCCCGGCTCATGCGGCACGAAGATCAGCCGGTCGGAGAGGAACCAAGCAAAAATGCCGACCCCGGCGTAGATCGTCGCCAGCGACACCGCCAGCCGCCGCCAGGAAATCTCTCCGACCACCCAGCGGCGCACCCACCGCTTCCATCCGCCGTCCGCCATGCCGCACCCCTTTCGTTGGGATGCAACTATGGCGCGCCTCAATGGATATTCAAACCATTGTTTGCGGAAAGCGGGAGACGGGGAATCCGGGCGTCACAGCAGTGGTTCCTCGGAGCGCACCGAGCCGTCAATCCCCACCACCGCCGTGCGCAGCGGCACGGAACTGCCGGTGATGGCCGCGGCCTGCTTGAGCTGGTGCACCAGCCCGCGGCAGCACGGAACCTCCATGTGCACGACCGTCACGCTCTTCACCCCGCCCTCCGCCAGCACGGCGGCGAGACGGTCGATGTTCGCGTCCGCATCGTCGAGCTTCGGACAGGCGACAAGCACCGGCTTCCCCTTCAGGAAACGGCTGTGGAAATCGGCGCAGGCGAACGGCACGCAGTCGCCGACCAGCAGCAGCTCCGCCCCCTGCAGGAACGGTGCGTGCGGCGGCACCAGCCGGAGCTGTACCGGCCAATGGGTGAGCTCGGAAGGGGTTTCCGCCTGCGGCTTCGGGGTTCCGGCGGCGGGCGCGGGGGATTTCTGCATCTGCCGCAGCCGGGTCCCGGGGCAGCCACCACCGGCACCTCCGCCGCCGCCCATCAGGCTGCGCATGGCGGAACCCGGACAGCCGCCGCCCGCATGCCCGTGGGAGACTGGTGCCGCGGCAGGGGCGACGTGCGCCTGCGGCGTGAACGGCCGCCCCTGCGCGGCAAGACGCTTCTTCACCTGCTCCTCGTCAAACTCGGCCGCATCGCGAACCTCGATGCGGATGGCGTCCCGCGGACAATGCCCGAGACAGGCGCCGAGACCGTCGCAATAGACGTCGCTCACCAGCTTCGCCTTGCCGTCCACCAGCTGGATGGCGCCTTCGGCGCAGGCGGTCACACAAAGCCCGCAGCCGTCGCACTTCCCCTGGTCGATCTGCACGATGTTCCGCTTCGCCATGGCTGTCTCCCCTGTTTTTTGGTATATAGGTACTTATATACCTGTTTTTGTGGATTGCAACCCGGACCCATCAAAAAAACAGGGGATGCAACCTTTTCCAAATCTCCCCTGTCTAAGCTTTCGGATTACTGGAAACATTCCCAAGCTAATAAAAAAGGATACCCTCCATGAAACCCATTCGCATCGCCGCCCTCGCCATCGCACTCGCCGGATTCGCCGCCGTCGCACGCGCGGAGGAAGCCCCCGCCCCCGCAGTGCCCGTCAAAGCCGAGCCCAAGCAGGAAATCTGGACCGACAACTTCGAGGCCGCCAAGGCGCAGGCCGTCAAGGAGAACAAGGACATCCTGATCGACTTCACCGGCTCCGACTGGTGCGGCTGGTGCATCCAGCTCAAGAAAGAGGTGTTCAGCACGCCGGAATTCGAGGCGGCGGCGCCGAAGTCGTTTGTCCTCATGGAAGCGGATTTCCCCAGCAAAAAGAAGCTCGCGGCGGACGTGAAGGAGCAGAACGACAAGCTCCAGAAGCAGTTCGGCGTGCGCGGCTTCCCCACCCTCTATCTCCTTGACAGCAAGGGTATTCCCTATGCCTCGACGGGTTACCGCCCCGGCGGCCCCACCCCGTACCTCCAGGAGCTGGCGAAGCTCCAGGACGTCCGGGTGAAGCGCGACGCGGCCTGGAAGAAGGCCGTCGCCGCCGAGGGCGTGGAGAAGGCGAAGCTACTGGCCGAAGGTCTTTCGGTGATGGACGAGGAGCTGGCGACCGCCAACTACGCGTCCGTGATCGAAGAGATCCAGAAGCTCGACCCGCAGGACAGCACCGGCATGGTGAAGAAGTATGCATCCAAGGCGCAGATGGCCGCCCTCGAGAAGAATGTGGCGCAGGCGGCTTCCGCCAACAAGGGCGACGACGCCCCCGCCCTCAAGGTCATCAACGACTTCATCGCCGCCAACAAGCCGGAAGGCGAGACGCTTCAGAAGATCCTGATGCTGAAGATCAACCTGTACCCCCCGCGCACCGCCGCGAACATCGAGAAGGCCGTCAAGGTCACGGAGGAAGTGATTGCGGTTGACGCCAACACGGAAACCGGCAGGCTGGCGCAGCGGATCAAGCAGTCGGCCGACATGTTCAAGCAGCGCATGGCCGCCAAGGCCGCCGCGGAAAAGGCGAAGACGGCCCCCACCGCCCCGGAAGCCAAGTAACCCGGCTCCGCCCCGCACAGGCGCACGCACCAAAGCCCCTTCCCCGCGGAAGGGGCTTTTTATGCCATGGCCGCCCGCCGCACCGCGCGGAGTGCCGGGTTATAGTACCGCGCATGAAACATTTCACCCTGCTCAAGACCGATTCCAGCTCCGGCGCGCGCCGCGGCGTGCTGCGCACCGCGCACGGCGAGATCCAGACGCCGATCTTCATGCCGGTCGGCACCCAGGCCACCGTCAAGGCCATGACCCCCGCCGAGATGGAGGGGCTCAACGCCCAGATCATCCTCGGCAACACCTACCACCTGTTTGTGCGCCCCGGCATGGAGATCATCCGCGGCGCCGGCGGCCTGCACACGTTCATGAACTGGCACCGCCCGATCCTCACCGACAGCGGCGGCTACCAGGTCTTCAGCCTCAGCGGCCTGCGCAAGCTGACGCCTGACGGCGTCAAGTTCCAGTCGCATGTCGACGGCAGCCCGCTCTTTCTCGGCCCGAAGGAGGCGATGGCGATTCAGCGCGACCTCGGCTCCGACATCGCCATGGTCTTCGATGAATGCACCCCCTACCCCGCCACGCGCAAGGAGGCGACGGACTCGCTGCGGCTGACCCTGCGCTGGGCCGAGCTCTGCCGCCAGCAGCAGCGCGCCCACGGCCAGCTCGTGTTCGGCATTGTCCAGGGCGGCATGTACGAGGATCTGCGGCAGCTCGCCGCGAAGGAACTGGTCGCGCTCGACTTCGACGGCTACGCGCTCGGCGGCCTCAGTGTCGGCGAGCCGGCGGCGGAGATGTTCCGCGTGCTGGAGGCGGCGGTGCCGTGCCTGCCGGCGGACAAGCCGCGCTACATGATGGGCGTCGGCACACCGCCGCAGCTGGTGGAGGCGGTCGCCCGCGGCGTGGACATGTTCGACTGCGTGCTGCCGACGCGCGTCGGCCGCAACGGCAGCGCCTACACCGCCAACGGCACGCTTCCGGTCAAGGCGGGGCGCTTCAAGGCGGACTTCACGCCGATGGACCCGGAGTGCGGCTGCTACGCCTGCCGCCATTTCACCCGCGCCTACATCCGGCACCTGCTCAACGTCGGCGAAATCCTCGGCGCGCGGCTGGTGACGACCCACAACCTGTACTTCTACATCACGCTCATGCAGCAGATCCGCGACGCGCTCGACGCCGGGACCTTCGCCGAGTTCCGCGCCGCCTTCCATGCGAAGTACAAGACATAAGGCGCAAACCGCCGGCGGGTTGAACAGAAGACGCGAAGGCGCAAAGAGCGGAGAATGCTCAACCTTCAATGCCCGACTCTCAGGATGGTTTTTTTCAGCCCGCGCAGAGGGTGGCTTGGGCGAGCTTGATTGCCAAGCGGCCGCTCTCCAAGCCGAAGCCACCGTCATTCCGCCGTTCAATCCATCCCGAAATCCCGCACAAAATCGCCGTCTTCACGGTATTTTTCCGGGGTGACGCCGAGCTGTTCCTGGACGATCGTCCGGATCTTTTCCGCAACCTGTTCGCGGGTCAGTGAAAAAGCAGCGGGGTTGATGGACGGCCAGAGCCGCGCCAGATCGCCGACTCGCTTGATCTTGACCGGCAGGTAACGCCGCTGCGGGCGTGTCAGCAGCGCCGCCAGCGGTCCCAGAACGCAGGCGGCGGCCAGCAGCACGACGACCCGCGCGCCGAACAGCCCCAGGCCGTCGGCCAGGGAAGGCAGCACGCGCGGCACCAGCACAAACGAAGCCACGATGCTGAAGAGGCAGACCCCGTTTGCCAGGGCGCGCACCAGCCCCGGAGGACGCACCAGCCCGGGCCATCGCCACTTTTCCGCCTCGACCGTTCTACGGAGCGCCTGCCAGATGGGATCCTTCAGATCTTTGGGCAGCAGATCGGCCAGCGGCGTTGCGGGCGTGACGGTTTTCCGCAGGGCGCCGGTCTGCGCGCAGATGGCGCGGCGGAGACGGTAGAACGCCCGCTGGCTCCGGCACGTCTCTCCCTGCGCGGCCTGGATCTTGCCGAAGACGCAGTCGACCAGGTCGCGCGGCGTCCGCAGCTTCCCTGCGTCCGCATCGGACAATTCGACGCCGAACTCCTCCTCGACCGCCATGATCAGTTCCACGCCATCCAGTCCCATCGTCCACCTCCCATCATGCACACCAAAATCGAAATTGCGTCTCCTCACGGCACCCCGCGCAGGGCGAAGTGCCAGGCCGCAACCAGAGCGGCGGCGGCGGCGAGGGCAAGCGGCGCCTGCACCCACCACGACAATTTCCGGTCCGCAACCGGCAGCAGCAGCAGTCCGACGCCGGCGCCGGCGGCGAACCCCCAGAAATGGCCGCGCAGGTCGGAGCCTTCGGAGACGCCGAGGAAGCCGAGCAGCGCCAGCCCGGCGAAGAGCGGCAGCCAGATCCGGCTCCAGACGGAGCGCAGGCCGGCCCACGAGCCCCAGTTCCGCCGCATCTGCAGCGTGACGAGGATGCCCAGTGCGCCGAAGGTTGCGGTGGAGGCGCCGACCGCCAGCCCCGCATCATCCGACCAGAAGGCGGGGATGAAGTTGCCGAAGAAGCCGGCCAGCAGAATGCCCAACCAGGCAAGGCCGACGCCCGCGCTGCGGCAGATGGCGAAACCGAAGGCCCACATCGTCACCACGTTGCCGAGCACGTGCGGCACGTCCGCATGCAACGTCAGTGAGGTGATGCAGCGCCACCATTCGCCGGAGCGTATCTTCGCCAAGTCCGAACCGCCGGCCAGGTGTGCGGCGAGGTCGTGATTGAACGGGCCTGTGTAGAAATAGAAGACCAGCAGCGCCCAGGCGGGCAGCAGGCTCCAGAGGCCGCCGGCGGGATAGGCGGCGGGCTCGTGCCAAAGGACGAGCGTCTTTGGCGGCCAGTTGCGGTTGGCCTCGCGCCAGGCCAGGAGTTCGCGGCGCGCGGCCTCTTCCTGCTCACGGGGGACATGCAGCTCCCAGCCGTTTTGCCCTTCCTCGAGGCGGTACGGAATCTTGGCGGAGGCGAGCACCGCCATCTGCGGCAGCGGCTTGCGGCTTGAATGACAGCGAATCACGGCCTCCGGGCTGCCGTCGTCCGCAACCGGGAGCGGCGGGAGCACGGCCCCGATGAGATCCTCCGGAGTGCCGGCGTCGGCCGGGGCGTTCGGTTGTTCGTCAGCCTGGTTCATGCAGCCGGCAGTCTCTCCGGGATGGCGCACGCGGAATCCGCAGGGGCTGCTGAGGGTGCTTTCCGCATTCGTTGCGGTACTGTATCACGTCGCCAGTCCGGAGACGACCCCTGCCCGTGATTTCAGCACGGGGGCGCGCCGGGCGCCGGTGGCATGGAACACCGGGAGCGGGGACGGTGTCCAACAAATTCATCCGGTTTTCTTTGGGAACACCGCTGTGCGGATTCCGCAACGCCACGCCACGGAGATTCAACCATGAGCCGTTCCACGTCCCTGCTCCACGCCTGCGCCCTTCTCGCCGCCGCCGCGCTGGCGGCACCGCTGCATGCCGCCGACGCCTCCGCCCCCACGGCCGCCAAACCCGCCGCCATGCAGATCAAGATCGGCTTCGACGAAAACGGGAAGATGTCACGGGAAACGTTCATCGCCGCCAATGCCGGAGAGGATGAGGCGGCCAAGGCCAAGCTCGGACAGGCATTCAACCAGCTGGACGCGAACCGCGACGGCTTTCTGGAGATGTCGGAACTCCAGCGTCTGCAGCGCGGCCCGGCCGCCAACGCGGCACCCGACGACGAGCCGGAGGCGAACCCGCCCATGCCGTCCGTTTCCGGAACGGATTCCGGCGCCGGCGGCGGATACGCCGTGGTCATCTCCTCCACCACCGCCGCGAAACCGGAATGGAAGTCCGTCGCCGACGCGCTGGTGAAGAAGCACGACGCCAAGCTGGTCGTGTACGAAGGTTCCGTGGTCAACTGCCTGCCGGAGCTGGCGAAGCTGCACCCGCGCTTCACGGCGTTCGTCACCCGGCCGGAGGTGCTGGGCCGGATTTTCGTCGCCCGCGTCCACCGCCTCACCCGGCATTTGAACGACGATCCGTACACCGATACTGTCTGGGGCATCGTCTCCGCCGCCACGCCGGAGGCCGCGCTGCGCATGGCCAACGCCACCGGGCCGAAGACCGTCCACAGCGCCATGTCGCTGACCGGCATCCGCAACGAGCTGTTCGACGAGGTTTACACCATCAGCGACGGCAAGAAGGGCGACTGGCTCTGGAAGCACGGCGGGAAGACCGAGACCGGCAACGCCGGAGCGGACACCGACCGCGTCCGCGAGTTCGTCGGCAAGTTCAAGGCGATCCAGCCCGAGGCGATCGTCGGTTCCGGCCACGCCACGGAGCGGAATCTGGAGATGTGCTTCAGCAAGGGCAACACCGAGTGCGGCGGCGGCAAGTGGTACGGGCTGGCGGAGTGGCGCACGGCGCGGGAGACGCGGGTCCCGATCGAGCCGGACGGCAAGGCACGCGTATTCGTCGGCGCCGGCAACTGCCTCATCGGCAACTTCCAGAAGCGCGCCGACAGCATGGCGCCGACGCTGATCAGCGGCTACGGCGTCACCCAGTTCGTCGGCTACACCGTGCCGACCTGGTACGGCAAGGGCGGCTGGGGCACGCTCGGGCTCTGGCAGAGCCTGCCCGGCTCCTGCTCGCTCGCCGAAGCCTGGTTCTTCAACAACCAGCTCATCACCAACGAACTGCTCATGCGCTTCCCGCAGTCCGCCGCCCGTACGCTGCCCATTTCCGAGCGCGGGCACGGCCTTGACGAGCGGCAGGTTTTTTCCTCGGGCGTCAAGAACCAGGACGAGGCGGGCATGCTCTGGGACCGCGACGTGGTCGCGTTCTACGGCGACCCCGCCCTGCGCGTGCTGCTGGACGGCGCCAAACAGCCGGCCGGCATCACCTGCGGGCTGAAGGAAAACGGGGGCTCTTTCTCCTTCAACGTCGCCGTCGGCGCCGCCTGCACCACCAAGGAGGGCGCTGTCTGCTTCCTCTTCCCGAAGCGCATCCCCGGCAAACTCGAAATCGTCTCCGGCGGCGACTATCAGCCAATCCTTACGGAAAACTTCATCATCGTGCAGAAGCCGGACTACGCGCCGGGCAAGACATGCAGCGTCGTTTTCCGCCCCGCCAAGCCGTGATGCGCAGTGCCGGATGGGTTCGCATTCCGTTACCGTTTTGCGCATATTTCTAATTGCGGCGGGAACCGGCGGGAATACCTTAAAGAGAAATTGCGGGACGCCGGACCGGCAGCCGACCACGCCAGGCCGGATGCATTCCGCACGAAAATTCCAGGGAACGCAACAGGAGAATCCTCATGCGCAGTCCACTCCGCGCCGCCCTCGTCCTGCTCGCCAGTCTTCCATTCGCCGCTTTTGCGGCGGAAAACAGTTCCGACGCCGGCCGCAACTACGGCGAGGGCGCGACCGCGAAGCCGCAGGAGTTCCTGTATCCGCCCAGCTATGACGAGTGCCTAGCCGCCGGAAAGCCGGTTGTCCCGCGCAAAGAAATCTATCACGACGGCTGGATCGACCTGAACAAAAACGGGAAGAAGGACCTCTACGAGGATCCCGCCCAGCCGGTCGAAAAACGGCTCGACGACCTGATTTCGCAGATGACGCTGGAGGAGAAGAGCTGCCAGCTCGCCACGCTCTACGGCTATGCGCGCGTCTGCCCCGAATACCTGCCGGCACCGTCGTGGAAGACGGCAATCCAGAAGGACGGCATCGCCAACATGGACGAGCACCTCAACGGCTTCTACTACTTCAAGAAAAAACTGCCCGGCGGCGAGTTCCTCTGGCCGGCCTCGAAGCACGCCTGGGCGCTGAACGAGGTGCAGCGCTTCTTCATCGAGGAGACGCGGCTTGGCATCCCGGTTGATTTCACCAACGAGGGGATTCGCGGCATTGAACATGTGCGCTCCACTAATTTCCCGACGCCTTTGGCGATGGGCTGCACCTGGGACCGCGAGATTGTGCGGAAGATGGGCGAGACCGGCGGGGCCGAGGCGCTGGCACTCGGCTACACGAACATGTACGGCCCGATCATGGACGTGATGCGGGATCCGCGCTGGGGGCGCTGCGAGGAGTCGTTCGGCGAGTGCCCGTTCCTCGCCTCCGAGCTCGGCATCCAGGAAGTGCTCGGCATCCAATCCAAGGGCGTCGTCTCAACGTTGAAGCATTTCTGCATCTACGCCGACAACAAGGGCGCCCGCGAGAATTCGGCCCGCTGCGATCCGCAGTGCGGCTGGCGCGAGTCCGAGAACATCCACCTGTGGGCCTTCGAGCGCGTCATCAAGGCGGCGCACCCGCTCGGCATCATGAACTCCTACAACGATTACAGCGGCGAACCGGTCCAGTCGAGCCATTATTACCTGACCGAAATTCTGCGCGACCGCATGGGCTTCACCGGGTACGTGGTCAGCGACAGCAACGCGGTGGAGTGGCTCGCCTCCAAGCACCACACGGCCAAGGACCAGAAGGACGCCGTCCGCCAGTCCATCCTGGCCGGGCTCGATGTCCGCACCAACTTCAGCAAGGCCGAGGATTACATCCTGCCGCTGCGCGAGCTGGTGAAGGAGGGCGCGGTGCCGGTGTCCGTGCTGGACGAGCGCGTCCGCAACGTGCTGCGCGTCAAGTTCTGGCAGGGGCGCTTCGACCGGCCGTACCGTCCGCTGAAGGAGGCTGACGCCGCCATCCTCACACCGGAAAGCATCGCTCTGGCGAAACGCGCCGCGCTCGAATCACTGGTCCTGCTCAAGAACGACGGTGGCGTGCTCCCGCTCGACATCGCCAAGATCAAAACGCTCGCCGTCTGCGGGCCGAACGCGGACGACGCCGGGTATGCGCTCGGGCATTACGGCGCGCTCGACGTGCCGGTCTCCACCGTGCTCGGCGGGCTGAAGGAACGCTGCGAACCCAGGGGCGTCAAGATCCTCTACGCCAAGGGCTGTGAGCGCCTCGTCAAGAACGAGCTGCGCAACGAGATCATGTGGGAGCCGCCCACCGTCGGCGAACAGGCGGAGATCGACGCGGCCGCCGCGCTGGCGAAAGAGGCCGACGCCACCGTCGTCGTGGTCGGCGACAAGAGCTACGGCGGCGACCAGGACGCAACCTCCGGCGAGAACCGCTCCCGCACCAGCATCAGTCTGACCGGGCGCCAGGACGACCTCATCCGCGCCGTCGCGGCGGCCGCCGCCGGCAAGCCCGTCATCGTGGTCGCCGTCACCGGCCGGCCGACCGCACTGAACTGGGCGGACCGCCTCTGCCCGGCGATCCTCCAGGCGTTCGCCCCCGGCATGGAAGGCGGGCGCGCCGTCGCCGAGGTGCTGTTCGGCGACTACAACCCCGGCGGCAAGCTCACCTGCACCATTCCGAAATCCACCGGTCAGCTCAAGCTCAACTTCCCCGCCCTGCCCTCCGCGGACGCCGACAGCTCGCTGCTGTACGAGCACGAGCCGCTGTGGCGCTTCGGCCACGGCCTGAGCTACACCACCTTCGCCTTCGCCAACCTTGAGATCGGCTGGCCGGGCAAGGCGGAGGGGCGCAAGCCGACAACCGCCGACGCCGTCACCGCCTCCTGCGACGTCACCAACACCGGGAACCGGGCGGGCGATGAAGTGGTTCAGCTCTACACCCGCGACCTGGTCGGCTCCGTCATGACCTACGACAAGAATCTGCGCGGGTTCGAGCGCGTCCACCTCAGACCCGGCGAGACCAAACGCGTCAGCTTCGCCATCCCGCCCGACGGCCTGGCGCTGTGGAACCTCGAGCGCAAACGCGTCGTCGAACCCGGCGAGTTCCAGGTCATGGTCGGCAACGCCTCCGCCGACATCCGGCGCGACAAGAAGGGGAAACTTCTGAACCCGCTCCAGCACGGCCTCTGGCTTTCCGGCAAGTTCGAGATGGTGGATCCGCCCGCGCCGTAACCCGCCTGGCACACTCCGGGAACGGGCAGACACGCTCAACAATGTCCCAGCTGGTGATACCGGCATGCGGAACGCATTGCGAGGCCATGCAGTCGGGGACAAGCCGGACTACTCCGCCGCCGCGGGCATCCGTTCCTCCGCGGCTTCCTCCACCGTGACCTCAACCTCGTCACCATCCGCATCTTCGACCATGACGGTGACTTCGTCGCTGACGCTGATGGTGGTGTTTCCGGCAACGGAGGGGTCGAGCTGCGGGATGAGCTTCACCGGATAGGCGGAGCTGATGGAGGCGTGGAGTCCGCCGTCCTCCTTGCGGTGCCAGTTGACCGAAATCACGCCGTGCTGGGTGGGGATCTCAGCCTTGACCCGGTCCACCCCATGCAGGAGCGGGTTGAAGATGACGGAGGCGAAGCCGGGCGTGGCCGGGCGGATACCCGCGACCTCCAGCATCAGGAAGCTGTTCGGGTAGACGCCGTAGCCGTGGCAGAGGCTGCCCTGCCGGGGCAGGCCGGCGGGGCCTTGCGGATTGAAGAACTCCCACCAGTTCACGGCGCCGTTCTTGAGCATGCCGCCCCAGTAGTGGCGGATGACGTCCAGCGCCCAGGCGCGGTGGCCGAGGGCGAGGGCGACCTCCAGGATGAAGCTCTTGAAGTAGGCGTTCTCCGTCTCGTCCGTCTTGAAGCGGGCATACGGTGCCTCCTTCTTGAAAAGCTCGTCGAAGATCCGGCGGTACTCGTCGCCCTGGGCCAGACCGCCGTAGAGCGCCAGGACATTGGTCTGCCAGCTGTGGGAGGTGGAGCGGACGCCGCCGCGGCAGGAGTCGGCGAACATGCCGCTGACGGGGTCGAACGCCACGGCTCGCACGTCGTCCACGACCTCCGCGGCGCGCTCGCGCCAGTCCGCGGCCTTCTCGCCGTCCCCGACCTGCTCCGCAAGCCAGGCGGCGCTCTGGAGGGCGCGGCAGTAGAGGGCGTTGAGGCCGGTGACCATGCCGTTGCGGTCAATATTGCGGCCGTGGTCGAGGAAACAGGGGGCGCCGAAGCGCTTGTCCAGATCCTGAAGCAAGCCGGTCGCGGGATCGGCGGCGCAGTCGAACCAGGTCATCAGCCGGCCCAGGGCCGGGAAAAGCCTTTTCAGCAGCTCCATGTCGCCGGTGTACATGTAATGGCGGAGGAGCCAGACCGGCCACAGCAGGGCGTAGTCGGGGATGTTCACGTAGTTGTCGCTGGGGCAGACGGCGGGCATCTCGCCGGTCTCGATCTGCGCCGAGGCGAATTCCTGAAGCGCGCGGGCGCTGGCGGAGAAGTCGCCGTAGACCTTGTAGGACGCAAGCGACTGGAGCATGGCGTCGGGGATATACTGCGCGGTCTCCTTGGACGGTGAGTCCATGAAGACGTCCTGCATGGTGACGTCGAGCGTGCGCCGGCCGACCTGCCAGATGCTGTTCAGAAGATCGTCGGAGCACTCGAAGAAGCCGATGGAGGAGGTGCGGCTGCGGTGGCAAAGGGTGACCTCCCGCAGGGTGACGACCCCCGCCGCCTTGCGCACGGCGACCATGAGGTAGCGGAAGCCGCGCGGCCAGCAGCCCTGCCACTCCATGCGCCCGCCGGCGCCGAGGCTCAGCGAGTCCACGTTCTGGCGGCCGTCGGGATAAAGTTCGACGCGCCCATCCTCCAGCCGCTCGCCAAAGATGAAATCCACCTCCGCCAAGTCCGGTCCCTCGATCGCCGCCGCAGGCACGCCATAGCCGACCTGGGCCCAGTCGAAGACCACATACTCGCCCTCGCGCAGCTTCAGCTCCGCAGGGGGTTCCCGGCGGTCCTGGAGCCCGGCGTCGGGGACGAATTCATAGCTGAGGAGATGAACCGCCTCGTCCACCGGCGGCATCAGTGTGGGATGGTAGGAAAGGCAGTCCACACCCTCGAGGCTCAGCGCGGGGGTGATGCTGGCCAGCGGGGCGCGCAGCGGCCCGCCGAGGTTCCAGCCGGGAAGCGCATGCACGTCGGGCTGCCGCAGGAACTGGAGCTCGTTGGCGTTGAGGTCGGGGAAGAGAAAGGTGAATCCGGGCGCGCCGACGTCCATGAGCTGGCAGAGCACGAGGCGGTTCCAGCCTTTGCGCACATGGAACTCGCCGCACGGATCCACCGTCTCGCCCTGGCGGCAGCAGAGGGTACCGGCCAGATCAAGATCCACGCCCGGGGGGAGCGTCAGCACGCCCTGCTCCTTGGCGATTGCGCTGTTGAAGATGCAGCGGTAGGGGTTGTCCGAATAGAGGGTGAACGCCAGCGCGCCCTCGCTCTCGGAGAAAAAGAAGGTCTCGGCGGCGTAGACGCCGGCGCCGTGCCCGTCAAAGACGGAGTCGAAGGAGACATGGGTCTCCTCCAGGGCGCGGGCGAAGGTACCCTTCCCCGCCACCGCGGCGGGCGGCTGCCAGGCCAGGATCAGGTCGTCGCCGCCCAGCAACGCCAAGTCGGCGGCCGGATTGCGGACGGGCTGGTGCCAGTCCACCAAGCGCCAGTTGTTCGCGTTGAAGCCGCGTTCCCGCCAGCCGTGGGGGTATTTGTGGCCGTCAATCCGTTCCGCGAAACCGCCCGCCACGGAGCGGCGGGGGCGGCCGGGCGCGTAGCAGTCGGCCGGAGCCATCTGCCATGTCGAATTGCTCCAGCAGGTCGGAGCGCCGCCGCAGTCGAGCTGCACGAGAAGGCCGCCCTGCTGCCGTTTGCCGGCGAAACGGTTGCAGCGCGTGTTGTGCGCCAGCACCGCAATCACGTTCGTGCCGGCCTCCAGCAGGTAGCCGATGTCGTGGCGGCACACATAGGAAACCCCCGTCAGCGGATGCGGCGGCGGGCCGAACGCGACATGCCGCCCGTTGACATAGAGATGGAACAGGCTCCTCGCCGAAATCCAGATCTCCGCGGAGGACGGCGCCGCGTCCAGCGTCACCTCTTTGCGGAAGAACAGATACGCCTCCGGTTTTTCACCGGCACCCGATCGCCAGATCCACTCCGCCCGAAAATCCTGAGGAAGCTGCTGGATTCTCATAAGCCTGACTCCGGTTCAAAACCCCGTGCCCCGCCATTGCCCTCGACCGCGTTCCGCCGGCAGCTGCCGGTCGGACCTGACCGCCGCCTTCACCGCAAAAGTACATGCGGATAGCCACTTTTGCGAGCACGAACCCGTCTTTTTTTTGAATTTTTTTTGCATTTGGACCATATTGCGCGCCGTCAAGATAAGTCTGGAGTCATGATGTTTCTTCGCCTGTACGAACGCCTTCTGAAATACTACGGCCCACAGGGCTGGTGGCCGCTTGTGACGCATGCCGGGAGCAACCCGACCAAGACCGGCGCCATCCGCGGCTAGCATCCGGGGGACTACAGTTTCCCGCACACCGCGGCGGAGCGCTGTCGCCCGACGCCCTTCTCGTCGAGCACGGCAAGCGCCATTACTCCGGACGCCATCCGCCGCCGGACCCGCTTCTGGACGGGAGCGCGGGCGTAATCGGAATGTGTTTCCCGCAGAGGCGCGGAGGCGCAGAGAACGCTTTGACCACAAAATTTCACAAAATGGGCGCAAAAATAGGTTGGAGCGGTTCGTTTGTAGTTCCGCCTTCAGGCGGCCGCAGGACGGGAGCGTGGGCGTCCCGCCCGCTTCCGACGGGCATCCTGCCCGGCGGCATCAGTACCGCGGCGCTTCGGCCAGCTGGCTGAAGCGCGAAACGGCAAACGCATGACGGTTCAAGCACCTTCCCGCGCGGCACCGGCGCGCCCGGGGAGCGCCCCGGGAATGGGCGATGGACCGGGATTTCAGGCACGCCGGCTTACTTCAGCATGCCGCTCTTGCGGGCGTGCTCGAAGAGGCCGCCGTTGTCAATCACGTCCTTGGCGGCGCCGATTGGGCGGACCTGGAAGCTCTTGCCGCTGGCGGTCAGCGTCAGGGTGCCAGCCCCCATGTCGAGCACGGCCTCGTCGCCGGTTTTGGCCTCGTCGCAGATCCGGCGGTCGGACTCCACCGGGTACAGCGCACCGGTGGCGATGCAGTTGCGGAAGAAAATGCGGGCGTACGATTCGGCGACGACCGCCTTAGCACCGGCGGCGCCGATGCTGATGGGGGCGTGCTCGCGGCTGGAGCCGCAGCCGAAATTGCGTCCGCCGACGATGATGGTGTACGGTGTCTTCATCGCGCCTTCCGGCACGAAGCGGCCGAGCGCGTCCGGAAGCCCGCTCAGCGCATGGCTGCCGAGCTGTTCCAGCTCCGACGGGTTGGTCGGGACTAGGTTCAGGTAGTGCGCCGGAATAATCTGGTCCGTGTCAATGTTGTCGCCCACCACGAAAATCTTGCCGGTGATGACGTTCATGCGTTGCTTCCCCTTGTCGTGTCCGCCGCCTTCCGCGGCCGGAACGGATGCGCCGCAGGACGCTTACTATAATCCAGAAGTTTCCGGTTGTCCGGGCTTCCCCCCGCACTCCCGACCTTCCAGCGTGGCGATCCGTTCCAGGATGGCCGGATGCGAATGGTGCCAGGCGCTGTAGAGCGGAAGCGGCGTGAGGTTCTCCAGGTTCTTCTCCGCAAGGCGCAGCAGCGCGGAGGACATCGGCGCGGCGCCACCGGCGGCCGCCGCCGCAAAAGCGTCGGCCTGGAACTCGAACCGACGCTGGAGCGCGTGCAGGCACGGCCCGAGCCAGAACAGGAACGGCCCGGCGACCAGCGCGAACACGGCCAACCCGACCGCCGGCTGGCCCGCCGGCACATGGAACACCGCGCGGAACGCCTCCCATTCCAACGCGCGGCTCATGCCGAACATCACGCCGGACACCAGCACGGACATGAGCAGCAGGAGCTTCTGGATGTGCCCGCAGCGGTAATGCCCGATCTCGTGGGCGAGAACGGCGCGGAGCTCCTCCACCGTAAGCTGGCGGACCAGCGTGTCGTAGAGCACCAGGCGGCGGTTGCGTCCGAACCCGGTGAAATAGGCGTTGGAGTGCCCCGAACGCCGGGAGCCGTCCATGACGGCCACGGCCTTCACCGGAAAGCGGCAGCGCACGGCCAGCTCCTCCAGCGCCGTCTTCAGCGCCCCCTCCTCCAGCGGCTCGAATTTGTTGAACAGCGGCGCGATGAAGCGCGGGTAGAGGAAGAGCACCAGAAGCTGGAAGCCGATGAACAGCGCCGACGCCGGCAGCCACCACTCGCGGCCGGACGCCAGGAGCAGCCACAGCGCGGCAAACGCAAGCGGCAGGCAGAGCAGCGCCTTCACCAGCCAGCCCTTGAGAAGATCCGCAACGAAGGTGCCGGGCGTGGTGCGGTTGAAGCCAAACGCCGCCTCCAGGCGGAACGTCTCATACCACTCCACCGGGACGCGGAGCAGATCCCAGGCAAAGAAGAAAAGCGCCAGCGTCAGCACACCGCCAAGCAGCGGCCGGTCAACGGCGAGCGTTCCGGCCAGGGCGCCGAACCATTCCGGTACGCCGCCAACCACGCAGGCAAGGGTCAGCGCCAGAAAAAAGCCCGACTCCGCGTGCGACAGGCGGTTCCGCGCACGCAGGTACTCCAGGACCCGCGGGTCGGAGGGCGGCGCGCCGCTGGCGGCCGGCTCCGCCTGTTTCCGGGCCGAATGCCGCTCATTCCACACATCCAGCAGCCACTCCCACGCAAACACAGCGAGGGCCAGCCCCGCATAGATCCAGACCAATGCCGAAACCATCTCGACTCCCTCCTCCAAAATCAACACCTGCGCCCGAAACAGCCCTGCAAAGATAGTTCCGGAACACTCCCTTTCCAGCAGGAGGAAAACGGAGGGGACGGCGGCGCGCCGCCGAAATCAAGGGGATCCGCAGGCCGCCGCCCGTTGCGCCCTCCGCCTCCGGCACTATATTTGGCATTTAAACAATCATTTAACACGGGGATGCCGGCGCGCGCCGGCCGCACCATGTTTGATTTGCGGGGTGCGGGGCCGTAGTGTACCTCGTCCACCACAACGGAAGACGCCAAAGATGCTGAAACACGACTCTTGGATGCCGGCGGCAAAAACCGCCATTGCGGCCGTGCTTGCGGGGCTGTGCCTGCTTGCGGCGGACGGCTGCGGGAAGAAAACGGACAAGGCCGCCGGCCCCAAACCGCCGGTACCGGTGCGCACCGCGCTTGTGCGGAAGACTGCCATGCCGGTCGAGTTCCGCACGTTCGGAATCATCGGGGCGCACGCATCCATGGACGTGAAGTCGCAGGTCGGCGGCCTCCTCGTCGAGGAATGCGTCAAGCCGGGCCAGGCCGTTTCCGCCGGCGATGTGCTGTTCCGCATCGACCGCCGCCCGTTCGAGGCCACCCTCCGGCAGGCGCAGGCGACACTGGATCGCGACCGCGTCCAAGCAAATGAGGCGGAGCGCAAGGCGAAGATCGCCGGCGAGCTGTTCAAGGCCGGCGTCGGGCCGGAGGAGGATTTCAAGGACGCGGTGGCAACGGCGGCCGCGCTCCAGGCGCAGGCCGGCGTCTCTGCGGCCGCTGTGGAGCAGGCGAAGCTGAACCTGGAATACTGCGAGATGCACACGCCGTTCGCCGGGCATGTCGGCGACATCCTCATCCGCCGCGGCAGCGTGGTGAAGGCGAACGACCTGCCGATCACCACCGTGGTCCAGACAAGGCCGATTTTCGTCCTGTTCGCGCTGCCGCAGACGCGCCTGCCGGAACTGCGGGCGGAGATGGCCGCCCATCCGGTCACCGTCACCGCCACGCTGCGCGGGGCCGACACTCCGGCCGGCACGGGTGCGGTGGCGTTCGTGGACAACGGGGTGGACGCCGCCAGCGGCACGATCCGGGTCAAGGCCGAATTCCCGAATGAAAACGAGGGGCTGTGGCCGGGGCAGTATGTGGACGTCGCGGTCGCGTTCCGCGACGAACCGGATGCCATCGTCGTCCCCGGCGCCGCGGTGCAGAACGGCCAACGGGGAAGCTATGTGTTCGTAATCCGCAAGAACGACACCGTCGAACTCCGCCAGGTCACGGTCGCACGCCCCGCCGGAACGCTGGCGGTAATCGGGAGCGGCCTGCAGCCTGGCGAACGCGTCGTGACCGAAGGGCATATCCGGCTCGTCCCCGGCGCGACGGTGAAGGAGCTTGAGGCCGCGCCGAAGAAACAGGAAGCTCCGGCGGCCAAATGATGGACGGCGGAGACGACCGCTGCCGTTGCCTGTGTCCATAATGTCCATTTCGTTCATCGTGTCCACCGCCACCCCTCACTCAAAAGCCTCCCATGAACATCTGCTCCATCTTCATCCTGCGGCCGGTGATGACCACGCTGGTCACGCTGGCGATCCTGCTGTTCGGCCTGCTGGCGTACCCGAAGCTGCCGGTCAGCGACATCCCGAATGTCGACCAGCCGACGATCCAAGTCACGGCCACCCTGCCCGGCGCCAGCCCTGAAACGATGGCCTCCGCCGTGGCGACGCCGCTGGAGAAACAGTTCTCGACCATCGCCGGCATCGATTCGATGTCCTCCACCAGCCAGCTCGGCAGCACCAGCATCACGCTGCAGTTCAGCTTGGAGCGGGACATCGACGCGGCCGCGCAGGACGTGCAGGCGGCGATCTCGCAGGCGTTGCGCCTGCTACCCCCCGACATGCCCAGCCCGCCGAGCTACATCAAGGTCAATCCCGCGCTCGACCCGATCCTCTATCTCGCGCTGACCAGCCCGACGCTGCCGCTCTCCAAACTCGACGACTTCGGGCAGAACCTGATCGGCCAGCGCATCTCCATGGTCAGCGGCGTCGCCCAGGTCCAGGTCTTCGGCTCGCAGAAGTACGCCGTGCGCGTCTCGGTAGATCCGGCGGCGCTGGCGGCGCGCGGCATCGGCATCGACGAGGTGCAGGCGGTGATCCAGGCGGCGAACGTCAATCTTCCCTCCGGCACGCTGGACGGCACGCACCACGCCTGGACGA
This sequence comes from uncultured Lentisphaerota bacterium, assembly GCA_903921725.1. Classification (GTDB taxonomy): domain Bacteria; phylum Verrucomicrobiota; class Lentisphaeria; order Oligosphaerales; family CAITYL01; genus CAIXRA01. The sequence goes on from CAIXRA010000006.1 coordinate 172,685, forward strand.
TCCAGGCCGAAGGCCAGCTCCTGCGCGCGGAGGCGTACCGCCCCCTCATCATCGCCCAGCGCCCCGGCGGCCCGGTCCGTTTGGAGGATGTGGCGGAGGTGACCGACAGCGTGGAGAACGACAAGGTCGCCTCCTGGTACTGCACGCAAAAGGACGGGCAGCGCCGCGCCATCGTGCTGGCCGTGCAGCGCCAGCCCGGAACCAACACCATCGAGGTCGCCAAGTCGGTCAAGGCGCTCTTCCCCCTCTTCCGCCAGCAGCTCCCCGCCTCGGTGGACATGGCCGTCATCTACGACCGCTCGCTGCCGATCGAGGAATCGTTCCGCGACGTGAAGTTCACCCTATGGCTGACGCTCTGCCTGGTCGTGCTCGTCATCTTCCTCTTCCTGCGCAACGTCCGCGCCACCGTCATCCCCAGCCTGACCCTGCCGCTCTCCATCGTCGGCACCTTCGCCGTCATGTACCTGCTCGACTACAGCCTGGACAACCTCTCGCTGATGGCGCTGACACTGGCGGTCGGCTTCGTGGTGGACGACGCGATTGTGATGCTGGAGAACATCTACCGCCATGCGGAGATGGGCAAGAGCGTCCGGCAGGCGGCGTTCGACGGCTCGAAGGAGATCGCGTTCACCATCCTCTCGATGACGCTCTCGCTGGTCGCGGTATTCATCCCCGTGCTCTTCATGGGCGGCGTGGTCGGGCGGCTGTTCCGCGAGTTCGCCGTCACCATCGGCGTCGCCGTGCTCGTCTCCGGCGTCATCTCGCTGGTGCTGACCCCCATGCTCTGCAGCCGCTTCCTCAAGCCGCACTCGCTCGGCAAAGTGGAGGAGGACGAAAAGAAGGCGGAGCACTCCAGCCTGCCGCACCTCTTCTACGGCGCCACGCTGCGCTGGACCATCCGCCACAAGGGGATTTTCCTGCTCGGCTCCATCGGTGTCATGGGGCTGACCGTGTGGCTCTTCATGGTGATTCCCAAGGGATTCATCCCGAACGAGGACCAAGGGCGCCTCTCCGTCAGCACCGAGGCCGTGCAGGGAATTTCCTTCTCCGCCATCACCGCGCAGCAACTGGTCGTGGCCGACATCGCCCGGCAGAACCCGGACGTCGAGGGGTTCATGTCGCGCGTCGGCGTCATCCGCGTCGGCATGGGCGGCAGCAATACCGGTGGCCTCTTCATGCGCCTGAAACCGCGTGCCGAACGCAAAAAGAACGCCGACGAGGTGATCCAGGATCTGCGCGCCGCCTTTGCCAAGGGCGTCCCCGGCATGCGCGTCGTCATCAGCGGCACGCAGCCGATCCAGATCGGCGCCCGTTCAAGCAAGGCGCAATACCAGTACTCCCTCACCGGCGCCGACCAGGACGCCCTTTACGCCTACGCCACTCAGCTCACGGCGCTGATGGCGGCCACCCCGGAACTGCAGGACGTCTCCAGCGACCTCCAGATCGCCAACCCCGAAATCAACCTGGAAATCGACCGCGACCGCGCCGCCGCCCTCCAAGTCTCCACCGACCGCATCGAGAACGCCCTCTACAGCGCCTACGGCCCGCGCCAAATCTCCACCATCTACGCGCCGGAGGCCCAGTACAAGGTCGTCCTCAGCGTCCGGGCGGAAAACCAGACCGGCGCCGAGTGCCTCGACCAGCTCTACGTCCGCTCCGCCTCGGGCAGGCTGCTGCCATTGCGCGAACTGGTGCGGGCGAAAGAACAGGCCGGCCCCCTCTCCGTCAACCACACCGGCCAGTTCCCCTCCGTCACCGTCTCCTACAACCTCAAACCCGGCGTCGCCCTCGGCCAGGCCACGGATGCCATCGCCGGGCTGATGCAGCGGGAACCGCCCCCCGCCGGCATCACCGGCAGCCCGCAGGGGACCGCGCAGGAGTTCAAACGCTCCTTCGCCAACATGGGCATGCTCCTCCTGCTCACCGTCGTCATCATCTACATGGTGCTCGGCATCCTCTACGAAGATTTCATCCACCCGCTGACCATCCTCACCGCCCTGCCGTTCGCCGGCGCTGGCGCGCTGGCGACGCTCCTCTTCTTCAACGTCGAACTCTCCATGTACGCCTTCGTCGGCATCATCATGCTCGTTGGCATCGTCAAAAAGAACGGCATCATGATGATTGACTTCGCCATCGCCGCGCAGCGCGACCACAAGCTCGCGCCGGCGGAGGCAATCGTCTCCGCCTGCCTGGTCCGCTTCCGCCCGATCATGATGACGACCATGGCGGCGCTGATGGCCGGCCTGCCGATTGCGCTCGGCTTCGGCGCGGGCGCGGAGTCCCGGCGGCCGCTCGGTCTGGCCGTCGTCGGCGGCCTGATCTTCTCGCAGTTCCTGACGCTCTACATCACCCCCGTCTTCTACGTCTGGGTCGAGACCCTCCGCGGTCGCGGAAAGCCGCGTGGCGGGGATACCCCCAAAAAAGAGCTGGAAATCCAGTGATTTTCATGGAACCATTCCGCCCTTGAACGCCTCTAATTGATGCGCCTGCCTTCCGGTCGAGCAGACGGGAACGGCGGGAAGGCGACGCGAATTGTTCAATCGTTTCAGGTGCGGGGAGTGCGCGGACTTCGTTTTTTCGCGGACGTTCGCTCCGGGCAGTGGACCAGGGAAACAACAGGCTGATGGCCATCCTCCGACAACCGATGCTCCTCCTCGCCGCGCTGCTGGCCGCGGGCGCCCTCACCGCATGCAGCCGCGAAAGCGCGCCGGCAACGCCGCCGGCCGCGCCGGTGCAGCCCGCGCCCGCTCCGGCACCCGTCTGCGAAATCCGCCCCGTCCCGACCGCCGCCGCCGTCCGCATGACGCTCACCGACTCGGTGAGGGCCGCGGGCCGGGTCGTCGCCAACCGCGACGTCGAGGTGAAATGCAAGGCCAGCGGACAGGTCGTCCAGCTCCCCCTTGAAGTGGGCGACAGCGTGAAGGCCGGTGAGATCCTCGCCCAGATCGACCCCGTGGACGAACAGCGCAAGGTGCGCCAGACGGAGATTCAGCTCACCGTCTCCAAGGCCGACCTCGCCGCCTCGAAGGAACTCCTCGCCATCGCCGAAACCAACCTGGAGATTGCGCAGCGCAAGGCGGAGGCCAACCTCAGGGCCGCTGAATCCAACGAGGCGAACGTGCGTGAGAAGGCCAATCGCATGCGCGCCCTCCTCAACGGCAAGCTCTGCAGCCAGGAGGAATACGAAAACGCCGCCGCCGCCGCCGTTCAGGCCGCCGCAAGCTTGGAAAACACCCGCACGGGCCACGACGAGCTGAAGAACCAGGAACGGTCGCTCAACCTGAAGCGGCAGGACGTGAAACAGGCGGAGGCCGCCGTCGCCCGGGACGAGATCACGCTCGCCATCGCCCAGGACCGCCTCCGCGACACCCGCGTCACGGCCCCCCTGGACGGCGTCGTCACCAAACGCGACGTGCAGGTCGGCCAGATTATCACCTCCGCCACCAGCACCATCGGCGGCGGCACGACGATCGCCACGCTCTCCGACCTATCACGGATTTTTGTGTGCGCCTCAGTAGGGGAAACCGACATCGGCCGCCTCCGCCCGGATCTGCCCGTCGTGGTCACAACGGACGCCTTCCCCGGCCGGCCGTTCACCGGCAAACTGGCGCGCATCGCCCCGTGCGGGGCGAACATCGCCGGCGCCGTCACCTTCGAGGCCCGAATCGAAATCCTCGACCGGAACCGGGGTTGCCTGAAACCGGAAATGTCCGCCACCGCGGAAATCATCGTCGAACAGAAAAAACACGCCGTCGCGGTTCCACAGGGCGCGCTTCTGCAGGCGGCGCCGGGAGTGTTCTGCGTCGAGGTCGTCACCAAAAAGGGTGCCGCCGTCCCCCGCGAGATCCAGACCGGCCTCCACGACGGCGCCTTCGTGGAGGTCCTCTCCGGCTTGAAGCCGGGCGAAATCGTCCGCATCCACGAGGACGCACCCGCGGCAATGCCAGTGACAACCATGGCAGCCCCCGCCCATGCGGACTCCGCAACGCCGCTTCCGGCCGCAGCCAGCGCTCCCGGGCCAATCCCCGCGCCACCCCGCGCCGCCGGGAGATCGGCGGACGGCTTGCCGGACGCACCCGCAGCCACTCATGCCGCGTCAGGATAAAGCCGTCAAGCGCGTTTTCAAGCAATTCAATCCGAAGTCAAAGACTCCGCACTCCAAGTTGAAACTCCTCCCTAAAAATCGCAAACCCGCTTCAACCCTGCCTGCATCTTCCCCGGAGACCTGCCCCATGCCAACCCGCACTCCCATACGGCTTCTTGTTCCCGCCCTGTCGCTGGCCCTGCTCACGGCTACCGCCGCCTGCACCAGCGTGCAGGACCCGCTGCCTCCCCAGATCGGGCCGAAGGCCGCCGCGGCACCGTCCGCGGAGGGCGCCGCACCGTCCGCGCTGCTACCCGCCACGGGCCCGCTGACGCTCACCGTCCAGGACGCCGTGCTCGCCGCGCTGGCAAACAACCAGTCGCTTGCCGTGCAGAAGATCAACCCGCAGCTCAGCCGCCTGGCGCAGGACGCCGCGCGCGCCGCCTTCGACCCCCACGTCACCGGCCAGCTATCCGGCGGCCATTCCGAAACCGGCAGCATAGTCACCAACAGCCCCGCCGCCCAGGTCGCCATCCAGGAATTCCTCCCCACCGGCACCACCATCACCCTCGGCGTCTCGGCCAACGCGACGGAATATTCCGCCCCGCCCGCCACTGTCGACAGCCACACGAACAGCGCCTCGCTCTCCGTCACCCAGTCGCTTCTGCGCGGCGCCGGAACCGACGTCAACCTCGCCACCCTCCGCCAGGCACGCCTCGACACGCTTTCCTCTGAATACGAGCTCCGTGGCTTCGCGCAGACGCTGCTGGCCGACACGGAAAACGCCTACTGGGACTATGTCCTCGCCAAGCGCCAGCTCGAAATCGTACTCCGCTCCCTTGACCTCGCCCAGCAGCAGCGCGACGAGACACTGGAGCGCATCCGCCTCGGCAAGCTCGCCGGAAACGAGCTGGCCGCCGCCGATGCCGAAGTCGCGCTCCGCCAGGAAAACCTCATCAACGCCCGCAGCGCCCTTGCCCGGACGCGCCTCAGCCTGATCCGTCTGATCAATCCCGGCGGCGAACGGATGTGGGACCGCGAGGTCGAAACCCGGAGCGTGCCCGCGCTGGAGGAGGTCGCGCTCGACCCGGTCGAAACGCACATCACCCTCGCCGGAAAAATGCGCCCCGACCTCAACCAGGCCCGGCTCAGAATCCAGCGCGGCGAACTTGATCTGATCAAAACCAAAAACGGCCTGCTCCCCAGACTCGACCTCTTCATGACCCTCGGCGGCACCGGGTACTCCGACTCCTTCGGGCAGCAGCCCGGACGCACCGTAAACGGAGAAAACTACTCCGCCGCCGCGGGACTCGCCTTCGACTGGCCCGTCTTCAACCGCGCGGCCGAAGCCGCGCACAAGGGTGCCCGCCTCAACCAGCGCCAAGCCCGGGAAGCCATGGCCAACCTCTCCCAGCTCGCCGAACAGGACGTGCGTAACGCCTACCTCGAAGTCCAGCGCACCCGCGAACAGATCCGCGCCACCGCCGCCACCCGCAAGGCACAGGAGGAGAAACTCCGCGACGAGACGGAGAAATTCCGCCTCGGCAAGTCCACCGCCCTCCTGGTCGGCCAAGCTCAGCGCGACCTCCTCTCCAGCCAGATTGCCGAAGTCCAGTCCGCACTCGCCTACATGAAGTCCTTTGTCAACCTCTACCGCCTCGACGGCTCCCTGCTGGAAACCCGTGGCATCGCCGCCCCCGGCGCCGCCCCCGTAGTCCTCGACGACCCGCGCATACCGCGCTGACATTGCAGCCCGGCTCGCCCCCCGCCGCGCCCCCGGAATCGCCCACGGCAACGACTTGCAGGCGTGGATTTATCACTTATCGTTTCACCCTTCGCGTTTCATGCGCTCTGGTAGCTCAGTTGGATAGAGCAACAGTTTCCTAAACTGTGGGTCGCCGGTTCAATTCCGGCCCAGGGCGCCAATTTAAGCTCAAATGGCATCCCATGATACCCCATGGGATGCCTTTTTTCTTCATGGCTCGCCGCGGATAAAGGGTACATAAAGGGTACAGTCATTTTCAAGCTTAAAATGTGCTCATCAACTTGACCGCAGTCGATGCAAAGACGGCACACACAAACAAGCCGAAAAATACACAATTCCGAAAAGTGCGCGGTTTTGAGCTCAAAAAACTCGCCGGCTGTGTGCGGTTTTTAGTCCCATCGGCCCGGGACTGTACCCTTTTGCTGTACCCTTTATTTTTTCGCGCGGCCCGTGCCGACGACGGAAAAACGGCATGAAAAGAAAAATACGCCGGCCCCCTCCTCCACCCAAAACGGTCATCTTTCCATAGGCAGTAGATCGCCGGTTTGCCCACTGATCCTGCCGAAAAAAGACGTTGCCGCCCTCCCCCGCAATAAGAACGCCTCTTGGGCGCAGACGTCAACATGGATCTGCACGGACGTGGACGGCCGACCATTAGGCACACCGCCGACTTCGTTGCCATCCGCTCGCAAAACCGTGGGATGGCGCTGGTGGAATACCCCTGTAAAAAGACAAATCCGCCCCCCAAAAAACTTGATTTTTAGCCCCCATAAAATTATATTTAAGTATCTGCGCCAGAAAGAGGGGAATTCGCGGCCCGTTGTTAAAATCTCCAACGGTCTCCCCGTTGGTTTGGGTTACTTTAGCTGACTGGTGTTAGGGTTGCAAGGTGTGTGTTTTCGGGTGTTTGGGTTTGTGCGCACGACCAGATTATGCACCTATCGCGAGCTGTAAAGTGGGTAACTGCTCCCAGTTTTTGACGACCACATTTCCCGTTTCGATGAGCCATCCTTCGACGGCGAGACGCCAGGCTTGTTTCGAGTCGGCCTTGGTC
>CAIXRA010000007.1 GCA_903921725.1 uncultured Lentisphaerota bacterium
AAGGCCGACTCGAAACAAGCCTGGCGTCTCGCCGTCGAAGGATGGCTCATCGAAACGGGAAATGTGGTCGTCAAAAACTGGGAGCAGTTACCCACTTTACAGCTCGCGATAGGTGCATAATCTGGTCGTGCGCACACTGATGAACTCCGGCGTCCAGATCGTGCCGAGCTTCATGGGCGGCAAGCGCGTCGCCGGCATCCACGGCTTCCACCCGCGCGATGCGGACTCCAACGCCACCCTGCTCAGCAACCGCCCGCTGCCCGCGGAACTGCGGCGCATCCACCAGATTCACGGCCTGATGGCGCGGGAAGTGGCGGAAGTCAGGTAGGACGCTCCCCGATCTCCGCCTTGGCCAGATCGTGGGATTTCGTGTCCTTCCACACCCCCTTGAGCTTTCCCGACTTCAAGGTGATGTTGGCGGCCGCCAGCACCACGGCGTCCATAAGGAAGCCGAGGAGTGCCGCGGGTAGTTTCCGGATTTTTTGCGGGAAGGAAAGATTTTTCAGGCGGCGAAAGCGCACGCCGAAGGCGCCGGGGTACATGACCCACCAGCCGCCTTTCGCCACACGCTCACGGATCAACTGGCGGTACCAGTCCGGGTCGCGGGCGTTGTTGTCGCGCACGATTTCGCCGGCATCCCGTTCGCCGACCCGGGCGGCGAGGTAGTCGCGCAGGAAGACGTAGATGGCGTGGGCGACCTGCTGGCGGCGCTGGTTGAAGAACACGTCGCGGATGCGCGTGTACGACTCGAACACATGGGAGGCGTCGGGAGCGCGCACCACGCGCCGGTTGTCCGACGGACTCCGCATCTGGTCCGTGCAGATCATGAACTTGATGTAGCCGTCCTCGGTGATCAATCCGGGAGGCATGTGGATGCGCCGCAGCGCCCCGCCGCGGGCGCAGTAGAGCTGGCCCGTGATCTGGGCCGGCGCGGCCTGGGTCATCTGGCCGACCGCGAGGGACAGGCGGTCGCAGAGGCTCTTGTGCTTCTTGAACAGCACATGCTTCTGCGGCAGGTCGGTGGAGACATGCGCCTCCGGATTCCGCTCCAGCGCGCGGATCATGTTCAGGAGCGTGTCCGGATGGCTGAAGCGGATGTCGGCGTCCATCAGAAACAGATAGTCCGCGGCGGGATCGGCGAACTCGTGGACGAAATGGTTCCAGGCATTGGCCTTTCCCGGCTCCGCCAGCTCGCGGACCTGCCAGCGCAGGCGGCCGGCCGGCATGCCGGATGCGCAGGCCGTCAGCGCGGCGGATGCCGCCGAGGCCGTGGCGTCGGTGCAGCCGTTAGGAACCACCACGACCTGCAGCCGCGCGTCCAGTTCGGCAAGACGCCCGAACAGGCTCTGCTCGAACAGTGACTGGAGGCTGGTGGCGACCACTTCCGCCTCATTCCAAGCCAGAATGCCAAGGCTGATGTTCATGGAAGTCCGTCCGTTTTCAGGGCACTGCGTCCATTGCGTTTAACGGTGCTGGCGACCGCCATCAGGCCGGCCGCTTTTCGTTGTCTGCGGGGCACTATAGCATGCTTGTAAACAGGTTGGACGAGTTCATGGGAACAATTTCCCCGTTCAAGATTGTGCGTGCCGACCGGCTTCCAGGCTGGCCGCCCGTTTTTTTCGATCCGGAAGGGCACGCCGTGGAGCGCGTCCTGTTCGGCGGGCGTGGAAGGGGGACGGCACGGGCGGATTTCCATGGCGGCGGCGCGCGGGAAGCCGCCGCCGGGTACCTCCTGTGGTCACGGCGATCTCTGCCGGCAGACGGGACCATCCCGGCGGACCGCCACCGCTAATATCCTAGAATCGCCGAACCTTGAACATCTCCGGCGGCGCCACCGCCAGACCACCAGCGCCACGGATGCCCTGTGATTCAGTGAACGCACAGGAGAGTGAACATGAGCGACTCAACGGCCGATCGGTGGTTGCGGCGCTCCTGGGCTTCCAGGGCATTCCATTCGTCGGGAGGCGTCAGCTTTTTCCCCTTGGATCCGCTGACGGTTACGTCCCGTACGCCTTGGCTTTGAGCGCGGCGACACCGGATTTTGAGGCGTATCCATCGTCGGCGATGACGCTGGCGGGAACCTTGCCCGTGCGCATGATCGCCTGCCGGATCAGCGGTTCCAGCTCCGGGGCATCGGCGGGATTGCCGGCCTGGAG
>CAIXRA010000008.1 GCA_903921725.1 uncultured Lentisphaerota bacterium
CCGTTTCAGATGGCAGGCGCGGACGCCCCGTGGAAAGAGAAACCGCCCCGGCCCCAGGCGCGGCCCCATCAACCAACCCGCCACGTTTCGGCACCCCACCAGCCGCCGCCTTCAACGCCTGCCGCTCCCGTTTCTTTGCTACGCCATACGCGTCCTGATCCGCCGCGACGGCCGCCAAAATGGATGGATTTCGCGCCGCCAGGCCGCCGGCCTCCGCAAGAAGCTGGGCGGTTTTGGGACAGATTTCCGTGAGGTGTGGGTTGAAAAGCAACTGGAGGGGGGATACACTTCCGGGTGCCATGGTTCCTCCATGTGAAGTTGCAACTACTTGCCCTATAGAGATATATGGTTCATTTTCAAGAAACTATTGCGGCTTTATTAAGCCGCCGAATGCCTTTTCGGGCGGGCTCGAAGTATTATAATTTGTCAACATGGATGGATCATCGTGGAAAGGGTGCCGGATGTCGAAACGGTTTCCGATACTTGCAGCAGCGTTGCTGGCCAGCTCTATCCTGGTCGGCGGTTGTGCTTCAACCAAAATTACCGTGACCCCGGCAGTCAAAATGGCGGTCGTCCCGGCCGCGCGTCATGACGCCTATACGATTGGAAGTGTCGCCATTGCTTTTCCGGTCTACATACCACCCGACTGGAGAAACGACGGTTTTGCACGGCAATTCGTGCAACTGGCGGAGGCGCGTTATCCCGCCTTGTTCAACAAATCGGTCGGGGCTGTACCGATAGATGTGCAGGTGAATGTCAATCAGGATTCACATCAGGCGGCGGCATTCGGCGTTTATCTCTGCACCCTCTGCCTTATCGGCGGCATTTTTCCCAGCGTGCCTTGGGAGACGGAATGGCAGATTCAAGTCCAGTCTAGGTACCCCGGCGGCGACAGTCCGCCTTTTACCTCATCGGGACTGATGGTCAAGAACCGCGGCTGGTGGAGCATCCTGACGCCGCTCGGCCTGATTACTATCCCGGGGGAGTCCGACGCCCCCAAAGTTTCCGCCGTGGGGGCTGCCAGTCCCGGACAAATTCCACCGGCACACCGCGCTTATGCCATCCAATGCATGGTCGACCTGCTGGCCGCTGAGTTGTTGAAGGGGGGGGCGTTGCCTCCGCCGCCGGCCGCTCCAACATCGCCGGGTATTCCACAACCGGGTTCATCCACGCCGGATTCCGACCCGTTGTTCTGATTTTTCCAATACCGTGCGAACGGAGAGATTGAGCGATGAAACCGTCCGTACGCTGCCTCCTTTCCCTTCTTGTCGCGCTCCTCCTGCCGGGGTGCATGTCGGGGGTTTATCAGACCACCCTGCCACCGCGGGCCGCGGCGCACCCCGGCATGGGTGGTAACGCCAAGTACACCATCGCCCAGATCCGGCTTCAAGTGCGGGGCAAGAGCCTGTCGTCTTCCGGCATCATTGCGCTGACACCAAAGGATTCCCAATCCCAACCGCAAGCGCCGGCGGCGAAGATGGCGTTGACGGAGGAAACATGGCGGGAAATGCTGAACACCGCCGCAGCCGGCCGCCATCCCGCCCTGTTCACAACCACCTATCCGGCCGTTCCGCTCGCCGTCTCGATTGACGCCAGCACCGACAACAGCATAGGTGCGAGCATTGCCGCCGAAATCTGCACCTTGTGCGTATTGGGCGGCGTTCTGCCCCTGCCGTTCAAGGAAGAGGCGCAGATAACGGTTTCCGTCATGCCGCTCGAAGCCAACGGTGCCGCCGCGCAATCCTTCGCCTTCACGCGCAAAAACAACATGTGGATCACCATTTTTACCCCTTTTGGCTTGATTCCTTATCCGGCGCGCACCGACATTCCGCGGAGCACCATGGCCCTGCCGCTGATGCTGGACATTCCTGCCATGACCAAGGAAAGTTGGCGCATTTATGGTTTCACCGCGGACTGCATCGTCGAAGGCATCATCCGGGAAATGGAGAAGAATCCCAAGGCGTTCGCCGCCGCGCGCCAGCCCCTTCCCCCCGTGGCTTCCCCGCCGGTCAGTGGCCAACCGCCGCCAAACGCGCCGCCGCCGCCAATCGTATTGCCACCACAACCGCCGCCGACCGACGACCAGGTTTATTGAGCACACACACCGCCCCCATTTTTTTACAGAAGGGGAACCGGCCGCACGAACAAAGAAGGAGGATGGCAGCATGCATAAAAGATTCCCCGGTTTTTTTGCCATGGCGTTGGTTGCAGCGGTCGGCGTGTATGCGTCGGGATGCGCCAGCATCGTAAGTTCGTCAAAATGGCCGGTAACGGTGACCAGCAATCCTCCCGGTGTCCGGGTGACGATTGAAAACAACAAAGGGGAGACCATTCACGAAGGAACAACCCCGCTTGCGGTGACGCTTTCGTCCAAGGGCGGGTATTTCCGGGCGGCAGAATACACGTTCCACTATGTCTATGGCGGCAATGCCGTGGATTTGCCAGTGAAAGCCGAGTTAAACAACTGGTATTTAGGTAACATCGTTTCTTTTGGGGTGATTGGCATGGTGATTGTTGACCCGCTTACCGGCGCGATGTACCGCATCAGCGACAAACCGTTCTGTGCGACATTCAACAACGGTGGCCACGCGCAACCTGCCGATCCGGCGGCTCCGCAGGCTCCCGGAGCGCCCCTTCAAAACCCTGTGGCGTCACCATCGCCGGCCGAAGAGCAGGTTTACTAAGTGCTTATCCGTGAATTAAAAATGCCGCTTGGCGCGGCGGAAATGGGCCAGTTGCAAGGCACGAGGATTGAGAATGTCGGGATATTTGATTGACGAGTAACGCTGCAAATGGCCCGTTTCCGCCGCGACCCGGAGGGCTACCATCCTTTGGGCCGCTTTTTCCAATGTTCAGTCGTTACATGTCCCGACATGCGCCTCCTTCACATCGAAAAAATCGACTCAAAATGATTGGCAGCAGACGCTATTTTTAATTCACGGATAAGCACTAAAGTGAGCTGGAAAGTTTTTCACCAAAGGAGAATGACATGAGCAACAACCGTAATCTGTGCGCGGCGCTGGTGGGTGCTGGAATTTTTCTGGCGGGCGGATGTGCCACCACACCCCAGCCACGCAGCCAACCCGCGCCTCCGCCTCCGGTCGTGAAGGCGCCGCCCGCCGCTCCGGTGACGCCCGCCCCGGCCGTCCGCCAGCCCACACGGGAGGAACTCCTGGCGGCCAGACTGGAGCAGTTGCGCCGGCAATGGGCCCAGGCGCCCTATGACTGGAAGAACTGCAACGCCGTCGGCGAAACCCTGCTGGAACTCAAGGAGTACCGGGCGGCGGAGTTGGTGTTTGAGCAGGCGCTCGCCGTCCATCCCATCTCCGAAATGCTGACACAGGAGAAACGGCGCGACAATCTTGCCAAGGCGCGGGCCGACGCGCTCCGCCAACAGCAGGAACAGCAGCGCAAAGCCCAGGAAATGGCGGCGACCAACGCCATGATGTCGGGACTGCTGGGAAGCATGGCCAACATGCCGAACATGGCAGCCGGCTCGCGGCAGGCGCTGAATGTGATGACGCCGATGCTGGAAGGGTTCGCCAATGCCGAGGTCGGCATGGCCCAGGCGCAGGCGATGGTGACCGGGAGCGTGGCGGAACTTGCCGAATACGGCCTCCCCGCCCGCAAAGAAAAGGCCGCGCTGTGGTTCAATCTCGGCCAGGCGCAGGCCGGTTATGGCAACAACGTCAAGGCGGCCGCCTCCTTGGAGAGCGCCTTCCAGTTTGATCCGGCGCGCTACGACATCCTGTGGCGCTTGGCCCTCGCCTGGCGCGAGGAAGGGAGGCCGGACAAGGCGCTGCTCGTCGCCAACCGTTACTTGGCCATGATGCCAGGAGGGAAAAACATGGCGAACTGCCTCGTGGTCATGGATTTGTTCCGGGCCCTGCGGCTGCCGGAGGAGGCGGATGCGGCCTTTGACGGGATGGCCGCCGTCGGCCGCGCTCCCGACTCGGCCGACGTCCGCAACCTCATGGAATGGGGCGACTTCTGCAACCGGGCCGGCCGCTTCGGGGAGGCGCTGCCGGCCTATGCCGCCGCCTACAGGAAGGCGGCCATCCGGGACACGGCACTGCTAAACGGCCTGGCCGTCGCCTATCTTTCGACAGGAAAGCCCATCCAGGAGAGCGGCCTGATTGCCGAAATGTCGGCCGGCGCGGAAAAGGCGCGCGCTCCGGACTACCAATGGTATCTCGCTGGCAGCCTCCATGAACTTTCCGGCAATCCGCAGGGCGCGCGTGAAGCCTTCCTGAAAGCCGTCGAACGTTGGGAAAAAGAATATGCGGGCCAAGAGATTCCCGGCCATATTGCCGTTTGTTTTGCGGCCATCGGCCGGTTGCCGCAGGCGGCCACCTACCTCCACGCGACCCTCCGCGGAGACCGCAACGGTATTCTGTCCGGACGCGACTATTTTCGCATCGTCGGCATCCACGAAAAGGCCGGCCGCCCGGAGCTGGCTATGCTCTTCTGCCGACTGAGTCTCCGGGAAACCCCCGGCTTCCGGCCCGCCGAGCTGGCCATGGAACGGCTGGCCCGAAACGAGGAGGCCAACGTGAAGGCGTCGCTGGCACAGGCGGAAGCGGCGCTTCGGGACGGCGACAAGGCGAAGGCCATCCTGGCCCTGTCCGCCGCCGCCGCGCTCATGCCGGGCGGGGAAAAGCAGGATGCGCTGTACGCTGACGTATTGCGGCTCGCCGTCGGCATGGAGAACCCGCCGCCGGTTCCGGAGGCGGGACGGGCACACTGGCTGCGCGGCAATGCCATTTGCAAGCAGGTAAAATCGCCGGCGGACATCCACCGGGCGTTGATGGAATACCAGATGGCGCTGGCCGAGGCGCCCTGGATGGCTTCGCTGTGGTTGAACGTCGCCGTCTGCCACGGGCTTCTCAACGATTACGACAATGCTGTCCGGGAAATAAAAATGTACCTGAACGGAACCGCCGATCCCAAGGCGGCCGGCGACAGTTGGGACAAGCTCTACGAGCTCGAGCAGCAATGGAACACCGCCCGGCGGGAACTTAAGGGCTTGAACCCGTTCAAAAAGCGGTAACGTGCGTGCCGGCGCGGAGCCGCCCTGCAGAAAGGATGCCATCATGAACCGGAACCTTCTCCTTTTTCTGGGCGCCGCCTTGGTCTTGGCATGCGGCAGCGCGAATGGCAAGGACTGGAGCACGGACTTCGACGGAACCGGCCGGGGCGGCAGCTTTCGCACCTCCCAGGCTCCGTCGGTTCCCGCCCCCAGCTGTGCGGCGTGCGGCAAACGTGGCGGAGGAAACCCCAACTGCCCGAGCTGCGGTGGCGGACGGGCTCAAGGGACGGGAAAGGGGCATGCGTCAGGCACAGGACAAGGGGGCGGTGCCGGTCAGCCCGTCCGTGGCTACACCCCGGCCTACAGCAAGGATCCCCGGCTGCAACCGTTGCCGTTCGGTTCGTCTCAGCACATCCAGCCGACCCCGATCAAGTCATGGTTCGATGAACCGCCGCCGCCGCTGACCGTTCCCGGCAGCCTCAGCGCGTCGCCGCTTTCGTACTCCGCCGGCAGCCAGCCCCAAGGGCCGATGGCCAAACCGCCGCCCCCCAAAAATGGCGGAACCGCCGGGGCCGCGGGCACAGGGATCATCGATCCGCTGGATCTCAAGAAATACGACCCCAAGGGGCCGAAGGTCAACAGGGCTTCTCCGCCCATTCCGGAGTCGCTCTATCTTTACAGAAACAAGACGTTGTACGAGAAGACCCTGCTGGCCGATTATGTCTATGACGCAACCGACCACGCCTATGCCTCTGATGACGCGTCAACGGAGCCGCCACGACTTCCGTATGGCTGGCGGACGAACGGTCCACTCGTGCATGAGTCCGTCTCGTTTGGGGGAAAATTCGCCGCGCAAAACTTCATCAATGACAAAACACGCGAGGTGGTGGTGGCATTCAAAGGTACTGAATTCACCAATTTGGGTGACTGGGGTACGGACATAAAAAACATCTACGGATTCAACACGATGCAATACACGCGGGCGGTGGAATACGCGACCATTGTCAAAAAGAATCTGCCGGAAGGGTACACGCTGAGTTTCACCGGGCACTCGCTCGGTGGCGGTTTGGCGCAGGTTGCCGCCATTGCGACCGACCGCAAAGCCGTCACATTCAACGCGGCCAATCCGGGCGTGGCGGCTCTCCAATATGCCAGCTCAAAACAGGGGTCGATGGAAACGGCGAAAACTCGGGATAACATGACCAATTATGTGAGCACATTTGACGCCGCCGCAGTGGCCAATAAAACGCTTGGCTCCCACCGGACCGTGGAGGTGGCCAGCCAAGATTGGATTGGCGATATAGGCTGGCATTTCCTGGGCTCCCAAATTGAATATTGGGGCTCGCCAATCCGCAAGTAACTGACCGCCGCCAAGCTGGCCTTCGCGCACGCCGGCGTCGGGATACGGAGTTATGGGGGGGGGGCGTCCAGTCGAAGGAATTAGCAAGGAATTAGGCAAGGAATTAGGGACAGGTGCATAGTTTCTGTTTAACTGCAAGGTGTTGTGAATCAGCAGTAATCCAATCGGCGATTCAAGGAACAATGGAAACGTGTTGACTTGGCGGGACATCATTGGGCGGTTTTTGGCGGCATGAAGGGGGTAAAAACTTGGCGGCGATGCTGCTTTGAGCTTGAATATGCTATAATGTGCAGGTTCCTGTATGAAAGTGGCTTTTAATGGCGTATTTTGGGCAATAAAAAACCGTATAACCCCTTGAGAGTCATACGGTTCGATGGAAAGAAAAATGGTGCGCCCACCAGGA
>CAIXRA010000009.1 GCA_903921725.1 uncultured Lentisphaerota bacterium
ATAGCGGCTCCGCCTTAGTTGAAAAGCGGCAAACGGACGCACTTATTGCCGCACTCCAAACGTGCAGGCTCTTCTTTTTCTCTTTGCGTCTTTGCAAACTTCTGTTAAAAATGTCTTGATTCAGGTTCTGCCGCGGTAAGAGGAGCTAACCGACCACCCCGCTCCGTAAATTATAGCGCCGGATTTGGAAGGCGCACCCTGTCGTAGACGCCCCGGCATGCCCGCGGCTTCGAGACGCAGCCCTTCCGCGCGGCGGCAGCACACTCCAGATTCAGGCGCCTTTGCTCTTCCACTTGCCGTCGGCGCCCTGGATTTTCGTGCCGGGCGGCGCGCTTTCCGCAATCTTGGCGGCGCGGAGGACGCCGACCGCGGCGGGCGTGGCGCCGGTCCGGGCGGCAATGGCGGCGTAGACGGCCAGACGATCCGCGTTTTCGGCGGCGGCCAGCTCGTCGGCGTCGCGGTTGCCGACGGCCAGCACGGCGAGGCGACCGCTATTGTTTTCACCGAGGATGCCGCGCGCCTTCAATGCGTCAAGGCGGGGCAGGCGGGCCTGCATCCGTTCCTTCACCATTTCCGCCGGGGTGGCGGCATGCGCGTCCTGAAGCGGCGCGAGTACGGCGGCTACGCCCAGCGCCAGCGCGGCGGCGGTCATGAACCAGGCACGGGTCATCGTCTTCATGCGGATCAGCCCTTCCCGTTTTCCGCCGGCTTTCCGGCCCCTGGGGCGGTTGCGGCGTCCGGCGCCGGACGCTTGGCGTCCAGGTCGCCGAAGAACGAATCCAGCTCCCGGTCGACCTTGACCTTCACGTTCACATCCATGGTGATGTGGATCGGTTCCACCTTCACCCGCACACAGCCGGCAGCCGCGAACAGGGCCAGCGCCGCCGCCAGCCTTCCAAGCCTCCGCATGTTCCACCGCCGCCTCATGCCGCATCCCCTTCGCGTCCAACCCATTTATTGAACGGCATAACATACACCCATCCGCTCCGGGACATGGTGTCCGTCCAGCGTCGTTCATTCCAGACGCCGCGCATCTCAACGCAGCACAGCCCGGGGTTATTCACCGCCGGGCCGTTGCCGCACGCCGGGAAAGCCGGATCATTCCACATCCAGCCCGGATGATTGCCGGAGCGCGGAATCTTTTCCGTCCATCTCAAGCCTGAAGCCCGGCAGGTAGCGGAAGCGGACTTCAAGCGTAAGGCAGCAGAGGGCGGTCGCGTAATACGGTTCAATGTCGCCGTACCCCGTCATGTTCCGCGTCCCGCCGACGCCCGGAGGCGGCGCCTCCCAATGCCCGTCGCCGCCCTGCCCGCGGACCACTTCGCGGAGCGCCTTTTCCACCCAGGCCTTGGCCGCCGGGGTGCCGGAATGGAACAGCCCCTGCGTCTGGTAATACCAGCCGTACGGGTCGAAGTGCGTCACCAGGTCGGAGACTTGGCGACCGCCGTCATTCCATTCCGGCTTGAGATTGTTCTGGATCCACAGGACGCCCTTTTTCGCCATCACGCTGTCCGCCTGCCCCAGCATCTGCAGGCAGACCGGGCCGACTCCCTGCAGATAAGGCCGGAGCGCCGCCTTCTCTTCGGAGGAATAGCGGAAGGCGCCGTCGCTCCAGGCGGTTTTCTGGAGAAACGCGAGGGCGTTGTGGATGCCGTCCACCAGCCCGGGATTCTCCGCCTCGGCGAGGAACCCGGCCTTCAGCGCCTGGATCTGCCAGCCGGAGAGCGAAAGATCCCAGCGGTCGCCCTTCTGTGAGAAGCCGTAATCCCAGCCGCCGCCCGCCTTCTGCCCCTTGAGGATGCTCCCGATCCCCTTCTCCATCGCCGATTTGAGGAACGGCGACTTGGTGATGCTGTAGGCTTCGGCCAGCGCGTAGGTGGCGATGCCGTGGCTGTAATCGCGCTCCAAAACGCCGCCGGCCGGCAGCGACTCCATGCGCCCGGCCAGATATTGCAGCGCCCGGTTCATGGTCTGCCCGAATTCCGGCGACTCGGCCAGATCCCCGTGCCCGAGATAGGCCAGCGCCGCCAGCCCCGTCATGGCGACCGGATAGGACTTCGACCAGGAACCGTCCTCGTTCTGGTTCGCCTTCAGCCAGCGGAGGCCAGCGAGTAGCGCGCGGTCGGACGGCAGCGGATTGCTTGAAGGCCCAACGGGGCCGCGGATTTTCGTCCCGGGTCCGGGCGGATTCAGCGACGGCCGGGGGCCGATGTTTTTCGGGCGGGGCACGGTAAGGATTCGCGACGACTCCGCGACCGTGTCGGGCGCCTCGGGCGGCGGATCGTTGAACTCGGTGTTCACATCGGGCTGCCCCGGGTTTTCCGCCGACGGGCCGGCCTCTGTTTTCGCAAGCGGATCCCGGGTGGTGTCCGTGTTGACCATCGCCTGAATTTCCACCTCGGGCGGCGGCGTCTTGTTCTCGTCAAGGACCGGCGTCACGGGCAGGAAAATTGAGGTGAACTCCGGCGGCTTCGCCGGCGGCCTGGAGGAGGTTGACAGGAAAACGAAACACGCGGCCAGCACTCCGAGATGCAGCAGGACCGAAATCACCGGCCCCATCAGGTGCTCCAGCATCTGCCGGCTGCGGTATTCCGCCAGCGCCGCCTCGACGCCGACGGAGTGCGCCTCCGCGCCATCCGCAAACCGTGCCGCTTCCGTCTCCAGCTTTTCCAGCCTGTCCGTCATGCTCCGACTCCTTGCGCTCCGCGGCAGACGCCGCCGTTTCTTCAGAGTCCACACCGTGACAACCGCGCCTGAACAAGCTCACCATAGCATGCGCCGGCTTGCGCCGTCAAACCGCGCCCGTCTAATCTCTGTCTGCCAATGGTAAAACTTCGCGCAGTCCGCCATGACGTTCCGGAACGGCCGCGCCGAAAGTGATGCGGCGCTTCCGCTCGAATGAGGGAACACCGCCGGGCGGGAAGCCCGGCATGCCCCAAACGGGAGCGTGGGCGTCCCCCCGCTTTCGGCGGACATCTTGTCCGACGCACACGAAATTTCCGGGCGGGACGCCCGGTCAAGGCGGGCAAGGACGCCCACGCTCCCGTCGCCGGCCAAGATGGCCGCCCTCCTGTTTTTCGGATACCAATCAAGGTTCAAGTGGATCGTTTTTTGTTTCGGGTGTTACCGCCCCAACGGGGCATCACATCATAGCCTGGGGCAACGCCCCAGGAAAAAGGCAAAAAAGACGCCGGGAGTTTTCCCGGCGTCTTCATTCGTTTTGCGTGCGGAACGGCGTTACTCGATCAGGTCGGAGATCTTCGCCGCGCCGTCCTTGTGGTCTTCCTTGATATCGAGCCTGAACGACGGCAGGAAGCGGTAGTAGACCTCCAGCATGAGGCAGCAGAGGGTGGTGGCGTAATAAGGTTCGTGCTCGCCGCCCTCGGCCCGTTCGCCACCGCGCTTGGGGGGCGCGTCCCAGTGTCCGTCCGACGCCTGTCCGCGGACCAGTTCCTTGGAGAACTGCTTCTCCCAGTCGTTCCAATAGGCGGTGCCGGCGTAGAACATGGCCTGCGTGTGGTAATACCAGCCGTAGGGATCGAAATTCACCGACAGGTTCGAAACCGTGCGCTTCTCGTCGTTCCAAATGACGGTGATGTTTTCCTTGACCCAGCGGAGCGCTGATTTCGTCTCTTGGGCATCCTTCTGGCCAAGCAGCTGGAGACAGAGGGAACCGACACCCTGCATGTGCGGAGCCTGCCGGTCTTCCGACGACGCATAATGGAACCGGCCACCCTTGTAGGCTGATTTCTGCAGGAATCCGAGCGAGTTCTGGAGGGCGGCGGGCAGCTGCGCGTTGTCGGACCCCGCCAAGAACCCCGCCTTCAGCGCCTGGATCTGCCAGCCAGCGAAGGAGGTGTCCCAGCGCGCCTCTTTCTTGTAGTTGTAGTCCCAGCCGCCGCACGGCTGCTGTCCGGCGACGATGACGGCGAGCCCTTTTTCCATCACCGGCTTGAGCGTGGGGTTCTTCGTCATGCCGTAGGCTTCCGCCAGTGCGTAGGTCGCGATGGCATGGCCGTAGGCGTGGCCGTCGGCACCGTCATGGGCCGGTTTCCCTTCGCCCACATTGTTCATGCGGTCCGTAAGGTAAACCATGGCCTTGGAAACCGTGTTGCCGAACTCCTTCGAATCCGCCAGCTCGTTGTGCGCGAGGAAGCAGAGGAGGGCCAGGCCGCTCATGGAAAGTGGATGCGTCTGGGACCAGGAGCCGTCCTCGCTCTGGTGTTCCTTCAGCCAGCGCAACGCCTTCAGCACCGCTTCCTCAGTCTTCGGGATTCCCGTACCCTTCTGGCTGCCGTAACGCCGCAGGGCGCCCATGCGGCCGGAGTCGCGGCGACCGCCGTAGATACCGGAAATCTTCAGGGCGCTGGAACTCATCTTCACTTCCAGCACGGTGTCCATCTCGCCGCCGTCATTGCTGGAGGGCGGACCGTCGCTGAAGTCACCCAACGCGCCGCCGTTCTCCGACACGCTGGTGTTGTCGGTAAGCGACGGTTTTTCCATGGTCGGAACGGGTTCGTTGAACTTTTCCTGGAGTTCCTCGAGCTTCTTCTCCTCGGGGGGCTTCTCGATCGACTTGGGCATGACCGTGACCGCCTTGAATTCGGCGCCGCTGCCCTCCCCCTTCTTGTCCGCCGCAAGGAAGAAGAAGCAGAAAACCATGACAATGAGATGCAGGGCGACCGAGATGACCGGGCCCGTGAGGTGCTCGATCATCTGCCGCCGGCGGTACTCTTCCAGAATCGTTTCCAGATCCATCGCCTCCGGGGGCAATGTTTCCGCCGGATCCTGGGGCATCAGGGCTTCATTGTCGTTCATGTTCCGACCCCTTGGTTACACCGCACAAAAATCAAAGACTGGCTTCGCCCTTCAGCGTCATGACGTTGAGGCTCGTGAGCCCCACCTTGTGGCACATGTCCAAGACGTTGATGACCTGCTCCGCACGCGCCCGCTGGCTGACCTCGACGATGACGGTGGTCTTCGGATCCTTGGCTGCGAAACCGGCCAGCATCTCGCCGAGCGCCTCGAGCGGCATCGGCTTGCCCATGAGCTGGTAACGGCCGGAGTGAATCTGGACCTTCAGCAGTTCGATTTCCGGGCCCGCCGTTTTTACGGGCGACGGAAGGTTCACCACCAGGTGCGTCTCCGCCTTGTCCACCTCGTAGGTGACCACGAAAAAGCAAAGAATCTGCATCACGACGTCCAGCAGCGGCGCCATGGGCAGGGTCAGGACGTCTTCCGCCCGGACTTTCTTTGTGCCTGGTTTTGAAGACATTTCGTCCAACCTTCTATGTTCGTCGGGGGTCGCGGGCGCCCCGTCCTCGATTGACACTATATCCGGGAAGCGGCCCTGCGGCAAGCTCGGCAGGCGGCGGACGCCGGAAGCGCCAGCGTCATTCCTTGCTTTCGGCAACCAGGCGGACCTTGGTGATGCCGGCACCCTTGGTGTCGGAAACCGCCTCGACGACGCGATCGACAAACTCGTACTTCACGTCCTTGTCGCAGCGCAGCGTCACCGACATCAACGGCATCGCCGCCTTGACCTCGCGGAGGGTGCTTATCAGGCTCGACGTTGTGTACATCGCATTGCCGATGTTGAACGTGCCGTCCTTGCGGATGTTGATGACGACGCCCTCCGGCATCCGGCCCGTGATCGGCTTGCTGTACTTCGCCTGCGCCAGCTTGATCGTCTCGTCGAAACCGACCGTCTGCTCGGCTCCGGTGATGACGAAGAAGAAGATCAGCTGGAAGGCCATGTCGATCAGCGGAACGACCGGGATGTCCAATTCATTTGCACCACCGCTCTGCATAACGACGCGCTCCTTTTCCGGGATCCAGCTTGCGGATCGTCAGATCAGTTCTCGACTTCGGCGGTGCGCAGCACCTTCATCAGGTCCAGCACGATGTGCTGCATTTCCAGGATCAGCCGGGTGGCGTAGTTCTTGAGGATGACGTAGGCGAGCAGGGAAGGGATGGCGATCAGCAGGCCGAACACGGTGGCGTGCATGGCGGTGCCGATGGCGGACGCCAGCATGGAAGCTTTCTGGCTGCCGCTGACGTTGCCCAGCGCGGTGAACGCGTGGATCATGCCCAGCACGGTGCCGACCAGGCCTTCCATCGGGCCGAGCTGGCCGCAGATGTTCAGGTAGTTCACGCGCTGGAGCATCTTCTCGCTCTCGTACTCGGCGCTCTTGGCGACCGACTCCTGGATGACTTCGTAGCCTTCCTGAATGTTGGAGAAACCGGTCAGCAGGATGCGGGCCAGCGGGCTGGGATTGCTCTCGCAGATCTGGGTGGCGGCACCGAGGTCGCCGTTGGCCAGCGCGACGCGCACACCGTCGATCAGGTCGGGGGGCATCAGCTTGACGCGCTTGAGGGAGATGATGCCGTCGATGATGAGGGCAACCACGCACATGGAGGTGCCGAACATCGCGAACCAGGCCATGGTGTCCAGCCAGCCGCTGCCAAAGACCATTTTATAGAACAGGCTCTCCTTGACCGGCGCGGCCGCGGCCGCCTCGCCTGCCGCAGCGGCGGCATCAGCGGCGGCGGGTGCCTGCGCCATGACCATGACGGGCAGCGTCAACAGGGTCACCATGAACAGGTTCCACATTTTCGTCCAGCGGCTCATGCGTTTGTCTCCTTGCGTTCCTCTGAAACCAATGAATCTTTTATGGAAAAAATTGCAAAGTCTGATTAATATGGAGGCGCCTCAGAGATTGTCAATCTCGGCGGCGCGGTTATCGTTGAGCTGCTTCAGGAGTTCCTTGACGGCGGCGCGGGCGGTGGCGCGCTCCTCCGCGGCCTCCTCCTCCTTGCAGAGGAGCAGCGTCTTCATGTAATCCAGGACCGCCTCCTTGCGGCTGCCCTCGGCCGCGAGCATGGCGGCGCGGGCGTTGAAGGCGGCGGCGGCGGTCTTGGCGTCGGCGGCGGCGAACATCTTCTTGACGAGCTCCTTCGCCTCCTCCGTCTTGCCCAGCTTCTGCAGCGCGACCACCTTGGCCCGGCAGAGTTCGCCCTCGTACAGTCCGTCCTTCGCCGCCTGGAGCATACCGCGGTCGTAGCAGGCGACGGCGCCCGCGTAGTTCTCCCTTGCCGCCTGCGCGTTCCCCTCAAGCAGGGCGACCAGGCCGCCCCACCCCAGAAACTGGTAGTTTTTCAGGGCTGCCTTGCCGGCCTGCGCAAGGACCTCGTCGTACCGCTTCTGGGCGACGGCAGCCTCCATGGCGGCCACCTCGGGCGGCTTGGGGACGTAGGCCGTCTTGTACTGCCTGGCGTTCCAGGTGATGCTCGTGCCGCTCTGGGTCTGGTAGGTGATGGATCCGTCCGCGGCGGCGGAGATGGACTTGGCCGCAACCCGTTCGCCCTGGATCGAAATCACATAGGATTCCTCGCCGCCCGCAGGCGCGCCAAAGGCCGACGCCGAAACCAGCACCGCCGCAACCGAAGCCAGCCAACCGATCTTTTTCATATGCCTAATCCTTTCAGCCTTGTTGAATTCCCGTACGTTCCGGCGGTGTCCGTCACCGGCCCGGTTTCGTTCCGGCGGCGGGGGCCCCCGGCTTCATCGCCTCAAGAGCGCGCAGCTTGGCCCCCTTCGGGAACGCCGCGCGGTAGTCGGCCACGATCTTCTGCAACCCGTCCGCATCGCCGGACGCCGCACAGATGGCGGCGCCCTCGGCAGCGGCCGTCTCCCACAGCGCGACGGCCTCCTTCAGCAGCGCCGGGTCGATCAGCATGACGCGCTGGTACTGGCCCAGCGCCTTCTGCTGTTCGTTGGCGGACTTGTTGACCGCCGCGATTTCCATGCGGGCGCGGCACTCGGTCACGGGGTCATGCTGGGCGTTGAGAATCTGCAGGAAGGCCTCCAGCGCCTTGGCGCTGTCCGGCGGCGTCTTCTTGAGCAGTGCCTGGGCGCGGACGAAGCGGAGCGCGTAGTACTGGGCCGTGTTCGCGTTCTCGACCTCCAGCACCTGGAGCTGGCGCAGCGCCTCGTCCAGATTGCCCATTCCAAGCGCCGCGCGGGCGGCCAGCACCATCATCGGCTCGCGCAGCGTCTTGCGGCCGGCGGAGGCATATTCGGCATCCTTCGGGTTCGCGCCGCGCTTCAGGATTTCAACCGCGGCGGCGTACGCCACCTGCGGCCCGCTCGCCTGCATCGTCTCGGCGATGTACTTGAGGTTCGGCACGCCCAGGTCGTTGACCTTTTTCAGCGCGACGGCGAACTGCTCGGAAGCCTTCGCGAACTGCCCGGTGTTGGCGTAGGCGCGGCCGGCGCTGAACGCCGCGGTCTTCGCCGCCTTGGATTCGGGGAATTTCTGCATCAGTTCGCCCAGCACTCCGGCGGCTTCGTCGTCCCGCTTGAGTTCGAACAGGATGTCGCCCAGCCGCGCCAGCGCATCCGAGGCCAGTTTGCCGTTGGGATAGTCGCGGAGATAGCCGCGCAGCAGTGTTTCGGCCTGCCGGCGCTTTTCATCGATTGTCTGGAGGCGGGGGGCGCGCTCGGCTTCGGTCGTCTTCAGATCCTCTTTGAGCTGCGCGATCTTCGCATCCGCGGCACCAAGGTTGCGCCCGGCCAGCTCCCGGCGCTGGACAATCAGCGCGGTCTGCATGTCCGCGACCTTTTTCTGCGCGGCAAGTTCGGCTTGGACGGCCGCCTGGTATTTGGGGTTGGCCAGCACGGCCTGGGCGGTCTTCAGCGCCATTCCCGTCGCCACCTTTTTCCCGCCCGCCAGCGTCATGGCCAGCGTGCCGCGCTCCACCGAGGCCTTGGCGGCGGCGGCGCGGGCGGCGGCCAGTCCGGCATCCCGCTTCCTCATGGCGACCTCTTCCTCGGCCTTGGGTGTCTCCGCCTTGAGTTCCTCCAAGAGCGCCTGGGCCTTGGCCTGGCCGTTCCGGGCGTCCTGCTGCTGTTTTTGCAGTTCGGGGGTCGCCACGGCGGCGCGCGCCTTCTCCGCCTTCTTCGCGGCATCCTCCGCCGCTATCTTGAGGGGCGCGAGGCGTTCCCGTTCCGCCTGCAGTTCCTGCCAGCGCTTCGCGGCGGCGACCTTGTTTGTGGCGGCCTGTTCCTTCTTCACCGCATCAAGCTTCTGTGAAAACTCATCATACGCCGTTTTGGCGGTCTGGCAGGCGGTCTCGGCGGTGTCCATCCGTTTCTGGATGGCGGCGGCTTGTTCCTGCCGCGCGGTGACGGTCTGCTCCTGGGTGGCGGCATCCGCCCGCAGCCGGGCCAGGTCTTTTTCCGCCTTCTCCAGCCGGTCGGCGGCGAGGAAACCTTCTTGGCGGAACGACGCCATCTGCTCGCCGCGCACCGTCTTTTCTCCGTCAAGACGGATGAGCCAGTCGCGGCAGCTGGTTTCCTGGAATTCCGCCACCATCTGCCGGATGGTCGCCTCTTCCTTATTTAGGGCACGCCATTCCGCCGCCTTCCGTTCAGCATCCGCGGCGCCTGGCATTCCGGACAGCGCGGCAAGCGCTTCGTCATAATCGGCGGTGGCCTGCTTGAGTTCGGAGTCCTTGGCGGTCGCGGCGCTTCCCTGGCGCTGCGCCTCGCGCTCGGCGTCCATGATGGACTGCTGCAGGTCGATCATGCGGTTGTCGAGCTGCTTCATTTCATCCCGGAGCTGGGCGGCCCACAGGTTGTAGGACCAGCCGGCATAGGCGGTGGCCTTTTCGCGGAAAAAGAGGAACGCCTCCAAGCGCTTGAGGCTGGCCGGATCGCCCTTGGCTTTGAGCCCGTCCATCATCCGCTTGGTAATCGGCGAGTCCAATTCTTTTTGGAGCACGGGGAGGCGTGTGATGGCCTCGGCGGGGGCGCCGCCGAGCATGAATGATTCGGCGGCGCGGAACATGGCCTGCACGCGGTTCTCGCACTGCCCTTCCAGGTCCACTTCCGTCTGCACGTACTTGTCGAACATGGAGGCCGCCTTCATGTAGGCGTCCGGCGTCTGGGCGTCCGCGATGGTGTAGTAAATCCATCCGAGCTTGAAATAGGAGGCGGGCGCCTTCGGCTGTTCGGGGAAGCGGTCAATCACCCGCTGATAGAACGGTGCGGCGGCGAGGAAAAGCACGCGTGCCTCCTTGCGCTTCTTCTCCGCCTCGGGGCCGGCCTGCTGCGCGTCCGTGGCGGCGCCTCGGGCCTCGGCGTCGAGGGCGGCGGCGCGGCCGTACTTGATTTCGGCCAGCTCAAAGGCTTTCTGCGCCACCTTCCGGCGGTCTTCCGGTTTCGGGCACGGCAGTTCGCCCAGCCGCAGCACGAGCCCCATGATCACTTCCTGCCGCGCGTCGCGGACGGCGGGATCCTTGATCTCCTTCGCCCCCTGCTGCAGTTTCGTGATGTAGCGGCCCAGGATACCGACGGCGTTGTCGTCGGGCGTGGAATAGTTGGGATAGGCGTCCGCGAGGAAGGCGCCGAGCGCCTCGCCCAGCAACGGCGCGGGCGACTTGGGGTCCAGCGTGCTGTCCAGGAGCTGGTCGATGGCTTCAGGTGTGCGGGGGCTGCCGCGGCCGACGCGGATGGCTTCCAGGAGAATCTTCCGGGCTTCCGGCCACTTGCGCGCCTCGACGTACGGCTTGGCTTCCGTCATCTTGGACAGAAGTTCGGCCGTGGCGTCCTGCTGGGCGGCCGCGCCGAGGACACCGTACTCGCGACGGAGGCGGGAGGCCGCCATGGAGGCGCGCATGGCAAAGGGGGAGCCGGGGTAGCGCGTCTGGATGGCCTTGAGCATGAGAAGCGCGCCGGATTTCGGATCCTTGACCAGCGCCTCGGCGACGGCTGGCTTGGTTTTCTGGAGGGCCTTGGCTTTTCCGGACTGGGCCAGCGCCATGTAATAGAGGGCGGCGGGCTTGGGCGAATAGATATCGATCTCGATGGGCGCGTACGTGGCGCCGGTGTCCGGATCCTTTTCGCGGGCCTGCGCCTTTTTGTTGATGTCCTTCATCATGTCGTCGAACAGCTTGATCAGGGCGGCGCCGGAGTTCAGCGTCTTGATGGCCTCGTCGAACTCGCCCAGGAGGATGCAGGCGTGGGCAAGCTCGATGATGCCGGCGGTCGTGTTTGGGTCGGACTGTCCCGCCCAGTTCACGACGGCCGCGGCGGCGGTCTTCGCCTTCCGGATGGTCTCGAGGTTCACGGGCTTGCCCAGCTCCCGCGCTTTTTCCGCCGCGGAGAGGATGGCGCTCACGCGCTCGATGTCAAAGCGGCGGCGCTCGGCGAGGTCGGACGGGGTGGCCTTGGAGCGGCTGAACAGTTCCGCCACACGGTCGGGGTCTCCAATCCGCTGGAGCACGGCCACATGCTGCTGGATCGCCTCCTCGTACTCGGCCTGTTCGTGTTTGGCCGGGCCGGCGGCCGGATATTTCTTGAAGAATTCCGCGTAGACCTTGTCGGCCCGGTCAAACTCGCCGCGCTTGCCGAACATCTCGGCCCGGAGGAGGACGGCGGCGCGGGCGTTGGGGCCGTCCGCGCGGATTTTCGTGGAGAGGAGCTGTTCGGCCTGCGCGATTTTTTCCTCGCCGGAAAGGTAGAAAAACAGGCGGGCACGCTCCAGGAGGGCGGCCTCCTGCTTGTCGGCATCGGGGTAAAGCCGCAGCATGTTGGTGATCTGGATTTCGGCGTAATCCCGCATCGGCGGAGAACGCATCTCCGTCAGCGCCCGGGCAAGGTCCCGGTCATAGGAGAATTCATCGATTGCCGCCCGTGCGGACGCCGCGGTTCCCAGCCAAAGGCAGGAGACGACGACTATCGGGAGGGACAGGCGGAGAAGGCGGCGGGAGTTCTGTGCGTCGGATGTCATTCTGTGCATCACCCTTGTCCCCATTGTGGTCTGGGAGGAAGCCCGCCGGGGAAAACAAGAGCCGGCGAGGTGAATCCCTGCACGGTACTATATCACGAATGGAAAAATGGTCGGGGCGAGAGGATTCGAACCTCCGACCTCTTGGTCCCGAACCAAGCGCTCTAAACCAGACTGAGCCACGCCCCGACAGACACCGGCCACCGCGCGGGCGTCAAGGCCCGCACAAAGGAATTCATAGTATAGCAGGAAAAGACTGCCGGGCAACCCGTCACACAAAAAATCCACATGAGGGAACCGGCGGGAGGGACCGGAGCCCCCGCCGCCCGCTCCATCCGCCCGCCGTTCAACCTACGACTGGCCGACGTTTTTCATGATCTCGATCATCGGCAGGAACAGCGAAATCACGATTCCGCCGATGATGACGGCCAGGAAGACAATCATGATCGGCTCGATGAGCGAGGTGAGTCCCTCAACGGCGCGGTCCACCTCCTCCTCGTAGATGTCGGCCACACGGTTGAGCATCTCCGGCAGGGCGCCGGTCTCCTCGCCGACCTCGACCATGCTGACCATCATTCCCGGGAAGACGCCGGTGCTTTCGAGGGGCTTGCTCATGCTTTCGCCCTCCTTCACGGCATCATGCACCTTCTGGACGGCGGCGGCGATCACCTCGTTGCCCGAGGTGTCCTTCACGATCTGCAGCGCCTGGAGGACGGCGACGCCCGACTGCATCAGCGTGCCGAGGGTACGGCAGAAGCGCGCCACGGTGGAGCGGATGACCAGCTGGTTGAAGGGCGGCATCTTGATGGCCAGCGTGTCCAGGAAGCGGGCGCCGAACTTGGTCTTCTTGAACGTCTTCCACGTCACGACAACGCCCGTCACAAGGCCTGTGGTTACCAGCAGGTTGGGGAAGAGCGGCCAGAAGGCGCTCGTCATGGTGTTGCTGATGCCCATGACCAGAAGGGTGAGGGAAGGCAGCGGCGTGCCGGGGGGCAGCAGATCCTTGAAAATCTGGCTGAACTTGGGTACGATGAAGACCATCAGGCCGGCGGTGATGAGCATCGCCACGCAGAGCACGACGACGGGGTAGACCATGGCTGACTTCACCTTGCCGGCGATCCGTTGCGCCTTTTCCATGAACTCCGCCAGGCGCTTCAGCGTCAGCTCCAGCGAGCCCGAGGCCTCGCCGGCGCGGACCATGTTCACATACAGCTTGTTGAACGACTTCGGGTGTCCGGCCACCGCTTCGGTGAAAGTGCTGCCGCCTTCCACCGATGCGGCGAGTTCGCCCAGCACCCGCTTCAGCACGGGATCGGCCTTGGACTGGCGCTCCAGCGTGCGCAGGGCGCGCACCAGGGGGAGACCGGCCTCGAGCAGCGTCGCGAGCTGGCGCGTGGTGGTGGTGAGCTGCTTGCGGCCGATCGTGCCGCCGCCCTTGGCGAAAAAGCCCCCTTTTTTCGCCGGCCGCGCGCCGCCGCCGCCCGCCGTCTTGCCCGGCCCCGCGCCGCCGCCGCTCTTGGCCTCCTTCACGCTGGTGGCGAAAAGCCCACCCTGGCGGAGCTTGGCGGCCGCGTCCTGCTCGCTCTCGGCGTCAATCCGGCCGCGCTGCTCCTTGCCCTGGCCGTCCATGGCCGCGTAGGTAAACTGTTTCATCGCCATATTGCCGTCTCCTTAAGGTTGATCCGGGTTGGATTGCGCGGGTCAGCGCGGCTTGTTGCCGTGCTGTAGTTTCTGGATGATCGAGTCGGCGTCCTTGCACTTGGTGATCAGTTCGCCGTAGGAGATCTTGCCGCCCTCATAGAGAGCCAGCAGATGCGCGTCAAGCGTGTTCATGCCGTACTTGGCGCCGGTCTGGATGTCGGAGGTGATGCGGAAGGTCTTGTTGTCGCGGATGAGCGCGCGGATGGAGTCGGTGGCGATCATGATCTCGAAGGCGGCGATGCGGCCCGGCTTGTCGGCGCGCGGCAGCAGCACCTGGGAGATGACGCAGATGAGGGAGGTGGCCAGCTGGGAGCGGATCTGCTCCTGCTGGTTGGTGGGGAAGGCGTCGACGATGCGATCCACAGTCTCGGCGGCGCCGGTGGTGTGAAGGGTGCCGAAGACCAAGTGGCCGGTTTCGGCCGCAGTCACGGCGGCGCCAATGGTCTCGAGGTCGCGCATTTCACCCACCAGAATCACGTCCGGATCCTGGCGCAGGGCGCGGCGGAGCGCCTCGGAGAAGGCGGGCACGTCCACGCCGATTTCGCGCTGGGTGACGACGGAGGTCTTGTGCTCGTGGTAGAACTCGATCGGATCCTCGACGGTGATGATGTGGCAGTCGCGCTCGTTGTTGATGATGTCGATCATGGAAGCGAGCGTGGTGGATTTGCCAGAACCGGTGGGGCCGGTGACAAGCACCAGGCCGCGCGGGCGGAAGAGGATGTCCTTGATGGCGGGGGGGAGGCCGATCTGCTCCAGCGTCATCAGGGAGCGCGGGATGCAGCGCAGGACCATGCCGATGACGCCCTTCTGGCGGAAGCAGCTCACGCGGAAGCGGGCCTTGCCGCCGAAGGCGAAGCCGAAGTCCACGCTACCGACCTCGCGCAGCTTCTGCTGGTTCGTGTCGGAGGTGATGGACTTCATCAGACGCTCCGTGTCCTCCGGATTCAGGGACGGCACCTCCAGC
Source organism: uncultured Lentisphaerota bacterium (assembly GCA_903921725.1). GTDB lineage: Bacteria > Verrucomicrobiota > Lentisphaeria > Oligosphaerales > CAITYL01 > CAIXRA01. The sequence goes on from CAIXRA010000009.1 coordinate 14,458, forward strand.
GGAAGCAGGTGCCCGTGCACGCGCAGGATCGGGGGGGATCCCACCGGCAGATGCAGATCGCTCGCGCCTTCATCCACCACCAACTGCAGAAGATCAACCATTTCGACTGACATGGTGTCGTCTCCTTTTGTCTTGCCTGTTGCCTGTTGCCTGCGGGCGGCGTCCGCATCATGTGTATTTCAGGATTTCCTCGACCGTTGTCACGCCGTCCAAGATGATACGGATGCCGCACTGGCGCATGCTGGACATCCCCTGTTCGTAGGCTTTGTCGCGGATCAGCGGCGTGGGCAGCTTCCGGTTGATCATCTCCTGAATGGCGGGGGAGATGATGAGAAGTTCGTAGACGGCGACGCGGCCGCGGTACCCGATGTTGTTGCACTCCATGCAGCCCTTGCCATAATAGAACGGCTTGCCGGCGATGTCGTCGCGGGTGATGCCGAGCTGTCGGAGCTGTTTGTCGTCCGGCTGGTACGGCGCGCGGCAACTCTTGCAGACGCGGCGGACCAGGCGCTGGCCGAACACGCCGACCAGCGTCGAACTGATGAGGAACGGCTCCACGCCCATGTCGATGAGGCGGGTGACGGCGCCGGGCGCGTCGTTGGTGTGCAGGGTGCTGAGCACGAGATGGCCGGTGAGCGAGGCCTGAATCGCCATGCTGGCGGTCTCCAGGTCGCGGATTTCACCGACCATGATGCGGTCGGGGTCCTGGCGCAGGAAGGCCCGCAGCGCCCGGGCGAAGGTCATGCCGACCGACTCCTTGACGGGCACCTGGATGATCCCCTCCAGGTCGTATTCCACCGGGTCCTCGGCGGTCAGCAGCTTGTCCTCGATCGTGTTGATCTCCTTCAGGCAGGAGTAGAGGGTGGTGGTCTTGCCGGAGCCGGTGGGGCCGGTGACGATCATGATGCCGTTGGGGCGGTGGATCATCTCGCGGATCTGCTTGAGCGTCCGCTGGTCGATGCCGAGGTTGTCGAGGTTGAGGTTCACCACGGTGCGGTCGAGCACGCGGAGCACCACGCTTTCGCCGTACTGCGTCGGCAGGGTGGACACGCGCATGTCGATCGGGCGGCCGGCGATGCGCAGCTCGATGCGGCCGTCCTGCGGGATGCGGCGCTCGGCGATGTTCAGGTTGCTCAGCACCTTGATGCGGCTGATGACCGGGAGGGCCAGGTGCTTGGGCGGCGGCGCCATCTCGTAGAGCGCGCCGTCAATGCGGTAGCGGATCTTGAACTCTTCGGCGAACGGCTCGAAGTGGATGTCCGACGCCTGGTCCTTGATGGCCTGGGAAAGGATGACGTTCACGAACTTGATGATGGGCGCGTTGGAGGCCATGGCCTCGAGGGCCGCCTTGTCGTCGCCGACGTCCAGGCTGGCGACGTCGGTCTCCTCCAGTTCGGCCAGCACATCCTTCACCGAGGTGGCCTTCTGCGGGTAGAAATGGTCCAGCGCGTCCTCCAGCCCGGCGGCGCGCGCCACCAGGATGCGGCACTCCTGTCCGAGGACAAAATGGAGCTCGTCCACCATCCGGTAGTTCAGCGGATCCTTTGCGGCGACGTAGAGGACGCCGTCCTCCTCGCGCACCGGGATGATGCCGTACATGCGGGCCGTGTCGGGGGTGATCTTGGCGACGAGGGCCGGCGGAAGGTCGATGGAGCGCAGGTCCGCGACCTCGGTGCCGATGCTGTGCGCGATGAGCTGGAGGAGTTCGTCCTCCTTGATCACGCCGTAATTGTAGAGCACGGCCGTGAACGACTTGCCGGTGCGCTCATGCTCGCCGTAGACTTCGGCCAGCTGCTCCTCGCTGGCCTTGCCCGCGTCCAGGAGCATGTGCCATATCGCGCTGCTTTCCGCATCCAATTCAAGCGTCGCCATAATTCCTGCCGCCCTTTTTCGGCGCCGGCTCTTTCCGGCGCCCGCCTGTCAAAAACCGTTCAGTCCTGCGCGTCCGCCGCCGTGACGCGGATCACTTCCTCCAGCGTGGTCAGCCCCGCCCCGGCCTTGCGCAGGCCGTCCTCGCGCAGCGTCCGCATGCCGTTGGCGCGCGCCTGGACGCGGATGACGCCGGAGGGCACCATCTCGTACACCAGCCGCTGGATGTCCTCCGACAGCACGAAAATCTCGTAGATGCCCATCCGGCCGCGGTAGCCCTTGCTGCATTCCGAACACCCTTCTCCGGTCTTCAGCCCCATGCTCTTGAAATAGTCCGGCGACAGGTGAAGTGATTCCGCCTGGGCATCGGTCACCGGCACCGGCTTGGAGCATTTCTGGCAGAGGCGGCGCACCAGCCGCTGGGCCATGATGGCGCGCACCGCGGAGGCGACCAGGAACGGCTTGATCTTCATGTCGACGAGACGGGTCACGGCCGACGGCGCGTCGTTGGTGTGGAGTGTGCTGAACACGAGGTGGCCGGTGAGCGCGGCGTTGATGGCGATTTCGCCGGCCTCCAGGTCGCGGATTTCACCGACCATGATGATGTTCGGCGCCTGACGCAGCATGGCGCGCAGCGCGTTGGCGAAGGTCATGCCGATCTCGTTCGCCACCTGGCACTGGTTGATGCCGGAAAGCTCGTATTCGACGGGGTCCTCCGCCGTGATGATCTTGCGCGTCGGCTGGTTCAGTGTGTTCAGGAAGGCGTAGAGCGAGGTGGTCTTGCCCGAGCCGGTCGGCCCCGTCACCAGGAAGATGCCGTCCGGGAACGCCAGGATGTTGTTGATGACCTCCTGGTCGTCCGCAAAGAATCCCAGCTCCGGAATGCCGAGCGTGATGCTGCTCTTGTCCAGGATACGCATGACGATGGACTCGCCGTGGGTCGTCGGCAGGCACGACACGCGCAGGTCCAGCGCCTTGCCCATGGCCGTGATCTGGATGCGTCCGTCCTGCGGGACGCGGTGCTCGGAAATGTCCATGCGCGCCATGATCTTCAGGCGGCTGATGATGTTGTTCTGCAGGTACTTCGGCGGACTCTCCACCTCGCGCAGCAGGCCGTCGATGCGGTAGCGGGCGCGGAATCGCTTCTCCAGCGGCTCCAGGTGGATGTCGGACGCGCGGCTGCGGTACGCCTCGAAGATGATCAGCGAGACGAGGCGGATGATCGGCGCGTCGTCGTCCACCGCATGCCCCTCGCCCATCGCGGCGTCGGCGCCGTCATGAAGGGTCTGGAGCGCGACGCCTGCCTCGGTGATGTCCTGGAGGAACTGGTCGACGCTTTCCTCGACCGTGCCGTAATGGCGGGCGATGGCGTCCTTGAGCTGTTTGCGGGGGACGATGACGCCCTCGACGTCGGTCTTCAGGATGTGGCGCAGCGCGTCGAGCGTCTCCAGGTCGGTGGGGTCGCTGATGGCGACCGTCAGCGTGCTTTCGGTCTTCATGACCGGAACCACCTTGTAGCGGCGTGCAAGCTCGTCGGGAAGCGCAGCCTTGACCTCCGGCTCAATCTTGAAGTTGGTCAGATCGAAGCATTCCATGCCGTATTCAGCGGCCAGAATCATCATCAGGTCGCTCTCGTCGATGAGCCTGGCGTCGAGGATGGCGTCCATCAGGGCCATGCCGTCCGCCTCGGCCTTCCCCCGGGCCGCCTCCACCTGTTCGGCCGTCAGAACCCCCCTGCCGACCAGCAGGTCCACCATGATTTCATCGCTACCTGCCACGGATGATCTCCCGTCTTCTCAACCCCTGCACACCGGCGCCGGCCGCGGAGGCCGGATCAAGGAAACAAGCCAAACCGTTGTTATATAAGGCCGCTGGCTGCCGATGTCAACCTGCGGCACCCGCAAAAACAGCTCCGTGGGGCCTGTCAGCCGCTATCCACCAAACGCCCGCGCTTCCAGCATCGCGCACAGCGCATGGTACAGCGGCAGATGGAGCTCCTGGATCTTGAACGTCTCGCTCTCCGGCACGCTCAGCATCAGGTCGGCCAGCTCCGCAAGCTTCCCGCCGCCCCGCCCCGTCAGCCCGACCACCGTCACCCCGAGCGCCCGGGCCGCCGTCGCCGCCAGCAGCACGTTGCGCGAATTGCCGGAGGTGGTGATGGCCAGGAGCGCGTCGCCGCGGCGGGCCAGCGCCCAAAGCTGCTGCGCAAAGACCAGGTCGCCGCCGTTGTCGTTGGCCACCGCGGTCGCCAGTGCAGGATGCCCGGTCAGCGCCACCGCGCGGAGTCCGCGCTGGAGCCTTGCCGCCAGGTAGGCGCCGTCCGCGCCGGACGCCGCCTTCAGCCCGCCGGCCTCGCCGGCCGTCAGGGGACGCCGGTGCAGGAACCCCTTCATCAGTTCGCCCGCGATGTGCTCGCTGTCGGCCGCGCTGCCGCCGTTGCCGCAGATGTAGAGCGTGCCCCCGGCGTCCAGCGCGGCGCCGACGGCTTCCACCGTCCGCGCCAGCACCGGGGCGCATTCCGCCAGCGCCGGAAAGCGCCGCACCAGTTCCTCCAGCCGATTTTCCGACTCCGACATCCGCGCACCCTCCAGACCTCCGCGTTTCTTCCACGGCGCATCCTACTATAGCGGCGGGGGCGCGCCCTTTCCACGCGCACCAAAAATCTGCGGCCGCGGAATGCATTTTTCCGGCATGGCAATACATTCTCCGGCATCGCATTGGGACTTTCCACAACCCGGCGCCCGCCCGGCCCACCACCGGACGCGGGGCGCCCCAGCACAGGAAATCGCGCACCATGAGAAACTACAAGATTGCCGCCATCCCGGGCGACGGGACCGGACCGGAAGTGCTTGCCGAAGGGATGAAGGTCGTCAAGGCGGCCGCCGGCAAGTTCGGGTTCAGCCTGGACGCCCAGAATTACGACTTCGGCGGCGAGCGCTACCTGCGCACCGGCGAAATCCTCCCCGCCTCAGCCGTCGCGGAGATGAAGCAGTTCGACGCCATGTACCTCGGCGCCATCGGACACCCGCAGGTCAAGCCCGGCATCCTCGAAAAAGGAATCCTTCTCAGGCTCCGCTTCGAGCTCGACCAGTACATCAACCTGCGCCCCGTCCGCCTCATGCCCGGCGTCGAAACGCCGCTGAGGGACAAGGGGCCGGCCGACATCGACTACACGGTCGTCCGCGAAAACTCCGGCGGCGTGTACACCGGCTGCGGCGGCGCCATGATGCAGGGCACGGCCAACGAAGTCGCCGTCCAAGAGATGGTCTACAGCTACTTCCAAGTCGAACGCTGCGTGCGCTACGCCTTCCAGCTCTGCCGCGACCTGCACAAGGACAACCCCTGGCGCGGGCTCAAACCCGAGGAGCGCGCCGCGGGAAAAACCGGCCAACTCACGCTCTGCGGCAAGACCAACGTGCTCACCTACGTCTTCGGCCTCTGGGAGCGCGTGTTCCATGAAGTCGCCGCGGAATTCCCGGAAATCAAGACCGATTACTGCCACGTGGACGCCACCTGCATGTGGATGGTCAAGAGCCCCGAGTGGTTCGACGTCATCGTCACCGAGAACATGTTCGGCGACATCATCACCGACCTGGCCGCCATCACCCAGGGCGGCCTCGGCGTCGCCGCCGGCGGCAACATCAACCCCGCAGGCGTCAGCATGTTCGAGCCGATGGGCGGCTCCGCGCCGAAATACACCGGCCTCGGCGTCATCAACCCGGTCGCCACCATCATGGCCGGCGCGATGCTGCTCCGTCAGGTCGGCGAGGCGAAGGCGGCGGACGCCGTCGAGGCCGCCGTCGCCAAGACCACGCCCAAGATGAAGTCGCAGGCCGCCGGCAGGATGGGGTTCAGCACCAGCCAGGTCGGCGACCTCGTCGCCGCCGCGCTCTGACCCTCGCCGGAAAACCGGCGCAAAAAGACAAACGGCCGGGCGGAACCATCCGCCCGGCCTTCGTTTTTTCCGGGACGCCCCGCCTTGTTACCGACTGGCCTTCCTTCTCCGCGCGCCCTGCGCCTCCGCGGGAAACTGCGCCGCCTTCCTCACTTCATCTCATAGACGAGGAAGCGGCACTCGATGTCGCCGTTCCACAGCGGGAAGCTCGCGGCGGGGCGCGGCGGGATCGACTTGGGGATGTCGGGCGTTCCGGCCAGGACGCAGACAAGGGAGCCGTGCAGCCGGCAGAGGGCGCCGCCGAGTTCGTTGAAGAATTTCTGGTCGGCCTCCAGCCGCTCGCCGTAGGGCGGGTTGGTGACGAGAATCACCGGCGGGCTGAACTCGCGCAGCTCCTGCACGGCGGCCTGGCGGAAGGCGAGCTTGACGCCGGCGTTGCGGGCATTGGCGCGGGCAAGCTCAAGCATCACCGGGTCGCTGTCGGAGGCGGTGATGCGCGGCGTCTGGCCGTGCGCCCTGCCCCGCAGTTCGCCGCGGAGGCGGGCGAGCCGGGAGATGCGCATGGCGTCGAAATCCGCCCAGCGTTCGAACCCGAACTGCTTGCGGAACAGCCCCGGCGCGATATTGGCGGCCCAGAGCGCGGCCTCGATGGCGATGGTGCCGGAACCGCACATCGGGTCGATCAGCGGCTGCTTGCGGTCCCAGCAGGCGATGCGGAGCATGGCGGCGGCGAGCGTCTCCTTCAGCGGCGCCTCGCCGGTGCCGCCCCGGTAGCCGCGCTTGAAGAGCGGGACGCCCGCCAGGTCGAGGTAAAGCGTGGCGCGGTTGGAGGAAAGGTGGAGAAAGATCTGCACGTCGGCGTCATCGCGGCTGACGGATGGGCGGTCGCCGAGCTTGCCGCGGATCTGGTCCACGACGGCATCCTTGACCTTGAGCGCGGCAAAGTTGGTGTGCGTGATTTCGCTGTCCATGCAGAAGGCGGAGACGGCAAGGGTTTTCTTCGGCGTCAGCCACTCCGTCCAGTCCACCGCGAGGGCACCCTCGTACAATTCCTCCGGCGTGCGGCAGGCGAAGCGCGCGACGGGCGTCTGGATGCGCTGGGCGATGCGCGACTCCAGGCAGGCACGCCAGCCCTCGGAGTCGGGCCCGGAGAAGGCGACGCCGCCGCGGACGTGGACGACCCCCTCGAAGCCGAGCTCCGTGAGTTCCTCCGTCAGCACGTTTTCCGTGCCGCGGGCGGCGGTGGCGAAAAATTCCATTCAATCCGTCCTGTCGTCAACCACAAAACCAGGCAAAAACAGCCACAAAACATGGCGGAGTTCAATGTAATGCCGCAGCCGGGCAAACCAAACGCCCGGCGGACCGGCCGCTTCCCCCTTCTTTTCCGGACGGGATTTGCGGCATTACATTATGCGTTTTCCTGAAAACCCCCCGGAGGACGATATCCCATGGCGGCGAAAATCATTGACGGCAAGGCGATTGCGGAACAGGTGAACCGGGAGACGGCGGAGCTGGCCGCGAAGCTCTTCGCGGAGCGCGGGGTGAAGCCCGGCATCGCGGTGGTGCTGGTGGGCAGCGACCCGGCTTCGCAGGTCTACGTCAACAGCAAGGACCGGAAGGCCGGCGAACTGGGGTTCAACTCCCTGAAAATCGACCTGCCGGCCGCGACCTCGCAGATCACCCTGCTCACGGAGATTGCGCGCCTGAACCGCGACCCGCAGGTCCACGGCATCCTGGTGCAGTCCCCCCTGCCGAAGCACATCAGCGAAAAGGAGATCATCCTGGCCATTGATCCGGCAAAGGACGTCGACTGCTTCCATCCGTACAATGTGGGCAAGATGCTGATCGGCGAGCCGGACGGCTTCCTCCCCTGCACGCCGTGGGGCGTGATGATGCTCCTCGAGCGCAGCGGGATCAACCCCGCCGGCAAGCACGCCGTAATCATCGGCCGATCGAACATCGTCGGCAAGCCGATGATGGCGATGCTGGTGCAGAAGGCGAAGGGGGCGGACGCCACGGTGACGGTCTGCCATTCGCGCACGCCGGACATCGCCTCCTTCACCCGTCAGGCGGACATCATCGTCGCCGCCATCGGCAAAGCGAATTTCCTGACGGCGGACATGATCAAGCCGGGCGCCGTCGTGATTGACGTCGGCATCAACCGCATCCCGGATGCGGCGGCCAAAAGCGGCACGCGCCTGGTGGGCGACGTCGACTACGCCGCGGTCGCCGAAAAAGCCTCCGCCATCACCCCCGTGCCGGGCGGCGTCGGCCCGATGACCATCGCCATGCTCATGCGCAACACCCTGCGCGCCTGCCAGAAGGCCAACGGCCTGCCGATGGCCTGACCGGCGGACGATTTCCGCCGGACGGCTGAATCACGCACCCGCTTTTGGCGCGGGCGGCGGCGGGAGCGGTGCGGCGGGGCCGGCTGGCGGCACCCCTTCCTTCTTGAGGAACTCCGGTTCGTCAAAGACGGACCGCCCGCGGGCGGGCGGATTGGCGGCCGCCGGCGACTCGGTGGGGGACGCGCCCTTCGCCGGCGGCGGCCCGGAGAAGCCGGACGAGCTCTTCGCCCCCTTCTTAAGGAAGTCCGGCTCGTTCAGGTACGACGCCGTGCTTCTGGACACCGCGCCCGCACCAGAGCCGGGCACATCCAGCGACTTGAGCAGGGCGGCGATCTGCTGGAGAAGCGCCTTGTCCGCATGCTCCCGTTGGGCCGTCTGCTGCGCGCGTTGAAGCTCGTTGCGGGCCTCCACCAGGCGCTGTTGCTTGGCCAAAGCCTCCGCCATGTGGACACGGGTGAGGACATTGTCTTTTAGAGACAGACTGCGCCCGAACGTGATGATGGACTCCGGCAGGCGGTTCGCCAGAAACTGCACATGGCCGAGGGAATCCAGCACGTTCGCCCGCTCCGCATCGTTGATCCGCCAGTTGGAGGCGGCCTTCATCACCAGGGGAAGCGCCTCCTCCGGCAGGTTCATGTCGTCGGCCAGCAGGATGGCAAGGTTGTTGAGGGCCGCCATGTTGTTGGGCTGCATGCGGAGAAGGGCTTCATAGGCCGCCCGCGCCTTCACATTCTGCTTGGTGGAGTGGCAGAGGGAGGCCTGCAGCCAGTAGACGACGGGGCGGATGGAGACGTCATCCTTGGCAAGCGAGCCAGAGTCGGCAATCCGCTCCAGAATTTTCTGCGCCGCCTCCGTCTGTCCATCTTGGAGGAGGACCTTGGCCACCGCCACATCAAGGACGACGGTGGGGTGACTCTTTCCGGCCTGTTCCAGGCGGCGGACGGTGGCTGCGGGCGACTCGAGGTTCTGCAGTTGCCCGACGACCCCTTCCATGAGGTTGTCGTTGTCCGAAGCCATGCGGATGGCCTCCGCAAAGCTGGCGTCGGCCGCATACGCCTTGTCCGTGGCGGCGAGGGCCCTTCCGTATAGGGCGTTGAGGAGGGGGGATGTCTTGAGGGCGTCCGGGTGCTTGGCGATGAGCGCCAGCGCCTCCGGCGCCTGCTTGGTGTCGACCAGCGCCTCGGCGTACTGGGCTACGCTTTCGGCCGCCGGCTGCTTCTGCATGCGGTAGGCGGTGGCCAGTTCCCGGACGGCGGCGTCCAGGTCGCCCTTCCCCCTCAGCATGGTTGCGCGCATCTGGTGCCACACCGGCACATCCACCAGGCGGATGGATTCCGCCAGGAGTTGCGCCAGCGCGTCCTGCCGTTCCTGCCGCATGTAGACCTGGGCAAGCTGGAGGCGGTACTGCGGGTTCGAGGGGCGCATCTCGATCAGGCGCATCAGCTGCGAGACCGCCTCGTCGAAGCGCAACTCCCGCAGGAGCCACTCCTGCAGAAGCTCGCGCGGACGGGAAAGGGACGGCCCGAGCTCGACGGCCTTCTCAAGGTCCAGCTTCACCTGGGCCTGGATATCCTCCTTCGTGCGGTCGTTGAAGAAAATCTGGGCGCGGACAAGATAGAGGGAGGCGTTGTCCGGATCTTTTTTGAGCGCGGCCGTGACCACCTCCGCCGCCTGGGCGGCCTTGCCCCGCTCACCGAGGAGGAGTGCGGAGGCGATGGCCTGACGGCTGTCAACGGCGGGCGCGGTGGCCTTCCGCCAGATGTCCAGCTCCTTCTGCGCCTCCTCGTACTGGCTGCGCCGCATCAGCAGGTCGACGATGGCGGGGCACACCGAATGGTTGCCGGTCTTGTCGCGAAATTCACGGTACAGCACCAGCGCTTCGGCGGAGCCGCCGCGGGAGGCCTGCCAGTCCGCCACCTCCAGGGTCACGGGCATGGTCTTCGGGTCCTGAAGGGGGAGGATCTTGGCGTAGGCGGCCAGCGTCTCCTCGGGAGCGGCCTGGATGCGCCTCAGAAAGCGGGCGAGGCAGAGACGGTCTTCCATGTCCGCCTTCGCTCCCCGGTGGGCCAAATACTCCTCAAGCTTCCGGCGCCCCTCCTGCGGCCGGTTCCGGGCCTGCTCCAGAAGGGCGGCCGTAACCGCATTGTCGCGGTTGTCGGGATCCGTCTTGGCGAGCACGTCCAGTTCGGCCTGCGCCTCGGCCAGACTGTTCGTTTCGACGCAGAGGCGGGCAAGCGCGCGGCGGTTGGGGAGATTCCCCGGCACGAGAACAACGAGCTGCTGGCGCAGGCGGAGCGCATCCCCCTTGTCCCCGTAAAGACCGAGGTAATTCAGATAGTCGTCGAGCAGGGCCGGATCGTCGGGACGGAAGCGGAGCATCTGGCGCAACGTATCCAGCGCCTTGGCGTACTGCTTGTCGCCGTTGCTGAGGCGGAACAGCTCTTGGAGGGCCGCAAGGTTGTCCGGCTTCATCTCCAGCGCCTTGCGGAAGTCGGCCTCGGCCTCCCCCGCATTCCCCTGGAGGAGGCGGGCCATGCCCAGCAACCGCCAGCCGTCGGAGAAGAGGGGGCGGCGGCGCGTCACCTCGTCCAAAATCGTCGCCGCACTCCTGGAATCGCCCTTGGCCAGACTCAGGCGGGCCTTCCACAGCAGAATGTCCATCGAGTCCATCTCCACGGCCTCCCCCTGCTCGATGATGGACTGGGCGGCGTCCGGTTTCCCGGCCGCAAGCGCGTTTTCGAAGAGAAAACGGAGGAGCTGCGGGTTCTGGGGGGCCAGCGCCTTGGCGCGGGCGACGGCCTGCTCGGCCTCACCGTCCATGCCGGTGCCGCGGGCGAACTCCGCAAGCTGGAGTTCTCGTTTGATGGAAGAGGGTTCCAGCGCAATCAGCAGGATGTCGCCGAGGCGGCTCCAGCAGGGGCCCTGCTTGGCGGCGATTGCCGCGCGCACAAGATCGGCCGCACGCCCCGGCGGCGCCCCGGCCAAGGCGCGCGCAATCCGTTCCGCGGCGGATTCCGAAAGGGCGGTCCTCTGCTCCAGCACAATCAGGCGGGCCAGCTGCTCCACGTCCGCGGGGTCGGCCCGGACGTAGTCGCGCAGCACGTTGCGCGCCTGGTCGTCGTCGCCGAGGCGCAGGTAGATCTCCGCCAGCCGCTTTTGGGCGGCCGCATTGCCCTGGTCGGCCCAAGGCTTGACCAGGCTGACGGCCTGCCAGAGGAACTTTAGGGATGCGTGCGTCGGAATGGGGCCGACGGCGCGGGAGCGTTCCATCAGGACTTCGGCCATCAGCAGATGCACGTCGGGGTTGTTGGGCAGGGCCTTGTTGAGACTTTGGACCAGGTTGGTGGCGTCGTCCAGCAGCATCATGCGCACAAACTCGCCGGCGGTGGCCTTCGCGGCCTTGACCCGCAGGTCGGGCGGTGTGTTCGGGATGGCAAAGACGGCGGAGTAGCGCTGCGCGGCCGCGGCGTGCTGGCCGAGCTTACCAAGGATGCTGCCGGCCATGTAGGCGACGTCCGGACTCTTGCGGTCGGAGCGCGCGTCGGCGGCATCCAGCTTGTCCAACGCCTCCCACTGCTTGTCCTCCGCTAGGGCGACCCGCCCCTCCAGCATGTCCAGCTCGGGCGTAGCGGTGGCCAGCAGTTGGTACTCCGTCAGATACCCCTTGATGCGCGCAAGCAGTTTCGCCTGCGCGGCAAGTTCCGGCTCCGCAGAGTACTGCTCCAGAAGGATGTCTATTAGGCCGTACAGGGAGTTGATCTGCAGGTTGCGCTGTTTCTGGATGGCGGGCCCGATGACGGGCGGCCTTCCCTTCGCGGCCTTGGCGAACGCATCGACGGCAGCGTTCTGGCGCTTGGTCGCCCGGTAGATGCAGCCCAGGTTGTAGAGGATGTCCTGCCGATCCGCATGCAGCGCCAGCAGATGGTTCAGGACGGCGATGGCGCGCTCGTTGCCGTTGGTGGTGGCGGTGCCGTCCCCCAACGTGAGCGGACTGATGTCGCTCGTGCGGAGGATGACCGCCATGTTCTCGGCCAGCTCGGGATAATCCCCGGCCAGCATCTGCTTCTCGGCCTCCGCCGCAAGCCTGACGGCCAGGTTCCACTCGTCAGGCCGGTCCGCCGCCTGGGGCTGGGTCAGCAGCGACCCCGCCTCCAGCAACACCCTAACGTTTTCCAGCTTGGCTCCCATGTTGGCGGGATGCGCCGCGACATAGGCGGACATGATGCCCTTGGCCGCGCCCAGCAGCTTCACCATCTCCCCGTGGTCCGCCTGCCCCTTCCGCAACCGGGCCTCGTTGACGTACCAGGTGGCCAGGTACAGCGCAAGATCTTTGTCTTCGGGAAGCGCCTTCCGGGCCGCCTCCAGACGGGTGCGGATCTCGTCGCGCCTCTTCTGCTCCATCGTGAATCGCGCCATCCAGACGACGTTCGCGATCCCGTCGTACTTGAGCGCGACCGGATTCTCCGGCGCGGCGGCCACCATTTTCTCGGTCTTCGCGCGCAACGCCTCCCACGCGCCGTTGGCCCCCGTCCCGATGGCGATCTGGAAGTAGTCGTCGAGCAACAGCCGCATGCTTTCGGTGTCGCCAGGATTCAGCTTGGCCAGTTCCTCCCGCAGGGCGAGAATCCCCTGGAAGAAGTTGTAGGCCTCGATGTCCTTTTCCGCCGGCAGGCTGCCCAGCGTGGAAATCACCTTCTTGATCAAGGAAATCTTCCCGGCCCTGTCCTTGGTCAGGCTGAGGGCCCGCCCGTAATTCGGCAGCGCCGACCTGTAGTCTCCGCGGGAGTATGCCGCATTGCCCATTTCCTCATACCGCGCCGGACTGCGCCGGACGGCCCAGAACCACGCGCAGCCGATGATGATGCCCAGCACGGCGAGAATCAGCACCACCAGAAGCACGAGCTTCGTGTTGAATTGCTTCGCGCCGCCGCCCCGCCGTTCGTCGGAGCCGTAGTAGCCCCCCCCGTCCGGAATGTTCGAAATCTCAGCCATGCGCCGCCGACTCCTCTGGACTCGTGTGCCGGTGATTGTGTCCGGCACGGGCTCCGCGAACGCTCACGCGTGCCAACCCGCGCCGGGTTTCAAGAAACTCATTCACCTTCCTGCCGCAGCCGCCAAACGAAGCCCCGCCCCCGTCCGGACGCACGGAAAAAACGCCGCGCGAACCGCAGTCCGGCCCGTTCCACCGATGCAAACCATAAGTCCGCAACCAGTGAATGCAAGATTTTTGCAAACGAGCCGGCTCACCCATGCCGGTGGGCGAAGAACTCGCGGTAAGCCTTGTAGGACATGTAGCAGTCCAGCTTCGTTGCCAGTTCCCACGGCGCGTGCATGCTCAGCAGCGGCACCCCCGCGTCCACCACATCCATCCCGTAGCGTGCCAGAAGCAGCGCAATCGTCCCGCCGCCCCCTTGATCCACCTTGCCAAGTTCCGCCGTCTGCCACAGCACCTTGGAACCGTTGAAAATCCGGCGGATTTCCGCCATGAACTCCGCCGATGCCTCGCTCGAACCCGACTTCCCGCCGTGCCCGGTGTACTTCGCCACCGCCACGCCGCCGTTGAGGATTGCCGTGTTGTTCGGGGAGCTCACATCCGGATAGTTCGGGTCGTGCGCCGCCGTCACGTCCGCCGAAATCATTCGCGAACGCTCCAGGCACCGCCGCCGTACGAGGTCGGAATAGTCCGCTCCCTGCCGCACCAGCAGCTCCGCCACCGCATTCTCGAAGAACACCGACTGCATCCCCGTTGCACCCACCGATCCAATCTCCTCCTTGTCGCACAGCAGCACCATCGAGGTGAACTCCGGCGCCCCCTTCAGGTCCATCAGCGCCCTCAGTCCTGCATAGGCGCAGACGCGGTCGTCATGGCCGTAGCCGAGAATCATGGAGCGGTCAAGACCGCTTTCGCGCGCCGGCCCTGCCGGAACAATCTCGATGTCCGCGCTGATCAGGTCCTCTTCGTTGATCCCATAGTCCGCCCACAGCTTCTGCAGGACCGCCAGCTTCACCTTCGTTTGTGCCTTCTTGTCCGCCACCGGCAGCGTGCCAAGCATCACATTCAGCCCCTCGCCCTTGATCCCCTCGCTTAGCGTCAGCTTCGCCTGATCCTTGCCCAAGTGCGGCAGCAGGTCGGAGATCACAAATACCGGATCAGTCGCCTTCTCGCCGATGACGAACTTCACCTTCTTCCCGTCTTCCTTCACCGCAATTCCATGAATCGCCAGCGGCATCGCCACCCACTGATACTTCTTGATGCCGCCGTAGTAGTGCGTGTCCAAAAGCGCCATCCCGGCGTCCTCGTAGATCGGATTCGGCTTCGCGTCCAGGCGAGGCGCATCCGTGTGTCCGCCAACCACATGCAGCCCGGCCGCCACCGGCTTTTTCCCGACCACCGCCGCCATCAGCGTCTTTCCGCGGCAGCTCAGGTACACCTTGCTCCCCGGCTTCAGCGTGCCGGCCTTGGACGGCAGTGCCGCCAGATCCTTGTAACCTGCCTTCTTCAGCATCACGACCGCCTCGTCGTGGGCCTCCCACTCGGTCTTCGACGCGCTCAGGTACCCGATGTAGCCGGCGCTGTACGCCTCGACCGCCTTCTGCTCCGCCGCGTCCAGCTTGTTCCAACCGTTCTCGCGCTTCCATTCGAGCTGCGGCTTGCTTTCCTTCGCGTCCGCCTTCTTCACCGCCTTCTTGGTGGCCATGAAACGTCTCCCTTGTGGGCGTTGATAGTTTCGCTTTTCCCGCTATGCTATGGATGCCGCAATCCCGTCCGGGAACCCGACATGAACCGGCTACTATATGCCGCAGGCATCATGCGCGCAACCGCAGCGCGCGACGCAAAAATCGAAGGCGGGCGGCCGCCGCCGGGCATGCGGGGCGGCCCAGGTTGCAGAAGGCGGAATCCGCAATGAAGGATGCCCGATTACGGATGATTTTCAACGACAGGCACGATCAATGAATCCCCCCTCCCCCAAATCTATAATCGAAAATCCGCAAGCGGAAATCCACCGGCCGCCGCCCGGCGTCTTCATCACCTTCGAGGGCGTCGAGGGCGCGGGAAAATCGACCCAGTGCCGGATGCTCGCCGATGCGCTCACGGCCCGCGGCCGCGAGGTGCTCGTCACCCGCGAACCCGGCGGCACACCCCTCGGCGAGGAACTCCGCACCCTCGTCAAGCATTTCCAAGGCCCCGGCGGCATCGTCCCCGAGGCCGAGCTGCTCATGTTCTGCGCCGCCCGCGCCCAGATCGTGCGCCAGACGCTGCTGCCGCTGCTCACCCGCGGGGGCGTCGTCATCTGCGACCGCTTCGCCGACTCCACCACCGTCTACCAGGGGTTCGCCCGCGGCCTCGACCTCGGCGTCATCCGCACCCTTCAGGCATTCGCCACCGCCGGACGCATGCCCGACCTCACCTTCGTGCTCGACCTTGACTCCGAAGCCGGCCTCGCCCGCACCAAAAGCCGCGGCGAAGCCAACGCGCACACCGACCGTTTTGAACAGGAAGGCCGCGCCTTCCACGAAAGAATCCGCGCCGGCTTCCTCGCCCTCGCCACCGCCGAACCCGCGCGCTTCCGCGTCCTCCCCGCCGCCCTGCCCCCCGGCGAACTCCACCAACTCGTCCTCGCCGAAGTCGACAAGGCGCTGGGTTGACAACCGCACCACGAAACATCAGAGCCCGAGGCGTCCCGTGAGTACACTTTCCGAATTCGCCGCCCAGTTTCCCGGCGCGGCCGGGCGGCTGATGCGCGTCCGCAAAAGCGGCAACTGGGCGCACGCCTACCTCTTCACCGGGGACGACCCCGCATTCCTCGAACGCTTCGCCCTCGCCTGGGCGCAGGCCTGCGCCTGTTTGTCGCCCGCCGAATCCGGCGACGCCTGCGGAGTCTGCCGCAACTGCCGGCTGTTCGCCGCCGGCTCCTACCCCGGCATCTTCGCGCTCAAGCCGGAATCCAAGTCGCGCCAGATCATCATCGGCGACCTCGACAAACCGCGCCAGCGCGGCGTCCGCCACCTCATCCACGAACTCGGCCTCACGGCCGACAGCGGCGTCCTCAAGGCCGGCATCATCCTCGAGGCTGAGACCATGAATGATCAGGCGCAGAATGCCTTCCTCAAGACGCTGGAGGAGCCGCCGCGCGACACCATCCTGCTGCTCACCTCCTGCAACCCCAAAAAGCTGCTCCCGACCATCCGCTCCCGCTGCCAGACCGTCCCGCTGCGTTTCAACCGCCGCGACTACGCCGCCGCCGAAAAAATCGGGATGTTCCCCATTCTCGCGACGCTGCATCCGAACGCGGGCGCAGCGGCAGCGCTGGCCGGTTCGCACGCGCTGCTCAGCGCCTTCTCCACGCTGTCCCAGGAGGTCGGGGGCGATTTCGAGGCGGCGGCCGACCCGCGCCTCGCCGAAATGGCCAAGGACGACAAGAACCTCAAGAAACAGCTCGAGGAGGAAGCCGATGCCGCGCTTGCCGCCGAATACCGCCGCGTGCGGGGCGGGGTCCTGGATGCGCTCTACTCCTGGTTCCAGCAGCAGCTCCTGCTCGCCAGCGGCCTGCCGCCCGACAGTCTGCCGCACCCGGAATTCTTCACCGCCTCCGGCGGCGCCCCCAAGCCCATGACGCCCGAAGACGCCGACCGCGCCTGCCGCCTCGCCGCCCAGCTCCTCCAGCAGCTCACCGGCAACGTGGACGAACGCCTCGCCGTCGAAGCCTTCTGCCTTGAACTCTGCGCGAAAACGTAGGCGCCGGATGCCAGCCGCGTCGGATAAAAATGGGCATCGCCGAAACGGGACGCCCGGCCCGGTTATTCATGAAGCTCTCAACGGCACAACCACGGGGAGCGCTGAACCCGGATTCCGAAATTCCGCAACCGGAAATCCGCTTGAATGTCCTTGGAATGTCCGGACGGCTACGGGGAGAGGTGTCCGGTTCCGGGCGGAGCCGCCGGGAGCGGGGGCGCAACCGCGGCAGCCTTCCTGGCCCGGGGCGTGAGGATGATGCGCACGGGGGTGTTCAATCCGGGAACCGCATGGTCGGGATTGACGATGAAAAGATTTTTCTGCGCCGCCTGCATGTCCGGCGAGTCCAGGATGGTGCTGCCGCAGGACCAAGAAAGGACGACGTTGCCCTCCTCGTCGGCGCAGGCCTTGTTGTCCTGGACGGGAGTGCCGGTGAAAACCCAGCCGATGCGTACCATCGTTTTCTGCGTCCGTTTGTCCTCCAGAAAATTCTCAATCGGCTCGACGACCAGCGTGCCGTCCGCCCGCTTCCACTCCACGTCAATGTCCACCAGGTCGCCCTGCGGCCGCTGCTGGTGATGGACGCGGCCGCCGTTGGCGGCGCCAAGCAGGACGAGCATGACCTGAACGTGCGAGGGGACGGCCTCAGTGCCGAAAACGGCCTCGTATTGTCGCCCGTTGGCACCGGCGACGAGCACCTCAATGATGCCGCCGCGCTCTGACTGAGCCGCCGTAGACGGCACCATCACGACCTTGGCGGGAAAGGAAACCTGCCGCTCTTTGCGGTGAAGCGTGACCTGGCCGATGCGGACATCGCCATTCGGCAGCCGTTCACAATCGGCCTTGGGCATGACGGCGGACTTCGGAGCAGGCGGCGGAGTGCGCATCGCGGCCGGCGGCGGAGCCACGGCCATCCCCGGCGTCACGGCGGCGGGCACGGGATTCCGGTCGGGCTGGGAATCTTCCGGCGGCGCGGCGGAGCAAAACGGCGCGCAGGCCAGCAGGAAGAGAGCTGGGAGGCTTGGATTCATGGTTTTGGATTTCCAAGTGGCGGAACCACGGTTGTCCCCAAATCTATCACAGGGAAATCCCTTTACATAATGCTCCGCATGTTTTTCGCATTTATGCGCCGCCGGGGAGAAAAGCCGGCGGCAGCGGTCAAACACAGCCCCCCGTGTCGTTCATCCAACTCCCCACCCAAGAAACACACGCAGGGGCAAGAAAGCGTCTCCACCAGCCGTATCAATGCGTATACACGCCTATGAAATAAAAAATTTTATCGCACTTGCAAAGGTATTTTAATTCATGTATGTTCTATGTAATTTAAGTGAAATTGATTTACGATTTCCGGACACCTGCTTACAGTTTTGCCCATTATTACGCTTGATATGTTTTTTAAAATTGAGATTGGGTTGCGCTTTCGGCTCCTGCTTCTTTTGCGATATGCTTGCTTTTTCAGAAATGTTGCGGGTACGGAACTTGAGCCGTGCGTTGATCGGTGCGTAGTGCCAAAACATGAAAAATAGCAGGACTGTGGTTGGTGGCGTAATCAAAAGTGAGGGGGGCTGGAACATGGGTACAGGAAGCGGGCCGTGTTTGTCATCAGTTAGAACGGGCATCGCCAAGGCTACGCGTTCGGCATTCTCCGCCGGGTTGGCGGCACGCGTGTTTCCGGCCTTTCTCCTCCTGCTGATGGCCGGAACTTACCAAGCGCGTGCGGCGTTTGACTTCGACGCATGGAAGACGCAGTACGGCGGCTCGCTCTCGCCGGTCTCCTTCTATTCGACCCGCCCGGGGTCTTGGGGCGATTATTTCGGCTCAACGAACACGGACTGCGCCATCGCCACGGCCTTCCACCTGGGGCCGCTGGGCGTCAACATCCGGCCGTATGACCAGGCGCTGGCGACGGACGCCTTCAACTCCGTGCAGCCGGGCTATATGCGAGACAGCGGCGGGCTGATTGCCAACTCGCTCGGCGTAAAGGCCGTGGTGGAGGACGGTCCGTCGGACGGCCAGGTTTATCCGGACGACGTGATCGTGGAGATGGAGGGGCAGCCGATCAAGACGGCGACGAGCGTTTCGTTTCCGTTCACGGTGTTGTCGCAGAGTTCCCGCGGCTTGGAAATCCACGCCGGCCAGCTGGTGGACGCCGCCGAAGGCCGGGGCAAGATCAGCCTCAAGGTTGTCCGCGCCGCCCTGACGGCGGCCAGCGGTTCCCTGACGGGGGCCGCGACCTCGTCGGAGATGACGGTGGACGTCACCGGCAAGGATTATGTCCGCCTAGTGGTGACGGGCGGCTCCGGCACGCTGACCAACTGGCTTTATCCCCGCCTCGAGGGTTCGGGGATGACGGCGCTCTACCTGAACGCGCAGACGGTCAACCAGAGCTGCGGATTCAGCTCACGCAAGACCGGGGCCGACGCCGCCAGCGCCACCGTCTATGACGGCGCGACGGTTGTGACCAACGTGATCGGTACCAAGCACAACTCCATGGTCGAGTACGCGGTTCCCGCCGGCTATACAACGCTCAAGTTCAAGGTTCAGACGACGACGGCCGGCGCCGCCATCAACTGGAAGGCACAGACGCGCCTGAACACCGTCGCCACCACGCCGTACTCGCCGCGGCAGTACGCCGCCGACGGGCTGGCGCTGCTTCCGCCAGAACTGGCCTCCTACATGGAAGACGTCGAGTACGACATCCCGCAGATCGGCAGCTTTGGCTCGGTCTATGACCCGACGAGCGACAAGGTCGTCAACTTTGGCAAGATCATGGCCTACCGCCTGGCGCTCGACCAAAACGCGGACGGCTCTTGGCCAAACTCCGGCGGCTATGCGGGTCTTGGCATGAACACCGCCATGGCCGGCCTCGGCCTGCTGTCCACGGGCGACCCGCAATACGACGACAACATCCGCCGCGCTGCGTATTATTGTGCTACCTACGGCACGGATTGGAGCTATGGGCGCGGTGTCAAGCTCATGCTTTTATCCGAGTATTATCTGCGCACAAAAGACACGGGCATCCTGCCGGCCCTGCAGACGGCGGTTGACGAGGTTTGGGCGCGGATGTTGCCGAACGGCGTGTGGGGCCACGGCAGCAACCCCGGCTACGGCGGCGGCGCCTACCTCGGCGGCACCGGCCCGTGTTCCGCGGGCCTGGCGATCGCCAAGCGCACGCCGGTCTATGTGGATCAGACGAAGTTTAACCAGATGCTGGATGAGATTCAGATGCTGGCCGGACACAACGGCGGCCGCCTGCCGTACGGCCGCGGTTCGTTCAGCGGCTCCTTTCCGACGGAGCCCAGCGTCGGGCAGGGCGGTTCCTGCGCCAACGGCGGTAGTGTGCTGGCCATGAAGATTTGTGGCGGCCCGCAGTACATCACGGAGTTGTACCGCAAAAAGTACGGTGCGGGTACCTACGGCAGCGCGGACGGCGGCCATGCGTCGGAAGCGCTGACCTTTATCATGGGTTCGCTGGCGTGCGCCATCTTCGGCGACGAGGCCCACCGCAACAACATGAACACCTACCTCTGGCGTCTGACGCTGAAGCGCGACTTCTCCGGCTGGATCAACATGAACACGAACCGCTTGGAATACCACGGCGGCGACGGCGGCTGCCACGGCGGCGCCTCGTTCGACACCGGCGCCTACCTTGTCCTGATGAACGAACACAAGCACAACATGGCGATCACCGGCAAGCCGGAATACATGGCCCAGACTTTCCAGGATGTGCCGCCCACGACCACCGGCGACAAGCGGCTCTACATCCACATCCTCAGCAACTGGGAGATGGTGAGCGCCGCTCTTGGCACCAAGATGCCGCCGCAGCTCCTGCCGAAGTTGGCTACGCTGCGCTCCATGACGACGGGGACCGACATGGCCTCCCGCCTTCTGGCGTTCCTGGAGGCGGAAAGCCCCGCGGCGGCGCAGGCGGTCAACGCCATTTCCGGCCTGACCAGCCCCGAAAAGCAGTATTATGTCGAGATGCTCCTTGGCATCGGGCACAAGATCACCGTCGATCCGAGCGATTCGACGCCGCCGACCACCGGTCTGGCCAACCACAGGCTCTCCCTCAACGGCTTCACGCCCACCACCCTTTGGGATTCGTTCGGAGGCCCCACGGTGACGACCGATCCCGCGCCCTCCACGCGGATGACCGGCTCGGTGACGCTGACCGATCCCTCCGGCCTCTACCTCACGTCCCCCCTCACGCTGAACTTCGCGCCCGGCACCCTGAATCCCAACGTCATCTTCCAGGTGCCCATCGACCAGGAAACGCGCCTCAATGCCGCGTTCAACTACACGACGGCCGGCGGGACGGTCGGCATTTCCTACAACCGCGAGATCATCATCCATCCGGTTGATCCGATCCCCTCTGACGGCCGCAACGAAGACTTCACCAACTACCGCAAGATTTGGATTCCCGGCACCGGCATCGGGCCCCACAGCCGGTGGAACCTTCCGATTAAGCTGCCGTCCGGCGCGGTGCTACCCGGCGCGAGCATTCGGGAAGGGGCTTTCGGTTTCTATGCCTACGACAACGGCGTGCGCGTCCCGGCCGACTCCGCTTTCTCGGCGCGGATGGACGGCACCCCGTGCGGCTACTGGGTCGCCTCCAGCAACTGGTGCGGCGAGGTTCCCGTCCTCGGCTTGAACATTCTCACCGGCCCGGCGTTGACCACGACCGTGCCCGGCTCGATCACCTCCACCTCCGCCACGGCCGGCGGCAATGTGACGGCGGATTATTCGTATCCGGTCACGGCACGCGGCGTCTGCTGGAGCGCCTCGCCGTATCCGACCCTCAATGACAGCAAGACGGCGGACGGGCGCGGCACCGGTAGCTTCACCAGCTCCATCATCGGGCTTGAGCCGGGGGTCACCTACCATGTCCGCGCCTATGCGACCAACGCCGTCGGCACTTCCTACGGCGACAATGAGGTGTTGGTCACCCTCGGCGACAGCAGCGCTTGGACGGCCGCGGGCGGCGGTTCCTGGGCCGCCACCGCCAACTGGCAGGGCGGGGTGGACGCCTCCGGCGCCGACGGCGTCGCCAGTTTCACCAACGCAATTTCCTCCGCTGCGACTCTGACGCTGGACGGCTCCCGCTCCATCGGCGGCATGGTATTCGGCAACGCCTCCTCCACCGCCGACTGGACCCTCAGCGCCGGTACGGGCGGCGTGCTCACCCTCGACATCGGCACGAGCGGCGACCCGACCGTCACCGTCAACTACCGGAACGTCACCGTCAACACCGTCCTGGCCGGCGACAACGGCTTGCTCAAGGCCGGCACGGGCACGCTGACCCTCGCCGCCGCCAACACCTACAACGGCGTCACCGCGGTCACCGCGGGTACGCTGCGGGTGGACGGTTCCATCTCTGCGGGCGGCTCCGTGACGGTCGCCTCCGGCACCGTGCTCATGGGGGCTGGCTCTATCGGCGGCGCTACCACGGTCAACGGCACGCTGAGCCCGGGAGCTTCCGGCATCGGCACGCTGACCGTCGCCAACGACCTCACTCTGACCTCCGGCGCCGTCACGACGATGGAGATCAGCAAGACCTCCGGCGCCTGCGACAAGGTTGCGGGCGTTTTCACCATGACCTACGCCGGCACGCTGACCGTCACCAACCTTTCCGGCACCCTCGCCGTGGGCGACAGCTTCACGCTCTTCTCCGCCTCCTCCTACAGCGGCTCCTTCACCACCCTCAATCTCCCCGCGCTCACCGGCGGTTTGAAGTGGGATACCTCGAAGCTGGCCGTAAACGGCTGCATCACCGTCGGCTATGACGTTGCCATCACGACCCAGCCGTCGAACCAGTCCGCGGATCAGGGTGTCTCGGCTACTTTCACCGTTGCGGCGACCGGCGTTCCGTCGCCCACCTATCAGTGGCAGCTCTGCCCGAGCGGCGGCGCTTGGGCCGGCATCTCCGGCGCCACCTCCGCCAGCTACACCACTGCGGCCCTTGCTTCCGCCAACAACGGTAGCCAGTACCGCTGCGTGGTCACCAACGGCATCAACACGCTGACCTCCAATGCGGCGACGCTGACCGTGACCTCCAATGCGCTGCCTTCCTTCACGACCCAACCCGCGGACTGCACGCTGACGGCAACCGGGCTGACGGCCAGCTTCACCGCCGCGGCCTCCGGCCCGCCGTCGCCGACCTACCAGTGGCAGGTCAGCACGGACGGCGGTTCGACCTGGGGCAACGTCTCTGGCGCCACATCCGCCACCTACAGCTTCACTTCCGCCTCCGGGGATGACGGCAAGTGTTACCGCTGCGTGGCGACGAACAGCGTCGGCACCGCGCAGTCCTCTTCGGCGCAGCTTGTGATTTATACGACGGATCCGACCTGGATCAACACCGCCGGCGGTTCTTGGCCGACCACTTCCAACTGGTATGGTGGTGTCGTCGGCACCGGCACGGGCGTCACGGCGGACTTCAGCCGCCTGAACCTGACGGCGAACGCAACGGTCACGCTGGATGCCGCGACCACCATTGGCAACCTGAAGTTCGGCGACACGACGCCGAGCAACAGCTGGACGCTCAGCACCGGTACTGCCGGCCCGCTCACACTGGCCGTCTCCGCTGGCACGCCAACCATCACGGTCGGCAACCAGAACGCCATCATCAGTGCGGTGCTTGCCGGCACGCAGGGCCTGATCAAGGCCGGCTCTGGCACGATGACGATCTCGGCCGCCAATACCTACAGCGGAACCACCACGGTCAACGCAGGAGTAATCAAGGTTAACAGCGGCAATGCGTTGGGTCCGTATCTGACCGGCCGGCCAGTGACCCAGGTTGTTGTCGCCTCCGGCGCAACGCTGGATCTCAACGGGTATGGGGATGCGACCTATGGCTATACCATCGCCGGCACCGGCGTGGATGGGACGGGGGCGCTGGTCAATAGGGGCGGCGCCATCAGCACCGGCCTCGCCCAAACGTCAAACATCAAGCTATCGGCCAATGCCTCCATCGGTGGTACGGGCAGCTGGGCCCTGCTCACTAACGGCTACGGTTCGACCTCCCTGAACCTTAATGGGTTTACCCTCACCAAGACCGGCGCGAACACCATCTACCTGTGCAACACGACCATCACGGCCGGCACGATCAACGTCGCCATGGGCACGCTGGCGCTGACCAACAACGCCGTCAACGGCGCGGCGGCGGCCTTCGTCCTGGAGAACACCGCGGGCGCGGCGCTCAACATGAACAACATCGCCCTGTCCGCCGGCTCCCTCGCGGGCGGCGGCTCCGCGGGCGGCAGCCTGGCCCTCGGCTCCGCGACGCTGACGGTCGGCGCTCTCAACGCCTCCACCGCCTATGCGGGCGTCATCAGCGGCACGGGCGCGCTGACCAAGACCGGCACGGGCACGCTGACGCTCTCCGGCAGCAACAGCTACACCGGCGCGACGACGGTTTCCGCCGGCGCCCTGGTGGTGAACGGTTCGCTGGCGGTCACCGCCACCACGGTCGCCTCCGCCGGCACGCTCGCCGGTTCCGGTTCCATCGGCGGCGCGGTCACGGTTAACGGCGCGCTGGTTCCGGGTTCCGGCGGCATCGGCACGTTGACCTGCGCAGGCGCGGTCACCCTGACCTCCAGCGCCACGACGACGATGCAGATCAACAAGTCCGGTGCGTTGCTGACGTCCGACAAGGTTGCGGCCGCCACGCTGACCGCCGCCGGTACGCTCACCGTCACCGCAGCCGGCGACACTCTTGCAGCGGGTGACGCGTTCACGCTGTTCGCCGCCGGGAGCTTCTCCGGCGCCTTCACGACCGTGAGTCTGCCGGCGCTGGGAAGCGGACTGGTCTGGGACACCGCCAGGTTGCTTGTCGACGGCACCGTCATGGTGGTCAGCTCCTCGCGTTCCAGCCAGACAGTCACCTTCGGCACGCTGGCGGCGCATCCGTTCTCCGATGGCTCCTTTACGCTCATGGCCACGGCCTCCTCCGGCTTGGCGGTGCGCTACACCAGCTCGGACGCCTCCGTGGCGACCGTTTCCGGCAGCACGGTTACGTTGGTCGGCGCAGGCGTCACGACGATTACGGCGATCCAGGACGGCAACGGCGTCTACACCTCCGCGACCGCCAGCCAGACGCTGACCGTCACGAAGGGAAATCAGACGGTCGCATTCGGCGCTCTCTCCACAAAGACATACGGCGACCCGATGTTCATGGTAACGGCCACGGCCTCTTCCGGCCTGCTGCCCACCTATTCCAGCTCGAACCCGGCCGTGGCGATGGTTGAGAACAACTGGATCGTCATCGTCGGCGCCGGCACGGCGGTCATCACCGCCTCGCAGGCCGGAGACGCAAACTGGAACGCGGCGGCGGACGTGCAGCGGACGCTGACGGTTGCCGCCGTCATCCCGGCCGTCAACACGGTCGCGGTCACGCTCTCCTCCTCCTCCTCCGGCACGTCCGGCGGCGTCAACGCCTGGGGCGGTGGCCTGCCGATTACGGCGCGTGGCGTCTGTTGGAACACCACGGGTACCCCGACCACGACCGACAGCAAGACGACGGATGGCACCGGCTCGGGTTCGTTCTCCAGCAGCATCTCCGGCATGGCGGCGACCACGACCTACTACGTCCGCGCCTACGCCACCAATTCGGCGGGCACCGGTTACGGCGAGGCCGTGACGGTCACCACGCCCGCGGCCACCGTCACCGGCATCTGGACCAACACCGCCGGCGGCTCGTGGCCGACCACCTCGAACTGGCAGGGCGGCACCATGCCCAACAGCATCGGCAGCACCGCCAATTTCGCCACGCTGAACATCACCGCCGACCGGACGGTGACCGTAGACGGCGCCCGCACCTTGGGCTACCTGATCTTCGGCGACACGACCGCCAGCAACAACTGGACCCTCTCCACCGGCACGGGCGGCCCGGTGACGCTCGACACCTTCAGCGGCAACGCGAACCCGACCCTCACGGTCAATAACCAGACGGCCACCATCAGCGCCGTCCTGGCGGGTAGCAAGGAATTGATCAAGGCCGGCACGGGCACTCTGGTTCTCTCCGGTTCGAACACCTTCAGCGGCGGGTTGGCGGTCAACCAGGGGGCCCTGCAGCTCACCGGAAGCTTGGCCAATGCGTCCGGAACCGGCTCCATGACGCTTGCCGCCGGTACATCGCTGATCCTCAACCGCAGCGGCGTCGTCGTGCTGTCGAACGCGATCGGCGGCACGGGCACGATCGTCAATACGGCGGGGCAGAACGCGCTTACCGGCAGCAATACCTTCTCCGGCAACATCCAGATCACCGGAGGCACGCTGGCGTTCCGCGGAATCAACTCGGAGAACGGCCAGCCCAGCGTCAACGTGCTTTCCGGCGGCGAACTGGCCCTTGGATCCGACTTTGCCGGGCAGACCGCGACAATCGGCTCGCTCTCCGGCGCGGGTCTGATTGATCCCCAGTTCGACTCCACCTCCGGCATCAAGGTTCTGTCGGTCAACCAAACGACGGACGGCGTCTTCTCCGGCATCATCCGCGACTCCACCTCGGCCGGCCGCTACATCGCGCTGACCAAGACCGGCGCGGCCACGCTGACGTTGTCCGGCACAAACACCTACACCGGGGCGACGACGGTGAACGCCGGCACGCTGATGGTCACCGGCAGCCTGCCTTCCACCGCCGTCACGGTTGAAGCCGGCGGCACGCTCGGCGGCACCAGCACGCTCGGCGGCGCGCTGACGGTAAACGGCACCGTCGCTCCGGGCGTCTCCGGCATCGGCACGCTGACCTGCACAAACACGGTCACTTTCGGCTCCACCGGCACGGCGGCGATGCAGGTCAACAAGAGCGGCTCGACGCTGACGGCCGACAAGCTGGCCGGCGCGACGACGCTGACCTATGGCGGCGCGCTCGCCGTCACCGCCACGGGCGACGCCCTGGTGGCGGGCGACACGTTCACCCTGTTCGCCGCAACGGCGTATTCCGGCTCCTTTGCGACCTTCAGCCTCCCGGCCCTGAGCGGCGGTCTGGTGTGGGACACCTCCGCGCTGGCCACCACCGGCGCTATCACGGTGGTCAAGGGCAGCCAGACAATCGCCTTTGGCGCGCTCCCGGAAAAGACATCTGACGCGGCTCCGTTCGCCCTGACGGCGACGGCCTCCTCCGGCTTGGCGGTGACCTACACGAGCTCGAACCCGGCGGTGGCGACGGTCTCCGGCAGCACGGTTACAATCGTCGGCGCCGGCACGACGATGATCACGGCCTCGCAGGCCGGTGACGCCACCTGGAATTCGGCGGCGGATGTCGCGCAGACGCTGACGGTGGTGCTGGCGTTGCCGACGGTAACGACCACGGCGGTCAGTTCAATCACCACAAGCAGCGCAAGCTCGGGCGGCAACGTGACGGCGACCGGCGGTGCGCCGGTGACCGCGCGCGGTGTCTGCTGGAACACGACCGGCAACCCGACCACGGCCGACGCCGTGACTTCCGACGGCACGGGAGCCGGTGCCTTCACCAGCAGCCTCACCGGCCTGGCTCCGGCCCAACTTTATTATGTCCGCGCCTATGCGACAAATGCGGGCGGCACGGCCTACGGCTCCGTGGAAAGCTTCACAACGCCGGCCACCAATGGCGTGTGGATCAACACCGCCGGCGGCTCGTGGCCGACCACGACAAACTGGAGCTCCGGCATTGTGGCCAACGCTGTCGGCGGCACGGCCAACTTCAGCACGCTGAACCTGACGGCGGACGCGACGGTGACGCTTGACGCCGCGCGCACCATCGGCAACCTGGTGTTTGGCGACACGACGCCGAGCAACAACTGGATCCTCTCCACTGGTACGGCCGGCCCGCTGACGCTGGCGGTCTCCACCGGCACGCCGAGCATCACGGTCACCAATCAGGGTGTCACCATCGGCGCGGTGCTTGCCGGCACGCAGGGCATGGCCAAGGCGGGCACCGGTTCATTGACGCTCTCCGGCGCGAACACCTACTCCGGCGGGACGACGGTCAACGCCGGCACGCTGAAGATCGGCTCCTCCGGCAATCTCGGCACGGGCGGCGTCAGCATCGGCGCCTCCGGCACGCTGAACACCACCGCCGGCATGACGCTGAGCGCCTCCGTCTCGGGTTCCGGCACCCTGGTTCACAACACCGGCAACCTGATTCTCTCCGGCTCGAACAGCTTCTCCGGTTCGGCCACCGTCAACGGCGGTAACCTGGTCTTCACCAGCATCAACGCGGAGAACGGCGCGGCCGCTCTCGCACTCAACGGCGGCAGCCTCGCCCTCGGCGGCGTGTTCGCCGGCAACACCGCCACCGTCGGCAGCCTCTCCGGCAGCTCGGCGGCCTCCTCCATCAATCCCAACTACGAGGCCACCACCGGCACCAAGACCCTGTCGGTCAACCAGACCGTGGACAGCACCTACGCGGGCAAGATCGAGGTCGGAACCGGCAGCCGCAACATGGGGCTGACCAAGACCGGCGCGGCCACGTTGACGCTCTCCGGCACGAACAGCTACACCGGCGCGACGACGGTTTCCGCCGGCACGCTGCTGGTCACCGGCAGCCTTGCGGCCACCGCGACGACGGTGGCTTCCGGCGCGACCCTCGCCGGCACGGGTACGATTGGCGGCGCGGTCACGGTCAACGGCACCGTCGCTCCAGGCGTCTCCGGCATCGGCACGCTGACCTGCACGAACACGGTCACCTTCAACGCCACCGCCACGGCCGCGATGCAGATCAACAAGTCCGGCACGACGCTGACGTCCGACAAGCTGTCCGGCGCGACCACGCTGACCCTCGGCGGCACGCTGACGGTTACGGCGACGGGCGATGCGCTCGCCGCGGGCGACAGCTTCACCCTGTTCTCCGCGACGACGCGCGCCGGTTCCTTTGCCACGCTGAACCTGCCGGCCTTGACCGGCAGCTTAGGATGGGACACCTCCGCGCTGGCGACCACCGGCACCATCACGGTGGTTCAGGGGCTTCAGGCCATTACATTCGATCCGCTCGCCGCGAAAACCTACGGCAATGCGGCGTTTGCTCTGACCGCGACGGCCTCCTCCGGTCTGGCGGTGACGTACGCCAGCTCCGATATCAGCGTGGCGACAATCTCCGGCAGCACGGTGACCATCGGCGGCGCGGGCACCACGATCATCACGGCCTCGCAGGCTGGCGACGCAAGCTACAACCCCGCGGAGGACGTGCAGCAGACGCTGACGGTCAACCAGGCCTCGCAGACGATTGCCTTCGGCGTACTCCCCGCAAAAACCTACGGCGACGTGGACTTTGCGCTCGGCGCAAGCGCATCCTCCGGCCTGACCGTGAGCTACGCCAGCTCGAATGAAACCGTCGCGACCATTGTCGCCGGCGACATCCGCATCGTGGGCGCGGGAACGGCGACCATCACCGCCTCGCAGGCCGGCGACGAAAACTACACCGCGGCCGCCAGCGTTCAGCGGGCGCTGACGGTGAGCAAGGCCTCGCAGGCGATTACCTTTGGCGCGCCTGCGGCCAAGAGCTACGGCGACGCTCCGTCCGCACTCTCCGCGACGGCCTCCTCCGGCTTGGCGGTGACCTACACGAGTTCGAACCCGGCGGTGGCGACGGTCTCCGGCAGCACGGTGACGATCGTCGGCGTGGGTGCCACGACCATCACGGCCTCGCAGGCCGGCGGCACGAACTACAACGCCGCCGCCGATGTGGAGCAGACGCTGACGGTCAACCAGGGCGCGCAGACGATCACCTTCGGCGCACTGGCGGCGAAGACGGTCGGCGAAGCGGCGTTTGCGCTCTCCGCAACAGCCTCTTCCGGCTTGGCGGTGACCTACGCCAGCTCGAACCCGGCGGTGGCGACGGTCTCCGGCAGCACGGTGACGATTGTCGGCGCAGGCACGGCGGTCATCACCGCCTCGCAGGCCGGCGACGCGACCTACAGTGCGGCAGCCGATGTCACCCAAACGCTGACAGTCAACAAGATGACGCAGACGATTACCTTTGGCGCGCTGGCTGCGAAGGCCTACGGCGATGCACCGTTCGCCCTTACGGCTGCGGCCTCCTCCGGTCTGGCGGTGACCTATGCCAGTTCGAACCCGGCGGTTGCGACGGTCTCCGGCAGCACGGTGACGATTGTTGGCGCGGGCACGGCGACGATCACGGCCTCGCAGCCCGGCGACGCGACCTATGCGGCCGCAGCGGATGTTGCACAGACGCTGACAGTCAACAAGATGACGCAGACGATTACCTTCGGCGCGCTGGCGGTGAAGACGGTCGGCGACGCACCGTTCGCCCTTACGGCTGCGGCCTCCTCCGGCCTGGCGGTGACCTATGCCAGCTCGAACCCGGCGGTGGCGACGGTCTCCGGCAGCACGGTGACGATTGTTGGCGCGGGCACGGCGGTCATCACCGCCTCGCAGCCCGGCGACACGAACTATCTGGCGGCGGCGGATGTCACCCAGACGCTGACGGTGAACGCGGCGACGGGCAACGGCATGTGGATCAGCACAACGGGCGGTTCGTGGCCCACGACTTCGAACTGGTCCGGTGGCACGGTGGCCGACGGCACCGGCAACACGGCGGACTTCGGCACGCTGAACCTGACGGCGGACGCGACGGTGACGCTGGATGCCGCGCGCACCATCGGCAACCTGGTGTTTGGCGACACGACGCCGAGCAACAACTGGATTCTCTCCACCGGCACGGCCGGCCCCCTCACGCTGGCCGTCTCTACCGGCACGCCGACCGTTACGATCAACAATAAGACCACTACGGTCAGCGCGGTGCTTGCCGGCACGCAGGGCCTGGCCAAGGCCGGAACGGGCACCCTGGTTCTTTCCGGTTCGAA
Organism: uncultured Lentisphaerota bacterium; assembly: GCA_903921725.1. Taxonomy (GTDB): domain Bacteria; phylum Verrucomicrobiota; class Lentisphaeria; order Oligosphaerales; family CAITYL01; genus CAIXRA01. The sequence goes on from CAIXRA010000009.1 coordinate 45,103, forward strand.
TACGTTCAGCGGCGGGCTGGCGGTAACCCAGGGTGCCGTGCAGATCAACGGAACCTTGACCAGCACGCCCGGAACCGGCACCATCACGCTCGCGTCCGGCGCGGCCCTCATCCTCAACCGCAGCGGCGTCATCGTGCTGTCCAATGTGATCGGCGGCACGGGCACGATTGTCAACACGGCGGGGCAGAATACGCTTACCGGCAGCAACACCTTCTCCGGCAACATCCAGATTACCGGCGGCACGCTGGCGTTCCGCGGAATCAACTCGGAGAATGGCCAGCCCAGCGTCACCGTGCTTTCCGGCGGCGAGCTGTGCCTTGGTTCCGAATTCGCCGGGCAGACCGCCACCATTGGCTCGCTCTCCGGCGCGGGCCTGGTCGATCCCCAGTATGACTCCAACACCGGCACCAAGATCCTGTCAATCAACCAGACGACGGACGGCGTGTTCTCCGGTGTCATCCGCGACGCCACCTCGGGGAGCCGCTACCTTGGACTGACCAAGACCGGCACGGCCACGCTGACGCTGTCCGGCGCCAACACCTACACGGGGGCGACGACCGTGAATACCGGCACGTTGCTGGTCACCGGTAGCCTCGGCGTCACCGCGACGACGGTGGCCTCCGGCGCGACCTTGGCTGGCACGGGCACGATCGGCGGCGCGGTGACGGTCAACGGCACGGTCGCTCCGGGTGTCTCCGGCATCGGTACGCTGACGGTCAACAACACCGTCACGCTCGCCGGCACGGCGGCGATGCAAATCAACAAGACCGGCACGACGCTGACGGCCGACAAGCTGGCCGGCACGGGCGCGGCGGTCTTCGGCGGCACACTTGCCGTCACGGCGACGGGCGATGCGCTCGCCGCGGGCGACAGCTTCACGTTGTTCGCCAAGGGTTCATACTCCGGTTCGTTCGCCACCCTGGACCTGCCGGCGCTGTCCGGCGGCTTGGTGTGGGACACCTCCGCACTGGCCACCAGCGGCGTCATCACGGTCGCCAAGGGCAGCCAGACGATTACCTTCGGCGCGCTGGCGGCGGCGACGTACGGCGACGCGGCGTTTGTGCTCTCCGCAACGGCCTCCTCCGGCCTGACGGTAACCTATGCCAGCTCCGACGCCAGCGTGGCGACGGTCTCCGGCAGCACGGTGACGATTATCGGCGCGGGCACCGCGACGATCACGGCCTCGCAGTCCGGCGATGCGACCTACAACGCGGCGACGGATGTCCAACAGACGCTGACGGTCAACAAGGGCGTGGCGACGGTGACGCTGGGGAGCCTGAGCCAGAGCTATGACGGCACGGCGAAGGCCGCGACGGCGACGACGACCCCGGCCGGGCTGACGGTCGGCATCACCTACGACGGTTCGGGAACCGCGCCGACCGCCGCCGGCAG
>CAIXRA010000010.1 GCA_903921725.1 uncultured Lentisphaerota bacterium
GCTGACGCTGCCGGCTTGGCGGGTTCCTGGCGTGCCTTCACCTCGCTGGCTGGCTTGCACCCCGCCGCCATGAAAGCGGCAACCATCATCACCGCCAACGTCCGCATTCCGTGTTTCATGATTCCGCTCCTCCCGTGCATGGCCCCATGTGCCGCACAACACCCGCCACTGTAATGCGCGTCCCGCGCCTTGGCTACCCGTGGCGCATCCTGTAACCTTCCCGGCTTCCAGCCTTTACCCAGCCCTGTTCCCCAACCCCAACCAAGGAGATCCTGACCATGAGCAACGGACTGATCCTGCACTGCGGCGCGGCCGACGCCGCGGCACACATGTTCGGAAAACGGGGCAACATCCGCGCCGCCGACAGCAACAAGGGGACGGACGTCTCCCGGACGGCCGCGCGCCGCTGGAGAATTTCCTCCGTGTTTTTTCCGCCGGAGAATTGCAGCGGTCCCCGCGGCGGTTATGGTAGCCCCGGGATTTCATCACCGGGCCGGGCCGGATTCCATGAAGAAGCGTCCGTTAGCCCGCCCGCCGGACAACCATCGACCCCCGAGCGAAAATTTACACGGCATGTCCAGCACACCCACATCCTATGTTTGCACGTTGATTCCGCTCCAAGCGGACAAGCTCCGCCGGCTCATGGACGAGCGCGGCTGGGCCTTTGAACCGACCGCCCCGCCGCACGCCGCCTGGAAGGGGTCGAAGGAAAAAACCAACGTCGTCCTCTACAACTCCGGCAAGCTCACCGTCCAGGGACGGGGCACGGCGGAGTTCGTACAGTTCCTGCTGGAGCCGGAGATTCTCGGCGAGGCGAAGTTTGGTTACGAGGTGGAGCTGAAAATCGAGGCGAACCCGGAGATGCTGACGGCGCACGCGGGCATCGACGAAAGCGGCAAGGGCGACTATTTCGGGCCGCTGGTGATTGCGGCGGCGTATGTGGACGAGACGACGGCGCCGGCGCTGGTGAAGGCGGGCGTGACCGACTCGAAGCTGATTAAAAATGACAAGAAAATCTACGCGCTGGCGGAGATCATCCGCAACACGACATGCGGCAGGTTTTCGGTGGTCGCCATCGGCCCGGAGTCGTACAACCGGCTCTATGTGAAATTCGCGAACGTGAACCGGCTGCTGGCCTGGGGGCATGCGCGGACGCTGGAAAACCTGCTGGAGAAGGTGCCGGACTGCCCGCGGGCAATCTCCGACCAGTTCGGCGCGAAGGAGCTGGTGCAGCGGGCGCTGCTGGAAAAGGGGCGCGCGCTGAAGCTGGAACAGATGCACCGGGCGGAGGCGGACGTGGCGGTGGCCGCGGCCTCGATTCTGGCCCGCGCGGAGTTCATCCACCGCCTGGACAAGCTCAGCGAGGCGGCCGGCGTCACCCTCCCCCGCGGCGCCAGTGCGGCGGTCACCGCGGCGGCGGTCGCGGTGGCGAAGAAGAGCGGCTTCGACGGCCTTTCCCGCGTCACCAAACTTCATTTCAAGACCACGGAGACGGTGTGTACGCGCGCCGGAATCCCCAACCCCATGCCGCCGCGCCCCGATGCCGGGCGCGAATGGAAACGATGAATCCGACGGCGCGCAGAACGAACCGAAAAGGCCTCATGGCGGGTCTGCCGCTGATGCTGGCGTGCCTTTTTGCCGTGCCCGCCGCCGGAGACGACGCCGCGCTGGCCGCGCCCCTTCCGCCCGTCTCTTCCGTCCCGGCGCTCCTCCCTGTTTCTTCTGCGCCGCCCAATCCCTCCGTTTCTCCCAGCCCATCCGTCACCGCCCCCTCCGGCGTTCCCGCCGCGGAACCGGCGATGAAACCGCACCCGTTGATCCGGACCGGGGAAACGCTGAGCTACCGCATCGGCTGGGGGTTCATCACCGCCGGCTACGGCACGCTGGAAGTGCTTCCGCTGACCGAGCACGACGGCATCCCCGCCTGGCAGTTCGTCCTGAGCGCCAACACCACGCCGTTCGTGGACAAGCTCTACAAGGTCCGCGACCGCTACGAGACCTGGGTTGCCGCCGACATGAGCCACGCACTGGAATACAACCAGGCCCAGCACGAGGGCAGCGCAATCAGCGACCTCCACGTCATCTTCGACTGGGTGGCAATGGAGGCGCGGCGAACCCGGAACGATGAGGCGAAAAAACCCGTCAAGATCCAGCCCGGCACGTTCGACCCGCTCTCCGCGCTGTTCGCCTTCCGCACCCAGACATTCAAGCTCGGGGACACCATCACCATCCCGGTTTCCGACGGCAAGTTCTTCGTGAGCGGAACCGCCAAGGTCATCGCCGAGGAAAAGATCGAGACCCCCGCCGGCGAGTTCGACACGTACAAGATTGAACCGGACATCAAGGACTTGGCCGGCGTGTTCAAGAAGAGCAAGGGCGCGAAGATTTTCGTGTGGGTGACCCGGGACAGGCAGCATATCCCAGTCAAGGTCAGCAGCAAGGTCTACATCGGCTCCTTCTTCGCCGAGCTGACCGGCATCGAGCGGCGGATCGATCCCCCCGCGCCGAAGACGGCGACGGCACTCACACCGCCCGCGGTTGCGTCCCAGGAGAAGGACGGAGCCGGCGGCGGGCCGCCCGCCACCGCACCGCCCCCCGGCGTCATCCCTCCGAAGAGATGACCGGAACCGGCCACGGCCCGCCTCTCTCGTGACCGTTCAACCGGAGTCCCGATGTCGCCCGCCTGTTTGATCGTGAATGGAGAAACAGGAAAACGCGGGTTTCGAATATGGCTTACCCTTCCGCCGCGGCATCCAGATACCAGGCCGGCGCCCCCGAAAACGGCCGCACCGCAACGGCGGGCATCGGGGAAGAGGCCGGATGCCGGCGCATCTCCCGGAGCGTGGCACGTTTATCCGCGCCGGTGACAAGGAACACCACCTGCCGGGCGCGGTTGAGGACGGGTAGCGTCAATGTCAGGCGCGTCGCTCCAGTCGCGGGATGGCGGACGGCGGCGCACGGTTCCCTGCCGGGATCCGGCGGCGCGCCGGGGAAAAGCGAGGCCGTATGCCCGTCTGCCCCCATTCCCAGCAGGATCAGGTCAAACACCGGACACCCGTCCTCCGCCATCGGAAGTTCCGTCCGGAGCCGCCCGGAATAGCCTGCCGCCGCCGCAAGCGCCGCCGCCCATTCCCCTTCGGGAAAAAGACTGAAATCCACCGCCGCCGCCGGAATTTCTCCGGCAGGCCCACCGCACACACCAAGCATGGGGTGAATCTGCGGCATGGGAATGCCGGCCGGGGCAAAAAACAGGCGCCAGGCATTTCCGAAATTGCTCTCCGGACTGTCGTGCGGCACCCACCGTTCGTCCGCCCAGAAAAAATGGACGTTCCGCCACGGGAGCGCACGGAACGCCGACGCCGCAAGCGCCGCGAAAAAAAGGGCGGGCGTCCGTCCGCCGGAGAGAGCGACGTTCACCCGGCCCCGCGTCCCGCCAAGCCAGCGCGCGAAATCCGCGGCCAACACCGCGGTGGCCGCAGCTGGATTCGGGCAGGTTTTGGAGGCAAAAAACGGCATGTGCGGGCCTTTGGCAGTTTCTACAGTTCGCAGAACGAGGAATCGGCCGTCAGGTTCCGGCAGGGTTCGCGCCACATGTCGCCGGCGGGTTCCACAAGCCGGTCGGCCGGCTCCGGTCCCCACGTCCCCGCCGGATAGCCGTACAGCCTGGAACCGGCCGGTTCCTCCCATGCGCGGAGGACAGGGTCCACAAACGCCCATGTCGCCTCCACGGCATCATTGCGCAGATAAAGCGTCGCATCGCCCTGGATGCAGTCGAGAAGCAGCCGCTCGTAAGCGTCGGGGAGGCGGACGCCGGAGAGGTCGGAGTAGTGGAAATCCATCCCCACATCCCGCACGCGGAACCCGGCGCCCGGCTCCTTCAGCCCGAATTTCAGCAGCAGCCCCTCGTCCGGCTGGATGCGGATTACCAGCTGGTTGGAGGGCGGCGCGGAGGCGTCTCCTTGCCGGAACAGGTGGTGCGGCGGCTGCCGGAAGTGGACCACGATCTCCGTCACCCGCGTCGGCAGGCGCTTGCCGGTGCGGACGAGGAACGGCACGCCGTTCCAGCGCCAGTTGTCGATGAAGAATTTCATCGCCACATAAGTCTCGGTCCGCGAATCGGATCCGATGCCCGCCTCCTCCCGGTAGCCGGCGACCGGTTCGCCGCGGATGCGCGAGGCCGTGTACTGTCCGCGGACGACGTTGGCGGCGATCTCCGCCGGCGCCAGGGGCCGCAGGGACTGGAACACCTTGAGCGTCTCATTGCGGACGGCCCAGGCGTCGGCGGTGGCCGGAGGCTCCATTGCGGTTACCGCAACCAGTTGAAGAAGATGGTTTTGCAGCATGTCGCGAAGGGCGCCGGCCTGTTCGTAGTAGCCGCTCCTGGCTCCGACGCCGGCGGACTCCGCCGAGGTGATTTCCACGCGCCGGATATAGTTGCGGTTCCAGAGCGGCTCGAAGATGCCGTTGGCGAAGCGGGCGACCAGGAGGTTCTGGACGGTTTCCTTGCCCAAGTAATGGTCGATCCGGAAAACCTGCTCCTCCCTGAAATGGGTCAATACCTGACGGTTCAGCGCCCGCGCCGAAGCCAGGTCGCGGCCGAACGGTTTTTCGATGATGATCCGCCGCCAGGTTCCTTCCGCCTCCCCGCTCAGCCCCGCATTCCCCAGCCCCTCCACGATGGACGCATACTGGCTTGGCGGCACCGCCAGATAAAAAAGGATGTTCCCGCCGGCCCGATACTCCGCGTTCAACTCCGCCAGCCGCTGCCGCAGCGCGGAAAAATCGTCCGGATGCGCCGGATTGAGCGGCTGGTAGTGGAGGCGGTCCGAAAGCAGCGCGGCATCCCCCGGCGCCACCGATGCGGCGCACTTGGCGCGAAAGGAGCGGTCGTCCAGCGGTGTGCGCCCCGTGCCCAGCACGGCGAAACGCCCGGTGAGGAATCCGCCGCCAGTCAGGCCGTTGAGCGCCGGCAACAGTTTTTTCTCCGCCAAATCGCCCGAGGCGCCGAAAATAACCAGGATGAAATGGTGCTCCGGCATCCCGGCCTCCCCGTGCTGTGGCGCATGAATTCACGCCGCCTGCAAAATACCGGACAGATGCCGGAGATGCAAACGCCGCCGCGGGCCGGTGCAAACCGGCGGACTTCTCCGGGAGGACGATGAACGGATGCAGCCAGACTCCGGAGGCGCACACGCATCAGAACTTCGCCGCGTCCTGCACATTGTCGGCGGGCGCATAGGGCAGCGGGCCGGTGATGTTGCTGATTCGGAAGCCGAACGCCGTCGGTGCGCTGGTTCTCGAACTCGATGTGATGATTACCGACGTGCCGGTGGAATCGGCCGCGACCAAGCGGTATTCCTGGTACTGGCCGGTGAAGATGCCGTACAGCGTCGCACCCGACACCGGCTTGCCTAGGTCGTTGACCATTTTCACGGTGACGCGGCCGCGGTACTTGCCGGAGGCCACGACATAGTCCAGGCGGATTGACTGCACATGCAGCGAGCGTGAGCCAAGCACGGGGGCGCGCTGGGTTCTGAACGACCAGGCCGGGCCGGTGATGATTCCGTTGGTGTTCCGGGAGTCGAGACGCCAGTAGTACGCGGTGTCGTACGCCAGGGTGCCGGGCGAGTAGGCCGTGGCCGACAGGTTGCCCTTGAAGTCGGACTCGGCCAGCTCCGCGCTCGTGCCGAAATACAGGTCCGCGCTCTGGGAGCTCGGCGCCAGCGTCCAGCCCAGCGCTTGGTTGACCCCGACCAGCGGCCGGCCGTTGACCGGCTGCGGCGAATGGCAGTCCCCCGGCGGCACCAGGCCCGTCGGCCAGCCTTCCGTCTGGATCATCAGATAATCCACGCACAGCAGGTCGGCCACAGCCTTGTTCACCGTGGCGTTCGTGTCGAACGCCGCAACGTAAACCGTCCCGTTCACCGTCGCCGGAAGCGCAAACGACCGCGTCGTGGCCGTCTCCGAATTCACCGTCACCATGTCGTAGTAGGTCTTGCCGTCCGTCGAGTAGCAGAGCTTGAAGTCGTCGCCGTCGCTGTTCGTCGGACGGTACGCCTTGCCGTAGAAGGTCACAAAGTCACCGGCCGCCACCGTAAAAATCCAGCGGTGATCCAGCACCGACCACTTCGTCGAACCGGACGCGGGCACATATTCCGCCAGCGTCTCGCAAACCCCGTCATCGGCCTGCGTCGCGGCGTAGGTGCCGGTCTTCGTGCCGGACGCGGTTGTCTCAACCTCCGCAAGCGCGTTCGTCGTCTTGATGACGATGATCCGCTGGTCGGCGGAGGCCGTGTTCCCCGCCGCATCCGTCGCCGTCCAAGTGCGGGTGATGTAGTAC
>CAIXRA010000011.1 GCA_903921725.1 uncultured Lentisphaerota bacterium
GATCGAAGGTCGACAAGTCCGTGATCATCGGCAACACGGAGATGCGAGGCAACATCAACGCCAACAAATCCACGGTTGAAGTCGGCGGAGTTGACGTCAAGGGTTCGAAGGTCGACAAGTCCGTGATCATCGACAACACGGAGATGCGCGGCAACATCAATGCCAACAAGTCGAACGTGTCGGTCGGCGGAACGGACATCGAGGGATCGAAGGTCGACAAGTCCGTGATCATCGGCAACACGGAGATGCGCGGCAACATCAACGCCAACAAGTCGAACGTGTCGGTCGGCGGAACGGACATCAAGAACTCGAAGGTTGACAAGTCCGTGATCATCGGCAACACGGAAATGCGTGGCAACATCAACGCCAATAAGTCGAATGTGAATGTTGGTGGCGTGGATGTCAAGAACTCGAAGGTCGACAAGTCCGTAATCATCAGCAACACGCAGGTGCAGGGCAACATCAACGCCAACAAATCCGACGTGAATGTCGGCGGCGTGAAAGTCGAGTAAATTCCCGGCTTGAAGGCGGAAGTGCGGGGTGTGGTGCCTTGGTGCCCCGCCCCCGCCTTTCTCTTTAAGGTCTGTTCAGCATGAAAACAAGGAGTGCGGCGCCATGTATAGAATAATGAGCGGTTTGTTGATTGGCCTGGCCATGGGCGTGGCGCCGGCTTTGCTGGCGGCGGAGGACGAGGGGTCTCAGCTCTCCGACAACAAGGGGCCGGACCGCATGAAGGAGAAGGTGGTGGAGGCGCGGGCGGAGAAGAACAGGGATACCGGTGGCCTGTCGAAGTCCGGCAGCAAATACATTTATGTGAACCAGAAGGACATTGATGCCGCGTCGAAAGATTCGCACGGGGCCGGCTCCAAGCGGGGCGGAAAAGGCAACGACAACGACGTAAACATCGGCTCCACGACCATCGGCAAGAACGAGAAGGTTCACAGCGTGGATGTGGTGGTGAAGGCGGACAAGGGAATTAACGTCAAGACGAACGGCAAGGCGGACGAAGTCAACATCGGACAGGTAAAGTTCGAAAAGGGCGCGGCCAAGGGCGGCAAGGTTGATGTGAATGTGATTGTTGACGCCAAGAAAATTGAGGTCAAGACCGACGGCAAGCCGACCGATGTCAACATCGGGCAGGTGAAGCTTGAGAAGGACATGACCAAAAGCCTCAAGGCGGATGTGATTATTGACGCGAAGGAAGGGATCAAGGTTCACTAACCGTACGGCGTTTCCCGGTATGGGCCGAGCCGGATATGCGGCGGATGCGATGGGTCTTGGGTGTGCTGGAAAGACGGAGTAGAAAAACATGAACAAGTCGGGCATGTGGCTTCAGGTGACGGGTATTGCGGCGGTCGCGGGAATGATGTCCCTGGCGGGGAGCGGTTGTTCGACCGTGAAGGATGTCTCCGCCGCCGACATCAGCAAAGCGGAGTCCAAAGTGGCGGGTCCCGAGCAACGGATCACGCGCTATGACTCTGCCTTGGAACAGCTTGGGAATATGCTTCAGGCCTACAACGTGCCCGCGGTGCGGGTGCAGACCAAGGCAATCAGCAACGCCACGGCGGGTGAGGGCGTGCCCAAGGATATTGCGCAGATCGTATCGACGTCGTTGGGCAAAATTCAAGGCCCCATCAAGCTGATTCCCTACGACCCGACCTATGTGTTCACGGAGAAGGAGCTGGGCAAGACGCTGGACCGGACCCTGCCGGACCTGCTTGTCCAGGGCGCCATCACGGAATTTGACAAGGACATGTTGGAAAAGAAGCTTGAGGCGGAAACGGACTTGGAGTTTGGCGGGACCCGCGTCGGGGCGAGCCACGACCGCGGCTCCTCCGGCGGCCAGGTGGCGCTCGACCTGCAGGTTGTGGCCTATCAGACGCAGCAGATCATCGGCGGGGTTCAGACCTCGAACAAGATCTGCGTGATGAAGGGCGAAAGCAACACGAGCCTGAACTTGGTGGTGGAAGGAAACGGCCTCGGGGTGAAGGCGGGGTTCGCCAAGAAGGACGGCATTCATGCGGCCCTGCGGCTGCTGGTTGAAATCAGCGTTCTTGAATTGGTCGGGAAGTATTGCGACGTCCCCTACTGGCGCTGCATTGAGGGCGCGCCGGCGGATCCGAAGGTTGTCGAGGCATACCGGCGCGGGCTTGAAGATGACCCGAATGCGACGGCTCGGTTGAAGCTGTTTGCGTTCTGCCACGGGGAGAGCGTTGACCTGCAGAACACCGAGTTGAGCGATGCCGAAAAAGAGATCGCAACCCGGTTGAAAGTGAAATTTGGCGTCACCAACGACCTGGACCTGATCACGCAGCTGTGGCTGACCGTACCGGTGAAGGAAGGCGCACAGCGGCTCAAAAACTATCGTCGCACGATGGCGCGTGTCATGGCGGAACAGGAAAAAGTCGCGGCGTCTGCGGAGGCCGCAAAAGTGGCGGCGGCTCCCGCCGCTGCACCAGCCGACAAGGGCGCACCGCCGGCGGCTAATACGGCCACAACCCCGGCCCCCGCCGCTGAACCCAAAACGCCGGCGAAGAAGTTTGGGAAATTGGACGATGCGGATTTCTGACCCCCAATTTTTCCTTCCAGCAATTCTGATTCACTCGCTGGGAGCCGCCCTGTGTTTTGGCGGCAACCAGGAACTGGTGGAGCAGAAGACCGCCGACCTGAAGTCCATCAATGAACAGGTGGCGAAGCAGGCGGCACCGGCTGGATTGAAGGAAGGCGCGACCGTCGAGGTCAAGGCTACGCTACGCGTGGAACGCACGCCGGGGAGCGTGCCGGTGCTCCGCGACGTAAAAGTCGAGAGGGTGACGGTTTCCGGGGACGCCGGCGCCGTTCCGGCCAAACCGGCGGTGCCAGCTTCGGGATCTGAAAAAATCCGGGAAGCCGGAGTGACAGGGAAGCAGCCGGTGGAGGACAAGCCGGGATACCGCCAGGAACGCTTGGACGTACCGGTGTTGGTGGCCGGTCAGCCTGGTGATAAAAGTCAGCGAATTGAGGCGGAAAAGTCGATTCCGGTTCCGGTCGTGGCGGAAGAAAAGCCAGCCGCGGAGGGGACGCCGGGATTCCGTCAGGAGCGTTTGAACGTGCCATCTGTCAGCGAAAAACGAAAGGAATGAACATGAAAACGAGTACGTTGGGGCTTGGCATTGGTTTGTTGCTGGGAATGGCGTCGGCGGTGCCGGCATTTGGAGGCAACGAGCGGTTGATGGCCATCAAACAGGCGGAGGTCGTCGCCTGCCGTGCCTTGGTTGAGAGCGTCTATGGAGTGAAAGTGCGCGCCACCAGCGAGGTCAAGGACTTGGTCAACGGCATTTTCGAGGGGTCGGCCGAAAGCAAGACCATCGGCACGTTGCGCGGCTTCAAGCTGGACAAGGTGTTCGACAAGGAGAAGGGGGTCGCCAAGGTCACAGCCTCCATCACGCTGAAACAGGTCGGCGAGCTTACCAACATCACCTTTGCCAACCCCGACAAGGAGATCCGGCGGATCGGCTTCTCCACGGTTCGTGCGGACATGAAGGGGCCGATCAGCGCCCTGCGTGCGGCGGAGCTGGACGCCTATGCGCAGCTTGCCGAGCGGATTGTCGGCATGGAGGTGGAGGGCAAGAGCACGGTCAAGAACATGGTGCTCCAGTCGGACAACATCAAGTCGAAGGTTGTGGCGGCGCTGTTCATGACGGAGATGGCGGACTATGGATGGAACAAGGAGGGAGACGCGCACATCACGCTGAAAATCGACATGGACGATGTTGCAAAGATTCTCGGCGAAAAACTGACCACGACGGGCGTGGTTGAGGTGACCGGCAACGGTGCCGCGGTCAACGACTACAAGGGTGCGAAAGAAAGCAATCCTCCGGCTGCCAAGGGTGCGTCCTCCACGACGGCCGTTCCGGAAGCCAAAAAAGACGAGCCGATGCCGCCGTCGGTGCCTGCGGCTGCAAACCGGTAACAGACTGAACAGGCGGGGGAGGCGGAGATTATGGGTGTGAAGAAGGCGTGTGTCTGGTGGGCGGGTTTTGCGTTGCTTGCCGGCGGTGGCGGCTCTACTTCCGCATTTGGCGCGTCCGATGCGTCCGGACAGATTCCCTGGTATCAAGGGGATTCCGGCCGCATCATCCGCGATGAGGGCGACATTGCCGGCGTTTGGACGAAAATTGCATGCTACCCCGTGAACCGTGTCGGCGACCTGCTGGACATGATTTCGCTGCAGGTCGGCTTTGGCTTCGGGCTGCATGCTAATGCCCATGCGACGCGTGCGGCGCAGTTCGGCTTTGGCGGAACGGCGGTCTCCCGTTTTGGATTTGACGGCCGGCAGGGCGGGCTGTGCAACGAGTCGAAGGCGGAACTTTCGCTTCTTCCGTTCACGGCGGAATCCTTCAGGCGCACCAACGCATTCGGCGGCTTCACCGACTACGGCATTCCCGAAGACAGTGCGACCCTGTACCGATTGCACCGCGATTACACGGGGGTCGGCGGGGAGGTCACCGCGGCAATTGTCAACGTCGGTGCCGAGGCGCATCCCATTGAGGTTTTTGATTTTGTTTTCGGCTTCTTCGGGCTGGACCTGTGTTCGGACGATTATCCGCGGCCGTGGGACGGAAACGCGCGGCGGGAGATGGATGCCGATGCAGTCGCCAAGATCAAGCGGGTGGTGATCGTGCCTTCCCGCGTGGTTTACGACAGGCGTGTCCGCTTGGAGACTCCCGCAGGGGTCGGTGTGTACTACAACCGCTTTTCGGCGGAACGGTATTGGGGGTTGCTGGGTGCCATGTTCGTGAGCGGGGCCGACTCACAGGCGGCCGCGGAGTTCTCCAGTCATCTGGCGGGGAAAAAGTTCTCCATCCACCAGGAATTGCTGGAACGGATGGCGCGAATGGCCATGGTATCCTGCAAATGGGATGTGGCCCCCACGGGCGATATGCTGAAGGCGTTTGACGAACACGCGGTCGTCAAGGAGTACCGGGGCCAGAAGATCAAGCGCCTGCCCAATTACGCGCGCCTGGCCGCCTATTACGGTGCGGACGCGGTGCTGGACGTGCGGGTCTGGGAGTACGGGGTTTGGAGAAAGCCCGGGACGGACACCGGCGTGATGCGTCTCGACTGCGAACTAAAATTGATTGCCCAGCCGTCCAACAAGGTGCTGTTCAACGCGCGGATTATTCACTGTCCACTGAAAAAGGGCGGCCTCTCCCTCCTTGAATTCGCCAAGGCCGGAAAAAGTGGGGACAACCTGATGGATGAGAGCTGTCAGGCGTGCGATGTGGTGACGGCCGGCTTCAAGGACATGATGCTGGAACGGCATTGAGGCGGCGGCTTTTTGGGGTGGATCCGATGAGAATGCGTGAGGCAATTGTCGTGACGGCATGGTGTGCGTTCGGCTGGCTTTTTAACGCCGCGCCGTGCATCGGTGCCGATCCGGCGATGGAGGATACGGTTCGTTGTCTGAAACAGAACAACGAGACGACCGATGCCTTGAAGGAAGTCCTAACCTGGAGTGTGGACGGCAAATACACCCAGGCGCGGGAACTGGCGCGCGATCAATACGAGGAAAATGCGCGGCTGCCTGATGCGGAACGGCTTCCGGCTCTTGTGGCCTGGCATTTGGTGTCGGCGCTGGATGCGGAGAAGACCAGCTCCTTGGCGGCGCGCTATGACCAGGACAGCAGCCGCAAGGCTATCACTCAGTCACTCAAGCAGCTTCAGGATCCTGGAAAGGCGGAGGACACCATCCTGCTGCTACTCGCCTTTGTCCGCCTCGACCAAAACGCCGGGACTGCCTGCAAATTTCTCAAACAAATCAAGGCGCAGCTTCCCGCGGCCGCCGGTTTCGGCGACGGCGTCCGGCAGATGGCGACCGCATCCATGCCGTTGCGCCAGGATGCGGGCGAGGCGGCAGTCCTGCAATGGTTGAGCCAGTCCGGCCCCGGTTTGCCGCGGAAGGGGCGGGTGGGGGTTGAAGCTTCCGCCACCGCGGTTGCCGTTGCGCCTGTCCCGGCCGCGCCGTCCATTCCGGCCGTCAAGATCGAGGGAACGGGTGTCGGGCTTGCGCTGCTCATCGGGATTAGCAACTATGACATTCTGGGGCCGCTGTCCAATTGCCGGGAGGACGCGGAGGGGATACACAAAGCGTTGACGGAGCGGGGTTATTCTCCGGAGCGGGTGGTCCTGTTGACGGACAACGCAAAGGCCGCCGAGAACAGGGCGACCTACACCAACATCAAACGGCGCATCAAGCAGGTCTGCGAGTTCGCCACCCCCGGGGACTCGCTGGTGATCTATTTTGCCGGGCATGGTACGTCCATTGACGGGGAAGGCTATCTTGTTCCTCAGGACGGAGACGAAAAAGACAAGGAAAACAGCATTTCCGTGGCGAAGCTGCAGCAGCAGATGCAGGACTGCAAGGCCGGCCGGAAGCTGCTGGTTCTCGACGCCTGCCACAGCGGCAGTGCCACCCGCGGCGTTACCGGCATCGCCCCTTCTTTGAAGACGGTGGGGGTGCATGTCCTTGCCTCCTGCGCCGAGAAAGAGCTCTCCCATCCCGATCCCGACAGCAAGCACGGAATCTTCACCCGTTTCCTTTTGGAGGGGGTTGATGGCAAGGCGGATGCCAACGGGGATGGAAGCGTGACGCAAAAGGAACTGTTCGGGTATGTTCAGACGAAAATGACGGAGTGGGGGCTGAAAACGGGGAAGACCCAGCGTCCGCAGATGCTTTCGCCAACCCCCGACGACATGGTCATTGCCAAAGTTCCGAAACGCTGATTCCGATCCGTGGTTGCAAATTCGCTCCCGCCGCCGCTTGACTTGCAGGCGGCCGGGAATTGTCGTACGATATGCATGCGGCGCGCGGTGCCGGCATGTGTTTCCTGTTCATGGTGCCGGGCCCGGTGAGTGTACAACAACAAACAAGGAGCAATGAAGATGAAGAAACTGATCGTGTCTTCCCTGGCGATGGCTGCCGCCGCCGTACTGGTGAGCGGTTGTGCGAGCGTGCAGCGTGCGACGCCGGCGGCGCCGGGCCTGGTCAATATCAACCTTGAAAAGGGCGACTACACGATGCTCGCCTCCGTCAAGGGATCGTCAACCGTCTCCTCGTATGTCTTCGGCATCGTTCAGGTCATTGACGGAAGCAAGGTTTCCGTTTTGGGATTCAAGAACTTCGAGGACCAGTACAGCTTCCAGCAGCAGGACAACAGTTTCCTTGGCGCGCTGTTTGGCATCTTCCGGACCGTATCGGTCGAGGATCGTGCCTATTACAAAGCCCTTGCGGCGACACCCGACGCGGACGCCGTCATTCCGAAGGCCTTCACCAAGCAGAGTTCCGGCTTCCCGCTGCTGTTTGTGGAGGAAGAGGCCACCTTCACGGGCAAGGCGCTCAAGTACAAGTCTGAATAACGGACACTCCCCGCAGGCAAACCGCACATCCCCGCGACATAGGGTCGGGATGTGCGGTTTTTTGTGGACGGGCCACCGGCCGTGATTCGGGGCCGCGCGGTCCGGTATTTTCCCGCTGTGGCTAACCCGCGTCCAGCTGTTTCTTCAGCAGGGGGAGGGCGGCCTGGGGGTTTGCTTTACCGCGGCTGAGCTTCATGACCTGGCCGACGAGGAACTGGATTGAGGCGGCCTTGCCGGCCCGGTATTCCTCGACCGCCTTCGGGTTGGCGGCGATCGCCTGGGTGACGAACCCTTCGATGGCGCTGTCGTCGTTGACCTGTTCCAGCCCCTTTTCCTTCACAATCTCGGACGGGGCCCTGCCGCTCTCGAGCATGGCGGGGAAGACGGTGCTCTTGGCGACGCTGCCGGTGATCGTGCCGCCGCCGACCAGACCGGCGAGCTCGGCCATGTGCGCGGGGGTGACGGGGCATTCGCGGATGGTGAGCCCGCGCTCGCCGAGCACCCGCAGGAGCTCGGTGATGATCCAGTTGGCGACCTGCTTCGGGTTCGCGGAACCGCGGGCGGCGGCCTCGTAGTAGTCGGCGAGCGGTTTTTCCAGCGTCAGGACGTGCGCGTCGTAGGGCGTGATGCCGTACTCGGTGACGAAGCGGTCTCGGCGTACGAAGGGGACTTCAGGCAGCGTGGCGCGGATTTTTTCGATCTGTTCGTCGGTGTGCGTGACCGGCATCAGATCCGGCTCCGGGAAGTAGCGGTAGTCGTGGGCGTGCTCCTTGACGCGCATGACGATGGTGACGCCGAGGGCGTCGTCCCAGCGGCGGGTTTCCTGGCGCAGCTTCTCGCCGGCCTCGACCGCCTCGATCTGGCGCGGGATCTCGTGGCAGAGCGAGCGGTGGACGGAGCGGAAGCTGTTGAGGTTCTTGATCTCGATCTTGGTGCCGAACTCGGCCCGGCCCAGGGGGCGCACGGAGACGTTGACGTCGCAGCGCATCTGCCCTTTTTCCATGTCGCACTCGCTGATCCCGGCGTACTCGAGGACCTGCTTGAGGGCGGTGAGGTAGGCGTAGGCTTCGTCGGGGGTGCGCATGTCGGGTTCGCTGACGATCTCCATGAGCGGGACGCCGGCGCGGTTGTAGTCCACGGCGCTGGCCTTGCCGAGGTGCGTGAGCTTGGCGACGTCCTCCTCCATGTGGATGCGGGTGATGCCGATCTTCTTCTCGGGCAGCGGCTGGCCGGAGAACCCCTTGCCGCCGACGGGGATCTGGCCGCCGAGGCAGAACGGGAGGTCGAACTGCGTGATCTGGTAGTTCTTCGGCATGTCCGGGTAGAAGTAGTTCTTGCGGTCGAACTTGCTGAACTTGCTGATCGTGCAGCCGCACATCAGGCCGGCGGCGACGATCTTGCGCACCGCCTCCGCGTTGGCGACCGGCAGGCTGCCGGGGTAGCCGAGGCAGACGGGGCAGGTGAGGGTGTTCGGCTCCGCGCCGAACCGGTTCGCGCAGCCGCAGAACATCTTCGACTGCGTCTTCACCTGGCAGTGGACTTCCAAACCGATGACCGCTTCATATTGCATGGGGACACCCTTTTTTAGCCACAGAGGGCACAGAGGACACAGAGTGATTCAACGGGAAACCCGCTTGATGCCGTCCACAAGACGTTCCTCGCCGAAATTGATCAGCAGGCCGCGCTTCAATCCTTCGGCTTGCACACGCCGCTTTTTTCCGCGAGGACGGCGAGGAACTCGTCCTTGCCGGACATACAATAGTAGAGAAAGAAACTCCCATGGGTCGTTTCCACGCGAACCCCGTCGCTTCGCCACCAAACACGCCGCACGCTGATTATTTCCGTCCATGCCAGCCGCTTCGTTCCTGACCAGGGCGAGCACATGGAGACGGAGGTGTCGGAAAAAACAATCCGACGAAAAGATACCTCTATCAGAAACCAACTGCAGATAACACTAAAGGCAGCGGGCACGCGCCAGTCCGTAATGGTCGCCTTCGAATCACCAGAAAGAACATCCCAAACCATTGCAGTCAGCAACGCCAGCGCCAAAACAACACTACCCCACCCAAACCACCCAAACTCCACCACTTTTCCGGCGGCGGTGTGCCGCGCCGTCTTCCGTGCCATGCGCACCAAAAGCCACCAGAAAATGGCACCACCTAAAAGCGGTAATAGAATTCGTATCGTATTCATCTGTTTCTCTTATTATGTGGCTAATCAAGTTCCGGCAGCTTGGCGGGGCCTGCGACGTTCTCGAACGCCTGCGCGGTCTGCAGAATCTTCTTCTCGCCGAGCGCGGGGCCCATGAGCTGGAGGCCGACGGGGAGGCCGTCGTCGCCGGTGCCGCACGGCAGCGAGATGCCGCAGATGCCGGCGAGGTTGGCGGAGATGGTGTAGATGTCGGCCAAGTACATCGCCAGCGGGTCGGCGGACTTCGCGCCGCGCTTGAACGCGGTCTCCGGCGCGGTCGGCGAGAGCAGCACGTCGCACGCCTCGAAGGCGCGGAGGAAGTCGTTGCGGATCAGGGTGCGGACCTTCTGCGCGCGGAGGTAGTAGGCGTCGTAGTAGCCGCTGCTGAGCACATAGGTGCCGAGGATGATGCGGCGCTTGACCTCGTCGCCGAACCCCTTGGCGCGGGAGAGGCGGTAGGTCTCCAGCAGATCCTTCGCTTCCGGGCTGCGGGCGCCGTAGCGGATGCCGTCGAAGCGCGCCAGGTTCGCGCTGGCCTCGGCGGTGGCGATGATGTAGTAGGTGGCGACGGCGTACCTGAGGTTCGGCAGCGAGATCTCGACGAGCGTCGCGCCGAGCTTTTCATAGGTTTTGGCGGCGGCCTCGACGGCGCGGCGCACGTCCGGCGCCAGCCCCTGGGCGGCGAAATATTCCGTCGGCAGGCCGATGCGGAGTCCGCGCACGTCGGCCGGGGCCTCCAGCGCCGCCGCGTAGCCGCCGTGGGCGCCGGGCAGGGTGGTGGAGTCCATCGGGTCGAGGCCGCAGATCTGGTCGAGCAGGATGGCGGCGTCGGCCACGGTGCGCGTCATCGGCCCGATCTGGTCGAGCGAGGAGGCGTAGGCGACGAGGCCGAAGCGGGAGACGAGGCCGTAGGTCGGCTTCAGCCCGACGATGCCGCAGAAGCCGGCCGGCTGGCGGATGGAGCCGCCGGTGTCGGAGCCGAGCGCCGCGGGCGCCTCGCGCGCCGCGACCGCCGCCGCGCTGCCGCCGCTGGAGCCGCCGGGGACGCACTCCAGGTTCCACGGGTTCGCGGAGGGGCCGTAGGCGCTGTTCTCCGTGGAGGAGCCCATGGCGAACTCGTCCTGGTTCGTGCGGCCGAAGAAGATGAACCCCGCCTCGCGGAGCTTGCGGGTGACGGTGGCATCGTAGGTGGCGCGGTACGGCGCGAGGATCTTCGAGCCGCAGCTGCAGGGCTGGCCGGTGACGTTGATGTTGTCCTTGACGGCGAGCGGGATGCCGTCGTACGGGCCGCGGGCGGCGCCGGACGCGCGGCGCCGGTCGGCCTCGTCGGCCTGGCGGAGGACGTCCTCGCGGTCGAGCGAGAGGAACGCCTTCACCCGCGGTTCCACGGCTTCGGCGCGGGCCAGGAACGCCTCGCACAGCGCGCGGGAGGTGGTTTCGCCGGCGGCCAGGGCGGTGGCGGCCTGTTTGATGGTAAGATCAATGAGAGGCATGTGAGGCTCCAAAAAACGGAAAGACGGAAGAACGGAAAAATGAGACCGGGATTTCTGCGAAATCGGTGTAACGGCGAAATCTGTGGATGCCGCTCAGCTTTCCTCGCCTTCGATGACGGCGGGGACCTTGACGTAGATGCCGTCCACGTCGGCGGGGGCGTTTTTGATGACTGGGGCGCGGTCGAGCGACGGGCGGGCGGCGTCCTCCCGCAGCACGTTCGCCAGCGGCATGGCATGCGCGGTCGGCTCGATGCCGGTGACGTCCGGCTCCTGGAGCTGTTCGACGTAGGTGAGGATCGCGTTGAGCTGCGCGTTGTAGCGCGCGGCCTCCGCGTCGGTCAGTTCGATGCGGGCGAGATCCGCGACGTAGCGCGCGTCGATGTGCCCGGTCCCGGCGTTGGTGCCCATGGTGCGGTTTCCTTCGGAAAAGTGTGGAATGCTGTAATTTCCCACAGGCCCGCCGGATTGCAAGACGGGCGCGTGCCTGCGGGAAGGCCGGCCGGGGGGTGCAATGCGGCGAGTTCCAGTACCGCAGCGCTTCAGCCCGCGATTGCGGTACCGCCCCGGCGTCAGGGGAGCTTGCTGAACAGGCCGGATTCCACGGCGTGTTTCAGCGCGTTGGCGCGGTGGCTGAGGCGGTTCTTGGTCGCGGACGGCAGTTCGGCAAACGTCTCCGTGAAGCCGTCCGGCACGAATACCGGATCGTAGCCGAACCCGTGGGCGCCGCGCGGTTCGTGGATGATCGTGCCGGGGATCTCGCCCGCCGCCGTGCCCAGCAGCCGGCCGCCGGGCGCGGCCAGCGCGAGCACACAGACGAAGCGTGCGCGGCGGTCGGACACACCCTCCAGGTTCCGCAGCAGCCGTGCGGTGTTCGCCTTATCGTCCGTCGGCTCTCCGGCATAGCGCGCGGAGCGGACACCCGGCTCGCCGTTGAGCGCGGCGACCTCGAGCCCGGAATCGTCCGCCAGCGCCGGGATGCCGGCGGCTGTGGCGGTTTCCAGCGCCTTCTTGGCCGCGTTCCCCTCGAAGCTCGGCGCGTCCTCGACCACTTCGATGCGCAGGCCGGCGTCGGCGAGCCCCAGCACCTCGATCCCGTGCGGGGCGAGGATGTCGCGGATCTCGGCGAGCTTGTGCCGGTTGTTGGTGGCGAGGAGGAGGCGGTGCGGCTGTGCGGGGGTCATGCGGAAGCTCCAGGATGCGGCCGGGGTTTGCTTGGATTGGCGTAACCTAATGCGGCGCGGGCGGCTTCCAAAGCGGGCGGGGTCGCCGCGCACGGGATTTTGCACGCTGTGCGGCTATGGTACCGGGATGGAGGGCCACGACGGATGACGGAACCGCTGGACATGGATAATTTTTTCATCGGCGCCGACGAGGAGCATGTGAAGCGCGAGAAGTCGAAGTCGAAGGAGCTGCGCGAGTCACAGTGGTGGAAGAACCTGCGCGGGCAGGGGGTGTGCCACTACTGCAAGAAACGCTTTCCGCCGAAGGAGCTGACGATGGACCACGTCGTGCCGATCGTGCGCGGCGGCCGCTCGGTGAAGAGCAACATCGTCGCGGCGTGCAAGGAATGCAACAGCCAGAAGAAATACCTGCTGCCGGTGGAGTGGAAGGAATATCTGGACCGCCTCTCGAAGCCGCAGCAGCCGGGGACGGAAAACCCAACGCGGGGATGACGATGAAGACGGTTCTGGTGGTCGGTGCCGGGGCGATCGGCACGTTTTACGGGGCGAAACTGGCGCAGGCCGGGGCGGAGGTCACGCTCGTCTGCCGCTCGGACTACGAGGCGGTGCGGACGGGCGGCGTCGAGATCGACAGCGTCTGGGGAAGTTTCCACTTCACGCCGGCGGGCGTCATGCACAGCGTGGCGGAATACGGCCGGGCGGCGGACCTGATTCTGGTGGCGACCAAGGTGCTGCCGGAGATTGACACGGCGGCGATGATCCGTCCGGCGGCCGGTCCGGGAAGCGGCGTGCTGCTGCTCCAGAACGGCATCGGCATCGAGGCGCCGGTGGCCGCGGGGCTGCCGGGCGTCGAAATCCTGAGCGGGCTGGCCTTCGCCTGCATCTGGCGCGCCGCGCCGGGCCGGATCGTGCACCAGGACTACGGGCGCCTCGCCCTCGGGTGCTATCCGTCGGGGATTTCGCCGAAGCTGAAGGAACTGGCCGGGATGCTGGAGAAGGCCGGCGTGCCGGTGACGCTGACCGACGCCGTGCAGCGCGACCGCTGGCGCAAGCTGGTCTGGAACGCGCCGTTCAACCCGCTTTCCGTGCTCGGCGGCGGCATCACCACGCGGGAGATCCTTTCCGATCCCGAGGGCACCGCGCTCTCGCGGGCGGTGATGGAGGAGGTCGTCGCGCTCGCCGCCGCCGACGGCTGGCCGCTGCCGCCGGAGGTCGTGCAGAAGAACCTCGACGACACGCTGAACATGACCCCGTACAAGACCAGCATGTGCCTGGATTTCGAGCACGGCCGTCCGCTGGAGGTCGAGGCGATCCTCGGCAACGCCGTGCGCGCCGGCCGCCGCCTCGGCGTGCGGACTCCGCACCTGGACTCGCTCTACGCCGCGCTGCGGCTGGTGGACGCGAAGTTGCGCGGGCGGGCCTGACCCCGCAGGGTTGACACCGGCAGGGCCGCTCTCCCCGGCTTTCCAGCCCGCCCAGCCTCTCTTCACGTTTGCAGTTCCGCCTTCAGGCGGCCACCGGGCAGGATGCCCGGCGGAAGCGGGCGGGACGCCCGTGCTCCCGTCCTGCGGCCGCCTGAAGGCGGAACAACAAACGAACGGCTCCAACCTTATTGAGGATTGAACATTCCCCGTCCTTTGCGCCTTTGCGTTTCGATTCATGTTCACGGGCGGGACGCCCATGCCCCCGTCCAGCCGGCGTTGGGCGTTGAACGTTTCCGGTTGTTCTCCTCTGCCGGGGCCGTTCTCACGCGGGCGTGAAAAGTCGGGTTATATTCCTCCTTTCCCCGCAGTCTCTGCGGAGCCTGCGGAAGGGGCGTTCAATCGTTTGACGAGGTTTGCAGGATGGCGATGAATATTCTGGTGGTCGGCGGCGGCGGGCGCGAGCACGCCATTGTCTGGAAATTGCAGCAGAGCCCGCTGGCGGGCATCATTTTCACCGCGCCCGGGAATCCCGGCATGCGCAATGTCACGCGCATCCCGATGGGGTCGCCGGCCGAGCTGGCGGAGTTCGCGGCGACCAACCAGATCGGCCTGACCATGGTCGGACCGGAGGCGCCGCTGTGTGACGGCATCGTGGACGAGTTCCGCCGGCGCGGGCTCCGCATCTTCGGGCCGACCCAGGCCGCCGCACAGCTTGAGGGCAGCAAGGCGTTCGCCAAGCGCTTCATGGTCGCCCACGGCATCCCGACGGCGGCGAGCGAGACGTTCACCGACGCGGAGTCCGCCATCGCCTACATCCGCAAAATGGGTGCGCCGATCGTGGTCAAGGCCGACGGCCTGGCCGCGGGCAAGGGCGTGATCGTGGCGATGACCGAGCAGGAGGCCGTTGATGGCGTGCGGCTCTGCTTTTCCGGCGCGTTCGGCGCGGCGGGCGCGACCGTGCTGGTCGAGGAATTTCTGCAAGGCGAGGAAGCCTCAATCTTGGCGTTCGCCGATGGCACGACGATTGTGCCGCTGGCTTCGTCGCAGGATCACAAGCGCATCGGCGACGGCGACACCGGTCCGAACACGGGCGGAATGGGCGCGTACTCCCCGGCGCCGGTGGTGACGGACGCGGTCTGGAAACAGATACAAGAACAGGTGCTCGACCGTTTCCTGGAGGGCTGCCGCAAGGAAGGGCTCGACTACCGGGGCGTGATTTATGCCGGCGTCATGGTGACGGAAAAAGGGATTGGCGTGCTCGAGTTCAACGTGCGCTTCGGCGACCCGGAGACGCAGGCGGTGCTGATGCGGCTGGACAGCGATTTGGTCGAGGCGCTGGTTGCGGTGGCCGACAAAAAACTTTCAAGTGTGGAACTGAAGTGGGGCGCGGATCCGGCGGTGTGCGTGGTGATGGCCGCGAAGGGTTATCCGGGAACGATTGAGAAGGGCGCGGTGATTTCCGGGCTCGACGCCGCCGAGGCCGGGGGCGCGGTGGTGTTCCATGCGGGAACCGTGCTTGATGCGCAGGGCCGTTTCACGGTGCAGGGCGGGCGTGTGCTGGGCGTGACGGCCCGCGGCACGACGGTCGCCGATGCCGTGGCGCGGGCGTATCGCGCGGTGGACGCAATCCGCTGGGACGGGGCGTACTGCCGCCGCGACATCGCGGGAAGGGCGCTGAACCGGCGCGGCGCGGCTTGAACAATTGAACAGAAGGCGTGAAGGCGCAACGGAAGAACGGAAAAACGGAAAAAGGGTAGATCACGCAACGGAAGAACGGAAAAACGGAAAAAGGGTAGATCACGAAACGGAAATTGGAAGAATGGGAAACGTGAGCCAACATTCATCATCCACCCAGTCCACCCAGTCCACCTAGTCCACCTAGTCCACCTTTGTTCATGATTTCTTCTCATGCGACAGACAGGAGAACGGCAATGACGATTGCGGAAATGCAGGCGAAGTTCGGGATTCCGGGTTCGGTGACGGTGGCGAAGGGGCGCGGCGGCATCCCCGCACTGGCGCTGTCGCACGCCTCCGGCGCGGAGGCGGAAGTGAGCCTGCTGGGCGCGCACGTCACCTCCTGGTGCACGGCGGACGGCGTGGATCGCCTCTTCCTCAGCCGCTACGCCGAGTTCAAGCCGGGCGGCGCGATCCGCGGCGGCGTCCCTGTGATCTTTCCGCAGTTCGCGAACGAGGGGCCGTTCCCGAAGCACGGCTTCGCCCGCGGCGCGCAGTGGACGATCGAGCGCACGGCGGTGGCGTCGGACGAGTCGGTGACGGTCGTGCTCGGGTTGCAGGACAACCTGGCGACGCGCGCGGTGTGGCCGTATTCCTTCCGCCTGGAGCTGACGGTGCGGCTGGCGGACACGCTGACGATTACGCTGAGCTGCAAGAACCGCGACCGCGAACGCTACAGCTTCACCGCGGCGCTGCACAGCTATTTCCAGGTCGCCGATGCCGCGCAGGCGTCGGTTGAGGGGCTGAAGGGGCTCTCATACCGCGATTTCGGCGACAATGCGCGTGGGACGGAACTGCGCGATGCCGTGACGATTGAGGGCGAGCTGGACCGCGCCTATGTGCGGGCACCGCGCGAGATTGTGCTGCGCGACAACGCCGCCGGCCACACCCTCCGCATCCGCCAGGAAAACATGCCCGACATCGTGGTGTGGAACCCGTGGGCCGAGAAGTCGAAGGAACTTCCGGACATGGCCAATGAGGAATACCGCGAGATGCTCTGCGTCGAGACCTGCGCCATCGCCGAGCCTGTCCTGCTCCGCCCCGGCGAGACCTGGATCGGCACCACGGAGTTTACGGCGGATGTCCCCGGAACCGTCGTGCCGGAATCAGCCCCGGCTGCTGAAGTGCCCGTGGGCTGAACGATGGAACGGGCGGCCGCTTCCGCCCGTTTGGTGGTTGTAATCTGCCGCCGGCCCGCCCGCCGGTTGAGTGAAGGAGGCATCCATGCTTCGACAGTTGGCCGTTCGCTGTGTTCTTGCGACCCTGCTTGCGCCGGTTCTTGCCTTGGCGGAACCACCGGTTGATCCGCGCCCGGAACTGAAGCCCGACCCGTCGAAGATTCGCGTCGCCTGCATCGGCGACTCGATCACGTTCGGCTACGGCATCAAGGATCCCGCCGACACCTATCCCGCGCTGCTGCAGAAACTGCTGGGCGACAAGTACCAGGTAGCCAACTTCGGCAATTCGGGCCGCGGCATCATCCTTTCCAGCAAGCGCGGAAGCGAATGGCGCGCCTACCTGAAGCAGAAGTCGCACGAGCAGGCGCTGGCGTTCCGTCCGGACATCGTCATCTGCAACCTCGGCGTGAACGACATTGACGCCTGGAAGGACGGCCACCGCGCGGAGTTCGTCCCCGACTACCTCACGCTGTTGAAGGCGTACCAGGAACTGCCCTCCAAGCCCCGGATCTTCGTCTGGAGCCGCTTCGCCCCGATTCTTCCCGCCAGCCGCTGCCACAAGTGGCCGGAAATCTTCGCGATGCGCGGCGACATGGCGGCGGTCTGCGAACGATCCGGCGCGCTGCCGCTCGACATGTTCGCCCCGCTGCTCGGCCTTGACGGTGCGTTCCAAGGCGACGGCCTGCACCCCAACGAGAAGGGCGCCAAGGCCATCGCGGAGGCGACGTTCGCCCAGATCAAGCCGTGGCTCGAAATCCCCGCCGACCGGCTGGAGCTGCCCTACGTCTTCGGCGACCACATGCTCGTGCAGCACGGCAAACCGCTACCGATCCGCGGCTGCGCCGCGCCGGAAGCACGCGTGATGGCAACGCTTTCCGGGCAGGCGCCGGTGACCGCGAAGGCCGACCGTTTCGGCCGCTTCGAACTTACGCTGCCCGCGCTCCGGCCCGGTGGCCCGTACACGCTGACCGTCGCCACGCCCGGGAAGAAGCGAACCTTTTCGGATGTCATGGCCGGTGAACTCTGGCTCTGCGCCGGGCAGTCGAACATGGCCTTCACCCTGCGCGAGGCGGCCGGTGCCAAGGAGGCCGTCGCCGCCTCCACGGACGGCCAGATCCGCTGCATCTTCCGCGGCGCGAAGCCGGGGCTTTCCACCGGCAAAGCAAGATGGAGTCTGGATAAGATGCTGGATCCGCTCGATCCCGCCGCCGCGCTGACCGGCGACTGGAAGGTTCTCTCCCCCGCCACCGCGCCCGGCTTCCCCGCCGTGCCGTATTTCTTTGCCCGCGAACTCCGCAAAACGCTCAAGATGCCGGTCGGCATCCTCTGCGTCGCGGTCGGTGGAACCACCACGGAGTCGCTCATTCCCGAGCTGGCGCTGGTCGGCGACAAGACGCTGGTTTCCGCCTACTCCAACGGCATGTGGACCGCCAACTCCGACGTCCCCGCCTGGACCCGCAATCGCGGCGCGGAGAACCTGGCCCTCTGGTTCGCCCGGAAGCCGCAAGACAGCGCGTTGCCCGGCCACTATTTCCAACCGGATTTTCTGGCGCGCGGGGGCATCGAACCGCTCGGCCGCCTCCCCGTCGGCGGCGTCATCTGGTACCAGGGCGAATCGAACGCCACCTCCGGCATGAAGCCGGACGTTGCGCTCGACAGCGGCCGCAATCTTGCGCTGCTCACCACGCTGGTCAAGTCGTGGCGCGCGCAGTTCGGCGCGGAGCTTCCGTTCCTCTTTGTGCAGCTTCCGAACCTCAACCGGCCGTGGATGGAGTACCGCCTGATGCAGGACCGTCTGGCGAAGGAGCTGCCGGGCGTGTGGCTGGCGACGACGATCGACGTCGGCAACCCGACCAACGTCCATCCCACGGACAAGGCGTCCGTCGGCCACCGTCTCGCGCGGCTGGCGCTGCACAATCTTTACGGCAGGAAGGAGCTTGTCCCGTGCGGCCCGCGGCTGAAGTCGGCCACCGTCCGCGGCGGCTCCGTCGCGCTCAAGTTCGACTGGGCGGCCGGGAAGCTTGCCACGGTTGACGGTAAGGCGCCGCGCACCTTTGAGGTCGCTGGCGCCGACCGCCAGTTCAAGCCTGCCGCCGCCGCGATCACCGGGCCGGACACCGTCACGCTCACGCCCGAGGCCGGTTCCGCCGCGCCGGCGTTCGTCCGCTACGCCTATTCGGAGAACCCGCCCGTGAACCTGGTCAACGGCGAAAAGTTTCCGACCCAGCCGTTCCTAGAGCCGGTTGCTCCGTGATGGGTGACGTTGTGATTCGCCATGATTTCCAGAGTGCCACAGAAGGAATGCAATATGGATTCGCTGCGTGAATTGTACCGGATCGGACAGGGGCCGTCGTCGTCGCATACCATGGCGCCGCGGCTGGCGGCGGAGCGCTTTCTGGCGCGCTGTCCGGATGCCTCGTCGTTCCGCGTGACGCTGTTCGGCAGCCTGGCGGCGACGGGTAAGGGGCATCTGACGGATGCGGCGGTCGGCGGCGTTCTCGCCCCGCGGCCGTTCAAGATTGTCTGGAAACCGGCGGAGACGCTGCCGCAGCACCCGAACGGGATGCTGTTCGAGGGGTTGGACGCGGCGGGTGCGGTGTCGGCGTCGTGGACGGTGTACAGCATCGGCGGCGGCGCGGTCTTGGAGGCGGGCGACACGCCGGCGGCGCACAAGTCGGTCTATCCGCTGTGCACCATGAATGAAATCCTGGACTGGTGCCGCGAGAACGGCGCGCCGCTGTGGAAATATGTCGAGCAGTGCGAGGGGCCGGAAATCTGGACGCATCTGGCGGCGGTCTGGAAGACGATGCAGGCGGCGATTGTGCGCGGGCTGACGGCGGAGGGAGCACTGCCGGGCGTGCTGAAGCTGCCGCGCAAGAGCCACGCCTACCATATCCGGGCGCGGCAGCTCGATTCCTGGCTACGGCGGACGGCGCTGCTGGCGGCGTACACTGTCGCGGTTTCGGAGGAGAATGCGGGGGGCGGCGTGATTGTCACGGCGCCTACCTGCGGCGCCTGCGGCTCGCTGCCGGGGGTGCTCCGCTTCCTGCACGAGACGCAGCAGCTTTCGGAAGAAGAGATCCTGCGCGCCCTGGCCACCGCCGGGCTGGTCGGCAACCTGATCAAGTTCAACGGCTCGATCTCCGGCGCCGAAGTCGGCTGCCAGGGCGAGGTCGGTTCCGCCTGCGCGATGGCGTCGGCCGCGGCGGCGCAGCTCATGGGCGGCTCGCCGCGCCAGATCGAGTACGCGGCGGAGATGGGCATCGAGCATCACTTGGGGCTGACCTGCGACCCGGTGGCGGGGCTGGTGCAGATTCCGTGCATTGAGCGCAACGCCTTCGCGGCGACGCGCGCGTTGGACGCCGCTGTCTATTCGCTGCTCTCCGACGGCGAGCACCGGATCAGCTTCGACGAGGTCGTGCAGACCATGGCCCAGACCGGGCGCGACCTGCAGTCCGGCTACCGCGAAACCGCCATGGCCGGACTCGCCAAGGTCTGCTGTCCGGAACGCAAGCGGAAAGCGGCGGGACGCACGGGGTGAGGCAATCCCGGATCGGTTTCACCGTGGAAAACGGGCGCGCAAAACCAGCCGGAAAAAAGAGACGGGGGGAGAGAGAAAAGTGGTGCTCGAGGAGGGACTCGAACCCTCACGCCTTGCGGCACATGCCCCTCAAACATGCGCGTCTGCCAGTTCCGCCACCCGAGCACATCGGGAAAGAAACAAAGGGGAAAATTAAAGCGGTCTAACTGTAGTGCTGGGACGCGGGTTTGCAACCCTCATGCGGAAAAGATTTGCCATCGGGGCGCATCCGCATGCATGCCCGGATGACGGGCGTTTCGCCCGGCGTAACGGGACGACGGGCCTCTTGCCTGGAATACGGGGCATGCGCTAATAACCAGAGGGCAAACCATTTGGAATCGGGGAAGTGGCTGGCGTTTCGCGGAGTCCACCCGGCCTCTATTTTCGCGGTTTGGCGTCCAGTTTTTCCAGCAGGGTGCGGAGTTCGCGGAGCTGGCCGAGGCCGTTGGCGGCCGTGAGCCGGTGCAGGCGGCCGTGGATGTCGCGCAGGAGTCCATGCTCCGTCTCGAGGTAGGCTTCGCTACTGCGGACGGAAACCGCGGTGAGTCCCAGGCGGCGGCCGAGCAGGCGGACGCGCTTCAGTTCCAGCAGCGCGCGGACGGGGTCGGGCGGCGGTCCGAAGCGGTCGGCAAGCTCCGCGGCGAAGGCGTCCGCTTCCGCAGTGGCCGCGAGCGAGTGGATGCGCCGGTACAGCTCCAAACGCACGGTTTCGGCGCCGACGTAGTCCGGGGGGATGGCGGCGGTCTGGCGGCCGAGCTTGTCATGGAGCGCGGTGCAGACGGTTTCCAGGGCGACGGGAAGGTCGCCGCGCGGCGCGGGCGGCGGCTTGTTTTCGAGCTTGGCAACGGCCTCGCGCAGCAGCTGGCAGTAGAGGTCGAAGCCGATGGCGGCGACGTGGCCGCTCTGTTCGGCGCCGAGGAGGTTGCCGGAGCCGCGGATCTCCAGGTCGCGCATGGCGAGCTTGAAGCCGGCCCCGAGCTGGGTGTAGCGGCGGATGGCGGCGAGGCGCTGCTTCGCGTTGGACGGGAGCACGCCGGCGGGCGGGATGAGGAAGTAGGCGTAGGCCTGGTGGTGGTAGCGTCCGACGCGGCCGCGGAGCTGGTAGAGTTCGGCGAGGCCGAAGCGTTCGGCGTGGTCGATGAGGATGGTGTTGGCGTTCGGGATGTCGAGACCGGACTCGATGATGGTGGTGCAGACGAGGAGGTCGATCTCGCCGTCCACGAAGCGGGTCATGACCTCCTCCAGCTCCTCGGCGGGCATCTGGCCGTGGGCGACGGCGATGCGGGCCTCGGGGACGAGCAGCCGCAGGCGCGCGGCGAATTCCCGGATGCTCTGGACGCGGTTGTGCAGGAAGAAAACCTGGCCGCGGCGGTCGAGCTCGCGCAGGATCGCCTCGCGCACGAGTCCGGTGTCGTACTGGCAGACGGTGGTGGTGATCGGGAGGCGGTCGACGGGCGGGCTCATGATGGTGCTGAGGCTGCGCAGGCCGGCGAGGCTGAAGTAGAGCGTGCGCGGGATCGGCGTGGCGGTCATGGTCAGGATGTCCACTTCGGCGCGCATCGCCTTGAGTTGCTCCTTGTGCTCGACGCCGAAGCGCTGTTCTTCGTCGATGACGAGCAGGCCGAGGTTGGCGAACTTCACGTCCGGCTGCAGGAGCCGGTGCGTGCCGATGAGGATGTCCACGGTGCCAGCGGCGGCGGCGCGGAGGGCGGCGGCCTGCTCGCCCTTCGAGCGGAAGCGGCTGACCGTCTCGATGCGGACCGGGTACTCGGCCATGCGTTCGCGGAAGGTGCGGTAGTGCTGCTGCGCGAGCACGGTGGTGGGCACGAGCACGGCGGCCTGGCGTCCGTTCATGACGGCGCGGAAGGCGGCGCGGACGGCGACCTCGGTCTTGCCGTAGCCGACATCGCCGCAGAGGAGGCGGTCCATCGGGCGCGGCGACTCCATGTCGGCGAGGACTTCGCGGATGGCCTTGGCCTGGTCGGGCGTCTCGCTGTAGGGGAAGGAGGCGTTGAAGAGTTTTTCCCAGGCGGGTTCTTCGCGGCACGGGACACCGGGCGCCTGCTCGCGGACGGCGGCGATGCGCAGGAGTTCGGCGGCGAAATCCAGAGCGGCGCCGGCGGCCGCGGTGCGCGCGTTTTTCCAGGCGGCGCCGCCGAGCCGACTGAGCGGCGGCTGTTTTTTGCCGGCGCCGACGTAGCGGCTGACGAGGTGGACCTGGTCGAGCGGCACGAAGAGGCGCGCGCCCCCGGCGAACTCCAGCTCGAGCGCTTCATGCTGGCGCCCGGCCGTCTCGACTTCGCCGATCCCGTGGCAGATGCAGATGCCGTGGAGCGCGTGGACGGCGTGCGAGCCCTCCTCCAGATCCATGCCGTCGCGGAGCATGTTCTCCAGGCGGTAGGGGGACGGCCGGGCGGGGCGCGCGGCGGCGCGGCGGCCGAACAGCTCGCGTTCGCTGAGGAAGACGAGCCCGGCCGCCGGAATGGCGAAACCCGCGGCCAGCGGCGCGGGCTCGACGTCGAGGTGGACGCCGCCGGTGTCCGGCGATTCGGCAAGCAGTTGCGGAAGCCGCGCGGCATCGCCTGCGGTGCCGCAGAAGGCGACGATGCGCCACCCCTGTTCCCGCCACTGCGCCAGCGGCGCGGCGGCCGGGACGGCGCCCGGCGCCCCGGCGGAGAGCACGGGGAGTGGAAGGTGGAGCGGTTCGACTGCAGCTCGCGTGCCGGAATTGTTCCATTCGCCTGTGCCGAGGAGGATGCGGCGCGTCTGTCGTTCAAGCGCGCGGCTCCAAGCACTGGCCATGGCGGCGTCGGCGAAGCGGGCGAGGTGTTCTTCGATCATCTCCGGCTGGCAGACGGCCCAGGGCACGCCGGCGTCCAGGTAGTCGGTGAAGTTTGTGCCGGAGGCGGCTGCGGATTCCGCACGGCGGTGCGGGGAGTCGCCGCGCGGCGGGATGCGGATGCGCTGGACGGTGCCGGTTGAGAGCTGCGTGTCGGCGCGGAAGAAGCGGATGGACTCGATTTCGTCGCCGAAGAAATCAAGGCGGACGGGGTCGGGGTAGAGCGGGGAAAAGAGGTCGAGGATACCGCCGCGGCGGGTGAACTCGCCGGGGACATGGACCTCGATCTCGTTGTCGTAGTCGAGCGCGGTGAGGGCGGCGGCGAGCGTTTCGGGGGTCCAGCCGGTGTCGCCGGCGGCCAGTTCCAGTGTCTGTTTCGCGAACTGGCGCGGGGGCGGGGCGGGTGCGAGCACGGCGGCGGCGCAGGCGATGAAGACGGCGGGGGCTCCGCCGACGGCGGCGTCAAGCGCGGCGTTGCGCGCGGCCTCGTATTCGGGCAGCCACTGGCGCTTCTTCGGGTCGCCGGCGGGCGGCAGCAGCAGGAAGGGGCGCGTTTCCGCGGTGTAGGGGCGGAACGTTTCGAGCGCGGCGAGGAGTTGTTCGGCGGCTGCGTGTTCGCCGGTGACGACGAGGAGACGGCCCTCCGTTCCGGCGAGCACCCGAAGAAGTTCTATCGGGATGAGTTCAGCTTCTGCGACGGCGAGCGGCACCGCGCCGTCACCAGGAATGCCGAGTGCTTCCCGGCGCAGCCATGGCCGGAAAATATCCAGCCACGGCTTCATGCCCGTTCCGCGGCCGGGTCCGCCGCCAGTGTTTGGTTCTGTCCTTCTGGCTGTCAAGAGAGTTTCCGATCCCGGGCCAGCACCCAGATTTTTAGCCTTGACCCGGCGCTTTTTCTATTCTTTTTTGCCAAGTTTAAGGCGTGATTGTTCATGCACTCTTGACCGCGTGTCAATCGTCACTATAATATGCAAAACATTGTATGGTTCATCCTTTGCCCGGCCACACCATCCAAAACAGGGAGATTTCGCCGATGTCCAACAAGAACGACACCATCAAGGTGTACATGCAGGACATCGGGCAGATTCCGCTGGTGGATTCACAGGAAGAAGTCAGACTCGCGGGGGAAATCGCGGCGGGTTCGGACGAGGCGCGCGCCAAGCTGATCCGCAGCAACCTGCGGCTGGTGGTGAAGATTGCGCACGATTTCAAGGGGCTCGGGCTTCCGCTGCTCGACCTGATTTCAGAGGGCAACATCGGGCTGATGCGGGCGGTGGAGAAGTTCGACCCGGCAAAGGGCGCGAAATTCAGCAGCTACGCGGCGTGGTGGATCAAGCAGTCCATGCGGCGTGCGCTGGCGAACCAGAGCCGGACAATCCGCGTGCCGGTGCAGTCGGCGGGCAAGATCAACAAGATCAAGGCCGCACGGTTGAAGCTGGTGGACGAGCTGGGGCGCGAGCCGACGGACAACGAGATTGCGGTCTATCTGGATTTCAGCGAACGCACGGTTGCGGGTCTGAAGGTGGTGGACATGTCGAGCCTCTCCCTGAGCGACACGATCCAGGAGGGGGAGAGCGGCAGGTTCGAGGACATCATCCCCGACCAGATGTCCCTGACGCCAGACAAGCAGATCAGCAGCACGGAGACCGTGCAGCGGCTGATGCTGCTGATTGAGGGGCTGGACATCCGGGAAAAGCAGATACTGAAAATGCGTTTCGGGCTTGACGGTGAAAAGCCGCGGACGCTTGAGGAAGTGAGCCACGAGGTCGGGCGGACGCGGGAGCGGATCCGACAGATCCAGAACTTGGCCATGGCCAAGCTGAAGATGCTGATGAACGAGCCGTCCGAGGCGCTGGAAGGCGCGCTGTCCGGCGAAAACGAAAGTAGGGGCTGACGTCATGGCCACCACGGAAAAAGCAACGGAAAAAATTCTTCACAGCGCGCTGCGCGTCCTGAATGGGAAGCGCAAGGACGCCATCTGCCAGAAGAGCGGCTTGGGCATGGAGGCCCTCCAGCATGTGGCGAGTGATCTGCTGCCGCTGATCGACTTGCTGGACGAGCGCAAGCGCGAGCTGCTCTACATGCGCTACGGCCTCGACGGCAAGGGGCCGCGCACGCTGCAGGAACTCGGCGACTTCTACGGCGTCACGCGCGAACGCACCCGCCAGCTGCAGAACGCCGCCCTGCGGAAATTGCGGAAGACACTTGAACGCCGGACGTTCGCGCAGTAAATTAGCCCCCGTTTTTATGGAAACCCTGAGGGGTTGGAAGGGGGTGAACACGATGTCCGAAGTGAAGCTGAAAAAAGGCGAGCCGATCGACAAGGCACTCCGCCGGCTGAAGAAGAAGCTGGACAAGGAGGGGACGCTGAAGGAACTGCGGAACCGCCGTCATTTTGAAAAGCCGAGCGAGAAGCGTCGCCGCTCCCGCCGCCGCAGTGTCTAAGGCACTGCTCATCCAATCCTAACGCAAAGGCCCACGGTGCAGCACCGTGGGTCTTTTGCTTTTCCGGAAACCGTCCGCCTGCCTGCGGCGCCTACGTAAATCACGCATGGAAAAGCGCTCCATCCCGCCTTATGTTACTTCTAGCACGAAGGGGTTCCGCCCTCCGCTCCGTCCGCCGCCGGAAGGCCATGCAGCCTCCGTGCCCGCAAAACGGGCAGGGTGGTGTCGAAAAAGTTTGGGAAGCGGAATCATTCCGCGGGAGGCTCTGCCATGCAGGAACCGATGTGGATGGAAGAGAAATCCGAATGCGCGGCGACATCGCTGCCGCCCGGCAAAGTCTCCCCCTCCGTTCTCACGCGCCTGTTGGAGCTGCCGCGCCGCACGCGCCAGGAGGTCATCCTCGGACCGAGGGCTGGTGAGGATGCGGCCGTGGTAAAGCTGGGCCCGCGCCCGGTCGCCGTCACCACCGACCCGATTACCTTTCCCGCGCCGCGCCCCGGCTGGTATGCCGTCCACATCAACGCCAACGACCTGGCGGTGACCGGGGCGAAGCCGGACTATTTCACGCTCACGATCCTGTTGCCGCCTGGATCGGCGGAGGAACAGGCCGCCGCCATCATGCAGGATGCGCTCGCCGCGGCGGAAGAACTTGAGGTCACCCTGCTGGGCGGGCACACGGAAATCACGCCTGCGGTGAATACGCCGGTGGTTTCCGTGACGATGTTTGGCCCCCTCTTCGGCGACAGCCCCGTGCTGACCGGCGGCGGCAAGGCGGGCGACGCCATCATTCAGGTGAACCCCATGGGAATGGAAGGCACCACCATCCTCGCCGAAACCTATCGCGAACGGTTGGAGAAGGAGATCAGTCCCGAACTGGTTTCCCGCGCCGCAAGCCTGACGGTCACCCCCGGCCTCTCCGTGGTCAAGCCCGCCATGCTCGCGCTGCGCCTGTTCGACGTACACGCCATGCATGACCCGACCGAGGGCGGCCTGGCGACGGGGTTGCGCGAGATGGCCGCCGCCGCCGGCCTCGGGCTCGACATCCACGCACCGCGGCTGCTGGTGCGTCCGGAGACGCTTCAGATCTGCAACTGGCTGAAGTTCGATCCGTTCGGCCTGCTCGCTTCCGGCTGCCTGCTGCTGGCGGTGCCGGAAGAGGAGGCGGCCGAGGCCCTCAAGGCATTCCAGCAGTCCGGCTATGCCGCCGCGAGAATCGGGTTCTTCACCGCGCGCGCCGGCGAATACCGCGTGATCAACAAAGGCGGCGACATGCGCGAGCTGCCGGTCTTCGAGACCGATGAACTCACCCGCCCCGCGGCGGAAGAAAAAAACGCACGACACTGAACGGAAGACACCGGGACGCAAAGAGGGCGTTGACGGTTCCTCCCTCCGCCGCGGCTTTGCGTCTTCTGTTCAACAATATGTTCGGGGGATTTCATCATGAGTCATTCTTCTTCCAAGTCCGGGCGCGTGGTGGCGGTGATTCCCGCACGCTACGGCAGCAGCCGCTTCCCCGGCAAGCCGCTGGCGATGATTGCCGGCAGGTTGATGATTCAGCGCGTTGTGGAGCGCGCGACGGCGGCGGCGCTGGTGGACGAGGTGATTGTGGCGACGGACGACCGGCGCATCTTTGATGCCGTCCAGGCGTTCGGCGGCCGGGCCGTGATGACCTCGCCGGACCACCCGTCCGGCACCGACCGCATTGCGGAGGCCGTGAGGGGGGTTGAGGCGGATCTTGTCATCAACGTGCAGGGCGACGAGCCGCTGATACCGCCGCGGGTAATCGACGCCCTGGTGGCGAAGATGCGGGAATCCGGCTCGGAAATGGGTACGGTTGCGGTCACGCTTGACCCGGAGAGTGCGGAGTTCGCCAACCCGAACATCGTCAAGGCCGTCGTGGACGCCACCGGTCGCGCGCTCTACTTCAGCCGTGCGGCAATCCCGTTCCAGCGTGCCGACGGCGAGCCGATGCCCGCTCTCTGGCACTGGGGTATCTACGCCTACCGCCGCGAGTTTCTGGAACAGTTTGTGACGTGGCCGCCAAGCCCGCTGGAGAAATGCGAGAAGCTGGAGCAGCTCCGCGCGCTGGAACACGGCGCCCGCATCCAGGTCCTGACCGAAACCGAATCCTGGAGCATCGGCGTGGACGTGCCGGAGGATGTCGCCAAGGTCGAGGCGCTGCTGAAAAAACTGGAACAGAAATAGGGTGTTCCGCGGATTGCGCAGGAGGCGGATTGCGGGCATGACCCAAGGCAAGACCGTCCATGTCGGCGGCCCCCCCCCCCGCGCCGCCGGTGAGCCGCGCCGCCGGGGGCACGGCACAGGCGCTGTCCGGCGCGGCGTTGATGCGGGACGGCCTGCATATCCCTATGTCCCAGCGTCTGCAGGGCACCGCCGTCATGCTGACTGTGGAGTGAAAATCCGGCAAACGGCGTCGGCGCGATTCGCCCCGCCATTCGGTCGGCGGGAAGTTCCGGCAATCATGTCGGTGCCGGCGGTGCGGGGGCGTCCCCGGCTTCTGGCTCCGCCGTTTCGTCCGGCATCTCTTCCGCCGCTCCGGCAGGCGCGGCGGCGGGCGGTGGTTCAGGTGTGTCCTTGATTTCGCCTCCGCCGAGCCAGCTCTCGAAAAAGGTTTTGGCGATGGGGGACGCGGTATGGCCGCCGGACTGTCCGCGCTCGACCACAATGGCAAGCGCGTACTTTGGGGACTCTGCGGGTGCGTAGCCGATGAACCAGGTGTTCTTGTGGCGGGCGGATGCGGCGGTGCCGACCTCGGCGGTGCCCGTCTTTCCTGCCAGCGTGATGAACGGGTTGCGGGCGGCGGCTGCGGTGGCGTTCGCGCCGTTGACGACATCGTACATGCCGCGGCGGATGATGGAGAGCTCCGTCTGCATGGCCGGAAGATGGCTGGTGCCGACGGGCGCGGTCTGCCGGCGGGGGGTGCCGTCGGGAGCGCGCACCATGCGCACAAGATAGGGGCGGAAGATGGTTCCGCCGTTGGCGATGGCGGCGGTGTACATGGCGGCCTGGAGCGGGCTGAGGGTCACCGGCCCCTGACCGATGGAGAGGTAGGCGGTGTCGGCGGCGCTCCACGGCTGGCGGCGCACGTCCTCCGCCCATCCGCGTGAGGGCAGGAAGCCGGTGGCACCGCCAAGCTCGATGCCTGTTTCCTGCCCGATGCCCGCTGAACCGAACACGGGCAGCAGCCGGTCGAGCCCCGCCCTCAACCCCATCTCGATGAAATAGCAGTTGCAGGACTGCTCAAGGGCATGAACCATGTCCATGCTCCCATGCCCGCCGGTCTTCCAGCAGCGGATGCCGCCGGTACGGGAGACTCCGGTGCAGGTGACGGTGTCGCCGGAGGAGGAGGCGTTGGACTGGAGCACGGCGAGGGCCGTGAGCGGCTTGACGATTGAACCGGGCTGGTAGCTGCCGGCGATGGCGCGGTTGAGCAGGGGCGTCCGTTCCCGGTCGGTGGCGAGTCGGTGGTAGACGGGCGGCGTGAGGGAGGAGAGGTCGTAGGACGGCCAGGAGGCCATGGCCAGCACGGCACCGGTGCCGACATCCAGGACGGCCATGGCCCCGGCCTGGCCGGTGGGTGCCAGCAGGCTGCGCAGGGCATGTTCGGCGGCTTTCTGCGCGCGGAAGTCGAGGGTGAGGATGAGGTCGCTGCCGTGCTGCGGCGGGACGGGCGAGCCGATCTCATCGTGGATGTAGCCGCGGATGTCCACGCGCACGAGCTGTTCACCCGCTTTTCCGCGCAGATCCCCATCGCACACACGTTCCAATCCTTGGCGGCCGACGAGCTCCGGCGGGAGGTAGGCGAAGAGGGGGCCGTCCGCCGCATTTTCCGCCTCACCCTCCGCATCCACGGACGGAGCCGGATGCTGCTTGCCGGTAAATCCGAGGATGTGCGAGGCCACTCCGGGGTGCGGATAGGTGCGCACGATGCGCGGCATGATTTCCATCCCGGGGATGGGCGGCGCAAGCTCGGCGAGCACGGCGACCTCGGCCGGAGTCAGATCCTGAAAGACGCGGATCCCCATGGCGGGGGAAATGTCGAGATGCCGCCGGAGCGGCTCGTCGGTGAGTGGAACTGGGCGCCGCAGTTTCTCTGCTAGGAAGCGCGCCCGCTCCAGAATGTAGTCCATGGTGCGGGTGCGCGATCCTTTGCCGTGGCTGGCGGGGCGGCGCATCTCGCCGGGATGGAAGATGAGGTCGTAGCAGACGCGGTTGTCGACGAGCACCGTGGCGCCGTCCGCCGCAAAGATCCGGCCGCGGACCGGCTCCAGCACGATGCGGCGGACGCTTTGGCGGGAGACATCCTCATCGTACTTCTCGGCGTGACGCAGCTGCACCTGCCAGAGGCGGCAGGAGAGGACGCCGAAGGCACAGGTGAAGAAGACGCCCAGAAGCCAGAGGCGACGGCTGTAATGCTGGATGATGCGGTCACTGAGCATGGTGGTGGGCCTGAGGCTCGGCAACGGCCTGGTAGCGCCGAAGGCCCAGCTTTGAGGCTGGGCGGTCCAGCAGGCCGCAGAGGACGGGGGTCAGCAGGGCACCGGAAGCGGCCATTTGGAAAGCCAGCCAGAGGTTGTGGGCCAGAAGCCGCCAGAAAAAGCGTTCCTGCCCGAAACTTTCAAGCGGGAGGAGGATGGCGGCCTGGAGCGCGCCGCAAAGCACGCCGGGAACCGCCTGGAGCGGCAGCATCCGGCAGTTGCCCTCGTTGCGCCAGAAACGCGCCAGCGCCATGACGCCGGGGAGAACCAGAAGAGCCGTCGCCGGGACATGCCGGCCGGATTGGAAATCAACCGCCGCCGCCGCCAGCATGACGGGAATCGCGGCCGCGCGCCAGCCGAAGACGGATGCCAGATAAAACGCGGCCACCGCCACCGCCGGAACCGCCAGCGCATAAAAGCCGGCTGCCAGCTCCAGAAAGGCCGCACCAAACGCCACAAGTAAGATCCAAACGGTCTTCATCAGATACGCTCCGGGAGTCTCGTGCCGAGCACCGGTCGGGGCCATGGACCGTGCAAAAACGGGAAGGCCGGGCATGAGCCCGGCCACAGTACGTTTCAAGAGGAACGGCGGCGGTCTGAATCTTTGTCCGGAGGATGGGCGGCGCCGCCATCATGTCACCCGCAAAAGACTGGGCCGCATAGGACAGCGTCGGGGGTGTACCCGGTGCTAGGGGTTCATGCGCCATCCAGCCATGCTTGCCGTCTCAGGCCGTGATCGTTTCCTCCAGCAGTTTCTCCTTGTCTCCATGGTCGCGGTGATCATGAATCTTCTCCACGTGCCGGTGGAGCTGTTTGGCAATCTTGTCGACCGCCTCGTCGATTGCGACATACAGGTCTTCTGCCTTGCCGCTGGCGACCATGTCCACATGCTTTCCATGTAGCGTGATTTCAGCCAGCCCCCACGCCTTCTGATGATCCACAACCACTCGCACGCTCGTTAGCTTCGGGAAGAGTGAAGTGATCTTCGCCAGTTTGTCCTCCACGTATGCCTTCATGTCGTCCGAAACAGTCAGGTGACGGCCGCTGATCATGATTTCCATTCGTCGGATCTCCTTTTCTTTTGCCGAACCGGACTGGGGGCGCCTGCGGCACCGACTGTACGATACGGCGTTTCCCGGTTCCCGGACCCCTCGTGCGGTTTTTAGCCCGCCTTGGGGAGCCTTGTGTCCGGGCTCAAGGACAATCTACGCGGATTCCCGCGGGATTGCCAGCGCCCGTGCGGCGTTTCTGAAATTATTCTGCTCCTTCAGGCCGCAAAACGCGGGCCGAGGTACATCTTGCGGGCCTGCTCGTCCTGGATTAGGAACTCGCTGCTGCCTTCGCAGAGGATCTTGCCGTCGCAGATGAGGTACGCCCGGTTCACCACCGCCAACGTGTCGCGCACGTTGTGGTCCGTGATGAGCACACCCAGGCCGCGGTCGCGCAGGTGCGCCACAATCTTCTGCACCTCGTACACGTTGATCGGATCGACGCCCGCGAACGGTTCGTCAAGCAGGATGAACGACGGGTTCGTCGCCAGCGCACGCGTGATCTCCAGGCGCCGCCGCTCGCCACCGCTCAGCGTCATGGCCTTCTGCTTCGCCAAGCGCGTGAGCTGCAGTTCGTTAAGCAGGTCGGCGAGCCGCTCCCGGCGTTCCTTCGCCGTCAGCGCCAGCGTCTCCAGGACTGCCATGATGTTGTCTTCGACCGTCAGCTTGCGGAAGATTGACGGCTCCTGCGAGAGGTAGCCCATGCCCAGCCGCGCGCGCTGGTACATCGGAAGCTGCGAGGCGTCCCGCCCCATGAACGTCACCCGCCCGGCGTCCGGCTTGATTAGCCCGGTGATCATGTAGAAGGTCGTGGTCTTGCCCGCGCCATTCGGCCCGAGCAGCCCCACCACCTCGCGGCGGCGCACGGTGATGGCGGCCTCATCGACTACTCTCCGCCCCTTGTAGCTTTTCACCAGCCCCGAGGCCTCCAGAAGCACGTCGGATTCACTTGTCATTTTTTTCAGTCTTCTTCTTGGGGTTCAAGGTGTTGGAGGAATCCTGTCCGTCCTTCGGGGGGGTGACATGGATGACCGGCTTGGTGCCGGGCTCCGTGCCGCCGTCGGCGGTGACGCGCTCCTCGTCCCGGTAGTAGGTGATCCGGGCCGCGCCGCTCATGGTGTTGCCGCCCGCCGTCACGGACGGTTTCTCGGTGAGCACGACAACCCCCTTCACCACATCGTACTCGGCTTTCCCCGCCTTGGCGTGGCGGTCGGCCACGGGCTGGTCGATCACCACATTGCCGGCGGCCTCGATGTGCTGCGGCTTCTCCTGCACGTCAAACTGGACCACCATCCTGTCCGCCTTCAGCGTCATGCGCGGATCGGTGACCACCACGTTGCCGGTGAAGGTCGAAATGTGCTTGCTGAAATCCATGTCCATGCTGTCCGATGTGATCTCGATGTCGCCGCCCGGCCCCAAATCCGGAAAAAGCTTTTTCCCGAGGTCCTCCTTCGGTTTCACGGCGGGTGCGGCTTCCGCAGACTTGGATGCGGCTGGCGCCTGGGCGGTCGGAGCCGGTGCGGCGGTGCCGGAAACGGCGGCGGTCGGTGCGGCGGCTTCGGCCTGCAGGGCAAAGCCCAGCACGGCGCAAGGCAGCAGCAGGCGCAACCCGGTTTTCCGTTCATGCAACAGTTCGGTCTTCATTTCGTCGTGTCCTTCTTCTGGGTGTCCGCATCCGGCGGGGGAGCGCCGGCGTTTTCATCCTTCTTGACGGCCGTTCCGGCGTCTTTCCTTGGGGCGAGAAGCCCTTCAATCCGTCCCTTTTCGGGGTGGATCGTCATCTTCACGTTGCTGCGGATGTGCACGGCCTGCTGTTCGGCAAGCACGTCATAGCCGACACCTTCGATCGTGACCTGCCGGTGCACGACCTTCAGCGGCGCATCGCTGCTGCCGGTCTTGCTCAGGCGGTTGAACTCGCAGCGGGGGGAGGTGATAACCACCGTGTCCTTCTCCTGCGTGATGAATGTCAGTTCGGCGTTGCCCAGCCGCACCATGACGCCCTCTGTCACCGCGTTGCCGCCGCGAAGCTGCCACTGCGCCTTGCCGTCCGAGGTCACGCCCTTTGTGCGGAAATCCCCCAGCGTGATGCGTCCGGTTTCCGCGGTGCCCTTGTTTTTGCCCGCAACCGACGGCAGCGCCGCCAAAAGAAGCACGCACCCGGCAACCGCCAAATTGTACGCCAGCCTGTTCATGGTCAACATCCGAGTCTTTCGCAGACCCATAACGTATCACGCCATCGCTTTAGTGCTTATCCGTGAATTAAAAATACCGTCTGCTGCCAATCATTTTGAGTCGATTTTTTCGATGTGAAGGAGGAGCATGCCGGGAGATGTAACGACTGAACATTGGAAAAAGCGGCCCAAAAGGATGGCAGCCCTCCGGGGCGCGGCGGAAACGGGCCAATTGCAGCGTTAATCGTCAATCAAATATCCCGATATTCTCAATCCTCGTGCCTTGCAACTGGCCTGTTTCCGCCGCGACAGGCGGTATTTTAATTCACTGATAAGCACTTATGCACACCCGTCCGCAACGCCTGTTCAAAAATAGCGCCGGGTGACATCGGCCCATTTTTCCTGCTGCTTCAGCAGCCACTCGGCCAT
Organism: uncultured Lentisphaerota bacterium; assembly: GCA_903921725.1. GTDB lineage: Bacteria > Verrucomicrobiota > Lentisphaeria > Oligosphaerales > CAITYL01 > CAIXRA01. Next base: position 33,611 of record CAIXRA010000011.1, read on the forward strand.
CTCGCGCACCGCGCCGCGGCCGCCGCCGGCGCGCGTCGTCCAGTCCGCCTCGGCCGCCACCTCGGCCACCGCGTCGCCGACCGCCACCGCGATGCCGCACCGGCGCATCGGCGGCAGGTCGATCAGATCGTCGCCCACATAGAGGCATTCCTCCCCTTTGAGCCCGCGTTCCTGCAGCAGCTTCTCCAGGCCGTCTCCCTTGTTCTTCTCCCCCTCGTAGGCGAAGTCGAGCCCCAGCTCCGCGCAGCGCTGCCGGTTCGCCTCCGAACGGCGCCCGGAAAGCACGCCGACCTGGAGCCCGGCCCGCTGCATCAGCTTGATCGCGTGCCCGTCCTTCACGTCGAAGAACTTGATCTCGCCCGGCACCGGCCCGTAGCCGATCCGGCCGTCGGTCAGCACGCCGTCCACGTCCAGGATCACCGCACGGATGGATTTGGGATCGGCAGCCAGGCTCATGTTGACACCTCGGAGGATTTCAGCACCTGTTGACTTGCGATTTTCGACGGAGGGACGGAGGGCAGCGGCACGCCATAAATCCGCTGGAAAAGCCGGCGCTTCCGCTCCTCCTCCGGCAACCCCGGCGGCAATGACGCCAGCACCATGTCGCGCGCTGCGTCAAACATCCGCACACCCATTAGGAAACGCTCGGCTCCCGAACGCGCCATCATCCTCGCCCGCACCATTTCCGCAATTTCCGGCGACGTGTCGTTCATGGCGCGCACTCCCGCCAAAGATCGGAGGTGCCAAGCTCACCGGCCCATCGCTCAATATAGGCGTCGTCGCATCCCGTACCCGCCAGATTCCTAATATCCCGCAGTTGCAACTCAGAATGTGAATCCAGCGCCCAGCAAAGCTTGGAAAGGATCAAGTCCTCCTTGCTGACAATCCAGATCGAAAACCCGCCAAGGGCGACGCGTTGACGGCGCTCAAATTCGGCGCGCCGGTACGTTGTGTTCTTGCGGACGATGCAGTCGACCTTGATGATGCTCTCCTGATGGATCAGGTTGAAGAGTGCCTCGTGGGCAATGGAACTGCTGACGGCTTCGCGGGCCACATAATAGTCGGGGGTGAACAGGCCGACGATGGTGTCCGTGTCGGCCGGCGTGAGGGCGACCACAAGGTCTATGTCACGCGTCATCCGCGGCTGGGCGTAGTAGTTCATCGCCATCGAACCGGTGAGCATGTAGGCGATGTCCGCACCCTCCAGCCGGGCCGCCACGTCGCGGATGATGTCAAGTTCGTTCATCATGCGTTGTTCAGCGCGTGGACCGCCTTCACCTTTTCGAGGACGGTGCGGATTTCACTGAGCGGCAGGGAGTTGGGGCCGTCGGAGAGCGCCTTGGCCGGCTCCGGATGCACCTCGAGGAAGAGTCCCTGTATGCCGACCGCGGCGGCAGCGCGCGCCAGCGGGAAGATGAACTCGCGCCGGCCGCCGGAGCAGGTGCCCTGGCCGCCCGGCTGCTGCACGGAATGTGTCGCGTCGAAAATCACCGGACAGCCCGTCTCCGCCATCGTCGCCAGCCCGCGCATGTCCACCACCAGGTTGTGGTAGCCGAACGTCGTCCCGCGCTCGGTGAGCATCACGCGCGGGTTGCCGGTGGAGCGCACCTTCTCGACGACCGGCTTCATGTCCTCCGGCGCCACGAACTGCCCCTTCTTTACGTTCACCGGCTTGCCGGTCCGACCGGCGGCCAGCAGCAGGTCGGTCTGGCGGCAGAGGAACGCCGGTATCTGGATGACGTCCACGACCTTGCCGACCGCCTCCGCCTGTTCCGCGGTGTGCAGGTCCGTGAGGATCGGCAGCCCGAACTCCTTGCGGATGTCGGCCAGTCCCTGCAGCCCGCACTCCATCCCAGGGCCGCGCGCGCCGTTGAGGCTGGTGCGGTTTGCCTTGTCGAATGATGCCTTGAAGATGTACGGCAGGCCGAGCTCGGCGCAGAGCTTCTTCATGTGCGCCGCGATTTCGCGGCAGATTTCCGGCGACTCGAGCACGCACGGCCCGGCAATCACCACCAGCGGCAGTCCCTTGCCGATCTTCACACCGGGAGCCAGTTCGAAGGAGGAGCTCATGGAAAAACCCTTTCCATCCACAGATTGCCATATTAAAACCAGAACGGAGCTTGTCGGAAAAGATATTCATTCACCATGAACCGCGACTGGCCGGTGGTGTTCTTATTGCCTCTGCAAAAGCCATCTGTGAAATCGGCGTAATCTGCGGATGATTCCGCTTCCCGTCCAGCTTCTGGCATTCTTTGCGGATGCAATCGCTGCCGCAGCCAAGTTTTTCCGACCAATACGCGAAGCTGACGCAATATAGCCCCAAACGATGATGCCGGCGCAGGTTCTGGTGCTGTGCCGCGGGGGGATTCCCCGGCCCCGCGCGGCCGGCGGCGGCGTTCCATGTCATCCAAGCGTGCATGCCGCTTGGGAGCGTGCTCTTATTCCTGCAGATGGTTGGGCGGCTGCCAGCGTGGATTTTTCGAGGAGATGTCCACGGCATAGAGCGGGCCATCGCTCACGCGGAGCGTGCCGCCGAACGTCGCATGCAGGAAGGAGGCGATCCATTTTTCAATCTTCAGAACCATCATTTTTTTGCGCAGCCGCCCCTGCATGTCGCGGTTCAAGATGGAGGGCAGAGTGTTGGTGGTGATGATCTGGTCGATGGCCTGGCTGTTCAGGTTCTCCTTCACCTCATCGGAGGAATGGAAATGGGTGACGACGAAGGTGACGCGGGCGGCACCGGCTTCTTTCAGCACCTCGCAGCATTGCATGATGGTGTTGCCGGTGCGTACCATGTCGTCGAAGACAATGACGTTGCGGCCGCGGATACCTTTCATTTGCGTCGGGGAGTCCGGCGCGGCGGTGATGGCGACCTTGCGTTCGCCGCTACGGACCTTGCACATGGTGATGAGGCCGATTTCGGGCTTGATGAGCAGGTGGCTGGCGGCCGCGTCGAGGCCGGCGCGGATTTCCCGCGCAAACGGCGTGGCCCCGGCGTCCGGGGCGCAGACCAGAAGCCCCTCCCCGGCCGTGTCCTGATGGCCAAGCTCATAACGGGTGAAATAGTCGCAGTACAGTTCGGCGGGAGAAAGGTTGAAGAACTGGTTGTCGAGCTCGCGGGTGAAAAGGCGTTGGACGGCGATGGAGTGGTTGTGCACCGTTACCACGGCGTCCACCCCGCTGGTATGCAGGAGCTGTGCGTAGAGCCTGGCGGAGAACGGCTGCCCGTCAAACTTCTTGAGATCCTTCCTGTCGCGCGCGGAGGCCGTCTCGCCGTGCTCCAAGCGCGGTCCGCGGTCCTGGGCGCTGTAATAGAGGTCGGGCTCGACGAGAATCACACGGGCCGCGCCGTTGTCCTTCGCCGCGCGCGCCACAAGAAAATTGCGCATGGCCAAGGCGTTGCGCGTGTCGTTGCCGCAACAGGTGCTGACGATGGCGACGGTCTTGCCGTCGAGGCTGTGCCCTATGTTGGCGGTGCCGTCCTCGTCGCTGATGAAGCGCGGGCAGAACTCGGTGTTGGCGAAGGTCTTGAGACTGATCTGGTCGGAAATTTCGCTGGTCTGCCCGAAGTGGTGGGCGACGTCAATCGCGAACGGATCGTCCGAAACAGAATTGACAATGATCACGGAGGCGGGATCCATGAAGGGGGGCTCCACTGTTGGCGCACAGGGGTTAAGGTCGTACCATATTTCGCCCGCAGGAGAAAACAAACCGGAGGGCCGTGGTGAAGGCGGGGCGGCGGGGAAAATGCCGCCGTCGTCACGCATTCATGGCACGCAAAACGCATGCGGCACCCGTGGGAGGAAATTTCGCCGCCCATCACGTTGATTTTGTCTGGTGCGGGCGACAACTCCACTGTGTGCGCGGGGCGATGGGGCCGCCGATGAAGCCTGCTGGGCGGCTGGAAATATCCATTCCATCTACAGTTACCTCAAGCACAAACCGTCCAGTGTTGGAGCTTTTCGCACGGACGGTGGTGCGCATAAAAAAGGCCGCCGGATTTCCGGCGGCCTTTTGTGCATTACGCTGAGGGTTACAGTGCGTGACCGTCGGCGCTCTTGTCGCAGGTCGGGGTGGTGACCAGGTCGCCGACCGTGTAGCTGCCGTTGGCGCGGCAGGTCGGCGTGGAGCGGAGGTAGCTGGAGTTCAGCGAGGTGGTGTTGACGAGCATGGCGAAGGTCGGGGTGTCGGTGTCGCCCTTGTTCTGATCCATCCCCCACTGTTGCTTCGCGCCGTCGATCAGGCGCAGGTTGTTGATGCAGGCGTTCTTGCGGCTGGTCGTGCGAGCCTGGAGGAAGCTCGGGACGGCGATAGCGGCGAGCAGGCCGATGATGGCGACGACGATCATGATTTCGACGAGGGTGAAGTTCTTGCGTTTCATGGTCTCTTTCTCCTTGTTTTAGTGCCTTGCGTTCTGGGGGGGGGGGTGTTGCCTGACTCAACGCACACAACACCCAAACTGAGAATAAAATAAGCAGATTTTATGCCAACCCCAAAAGCCGCTTGTCTTTTTTGATAATTAAAAAATCGAATGATGTTTGTTTTGATAATTGATAAATGCCTTCTTGTTTTCTTGTTCAGGCGATTATTTTTACAGGCATGTCAAGTGGTTTTGTGTCGCGGCGTTTGGATGTCGCAATGGCTGGAGATGAATCGGCTATGATGGAAAATGAAACATCACATCCCCTAACCAAGTGTCGGGGTATGTAACCCAAATAGGAATAAAAAAAGACCGCCGGAAAATCCGGCGGCCTTTTGTGCATTACGCTGAGGGTTACAGTGCGTGACCGTCGGCGCTCTTGCTGCAGCTCGGGGTGGTGACCAGGTCGCCGACCGTGTAGCTGCCGTTGGCGCGGCAGGTCGGCGTGGAGCGGAGGTAGCTGGAGTTCAGGGAGGTGGTGTTGACGAGCATGGCGAACGTCGGGGTGTCGGTGTCGCCCTTGTTCTGATCCATCCCCCACTGTTGCTTCGCGCCATCAATCAGGCGCAGGTTGTTGATGCAGGCGTTCTTGCGGCTGGTCGTACGAGCTTGGAGGAAGCTCGGGACGGCGATAGCGGCGAGCAGGCCGATGATGGCTACGACGATCATGATTTCGACGAGGGTGAAGTTCTTGCGTTTCATGGGCACTTTCTCCTTGTTTGCTTGTTTTTTTAGACATCGGCGCCATTAATTAGGCAGACCGACTCTTTATCTAGACCCGAACAGTATTAATGAAAGCAAAAGCCATGCCAAAAGTCAAAAACCGGTATATTGTTTTTTTATTGCGAGGTTCTTTGTTGTTGTCAAGTGGGTTGTTGTTGGGGTTGTGTCCCGCGGGTGAGACGCCGTCGCGATGCAAATGTGTCAAGAAAACGAGACAATCAACATGCCGCACTCAGTTTAGGGAGTGTCCGGAAATATTGCAGGACGGGATTGCAATCAGGTTTCCAATCACATAGCTGCCGTTTTCGCGGCAGAAGGGGGTTGTCCGCATATAGCTGGTACCCGGCGAGGATGTGTTGACAAGATCGTTCCAATTTGGGGCGTCCGTGTCGGCGGCGTTCGAGTCCATCGCCCATTGCTGCTTGGCGGCGTCAATCTGCCGCAGATTGTTCAAGCATCCTTTTTTTCGGGCCTCCTTGCGGGTGTTGATCCAATTGGGCACGGCAATGGTGGCGAGAATGCCGAGGATGGCCACGACGACCATGATTTCCACCAAGGTAAAGCGGCGATTTTTCATGAAGTCGTCCCTCTCTCCCTTGAGTCGTTCGCACTTCCCCTACCAAGCCACCCTGGCGCGTGTTTCCCAAAAAATCGCTACGAACCAACTGTCGCAAGTTAGCACAAAACGTGCCATGTCGTGGCGCCGCGAGGACGCCGGGGGTCAGGCGCGTGACCAACGGGCGAAGCAGCCCGATGGAAGCGGTCGCCCTCCCTCCTTTGCAGCAATCACCATTTCGCCCGACTCCATGACGGTCGGGGAGCCGATCACGGCGTCGAGGAGATTTTCCAGCACCAGCGGGGAGAAACCGGGGGAGTGGCAGCTGAGCAGCACGAAGCACGGCTTTTCCGACTCCAGAAGCTGTCGGCAACCTTCCAGAAGTCCGACGAGGTGCTCCTCGATCTTCCACATTTCGCCGCCGGGGCCGCGGCCGAAGGTCGGGGGGTCCAAGACGATGCCCTGGTATTTGCGGCCCCTGCGAATTTCGCGCTGGCAAAACTTTGCGGCGTCCTCGACCAGCCATTGGATGGATGTTTCCGGGACGGCCTGGAGTTTCGCGTTGTCGCGCGCCCAAGAGACGATGCCGCGGGCGGCGTCCACGTGGGCGACCTTGCAGCCGCCATGAGCCAGCGCGAGGGTACTGCCGCCGGTGTAGGCGAAAAGGTTGAGCGCGCGCGCCTCGCCGCCGAGTGCGGCGCCCTGCTTCCGGAGCCAATCCCAGTTTCCCTGTTGTTCGGGGAAGATGCCAAGATGCCCGAAGCCGGTGGGTTTGATCTGCCAGGGCTGGCCGTGGAGTTCGGCGGCCCATACCGGCTCGAGCGGGGTGAGGTATTCCCAGCTGCCACCACCGGTTTCGCTGCGGTGGTACACCGCGTCCGCCCGCGACCATTCCGTCTGAGGCAGACGGCGGGGCCATACGGCCTGCGGGCAGGGGCGGACTAGGCGGTAGGGGCCGACGGCCTCGAGCTTTTCAAAGCCGCCGCTGTCCAAAAGGCGGTACGGCGGCGTCCGGGCGGCGTGCGGGGCGTTCATGCTGATTCTTCCTTGGAGCGGTCGTAGACAAGCCGGCCTTCGACGAAAGTGAGCTGGACGTTCCAGTCCTGGTCGATGACCGTGATGTCGGCCCTGCGTCCGGGCTGGATCAAGCCGCGGTCGTGGAGTCCAATGCTGCGTGCGGCGTGAAGGGTGAAAATGGCGACGGTTTCCTGATCCGAAAGAAACGGGGAGAAGCGCCGCATGTTGCGCATGGCGACGTCAAGGGTGAGGCAGGAGCCGGCCAGGCGGCCGTCGGAGACGCGGCGGCTGGAACCGTCGGCGACCTGGATCATGTCGTTGCCGAAGTGGTACACGCCGTCGGCGAGACCTGCACCGGTGGCCGCATCGGAAATGCCCACGACGCGGTTTCGGGGTTTGGCGCGGCAGGCCAGCTCAATCATACGGGGGTGGACGTGGACGCCGTCCACGATCAGCTCGATGGTGACGCGGTCGTCGGTGAGGGCGACGGCTGGCAGCCCGACCTCTCGCTGGCTGAGCTGCGGCATCCCGTTGTAGAAGTGGGTGCAGCGGGTGGCGCCGACGTCGATGGCCCGGCGCGCCGCCTCCTCGTCCGCAAGCGAGTGGCCCATGCTCGGCACCACCTGCCGGGCGAGGAGCAGTTCCAGCAGCGATTCGGCCCGTTCTAGTTCGGGCGCAAAGGTCATGATGCGGAGATGCCCTTTGGCCGCCTCGAGCATTTCCCGCGCCGCGCCGAGGTCGACGGGGCGGATGAACTCCGCCGCCTGACTGCCGCGTTTCTGGATGTTGATGAAGGGGCCTTCGAGATGGATGCCGACCGGCGTGGCGCCTGGAAGAGTGGCGTGGCACAGGGATCCCATGGTTTCCAGCCGTTCGAGCATCCGTGTCGGCTCCGCGGCGATGATGGTGGGCAGGAAGGCGGTGACGCCGTGCGCGGCGAGCGTGGCGGCCATGCTGCCGATGTCGCCGCCGCTGGTCATCACGTCGTAGCCGCCCGTGCCATGCACATGCGTGTCCACGAGGCCGGGGATGGCCCGGCATTCCGGGCGCTCGATCCACGGGATGTCCGTCAGCTCCTGGAAGGCGGAGGCACCACCGACGGCGGAGATGATTCCGCCCTGGCACAGGATGCAGGCGTCGCCAATCACCTCCGTCGGGGTGAGGCAGGAATGCACCCGGAGGACAAAGGAGTCCGGTGCGGGCGCGGCCTGTTTCGGATGCGGTCGGACCTCTTCCAATGCAGACATGTCGGGGATCCCGTGTGGTGGCGTGTGTTCGCCTTTAATTTAGCGCGTGGGACGCCGGATGGCGCGGCGGCGGCGGCTGAAAAAAGAGGGCGGGGCCATCCGGCCGCAAAAAAAACGGGATGTGCCGCTTGCCAACGCCGTCCGGGGGCTTAGATTGGGGGTGTTGTTTCCAAGCGCCTCCGCCCTCTGCTGGGGCCGCATTTCCGACAACGAAACGGTCCGGCCTTTGTGGCCGGTTCCATAATTTTTGGTGCAGGACGATTTATGCCTGGCGACGTTTATTCCGTGTGGAAAGGTGCCTCTGCGCGCCTGCAGCAGGTGCTGAACCCCGACACCTATGATCGGTGGATTGCGGGTATTGTGCCGCTGGAGCTGACGGATTCGGCCTGCCGGCTGGGCGTCTCCAACGACATGTTCTGCGACTGGCTGCACAACCATTACCGGGATGTGATTGCCTCCGCCGTCCGCGAGGCGTCCGGACGCGACTGCGCCATCGTCTTTGAGAGCGGGCACGAACCCCGGTTTCCCGAGTTCCGCGCCGCCTCCCCCAAGTCCCGGCACACCACCGATGCGGCGACGAGGGATGAGCAGCCGGTTCCCTCCGCCCGCTACAATCCGCGCTATTCGTTCGAGACGTTCGTGGTTGGTGAGAACAACAAGTTCGCGCATGCGGCGGCCGGCGCCGTGGCCCAGGCGCCGGGGCAGGCCTACAACCCGCTGTTCATCTACGGCGGGACGGGGCTCGGCAAGAGCCACCTGCTGCAGGCCGTTGCACAGGACCTGCTCAAGCGCAAGAAACGCGCCCGGATCGAATGCCTTTCCAGCGAGGAATTTGCCAACTTGTACGTGGAGGCGGTCAGCACCAACTCCCTGCCCAGATTCCGCCAGAATTTCCGGAACGCGGACCTGCTGCTGATCGATGACGTCCAGTTCTTCACCGGCAAGGAGCGCTTTCAGGAAGAGTTTTTCCACACCTTCAACGCCCTGTATAATTCGCACAAGCAGATCGTTCTGGCGTCCGACCGTCCCCCGCACGAAATCAACGGGCTTGAGAAGCGCCTGGTCTCCCGGTTTGAATGCGGCTTGATCGCCGAGGTCCAGGCACCGGATTTTGAGACGCGCCTGGCCATCCTCCGCCGCAAGCAGGCGGACAACGCCGTGAAGCTGGACGACCGGACGCTGGCGCTGGTCGCCAGTCGTATCAAGTCCAACATCCGCAGCTTGGAGGGGGCTCTGGTCCGCCTCGTCTCTTATGCGTCCGTCACCCGGCAGGAAATCACCTGCGAGGTTGCGGAGAAGATTCTGCTGCAGGCGTTTGAGAAGGAAGGCGACCTGTCCGCCGTCTCCATGGACCGCATCCAGAAGCTGGTGGCGGAGCATTACGACGTGCGCCTGGCCGACATGAGCGGCAAGAGCCGCCAGGCCAGCATCGCCTTCCCGCGCCAGGTTGCCATGTATCTCTGCCGCAGGCTCACGGAATGTTCCTCCCCGGAAATCGGCGAGGCGTTTGCCCGGAACCACGCCACCGTCCTCCACGCGGCGAAGACCGTCGCGGGCGACATGGAGAAGGATCCGGCCCTGCGCCAGACGGTTTCCGTGCTCGAGCGGAAGATCAAGGGGAACTGACCGGGAGCGGGGCCGCCGGCTCCGCCGTTTTTGCGTGGCAAGGGGAGGGCGGGACGGTCCGTGGCGATGCAGCACCATCGCGGGAGTGCCGGTTCCGGCATGGCGTGGCCGCTGGCATGCCTGCTGCTTTTCGTGCTTTTCCCCGCGCACCTGTTTTTTCCGTCCGTGCAATCGCCAGCGGTCGACCTGGCGGCCTTTCTCCTTTTGGCTCTGGCCGGCGTATACTGCCTTCGTGCGCCCGGCGACGGGTGGCTGCTTCCCTTCCTTCTCGCCCTGTGCGGCTTTCTCGCCGTTTCCACCTGCTGACGGGGGCGTTTCCGCGGAGATCAGGCGCCGGCCGGCGGCGGCGCGCCCCAGCAGGGGCGCAGGAGCGCGCAGATTTCTTCCAGGAAGCGCTGGTCGGCGGCATCGAAATGGGCTGGTAGGCCTGAATCCACATCGAGTACGGCGCGCAGATTGCCGGCGTCGTCGAACGCGGGAACGACAATCTCGGAGCGCGTGGTGGAGGAGCAGGCGATGTGCCACGGAATCAGGGTGACATCGGCCACAATCTGCGTCTGCCGCGTGGTGGCGCAGCGGCCGCAGACGCCGCGGCTGAAGGGAATGCTCAGACAGCCGTGCGCGCCCTGATAGGGGCCGATCTTGAGCAGGCCGGGTTCCGTGACGCGGTAGAAGCCGACCCAGTGGAAGCCGTCGAGGCTGCGGGCCAGTTCGCAGGCGATGGTGGCCATGACGGCGATTTCATCACGTTCACGCCCGACGAGCGCCCGGAGCCGTCCGGCCACTTCCTGGAAGCGCCGCTCCTTCGCAGCCGTTCTTGTTTCCGGCCGGCCAGTCATGGATCCTTCCGCTCCTCCTCCGACTGCCGGAGAAGGCGGGACATGAGTTCCAGCCGGTCAAAAATCTGGTCGCCGCCCAAGTCGCAGCAGGGCTGCCGCCGGTCCATGAGGGTTTCCCCGTTCCGAAGCATTTCGGCCAGGTCGGGAAGGTTCCGGGTTTCGGCGAGCTTGATGGCGTCCTGGAAGTTTTCTTTGGCGGCTGCGTAATTGCCCGTGGCGCTGCAGGCGAGGGCAAGTGCCTGCTTGGCGCGGATTGTGCATTGGAAGGCGGATGAGTCCTGGATGCGGCTAAGAATCTCCAGCGCGGTCTGCGGCGACCGCACGGCCTTGTCGGGGTGCAGCAGGAGGATGCGCGCCAGCGCGGTCTGGATGAAGATGTCGTTCCGGGTGGTGCTGGCCAGCGCCAGCGCCAGTTCGCGCGTTTTGGCGGCGTTTCCGGAATTGGCGGCGGCCAGGACTTCCAGAAGCCGGATGGGGCTGCCGGGGTTCTGGCCGCGGCGGAGCATGGGGGCCAGGAGTCTCTGTGTCTCGGCGTCGGAACGCCAGTCGTCGAGGATGCACCAGGCAAGGCCGATCCGTGCCATTGCATGCGTTGGGTCCAGCCGGAGTGCGGCGAGGAAGCTTGCGGCGGCGGCGGTCGAATCCTGACAGGCGAAGGTGAGCAGGCCGTGGATGGCGAGGTATGCGGGGTTTCCGGGGTCGAGGCGGATGGCTTCGCTGATTTCGCCGAGCGCCTCCCTGTGCATCCGCTGTTCGAGGTAGGCCAGGGTAATCCGGAACGGCGGAATGGGGCTGGCCGGGAAATCTTTCCGGAGCCGGGCGTATTCCGCCATGGCCCGTTCGGTCATTCCCCAGCGGAGGCAGGCTTCCGCGAGGCGCAGGCGGTGGTTGGGATTTTCGGGGTCGAGGCGGACGGCGTTCTCGAACTTTTCAACGGCCAGGTAATAGGCCTGGCGCTGGTAGACGGCCTGTCCCCAGGCGTCCAGTGCGGGGGCGTAGGCCGGCCAGTGTTCCAGGACACTCCGGTACTGGGCGCACGCCTCGTCGAGCTTTCCCCCGGCGGCGAGACGCAACCCGTCTTCCGTCTGCCCCAGCGGGGTCGCCTTGAACTGGCGGTGGAGGGAGGGCAGGAGCGCCCCTTCATCGCGGAACGTTTTGCCGCGCCCCGCGTTGAAAAAGGCCATTGCCGCGCAGCAGAGTAGGAGGCTCGCACGGCTCCACCACTTCCCCCCTTTTCCCAGCAGAGCAGCAACCAGCAGGCAGGGAATCGGCAGAAGCCAGTACTGGATCTGTTCCGCGTTCACGATGGCGGGCAGGGAGAGCGGCCGGGGAAGGGTGACTGCGGGAAAGATGACAATCAGCGAGGTGGCCATGAAAAGGAAAAGATAGTGTGCCCAGCGCTCCCCGCGGAACACCACGGCCAAAACGCCCATGCAGAGGATGATCGGCAGGAGGAGCCAGCCGGCCATGTGGCTCGCCGGCGCCAGGGAAAAGGGGATGTTCAGCGGTGAGAGTCCGGCGGGGATCAGGGAATGGAACCAGGCGCCTCCCCAGGCGGTCACCCAGGCGGAAACGCCGGGGATGGCCGGTGAAATCCGGGCAAACTCCGGCGTGTGAGCCGCCGCTTCGTAGGCGTCACGGATCAGCGGCATGGAGAAAAAGAATCCCATCAGCACGACCGGCAGGATGGCCGCCGCGCCGCCGAGGAGCGGATTGTCGAGGATGGAGGGCCAGCCAATCCCGATGCGGAAGAGGATCCGCTCAACGCGTCCGCGGAAATGGTACCAGAACCGGAGGCGGGGATGAATTTTCTTCCAATCCTCATGCTCCATTTCATCCGACATGCGGACGGACTGGCTCTCTTCCCCGTCCCCCTCCTCCAAATCTGATGCATAGGGCGCAGGGGCCCCGCCGGTCCGCCGCCTGTGCGTTACGGGTGTCTCGGCCCTTTTACGGGCCAGTTCGGCCTGCCACCAAAGCGCATGCAACGCCATGAGCAGCGGGAGGACGATGGCGTACGGCGTCAGGAGCATGGCCGCTGCGGCCGCGGCCAGCACGAGGGGGTACTGCCACCACCGGCGGTCCGAGCGTTTTTGGCGGACGAGGTGCAGCCAGCAGGCGAGGAGGCAGAAGGTGAGTCCGGCCGTCGCGTCGAGCCGGTGGATCCAGAACAGACTGCCGAGCGCCACGGGGTGGATGGCGAACAGAATCCCCGCGGAGAAGCCGTTTCCGATGCGGAGCCGCCTCGCTAGCATCCAGACCAGCACGGCGCTGCAGAAATGGAAGGCCAGGGCCAAGAGGCGCGCCACGACGGCCGCGCTACCGCCCTGGGCGACAATCCAAGTATGGAGCGTCCGCGCGCCCCGCTCAAAGGAGCGGGCCTCCGTCCGTCCGCCGCCGTCCGCCGTGGTTTCCGTGGAGTCGGCCCGCCAGCGGTCCAGGCTCGGAAACAGGCTGTTCGTCTGCCGGAACGCCGGCATCCAGTCAACGGTGATCCAAGGATCGTTCGGGGCCTGGCCGGAGGCGCGCTGGAGGACGGCCCTGTCGTGCCACATTACAGGGGCGTGGAGGAGGGGCAGGGCGGTTCCCGCCGCGCACAAGGCGAGGAGGAGGCAACCCAGGAGGAAGGTGCGGGGAGCGAGAGGTTCCGTTGTGCGGGAGTGATGCTCCCCAATCAGCGAGTGTTTCATGTCGTTCCGATGTCGGTGGACTGCGCCCGCAATCTGCCTGTTCTAAATCAAGCCGGTAAGCTAACGGACATACGGAAAAGTTCAAGCAGCGGCGGTGCTGGATGCGGAGGTGGGGCGCGCGGCGGTGCCGAGTACGGCGCGGAGCTTGTCCGCCAGCGTGTCCAGGCGGTAGGGTTTCTTCAAAAAACCGGCCAGCTCCCCGGCCGTGACCCCGCTGGTAGCCTCCTGTTCGCTGTAGCCGCTGGTGAGGATGACGGGCACGGCGGGGCTGATCTTGTGAAGCTCCGTCAGGACCTGCCGCCCCGGCATTCCCGGCATGGACAGGTCGAGGATGACGGCCGCCACCTGCTGCGGCTCCCGGCGGAAAATCTCCAGCGCCAGCGCGCCGTCCAGGGCGGTCCGCACGTCGAAACCCGACTTGCGGAGCACGGCTTCCACCACGCGGAGGAGCGACTGCTCGTCGTCCACGACCAGAATGAAGCGGCCCGCCTCCTCCGGGCGTTTTCCGACCGCCGCCGTGGCCGGCGGGGCATTGTGGACGCCGGCATCCGGTACCTTTTCTTCCGGTGTTTCAACGGTGCAGGGGAACAGCAGGCTGATGCGGCTGCCGGCTCCCGGCGAGCTGTCGATGCCGATGGCGCCGCCGTGGCTGCGCATCATGCCCAAGACGGCCGGCATGCCCATGCCGCGGCCGATGAATTTGGTGGTGAAGAACGGGTCGAACAGCCTCTCCTTCGTCACAGCGTCCATTCCGGGGCCGGTGTCCCCGACTTGGACGGCGACGAACCGGCCGGGGGGGAGGGCTTCTCCCAGGTTGGTTGCGTCAAGCTCTTCGCGGTTGAAGTTGCGCACGCAGGCGGCGAGGGTGATCCGACCGTTTTTCTCGCCGATGGCTTCGGCGGCGTTGGTGATCAGGCTCACAATCATCTGCCGGATCATGTTCACGTCGGCCTTGATGGGAGGGAGGCCGTCCGGAATGTCGGAGGCGATGTCAATCTGATGCGAGGCGAAGTTGGCGAGGAACGGCATCAGGCCCCGCAGGAAGCGGCCAATCTCCACGGTTTCTCGGACGAGGAGGCTGCGGCGTCCGGCGAAGGCAAGCATCTTGTCGGAGATGGCGGCGGCGCGCTGGCCGGCGGCGAGGATTTCCTCCAGGCGGTGTCGGGTCGCCTCCTCCGCGGCATGTTCCGCCAAGAGCAGGTCGGTGTTGCCGAGAATCGTGGCGAGGAGGTTGTTGAAGTCATGGGCGATCCCGCCGGCCATGGCGCCCAGGCTTTCCAGCTTGCGCACATGCATGGAGCGCTCCGCCATGGAGTTGCGTTCCTCGTCGAGCCTGTGCTGCTCGGTGACATCGAAGAAAGCCAGCATCACGGCGGTTCGCCCCCCGTAGGAAATGGCGCCGGCGCTGGCAAAGATCCAACCGTCCGTCCCGTCTTTGTGGGTGATTTTCACCGCCTGCTGGAACGGCCCGCCTTCGCCGCGCTGCCGGGCCGCGCAACGGGAGCGCAGCTCCTCGCGGAAATCGGGATGCACGGCGGTCCAGAAATTGGACTGCCTGAGTTCAGCGCGGCTGAAGCCGGTGATGCGCTCCGCTCCGGGGTTGGCGTACATCAGCCGCAGATCCTGGAAGATGAGGATGCCGGAGTGGATGTTCTCCGTCACGGCCCGGAAACGCGCCTCGCTCTCTCTCAGCTCCTTTTCAATTTTCATCCGGGTGCTGACATCGGCCTTGAGATCGGCGTTGGCCATGGCCAGTTCCGCGGTGCGTTCGCGGACATGCTTTTCCAGCTCGTCGCGCGAGCGGCGGAGATCCTCCTGCGCCCGCTTCCGGATGTCGATGTTGCGGATCACCGCCAGCAGCCGTTCCTTGTTCCCGATGGAAATCCTGCGCAGGTTGACCTCGACCCAGAAGGGCTGCCCGCTGCGGTTGCGCGTCAGCCATTCGAAGAGCTGCGGTTCCCCGGCCACCGCCTGGCGGATCCAGGCGTCCGCGTGCTCCCCGTCATAGGGCGGTTCATGCGCGGCGAAGGGGGATACGGGGTGCGCCAGCTCCTCCGGCTTGTAGCCGAGCATCGCCCCCGCCCGCTGGTTGGCCGCCAGGATGTCCCCCGTGGCGAGGTCGTGGATGACAATGGCATCGTTGATGCTCTGGAAGATGGCCTCGAATTTGCGCTCCTCCACTTCCAGCAGATGCGCGCTTTCGCGGTAGTCCTGGAGGATGAGGAAGGCGGCGAGGATGGAAAGGCAGACGCCGAAGGTGACGCAGATTCCGACGAGCCTGTAGAGCTGCAGGTCTCGCTGCCAGTCCTTGGAGGGGATGTCAATGGACAGGCAGGCGATGGTCTTTCCGGAAACCGGGTCCCGGATGGGGCAGAACGGGGTGACCCAGCTCCCCCAACGGTCGGTGTACGGCCCCTTCATCGTCGGGGAGGCACCGGTGATGAGCGCGCGGAAAGCCTCCTCGCGGGCTTCCTGAAAGTCATCGCCCGGAGGAGAATAATCCGGCGATTCCGGTGGTTCGGAGTCGGCCAGGATGACCAGCCGGTCCAAACCTCCCGCCGCATCCGGCCGCCGGGCGACGAGGTACACAAACCGGGTCTTGGGGACCAGCTTGTGGGTGGCGACTAGGCGCGCCTTCAGCATGTCGTACGCCGGGTTCTTCAAGTCCTCCGCGCTGCCGGAAAGGCTCTCCACCAGCGCCGGGTCGATCATGGCCGCCGCCGTCGCGCCCTGTTCCAGAAGCGCCTCGCGTTTACGGTTCTCCTGTTTTCGCCCCATCGCGTCGGTCACCAGCCAGCCGGCCACAAGGATGCCGACCAGCCCGGCCATCCAGAAGCGGCCGCGGACGCTGAAGCGGTGCGGCGGATGGAACGGCGCGGTGTGTCCGGCGGAATGCCGGGGAATCCGACGCACCAGCATCCATAACCCCGTGGCGCTCAATCCCGCCGCGATGAAAACGGCGGATTGGAGCAGCAGTTCCGCCCGCGCCGCCGGCACTCCGGCAGAGGGGGTCCAGATGGACGCCAGTCCGGCCGCGCCCCGCAGGCCGGTCGCGGCGGCCAAACCCCAGAAGCCCGCGGCGGCCACCGCTCCGGCGGGCCGCTCGCCGCGTCCCCGACCCGCCGCCGGGATGCGGCTGGCGGCAAGCGCGGCCAGAGCCATGGCCGCGGTGCCCGTGAAAAGCTCGGCGATGGGAAGGGCCGCCGGGAGGGAGCGCGCCGCGGCGGCGAGCGGCGGAACTAGGAGAAGCCAGGGCGCCCAAGGCGGAAACCGGCGGCGCAGCCGCGGCGGAACCGAGGCGGCTGCGAAAATCATGACGCAGGTAAAGGCGATGAGCAGAAGCGCCAGCTGCAGCGCCGCCTGCGTTTTCGGAAGGGCCATGGCGCATGCCGGCATGCGAATCCACTCCCCGGCGCACAGGACGATGCCGGCGGCGGCCAGCCAGGACCACGGATCCGATGGGTGGCGGGTGAAGCGCGCGTAAAGGGCGAATACGGCCGCGACAAAAAAGGCGAATCCGCCGGCGAAGCAGATGAAGTCGTTCTGGTTCTGGAGGAACGTGAACACAGACGGCCTCCTCAATCGGTTTCCCGCATCCCACTCAGACAGGGGTATCATAACCGTCCGACCACCGGTTTGTCAAACGGCGGCGGATGACCGGCGGCCTCCGCCCGTTTCCTGGCCGGAACCCGGCGCATGCACAAGAGGCAACCAGTCAGTGATTCGGGGATAAGGCTGGCTGGGCGTCGCCCCAAAGGGGCAATGGATGGCAGCCCAGGGCAACGCCCTGGGTTATTGTCACATCATCATGGCTGCGCCCTGAAGGGGCAATGACTGGGACATGTCGGACTGGTGTGCTGTACACACAACAACACGATCCGCTGCCCCGGTGGGGCGTAAAGAAGGGTGCCATTTTACCCAGGGCGTTGCCCTGGACTGCCATCCATTGCCCCGGCGGGGCGTCCCCCTCCTCCAACGACAGGCCCATCAAAAGGCATGCGCGTGGGCTTTCCTTTTGCGGAACTTTCACTATACTAACCTTTCTTGATAATAGGTGCATGATGGGGGCTGGACATTTTCGGGCCGTTTTTGCGGCCGATCCGGGCGGCTGTTGCGCCCGGTGGCGACGAGGATTTCGCGGTGGACGATTCGCTGGTGAAAGCCAAGTCACGGTTGCGCGCCGATCTAAATGCAAGGCGCATGGCGCAGCCCCCTGCCGATCAGGAACTCCGGAGTATCCGGATTTGCGGCCGTCTTTTGGAAATCCGCGAAGTGGCCGGCGCGGTGTGGGTGGCGGTTTATGCCGCAACCCCCGGTGAAGTCAGTTTGGATTCATGGATTGAGAACCGTCAGAAGTGCGGAAAGCGTGTCCTGCTCCCCCGTTTCGACAGTTTGCGCGGCGATTATGTGCTGGCGCCGGTTCGGGATTGGGAACGGGACACGATCGCCGGCAAGTTCGGCATCCGGGAACCGCGGCCAGAATTGGCGGCGGTGGATCCGGAAACGGCGGCCGGCGGGAATCTGGTGTGGCTGGTTCCGGGGCTTGGATTCGACCGTACCGGTGGACGGCTTGGCCGCGGCCGGGGGTATTACGATCGTCTCCTGCGCGAAGTCCGCGGGTTGAAAATAGGCGTGGCATTCTCTTGGCAGATCCTGCCGGAACTTCCCGCCGGTCCCGATGACATCCGCATGGACCTGATTGTGACGGAGGCGGAGATCATCCGCCCCCGGCAAGCCTGAACACACCTCCTTCCCCCGCAGTCCTGACAAAGCCAAAAAAGGACTGTGCTATGTTTGCCATTGCATTCTTTGAAAAGTTCGAGGCCGAGCAGGTCGTGCTCGCCCTGATTGCCGGAATCGCCTGCTTCCTCGTGGGATACCTCCTCAAGGCCCTGTTCGACCGAAGCGCCGTCCGCGGCGCCGCCGAACTCCAGGAAAAGGCCCGGCGCGACGCCGAAGCCATGACCAAGGAAGCCAAGATCACCGCCAAGGAGGAGATGATCAAGGCCAAGGACGAGTTTGAGCGCGACACCCGCGAGCGCCGCCAGGAACTCCTGAAACTCGAAGACCGCATCTCCGCCCGCGAGGGCACCCTCGAGCGCAAGGTCGACTCCATCGACGCGCGCTCCGCCGACCTGGATCGCCGCGACCAGAAACTGCGCCGCGACGAGGAGCTGCTCCGCGCCGAAAACGATAAAATCGGCCAGGTCCGCGCCCAGCAGGTCAAGGAACTCGAGCGCGTCGCCGGCCTCTCCCGCGAACAGGCCGCCGAGCAGATCATGAACCGCCTCGCCTCCGAACTGGAGACCGAACGCGCCAACATGATCCGCCGCGCCCAGGAGGAGGACCGCCAAGAACTCGAGCGCCAGGCCAAGGAAGTCATGCTCACCGCCATGGAGCGCTATGCCGGCGACTGCACCTACGAGCGCACCACCTCCACCATCCCGCTGCCCAACGACGAGATGAAGGGGCGCATCATCGGCCGCGAAGGCCGCAACATCCGCGCCATCGAGGCCGCCACCGGCGCCAGCGTGCTGATCGACGACACCCCCGAGGCCGTCGTCATCTCCTGCTTCGACCCCGTCCGCCGCGAGATCGCCCGCCTCACCATGGAGCGCCTCATCACCGACGGCCGCATCCACCCGACCCGCATCGAGGAGATGGTCGAGAAGGTCACCAAGGAGGTCGAGAACGACATCCTCAAAATCGGCCAGGAAACCGTGGAGAAGCTCAACGTCACCGGCGTCAAGCAGAACATTGTCCGGCTCATCGGCCGCCTCAAGTACCGCTACAGCTACTCGCAAAACGTGCTCAACCACTCGATCGAGGTCGCCTACCTCATGGGCGCCATCGCCTCGCAGATCGGCCTGGACGAGCGCAAGGCCCGCCGCGCCGGCCTCCTCCACGACATCGGCAAGGCCGTGGACCATGAGGTCGAGGGAACCCACGCCCTCATCGGCGTCGACCTGCTCAAGCGCAACGGCGAGGACGACGAGGTCACCCGCGCCGTCGGCTGCCACCACGAGGAAATGGAGTGCAGCACCCCCTACGGCACGCTGCTCAAGGTCTGCGACAAACTCAGCGCCAGCCGCCCCGGCGCCCGCGCCGAAACCACCGAACTGTACATCAAGCGCCTGGAGCAGATGGAGGCCATCGGCAAGGCGTTCCCCGGCGTCGAGATCTGCTACGCCATCCAGGCCGGACGCGAACTCCGCGTCATCATACACCCCGAAAAGGTCAACGAGGACAAGGCCCTCATCCTGGCCCGCGACATCGCCGGCCAGGTCGAGAAGGAGATGCGCTACCCCGGCCAAATCAAGGTCACCGTCATCCGCGAAACCCGCGTCACCGAATACGCAAAATAGGCGGACGGCCCGGCGGCGGAAGTGCGCGCCCCCCGCTTGGCAAACCCGGAAAAGGGGGCGATGGGCGTGAGTCCCGGACGGAACAACCCTTTGCGGTTCCTGGCGGCGCTGCTCCTGCTGCCGGCCTTCGGCTGGCCCGGCCTGTCCGCGTCCGCGGAACGGCCCGGGGATTCGGCCTGCCCCGTTTACGGTGGCGCCGTCAGCCGCCCCGAACCCCGGCCTCCGGCCGCGCACCTCCGCACCTATGATGACTGCGGCAATGGCTGCGATTCCCCGCACACTACCCATGCGGAATCCGCCCGCTCCACCGCCGCCAACCTTACCTACGACGACAACGGCTCATGTGCCGAGCCCGCGCTTGTTGCCCCAGGTAAAGTTGGACGAGCAAAAAACAAGATGATTCCAGATTCTACGGCTACCGGGGATCATACAGTGATCAAAGGCGAACCGGGGAATATTAAGGGCTACGAGACCTATGAGGTCAACCCCCGTAACCCAACGGGATTCGATTCAGCAACACGCGTAGATATTCAGGGAGGAGCACACAAAAGTAGTCTTACGGGACAGGACGTGCCTACACCCCATGTCCATGGCAAAGATATACCCGGAGGCGTTCGGCCAGCTCTTCCAGAAGAAATTCCAAGCGGAGTGTCCTGATATGAATGATTTAGAATGGCTTCAATGTTACTTCAGTGAATGTTGCAATGGCGATTGGGAGCATACATATCAAATCAAAATTCAGACGCTGGATAACCCTGGATGGTCAGTTGAAATCGCGCTGGAAGATACCGTGCTTGAGGACATGTCACTCCAAGAGGTTAGCATCCAGCGCTCCGCTAGTGATTGGCTCCTTTGCCGAGTTGAGGACAAGGTGTTTAGAGGGGGCGGGGGAATAGGCAATCTCGTTGAAATTCTAAAGGTGTTCCGTGACTGGGTTAAGACAAACGACGCGTAATCTGTTGCCCCAGGTAAACCAAGCTCTGTCTTTAGCAAAGAAAAACAGGCTCTTGTAGAAATGGCCAAAGGTGACAAGAAAATAGGTATGACTAAAGCTGACATGGATGCATACAAAGACTTAAATCAGCAACTTTCCAAAAAATTAGGGACGGGTGCATAGTGTCGGTTTGGCTGCAAGATGTTGTGAATCATTAGTATTCCAATAGTCGTTTCTTTGTGGCGGAAAACCTTGGGACGGGTGCGTTGTGCCAAGTGATTTTTTAACAAGATCACAAGCGGTTGGAATTGAACGGGTATAATGCACCCGTCCCTAATTTCCTAATTTCATGTTGCCCCAGGTAACTCAGCCGGAGCCGCCCGTGCCGCTCAGTATGGCGAGAATTGGCAAGCTGTTTCCGCCCGCGATACGATTAAACAAATTGCAGGCGAAAACCCGATTGTTGAAACAACGGCATCGGGGAAAACAATCTATCGTAACCCTACAACGGGAGTTCAAAAAATTAGGGACGGGTGCATAGTGTCGGTTTGGCTGCAAGATGTTGTGAATCATTAGTAATCACATCGACGATTTTTTGAGCAATGAAAACCCGTTGATTTCTTGCCCCAGATAGCACCGGTGTTGCTTCTTTGAGGAGGTTCTGCTGATGAAAACGAAATTGACCGTGGCCTGTCTGGTTCTTGTGGTTGCCGGCGGGTTGTTCCTGCGTGCCGCGGAGTCCGGGGCGGCCGCGCGGCCCGGCGCCGATCCGGCGATCCTGCGCGGGCTGGGGCTGGACAGCGACGTGGCGAAGAAGGAGGACGACTTCTCCTGCGTGCCGAAGCCGCAGCCGTCGAAGCCCGCCCAGTTTTCCGGCGCGGAGGGGATGCCGCCGCTGCCGCTTCCCGCCGTGCCGCTGCGCCGCACCGAAAAGAAGAACCCGCCGCGGCCGCCCGTGCTCATCGCCAAGATCTCCACCCGCCGCGCCGCCGACTGGGCGACCAACCCCGGCGATACCGAGAACCTGCTGCGCTGGATGGCGGAGAACCTCAAGACCCACTTCACCTCCATCAACCTCCCGCAGAACAGGATTCCGGAGAACGCCCGCGAGATCCCCGTCCTCTACCGCACCGGGCATGACGCCTTCAGCTTCCCGCCCGAGGTCCGCGACCAGCTCCGGCGCTACCTGCTCCAGGGCGGGACGCTGGTGTTCGACGCCTGCTGCGGCCGCCGCGCCTTTGTTGAGTCCGCGCTGGCCGAGATGCAGACGCTGGTCCCCGAACGCCCGCCGTACCGCCTGCCGCCGGACCATCCGTTCTTCCATTCCTATGCCGGCATCCGGGAGGTCCAGTTCCGGCCGTGGGCGCTGAAGGCCGGCGCGCAGGCCGACGACCCCGGCGTCATCGGCATCGACGTCGGCTGCCGCACCGCCGTCTTCCTCTTCCGCTGGGATGTGAGCTGCGGCTGGGACGGGCTGGCGGACTCCGCGGAGCACCGCTGCCTCGGCTACACCGCCGACAGCGCCCGCGCCCTCGGCGCCAACCTCATGGCCTACATCACCGCCGAGCACGCCACCGCCATGCCGCTCAGCCGCGCACTGCGCTTTGCCGACGCCACACCGGAGAAGCACGGCCGGCTCACCGTCGCCCAGGTGAAGTACGCCGGGCCTTGGCGCACCCGCGAGGCCGGGATCTCCATGCTGCTCAACGTGTTCCACGAACAGACCAAGATCCCCGTCCGCTTCGCGCAGGAGGAGGCGGCGTTCACCTCGAAAAAGCTCTCCGAAATCCCGCTGCTCTACATGACCGGCCACGAGGTGTTCGTCCTCACGCCCGCTGAGCGCGACGGCCTCCGCGAGTACCTCCGCCGCGGCGGCACCCTCCTGGCCGAGGCCTGCTGCGGACGCGAGGGGTTCGACGCCGCGCTCCGCCGCGAGATCGCCGCCGCCTTCCCCGACGCCGCGCTCGCGCCGATCCCCGCGGGGCACATGATCTTCCAGTACCCCAACGCGCTCGCCGCCGTCCAGCCGCGCCCCGCGCTCGCCGCCAAGCTCAAGGCGGCGGGGAAAGTGCCGCCGCGCCTCCTCGGCCTGTCGCTCAACGGGCACCTCGCCGTCATCTATTCGCCCGACGGCCTGGCCTGCGGCTGGGAACTTGCCGAATGCCCCTACTGCCGCGGCGTCGCCTCCCAGGACGCGCTCGCCCTCGGCGTCAACATCTTCAGCCATGTCATGACGCAGTAGGCCGGGCGGGCGGGCGTTCCGCCCAGAGCGCACAACCGCCATGCGTTTCCCGCAGGCGCGGAGGCGCGGAGGAGATTTTTCAACCACAAAATTTCACAAAATGGGCGCAACATAAGTTGGCGCGGTTCATTTGCCGTTCCGCCTTCAGGCGGCCGCGGGACGGGAGCGTGGGCGTCCCGCCCGCCTTGACCGGGCGTCCCGCCCGGAAATTCCGTGTGCGTCGGACAGGATGTCCGCCGAAAGCGGGCGGGACGCCCACGCTCCCATCGTATGGGGCACCCAAAGTAACGCCGCGTTTTCCTCCCCGGCAGGCTTCCAATCCGCAGGTTCCGCGCTATGTTTTGTGCGGTTTTTCGCTCCCGCGTCCTGGACGCGGATGAACAGGAACATTCCCCATCATGTACGACATCCCCGTAATTCCCGCGCAACCCCGGCAGAACCTCTGCAACCGTATCGGCGGCGGCGTCTTCTGGCTGCAGAGCGGTCTGGCGGCGTTTTCCGGCGCGCTCCTGGCGCTGGCGTTCCCGCCGCTCGAACTCGGCATGCTGGCCTGGGTCGCGCTGGTGCCGCTGCTGCTGGCGCCGGTGCCGATGACGCTCGGGCGGCGGATCTGGGTCGGCTACCTGTTCGGCGCCGTCCATTTCATCATCAGCCTCTGGTGGCTGAACACCATCGGGTTCTGCGCCGGCGTGCTGCTGGGGCTGATCTGCGCATTTTTCCCCATGGCCTGGTATCTGCTGGTCTCATCGCTGATGCGGCGGATGCCGGGGGACGACCCGGCCATGGCGCCCAATACCCGGCATCCGTGGGATCTTTCAGGGTTCCGGCAGTGCCTGTGGATGCTGGCGGCCGCCGCGGCCTGGGTGGCGCTAGAGTGGGTGCGTTCCTGGTTCTTCACCGGCTTTCCTTGGAACCAGCTCGGCGTCAGCCAGTGGTCCCTGCGGAGCCTCCTGCTGCTGACCACCATCACGGGGGTGTACGGCATCAGCTTCCTCGTCGTCGCGGTCAACATCGCGCTGGCCATTTCCTGGGCGCGCTTCGGACGGCTCTTCGTGGTGCAGCCCGGGCGCTCCGCGGGCCTGCTTTCCTGGCCGATGGCGGTGGCGATGCTGCTCGTGCTCCCCGTGTTCATCCTCATTGTGACGCAGAAAGTGCCGACGCTTCCGGACATGACCCTGCGCGCCGGCACGATTCAGGGTTGCCTCCCCCAGTGCCGCATGTGGACGCAGGAACAGTACGACGAGTCGCTCCGTGTCTATTCCGTGCTGACCCGGGAGGTGGCCTCCGCCGGCAAACCCAACCTCATCGTCTGGCCGGAGACGGCGATTCCGGCCTCCTTCGATGACCCCGCGTACGCCGCCATGCGGGAACGTGTCTTCAGCCGCATGGACATTCCGCTGCTGGCCGGCGCCATCGACCGCCGCCCCGCGGTGCGGGATCCCCGGCCCGACGCCGCGGACGACTGGCTCGAATTCAACAGCGCCATCCTTCTCGACGGCAACGGGAAGCGCCTGCAGTCCTACGACAAGACCCACCGCGTTCCGTTCGGGGAATACACGCCCTTCGCCAAGCAACTGCCCTGGCTCGAACGGCTGATCGGCATGGGCCGCGGCCTCACCCCCGGCCGGGAGTTCACCGTCTTCAACCTTCCCAACAATGTCCGCGGAGGCGTCATGATCTGCTACGAGGACGCCTTTCCCGGCATCGCCCGCGAGTTCACCCGCCGCGGCGCCGACATCCTGGTCACGCTCACCAACGACTCCTGGTATGCGGAGTCCGCGGGCTCGCGCCAGCATCTCCTCCACGCCGTTTTCCGCGCCGCGGAGAACAACCGGCCGCTCCTCCGCGCCGGCAACAACAGCGACACCTGCCTGATTCTTCCCGACGGCCGGATCACAAGCCTGGTTCTGGACAAGCGCAACGGCAACCGCTTCATCCGGGCCTGGACCGTTCTGGAGGTGCCCGTCTGGCGCAACCAACCCCTCACTTGGTATGCGAAGCACGGCGACGTTTTTGCCCGGGCCTGCGCCGGCCTTGCCGCCGCCTGCCTCCTGTGGATTTTCTTCCGCGTCTGGCGCACTCGGCGCGCCATGCTGGACAAGGTCGCGCCGCCGCCGAAATAGCGGAGACCTGCGCACCGCGCACCGCTCACCGTCCACAGACCACACGGCTTCCCACCCATGCCCGAACTTCCTGAAGTCGAAACCGTCTGCCGTGCGCTTAAACCGCATCTTGCCGGCAGCCGCATCCTGGATGTCGCCGCGCTCGCCGGGCGCCTGCGCGGCCCGCTGGACACGGAACAGCTGCGCGAATTCTGCGCGGGGCGCACCATCCTCGACGTCCGCCGCCGCGCCAAGTACATCATCGTCGAACTCGGCCCCGCACACAGTCCCTCCGCCAAAAAAGCCGCAAACCGAAAATCCCCAATCGAAAAGTCCGCCGCTCCCCGCCGCGCGCTGCTCCTGCACCTCGGCATGACCGGCGCCTTCCGCGTCTGCGGGGAGGACACGCCGATGGAGAAGCATCTCCGCGTCTTTTGGACGCTCGATGGCCGCCGCCAGTGGCGCATGCTCGACGCCCGCAAGTTCGGCAGCGTCGAATGTCGCGGACTTCGCGCCGACGGCAGTGTCGTTGAGCTGGATCATCTTGGTGTCGAACCGCTTGAAGGCGGGTTTACCGCCGGTTTTCTTTTGGGAAAAATGTGCGCCAGGCGCTGCCCCGTGAAATGCCTGCTGATGGATCAGGCGGTTGTCGCCGGCATCGGCAACATCTATGCCAGCGAGGCGTGCTTCCGCGCCGGCGTCCGGCCGCAGCGCCCGGCGGCCCGCGTCACGCGCCCCGAGGCCGTACGGCTGGTGCGGGAATGCCGCGCCGTGCTGCGCGAGGCGATCGCCAGCGGCGGCTCCACCATCCGGAGTTTTTCGGGTGTGGACGGTTCGGAGGGGCATTTCAGTGTCGCGCTCAAGGTTTACGGACGCGCCGGGGAGCCGTGCCTGCGCTGCGGCGGCGCGCACACGGTCCGGAAACTCATCCTCGGCGGCCGCTCCAGCTTCTACTGCCCCGCCTGCCAGAAATAGGCTCCGGTACGGCCGCGGGCGGCCGGTTCGGGCGTGCCGGCAGTCCGTTGCCGCGCGAATTCCCGGCACAGGTTTACAACCGGGCCACGCAAAACTATGTTACGGGCAACTTCTTCTTTTGGCGCCTACAGGAAAGTTTCCGAAATTATGCCGGAAGATTCGACAATCAACGCCCTCCCGCAGCCATCCCCACGGCAGGAACGGCTGCAGCTTGTCTGGGACGGGCAGACGCCGCCGGCCGCCCCCGCGCCGTCCGTCCAGCCCGCCGCTCGGCCTGAACCCGTGAAGGCCGAGGCGCCGGCGCAACATTTTCCTCTGACGCCGAAAAGCTCGCCGTTCCGCACGGCCTCGCTGCGCCCCGCGCCGCCCGCCGACACCGACCTTCGCCAGGGAGAGCCGTCCGCGCCGGTGCCGGCCGGCACCGGCGCCGCTCCGCACCTGGTGAACCGCCTCCGCACGGTCGGCCGCATCCTGCGGGAATCGCGTGATTCCCGGCAATACAGCATCTCCCAGGTCAGCCAGAAGACCAAAATCCCGCGCGAGTTCATCGAGAACATCGAGAACCAGGTGCTGGCCGACCTGCCCAAGCCCGTCTACACCAAGTCCTACATCCGCCAGCTCTGCCGCGAATACGGCCTGGACGCCGCGCCGCTGCTGGAGGAATACCGGATCGCCGTCGAGGGCGGCGCCGCCCCCGCGGCCGCCGACGGTTCCGTCAAGCCTGACCCCAGCAATCGCAAAGAAAAAACACCGGGTACAAAGGCCGGCCCCGCGCCGCGTCCGCGTCCCACAGCAACGGAAGAGCAGTACCCCATGAAGAAATTCAGCCCCGCCATGATCGCCGTCATCATCATCGTCCTCGGCCTGGTCGCCCTCGCCCTCGTCATTTCGGCGATGAACAAGGGAAAGAAGACGGCTGGCGGCGCGGATATCCCGGCCGACAAGGCCGCGCAGGTGGACATGACCAAGTACATCACGCCGCAGCAGTTGTCCGTCAAGGAACTCGCCGTGCCCAACAGCACCGCGCCCGCCGTTCCCTGATTCGCGCCCTGTGCCGGAAATTCCAGTTCCCGCCGCCCCCGGACGCCATAGGCCTCCGGGGCGCAATCCTTTAGGAGCAAGAGCGCCATGGGCATGACCCTCACCGAAAAAATCCTCGCCCGCGCCTCCGGTATGCAGTGCGTGCACCCCGGCGACAACGTCTGGGTCCAGGCCGACATCCTCATGACGCACGATGTCTGCGGCCCCGGCACCATCGGCATCTTAAAGCGCGAGTTCGGGAAAAACGCCAAGGTCTTTGACCGCAACAAGATTGTCTTCACGCCCGACCACTACATCTTCACCAAGGACGAGATGTGCCTGCGGAACATCGACACCTGCCGTGCCTTCGCGAAGGAGCAGGAGCTGCCGTATTTCTATGACCCCGGCACCTCCAGTTACTCCGGCGTCTGCCACGTCACGCTCCCCGAAAAGGGGCACTGCCGCCCCGGCGAAGTGGTGTTCGGCACCGACTCCCACACCTGCACCTACGGCGCTTTCGGCGAGTTCTCCACCGGCATCGGCAACACCGACGCCGCCTTCGTCATGGGCACCGGCAAGCTCCTGGTCAAGGTCCCCGCCAGCATGAAGTTCGTCTTTGATGGCAAGTTCCCCAAGGGCGTCATGGGCAAGGACGTCATCCTGCGCGTCATCGGCGACATCGGCGTCGAGGGCGGCACCTACCGCGCCATGGAATTCGCCGGCAGCGCCATCGCCGGGCTCTCCATGGAGGAGCGCATGACCATCTGCAACATGGCCATCGAGGGCGGCGCCAAGAACGGCATCATCGCGCCCGACGCCGTCACGCTCGAGTACGTCAACCGCCGCAACGTTTCCGGGAAAAAGTACGAATGCGTCTACAGCGATCCGGATGCCAACTACTTCAGCACCAGGACCTACCGCGCGGAGGAGCTCGTCCCCTGCGTCGCGCTCGCACATTCGCCGGACAACTACGCGGCCACCAAGGATTGCTCCGACCGCAAGGTTGACCGCGCCTACGTCGGCAGCTGCACCGGCGGCAAGATCAGCGACTTCGCCGCCGCCGCCGAGATTCTCAACGGCCGCAAGGTCGCCGTGCCGACCTACCTTGTGCCCGCCACGGTCGAGGTCGCCGCCGCGTTCGACACGGTGAAAATCGCCGGAAAAACGCTGGCGCATATCTTTGCGGAGGCCGGCTGCCTCCCGCCCGCGCCGCCCTCGTGCGCCGCGTGCCTTGGCGGCCCGCAGGACACCTTCGGCCGCACCAACGGCAACGAGGTCTGCATCAGCACCACCAACCGCAACTTCATCGGCCGCATGGGCTCGAAGTCCGCGCAGGTGATCCTGGCCTCGCCGTACACCGTCGCCGCCTCCGCCGTCACCGGCCGCATCACCGACCCGCGGGAGTTTTTGTAATCATGCCTAAAAAAACCGCCAAAACCGCCGCGCCGTACGCCTCGCTGACGCTGCTCAACCGCAACCACAAGGCGTACCCGGAGCATCCGGACCAGGCGCCGCTGGAGACGTTTGAGAACCGCTTCGCGAAGCGCGACTACTGGATCACCTTCGACTGCGAGGAGTTCACCTCGCTCTGTCCGGTGACCAGCCAGCCGGACTTCGGCACGATCCGCATCCGCTACGTCGCCGACAAGCTGTGCGTCGAGTCCAAATCGCTCAAGCTCCATCTCTTCGCCTACCGCAACGTCAACACGTTCCATGAGGAGGCGGTGAACCGCATCCTCGACGCCTTCGTCGCCGCCTGCAAGCCGCGCTACGCCGAGGTCGAAGGGGTATTCCGCCCCCGCGGAGGCATCGCCATCACCGCGCTGGCCTCGTACGGCAGGAAGCCGGCGTGATGCCGGTTGAGCCATGCAGGGGGAGGCGTCCTCCCTCCCCCTGAAACCCCCGGAGGGTGCCACAGGCGCGTTTTGCTTTAAACCCGGAGTTGCGGAGGAGCGCGGACGCTTTGGCCATGCCCCAATCACGACGTTAGTTCGTCCGCTCACTCCGCAACTCTGCGATTAAAAGAAACCCGTGGCTTTGCTACTCTCCAGAGGGGCTCGGGGGGATGCGAGAACGGCATCCCCCCGGCATGCGCAAACAGGATATTCCCCATGCTTCTTCGCGACGCCATCCGGGAAACCGCCGCCGTCCTCGCCTCCGCGGGGATTGAGGATGCGCGTCTGGAGGCGGAGTGGCTCTGCGAGACGGCGCTCGGGCTGAAGCGTCCCCAGCTCGCGCTTCAGGCCGGCCGGACGCTCGCACCCACCGAGGCGGAACGCATCCACGCCTGGGGCGCCCGCCGCGCCGCCGGGGAACCGCTCCAGTACGTCCTCGGCGAGACGGATTTTTACGGCCTGACCTTCAAGGTCGGCCCCGGCGTGCTCATCCCGCGCCCGGAAACGGAAAAACTGGTCGAACTGGCGCTGGAAGCGCTTGCCAAGTTCCCGCTTTCGCCCGGCCTACTCGCAACTCGCAACACGCAACACGAAACGTTTGCCTCTGCCACCGTTCTCGACCTGTGCACCGGCTCCGGCTGTGTCGCGCTCGCCATCGCCGCCCAACTCGCAACGCGCAGCACGCAACAGGAAACGGTTGTCTGCGCCGTGGATCTCTCGCCCGATGCGCTGCGCTACGCACGGGAGAACCAGACCGCGCTCGGCATTCCCGGCGTCCGCTTCTTTGAAGGCGATCTCTACGCGCCGTTGCCAGCCGGACTCCGTTTTGCCGTCATCACCGCTAATCCGCCGTACATCGCCCCGCCGCTGTACGACGCCCTGCCGCATGAGGTGAAGGGGCACGAGCCCGAGCTGGCGTTGCGCGCCGACGAGGACGGCCTGGCGGTGTTCCGCCGGATCGTGGAGGGCGCCCGTGAACGGCTGCTGCCCGGCGGCTGGCTCTTCTGCGAACTCAGCAGCGAGCATGCGGACCCCGCACGCGCCATCCTCTCCCGCCACGGTTTCACCGAAATCGGCTTTCTTCCCGACAGCTTCGGCAAGCCCCGTTTCGCCGTCGGCCGCGCGCCGGCTGCCTGAGCCCCGCTCCCGGATGTTCAACTCTTTTGTTTCAAAGTATTTGAGCCGGTTGAAGATTGCGAGCCGCACCTGCCGCGGCAAGGGCGGAAAACATGAACCGTTTCTGCATGTTTGTCGGCATGATGATCCTGGGGTATGTCGGCGGGTGGCTCGGAGCCAAGGCCGGCATCATGACGGGATTCATCTGCAGCGGTGTCGGGAGCATGCTCGGCGTCTATCTCGGCTGGCGCATCTGCCGCGATTACCTGGAATGAAACTCCCCGGCGTCCCGCGGCGGTGCAGGAATGCCCCGGGGGGTGTTCATTTCGCCGCGCCGCGGAGGGAGTCGATCTCAGCGGGGGTGAGGTGGCGCCAGGCGCCCTCCTGCAGGTCGCCGAGTTCGAGGGTGCCGTAGCGGATACGCTGGAGGCGCAGGATGTGGAGCCCGCACTGGCGGCAGAGGCGGCGGATCTCGCGTTTCTTGCCTTCCTTGAGGATCAGTTCCAGCACGTCGGTCTGCGACTCGCGCTTCCAGACGCGGGCCTGCGAACAGCGCAGCAGATCCCCCTCGTCCTCGATGCCGGCGCACATGCGCTGGAGGATTTCCTGCGTGGTGTGGGGCGAGACGCGGACGCGGTAGGTCTTGCTGACCTCGTGCCGCGGGTGGGCCAGGAGCTGGGCCAGGCCGCCGTCGTCGGTGCAGATCAGAAGCCCTTCGCTGTCACGGTCGAGCCGGCCGACGGTGAAGAGGCGGCCGAGTGCGGGGGGCAGCAGTTCGCCGACCAGGCGTTCGGCGTGTTCGTCGGCTGCGGAGCAGGTGTAGCCGACCGGCTTGTTGAGCACGACGACGGTCTTGCTCTTCGGCGGCGCGACGGGCTTGCCGTCGACCGTCACTTGGTCCGTCGCCGGATTCAGCTTGAACGCCGGTGTGGTGACGGTCTGGCCGTTGACTGCGACGCGTCCGGCCGCGACCAGCTCCTCGGCCTTCCGGCGCGCGGCGACGCCGCACATCGCCAGGTGGCGCGCAATCCGCATGGAATCGGGGTCGGGTTGGGGAGGGTGGGACATGGGGGTTGGGCTGGTATCCGTCGGTGGCGGTGGTGGGGCGGCCGTGAAGCGCGGAACGGTTCAGGGTTTCTCGTCGTAGGTCAGGTCAATGGCGGGCGGGTTCTTGAGGCAGGAGTCGTCCTTGGCGGGGTCGAAGGTCCAGCGGACGGTGCGGCCCGCGGTCTCCGCGCCCGGCGCGGTCAGGATCCGGCCGGGGGCCTGGACGATGAACTGGAGCTTCATGCCCTTGGTCAGCGCCTTCAGCCGTTCGATGCGCGCCGGATCCGTCACCGGCGCGCCCTGCGGCAGGTCGGCATGAAGGCGGAACGGGCCGTTTTCGGTCTTGACGAGCGTGAGGGCGCCGAACTTGCCGGTGGCCAGCGCCTTGGGGAAGCTTTCAACGGTGCAGTCCACGGTCACCGAGCGTTTGCCGTTGCGCGTGCCGGTGACGTAGCGCTGGACGCGGATGCCGTCGTCCGAAAACCAGGCACGGGCCTTTTCCTCGTTGAAAATCCAGTTGAGCTGTTCGAGGGGCGAGGTGACCTTGGCGCCGGTCTGCGCCGCCTCGACGGCGCGCTGCGCGTCGGCCTGCGCCGCCAGCAGCTGCTCGTCCACCGTGTAGTGCAGGGTGATGGCGCCGCCGCCGTCGCCGCGGATGACCATGATCTGTTCGAATTCGATGCAGCCGGCGGCCAGCAGGCCCGCCGTGAAGAGGGCTGCGGCGGCGAGCCGGCGGAGGGTGGAACGGAGGGCGTTTGTGTGCGGCATGAAGATCATGGGAGGTCAATCTTTGGGTGAGGTGCGCTTGAACGGGTAGTCGGCGGTGCGGGCGACGGCGGGGATGTCGCCGGTGCGGAACTTCAGCCGGGCGGTGATGCCGTCCACGACAAACTGGGCCGTGGACTCGAGCCATTCCTCGCGGGACACGCCGGCGGTGAAGAGCATGCCGTCCCACGGTTTCTCCCGCTGGCCATACATGGTGCAGTGGCCGATGACGGAGACGACCCAGCTCTTGAGCAGGAGCGGGGAAACATCCTTCGGCAGCCCCATCAGCAGAAGCTGTTCGAGCCGGTCGCTGATCGGCAGAAGAAATTCATCGAGGAGCACGGGCAGGACGCGGGAGGGGTCGAGCCGTTCGCGGGCGTAGAGTTTGGTCTCCCATCCGCGCGTTTTCTGGGGGCTGGTGACTTGGTCGAGGAGCGCCCGGGCCCAGTCGTGGAGCGCCCGGTGCCAGTCTGCCTCGCTGCGCACGGCGACCGGCTTTTTCGCGGAGACCAGGCCGGCGGCCTCCAGAAAGATGAACTTGAAGGTCTCGTAGTAGAGATTTTCCTTCGAGTCGAAGTGGTAGTTGATGGCGGCGATGTTCGCCTCGGCCTTGGCGCAAATCTGGCGCACGGTGGCGGTGCGGAACCCTTTTTCCGCAAAGATTTCGGCGGCGGCCAGGAGGATGCGGCGGCGTGTCTTTTCGCTGTTCCGGTTCATGGGATTTGCTTCCATCAGCCCGCGCCCGGGGTGTTCCGGCGCGCAGAAAGCCGGTCTTACCCTAAACGTGTGTTTCAACTTTGCAACCCGCCGCCGAGCGGTTTGGCGGTGCCGGAATCGGCCACCCGGAGTCCGGCATGAACACCGCGGGGGCGCGCGATGGATGGACGGGGCGGGGACCCCGTCATTTTCCGGCGGCTCCGGAAGCCGGTTTCGGTGCGCGGCCGGCGCGGGACTTGTCGAGGTACTCGCTGTAGTCCTTGATCTCCAGCGGAAGCAGCCATTTCTCGGTCTTCTCGCGCTCCTCGATCTGGAGCGGCTTGAGGATTTCCGGAGGCGGCTCCGGTACCTGCGGCGCCTGGGCCGTGCCGGTCAGGACTCCGCCTTCGCCGGCGGGAAGCGCGTCGAGATAGGACTGCGCCAGTCTGGCCGCGTCGGTGTCCGGATAGAGGCGGACGGCGTCGTAGAAGTAGCGGCGGGCGGTGTTGGGGCGGTAGCTGTACTTGCGGAGGTAGAACTTGCCGAGGTTGACGAGGCGCATGGCGAGGTTGTTGTTTGCCTGGGCGAGGAGGGTCCGGGCCTCGGACACCTGGGCGGCGGCGGGGGATTCCGCGAGGAAGCGCAGCATTTCGTTGCGCGCCGCGTTGTTGTAGCGGCCGTCGCCGTCGCCGAGGCGTCCCTGCTTGAGCAGGAGGCGGGCCAGGGCGAGACGGGCGGTGGCGCACTCCGGGGAGCGCGGGAAGCGGCGCGTCAGCTCGCGGTAGCTCTCCACGGCCTCGGCGGTCTTGCCGCCGGCGGTCTGGATGGCGGCGAGGCGGAGCATGTCGGCGGGGGCGTTTTTGCCGCCGGGGGCGACGGCCAGGAGAGTTTCATACACTTCGGCGGCGAGATCGTTGTTGCGGAACCCCAGCGGCGAGGCTTCGCCGGAGGCGAGGAGCGCGGCCAGCCTGCGCTGCGTCTCCAGCACGCCTTCCAGCGGGATGAAGGGCGCGTAGTTCTCCAGCAGCTTTTTGTAGCTCTTTTGCGCCTTGTAATAGTTGCCGTTGCGGAACTGGCACTCGGCCTCGCGGCGGAGCGCGTAGGCGCGCCCCGGCACGGTTTCGGCGGCGATGAAGCCAAGGTCGAAAAGCTTGTAGGCGGCCGCGTAATGCCCGCCGGCGGCCTCGCGCTCCGCGCTTTCCACGTCGGAAAGTCCGCCCTTCAGGAGGCGCCCCTTTTCCCAGCCCGGATCGTTCGGGATGGCACCGGACGCGATGGCGTCGGCCGCGTTGGGCATGGCGCCGGCGGGCGTGGCGAACCCCGTCAGCAACAGGAAAGCGCAGGCGAGGGCGGTCGTCAAATAGTTCACGCGGGGTTCCTTCACGGGCCGGCGCATGGCGCCTCCGGCTGCGTTTCCATGGTGTCTGGTTGGCGTCCAACAAGTCCGGGCACGAAAAACGCAGTAACATATCCCGGCCGTACGGGTATGGCAATCTGCCGGACGGCGCATGGCGTCGGGTGGAGCCGGCGCATGGCGTCGGGTCGGGGAGGCGGCGCGTCTCCGGCATGCGGCGTCCGGGGTGGAAACATGCACGGCACGCACTATCGTATCCACGCCTTCGCGCCGTGCAGGCATGCCGCACCGTTCCGTCGCGGCGGTGCCGCCGGCCGTCCATCCAAAAACCGGGAACCACCATGAAGCTCTCCACCGTCGACCTCATGCTCAAGCTGATTGCGCACAAGCCGGTGACCGCCGATGTGGCGCGCGTGAACGCCGCCACTGGCGAGCTCCGCAACTATCTGGAAGCCAACGGTGTTTATACCGTCACGGAAACCATGGACGGTCGCGAGATCCTCTATGCCGCCACGAAGAAGACCAAGAAACCGCGCGTCCTGCTGAACGCGCACGTCGACGTCGTCCCCGCCGAGGACGCGGTCTTCAATATCCGCGAGGAGAACGGCTGGCTCGTCGGCCGCGGCGTGCACGACGACCTTGGCAACCTCTCGGTCATCGCCAACCTGCTGGTCACGCTCAACGGCAAGGCCGATATCGGCGCGGTGTTCTCCTCGGATGAAGAGACCGGCGGCGCCACGACCAAGGTGATGGTGGAGCGCGGCTACGGCGCGAAGGAGCTGGTGCTCGTGCTCGACAGCGAGGGGTACGCCGTCGCCGTCGCGCAGAAGGGGATCATCAAGGCGCGCCTCATCGCCCACGGCACGGCCTGCCACGGCGCCTATCCCTGGCGCGGCGACAACGCGATTGACAAGCTCGTGGACGGCTATGTCAAAATCCGCACGCTTTTTCCGCCCGTCGCGCCGCCGTACGAATGGCGCGACACCATGGCGGCGACGATCGTCAGCGCCGGCACGGTGGTCAACCGCGTGCCGGAAATCGCCGAAATGAGCCTCAACATCCGCTTCACCCGCCCCGGCGACGACGCGCGCATCCTCCGGCAGCTCGCCGAACTTTCCGGGCTTGAAGTGCGGGGCGACGTGGATTGCCAGCCGCTGTCGTTCAGCGAGGAAACCCCCGCGCTGAAGAAGCTGTCGGATTTCATGGCCTCGACCTTCAATCGCGAAATCCGCATCGTACGCATGAACGGCGCGACCGACGCCCGGCACTTCGCCGCGCTCAACGTCCCCATCGCCATGATCGGCATCCCCGGCGAGGAAGCCCACGGCACCGCCGAACGCATGGAAATCGCCGGCCTCCACGCCTACGAAAAGATGCTGGCGGAATTCCTGGGTTGATGCGGCTCTTGCGGGCGGGCCTTGGATCGCCGCACCCTTGTCGCATCGGTCGTATCGGACCGATCCGACCGATCCGTCAGAAGAACAAGTGCGACTGCGGACACCAGCAAGGCCGTACGATCATGATGCGCGTTCATCCCTGCCTCCTTTTCTGCGTGTTTCTGGGGCTGGCGTTCCCCGCCTTGGCGGAGCGTGCTGCGGTGAAGCCTGTGGCGAAAGCCGTTCCCGCCGTGGAGACGGCGGCGCAGAAGACGGCGAGGCTGGTCGCGGCGGCGCAGGCGCAGGTCGGGGTGACGACCGGTTACGACCCGGCCTATGTGAAGCTCGCGTTCCCGAACGGCGACGTGCCGCTGAACACCGGGGTCTGCGCCGATGTGGTGGTGCGCGCCTTCCGCGCCGTCGGGCTGGACCTGCAGGCGCTGTTGAACGCGGACATGAAGGCGAACTTCAAGGCATACCCGCAGAAGTGGAAATTAAAAAAGCCGGATTCGAACATCGATCACCGGCGCGTCGCCAATCTCATGCGATGGTTCGAGCGTCAGGGCATGGCGGTGCCGGCGGCAGACGGTGGGAACGGAAAAACGGAAAAACGGAAGAGCCGAACAGGGAAACCGAAGGCCGCGGCAAAGGTGGAAGAACCGGGAACCGGGGCAGTGGACGCAAAGGCGGGCGGTACACCCCAGTCAAAAATCTCAAATCCCCAAGCGGCACTCTTCCTCCCCGGCGATGTCGTGGCGTGGGACCTCAACGGCAACGGCCTGCTGCACATCGGCGTCGTCTCGGGCGCGAAGTCCGCGGACGGGAAGCGCTGCCAGCTCGTCCACAACATCGGCCGCGGCGCGCAGCAGGAGGACGTGCTGGAGTCCTGGACGATCATCGGCCACTACCGCCCGTTCCCGTGAGGCTGCAAAACGGGAGCGCGGACGTCCCGCCCGAACTCTGGCAACGGATATTCAACAATGCAGACTCCCCCGATCCAAGTGTCGGGGTATGCCGCCAAATAGGAATCAAAGCGGTTGTGCCGGTTGAACGATGGAGGCTGAGGCCGGCGGCCCCATGCCGGCATCCGGGCGGCAGTCAGCCCTTCAGCAGCGCGCTCAGTTCCGCCTCGACGGGCGCGGGATTGTAGCCGAGATCCCAGGCGCGGCGGCTGTCGAGCGAGACGTCCGGCGGGCGCGCGGCGGGCATGGCGACATCGGCCTGCCGGCTCTTCACCAGCAGCGTTTCCGGCAGCCCCGACGTCTGCGCCAGCAGCCGCCCCATCTCGAAGCGGGAGAGACGCTCCCGGCCGCCGAGATGCAGTAGGAGTCCCGGATGCTTCAGCGCGAGCAGGAGCCCCGCCGCCGCGTCGCGCCCACTCACCGGCGTGCGGAACTCGTCTGTGAACAGCCGGATTTCGCGCCCCTCGCGCAGGGCGGCGAGCATCGGCTGGACGAAGCTCTTCGCAGCCGGACCGGGCTCGCCGAACATCAGCGGCATGCGGCAGAGGGTGACGGACGGCCAGCGTTCGCGCATCCCGTATTCCGCCAGCATCTTGTGCTCGCCGTACAGGCAGATCGGGTTCGGCCCCGCGGACTCCGCATAGGGCGCGCCGCCGCGGCCGTCGAACACCAGGTCGGTCGAGACGAAGACCAGCGGGACGGCGGCGTCCGCGCAGAGCCCGGCAAGATTGACGGAGGCCTCGAGGTTGACGCGGCGGGAGGCGTCGGGTTCGCGGGCGCAACTGTTCGGGTCGGCGAGCGCGGCGGCGTGGATGACGGCGGAGGGGCGCGCGAAATCGAGCAACTCCTTCATGCCGTCCCAATCGCAGAGGTCGGTGCGTGCGGACTCCGCGCCTTCCGGAAGCTTGATGCGGTTGCGGTTGACGGCGCCGATGACGCTCCACCCGGCGGCGGTCGCCGCCCGGCAGAGGTTCCACCCGAGAAAACCGCTCGCGCCGGTGATGAGGAGGCGTTGCTTGGGAGATTTCTTCATGCGGTTAACGTTTCTTTCCGTGGTGGTACGCAATCATTCATCCCTGCCGTCGGAAACTTCGCCGAGCGCGTTTGGTGACAGTGCTTCGGGAATGGCAGGTTTTTTCACGTCGGCGCTGTCGTCGTCCAGCAATACCCCAAATCCGCTGGAGGAGTGCGCTTTTTTTGCCCGCGGTTCTGAAAATCGAAATAAAACCGTGGGAGAATGGCTGACGCCTGATAGCCTGGCGAAGAAACGGTGCCGAGCCACATGCCGTTCGCATAAAACTCGTCGTCGTATTGTTCATACAATGCGCGCATCATGATGATATGGCCCGCGTTCTTCCGGACTTCCTCCAAACCATTCCAGATGCTGGAGGTAAGGGCCACGCGGATATACAGGTTTTTTCCAGGTTCTACAGCATCTGCCATTGGAAAATTCCTGTACCAAGTGCCGCGTTTCTTGGTAACCCAGTACTCATGAACCCCATCGCTGAAAACAAACTTGAGGCACTCATAGCCCCAGGAGTTCCACTCCTCCTGAAACAAAAACGCCCTGTCCGAGTGGTTCTTGATCTCCACCACCACGTCCACCGGCCATGTATACTTCTCCCGCCACGCCTGTCGTTCTTCGTCGGATTTGCACTCGCCATAATTCGGGTCACGCTGGCTGACATCCCCAATGCGCCATGGCTTTTCTGGCCTTACCGGATGAAGGATGAGTTCAAGTTTGCCATAGCATGCCGGATAGGCAGCAAAAGCCGGGGATGGCCGGGACGTGGCCGCATGTCGGCATCCGGCGAAAAGCAAAACCGCGGCGCAGAGGACAACCGACCGGCAGAGGCTCGCCCCGAAAACGACGCTGGATCCGATGACCGTCTCAAGCCGGCGGGCGTGGAGTTGCCGCAAGAAGAGCCGCCAGCCGGACAGGGGATCGTTTTCCGCCATGGCGCAGGGTCTCCTGAAGTTTGGCTTTTTCCGGGGACAGTGAGTTGCGGATTTCCCAGCCGACGCGCAGCGACCAGGCGAGCCGCTTCTCCGGCGGCAGCGCCCGGAAATGCTCGAGATGCTGGCGGCGCAGTTCCGCATGCGTCGCCCCGCGGGGGATCTTCTGCGGCGTGATTGTCTGTCCGTCGTTCATGGCGGAACTGTAACACCTTGTGAGGGGGTGTCAATTTCCAGCCGTTGAATCCGGCTGCGCCATTTGCGGCGGGAGTGTTTGTTGTCATACTATGGACATGCAGCAGGCGGAATGGGACATTCTGGTGATCGGGGCGGGGCCGGCGGGGCTGATGGCGGCCATCGGCGCGGCGGCGTGCGGGCGCCGCGTGCTCGTGCTCGACCGGATGCCGAAGCCGGGCATGAAGCTGCTCGCCACCGGCGGCGGCCGCTGCAACATCACCAACACCCTGCCCCCGGACGAGCTGATGGCGCGCTTCGGGCGCCAGGGGCGTTTCATGGAGCCGGCGCTGCGCGGACTGGACAATGCCGGGCTGCTGGCGTTCCTGGCAAAGATCGGCGTGCGGGCGCACTGCGCGGACGGTTTCCACTGGTTCCCCGTCTCCGAGTCCGCGGCGGCCGTGCAGGAGGCGCTCTGGCGCCGCTGCGAGAAGCTGGGGGCCGGCTTCCGCTTCAACTGCCGCGCGGAGCGGATTTTGCTGAGCGACGGTGCGGCGGCGGGCGTGGAGACGCCGCAGGGGGTCTTCACCGCGGCGCGCGTCATCCTGGCCACCGGCGGCCGGAGCTATGCGGGGCTGGGCTCCGACGGCTCGGGGTTCGGGCTCGCCTCGCACCTCGGGCACACGGTGAAGCCGCCGCTGCCCGCGCTGGCGCCGCTGGTGGTGCGCGAGGAGTGGGTTCCGGAATGCGCCGGCACGACGTTCGCCGAGGCGGAGGTCTGGATCGACCTGCCGAAGCGGCGCGCCCACCGCATGCGCGGCGCGGTGCTGTTCACGCACCGCGGGGTGTCCGGCCCGGCGGTGCTCGATCTTTCCGGCGACGTCGCCGGGCTTCTTGAAACAATGCCGGAGGTGCCGCTCCGCGTGCGCTGGCAGCTTGCGGAGTCCGCGGCGGATTGGACGCGGCGGCTTGATTCATGGCGGCGGGAGCACGGCGGCAGGCTGGTGCGGAACCTGCTTGACGAGAAGCTGCCTGCGAGCTTCGCAATGGCACTGGCCACGGCGTGCGGTGCGG
Source organism: uncultured Lentisphaerota bacterium (assembly GCA_903921725.1). Classification (GTDB taxonomy): domain Bacteria; phylum Verrucomicrobiota; class Lentisphaeria; order Oligosphaerales; family CAITYL01; genus CAIXRA01. Next base: position 72,782 of record CAIXRA010000011.1, read on the forward strand.
CAGAGACGAAGGCGGCGAACCTGACGGCGGAGCAGGCGGCACGCCTGGTGGAGCATCTGACGGAACTGCCGCTGCACGCCACGGCAACGGAAGGGTTCGGCAAGGCGATGGTCACGCGCGGCGGCGTGTCGCTGAAGGAGATCCGGCCGGAGACGCTGGAGAGCCGGATTGTAAAGGGGCTGCATCTCGCCGGGGAGGTCGTGGATCTCGACGGCCCGTGCGGCGGCTATAACCTGCAGTGGGCGTTCTCCTCCGGCCTGCTCGCGGGCCGGAACGCGGCGGCGGAATCGACGAAAACATGAAACGCGCAACAGGCAAGACGAAACGGGCAACGGAAGGAAGAATCGCATGCGCAGCATGACAGGATACGGGCGGGGCGAGGAGAAGGGGCCGTGGGGCACGCTCGCGGTCGAGGTGGCGGCGGTGAACCGGAAGCAGGCGGACCTGCGCTTCCAACTGCCGCGCGAGCTGGCGGGGCTGGAGCCGCGACTCCGGCTGTTTCTTCAGGCGCAGGTGACGCGCGGATCGTACAACGTGACGGTCGCCTGGTCGCCGGCCCCCGAGCTGCGTTCGGCGATGGTGACGATCGACGGCGCGGCGATGCGTGCGGCGGCGGAGCGTCTGCGTGCGCTGGCGCTGGAGCTAGGGCTTTCGCGCGACATCCGCGTGACGGACCTGCTGGCGGTGCCGGGCGTGCTGTCGGAATCCACATCGTTTTCCGGTGTGGACGCGGCGGGCGGCGCCGCGGAGGCCGCGCTCGGCAGGGCGCTGGCGGCGGTGCGCGCCATGCAGGAGGCGGAGGCGGCTGCGCTGCGGGAGGATTTCCTGAGGCGGCTGTCCGTCATGCGTCAGGCCCTGCAGGAGATTGCCGGCCGGGCCGACCTCGCGCTGGTCAACGCCCGCAACCGGCTGCTGGAGCGCATCCGCGTGCTGGGGCTGGCGCTCGACCTGGCCGACGAACGGCTGGCGAAGGAGCTGGCGTTCGCCGCCGAACGCAGCGACATCGCGGAGGAGACCACGCGGCTGGACAGCCATCTGCGGCAGTTCGGGGACGCACTCAACAAGCCCGAGGCGGTGGGGCGCAGCCTCGACTTCCTCTGCCAGGAAATGTCGCGCGAGGTGAACACGCTTTCCGCCAAGACGGCGGACACCGCCATCTCCGCGCACGCCCTCACCCTGAAGGCCGAGCTGGAGCGGATTCGCGAACAGGTGCAGAACATCGAATGACTTGGGGCGGTGTCGGAGAATCCGCCAACGAGCCGGCTGATCCGCGCGCCTCATGAAGATTCAGCGCCAGCCATTCGGCTTTCAATGATTGAGGAATGCTTGTGCCGCCGGTTGTTTCGTTCCGGATTCCGGCGTTGGCGCATGCGGCGAAATTCCGCGCTCACGGCGCTTTGAGCCCATATTTCTCGCGGATGGATTCGGCGAGGTACGCGGCGTCGTAGACCACTCCGGCCGCCGCCGCTGGTTTTTCCCTATGGCAGGCGATGACCAGGCTGGACTGCGGCCGGCTGGTGACGACGGTGGCGCTGTCGTAATTCCGGAAACGTCCGCCGCCGGACGCGGGGTTGTAGGTCTGGTAGCTTTCCGTCCGCATGTCCTGGCGGATGTCCGCCGTGGTGAAATAGCGGAAGCCGCCGGCCAGGGTCACTTCGGCGCAGCGGAGCAGGGCGAAGTCGAGGGCGCGCTGCTGGCTGGTGAAGGGGTTTCCGGCGAAGGAGACGGTGAAGACGTTCTCCTGAAGGCGCGTGTCGTCGTAGCCGTCGTAGTTGCGCATGGGGGCGTAGGCGGAAGGGGTGGAGCAGCCGGCGGCGGCGAGGCATGCGGCGGCGAAAGCGGCGCGGATTTTCACGGAGGTGTCCTTTCGGGTTGCGTCATGAATGTAGCGGCATTCCGGAACGCGGCAAGTGCTGTCTGGATGGGGTTGGCGCGGGGTTGTAAAGGAGGGCTTGCGCCGCTATAGTTTTAGGATTCGTAGAAGGCGGATGGCCGGCGTGGCACAAATGCCGGGCATTCCGCCTGTTCTTTTCGCCAGGGGGAATGAACCGGTTCGCGAGTTTAGGACGGTGACGCCATGAACAATGAAATGCTGGCCATGTTGGAATATTTGGAGAATGACCGCGGCATCCAACGGGAGACGCTGATCACGCTCATCGAGGAGTCGCTTGCAGCCTCGGCCAAGAAGGTGCTGGGAATGACGCACGACGTCGCGGTCAAAATCGACTCGAAGACGGGCGACATCCGCGCGTTTGCGCAGCTCACCATCGTGGAGGGGGTCAAGCGCTCGGACAACGAGCTCCTGCTGAAGGACGCCCAGCGCCGATATCCGGCCGCCGCCATCGGCGACGTCGTCGAGTGGGAGGTCACCCCGGCCAATTTCGGGCGCATTGCCGCCCAGACGGCGAAGCAGACGATCATGCAGCGGCTGCGCCAGGCGGAGAAGGTGCGCGTCGCCGAGGACAACAAGGACAAGGTGGGGCAGCTGCTCGTGGGTGTCGTCCGCAAGATTGAGCGGGGCGATGTGTTCATCGATTTTCACCGCGCCGAGGGCATCATGCGCCACGGCGACAAGATCCCCGGCGAGGACTACCAGGTAGGCGACCACATCACCTCGCTGCTGGTCGGAGTCAACGCCGACAAGCCGGGCCCGTGTCTGGAGGTTTCCCGTGCGCATCCCGACTTTGTGCGCTGCCTGTTCGAGCGCGAGGTGTCGGAGATCAGCGAGGGGATGGTGACGATCAAGGCGGTGGCGCGCGAGCCGGGCTACCGCACGAAAATCGCGGTGGACAGCACGGAGCCGCGCGTGGATCCCGTCGGTGCCTGCGTCGGCGTGAAGGGGATGCGCGTCAAGAACATCGTCCGCGAACTGGCCGGCGAAAAGGTGGACATCATCCGCTGGGGCAAGGACGTTTCCACCTTTGTGGAGAACGCGCTGCAGCCGGCGAAGCTCAGCGGCGTCGAGATTGACAAGGCGTCCGGAACGGTGCGCGTGACCGTGCCCGAGGACCAGCTCTCGCTGGCCATCGGCAAGCGCGGCCAGAACGCGCGCCTGGCTTCCAAGCTCACCGGTTGGCGGATCGACATCAACCGCGCCGAGAAGCAGGAGGGGACGGAGGAGGTCAGCTTTGAGGAACGCGTGAAGCGGGCCACGGAGACGCTGGCCACCGTGCCCGGCATCGGCGCGGATGCGGCCGCGCTGCTGGTGCAGAACGGGTTCCTTTCCCTGGAGGGGATTGTGGCGGCCGAGGCCGCCGATCTTGCCGCGATTGAGGGGATTGACGAGGCGCGCGCCGAGGAAATCCTGCAGATCGCCCGGCAGCAGTGCGGCGTTTGACTTCCATGGATGCGGTTGCAACAATTGAATGGTGTCGCCTGAGGGCGGGAGAGTGGTTGGCTTATGACGAAAGTTCGCGTATACGACCTGGCCAAGGAACTTGGCCTTGAGAACAAGGAGCTGCTGGCGCTGCTGGAGGCTGAAGGCGCCCCCGCCAAAAGCCATTCAAGCTGCATTGAAGACGACATCGCAGCCATCGTCCGCGAAAAGGTGATTGCGTCGCGCAAGGCGAAGCCGGCCGCCGCGAAACCCGCCGTGAAGGCCGCGGAGCACAAGGCCGCACATGGCGCCAAGCCGCACGCCCCGGCCAAGGCCGCCGCCCCTGTTGTTTCCGGTAATCCCGCCGACATGCTGAAGGCCGCCGCCGCGCTTGGCTCGCTCCTCGGCACGCCGGTGCCGGCCGCCGCCAAGACCGTCCTCTCCGAAGTGGTGAAGCCCGCCGCGCCCGTCGCCGCGCCCGCCACGCCGTTCAAGCCTTCCTCGAAGCCGTCCGCCGCGCCCTCGAAATCGGCCGCCAAGGCCGCCGCCGCGCCGGCCGTGCCGTTCATCATGCCGAAAGAGATTCACCTGAAGGCGCCGATCACCGTCCGCGACCTGGCCGAAGCGTTGGGCAAGAAGCCGAACGAGCTGGTCGGCACGCTGATGATGATGAGCGTGTTCGCCACGATCAACCAGGTCGTGGAGGTCGAGATTGTCGAGAAGGTCTGCGCCAAGTACGGCGTCACCTTCATCCGCGAGCGCCGCGAGCGCCTGGCCAGACTGAAGGCCAAGGCGGAGAACGCCGACGGCACCGCCGTCGAGGCGGAGAACGAACGCGTCGTGCCGCGTTCCCCCGTCGTTGCCTTCCTCGGCCACGTCGACCATGGCAAGACCTCGTTGCAGGACGCCATCCGCAAGACGCACGTCGCCCGGGGCGAACTCGGCGGCATCACGCAGAGCATCGGCGCCAGCGTGGTCGAATGGCGAAACCAGGCAATCACCATGATCGACACCCCGGGACACGAGGCGTTCACCGCCATGCGCGCCCGCGGCGCCAACGCGACCGACATCGTGGTGCTCGTCGTCGCCGCCGACGACGGCATCATGCCGCAGACCATTGAGGCGATCAACCACGCCCATGCCGCCAACGTCCCCATCGTCGTGGCCATGAACAAGATGGATCTGCCGGGCGCGAACCCGGACAAGGTTCTCCTCGGCCTGCAGCAGAACGGGGTGAACTCGGAAGCCTGGGGCGGCGAGGTAGGCGTCGTGCCGGTCTCCGCCGTCACCGGCCTGGGGCTTGACGATCTCTTGGAACGCCTCCTGCTCGAAGGCGAAATGCTTGAACTCAAGGGCAATCCGGAAATTCCCGCCAAGGGTGTGGTCATCGAGGCGCAGCTTGAGCAGGGGATGGGCCCGACCGCCAATCTTCTCGTGCGCAACGGCACGCTGCATGTCGGCGACGCCATCGTCTGCGGCAAGTGCTTCGGCCGCGTGAAGGCGATGATCGACTACCACGGCCAGCGCATCAAGTTCGCCGGCCCGTCCATGCCCGTCAAGGTCATGGGGCTTTCCGGCGTCCCCGACGCCGGCGACCGCCTGGAAGTGTACGCGGACGAGAAGGAGGCCCGCCAGATCGGCGAGCAGCGCCAGATGGACGCGCGCCAGGTGGCCAACGTCTCCCGCGCCGCGACCGACATCGACTCGCTCTTCAAGCAGATGTCGGAGACCACCAAGACCGAGCTCAAGGTCATCCTCAAGACCGACGTGCGCGGCTCCATGGAGGCGATCCAGGAGTGCATGCGCAAGGTCCATTCCGAGAAGATCACCCTGAACGTCATCCACGCCTCCGTCGGCGAAGTCACCGAGAACGACATCATGCTCGCCTCGACCTCGAAGGCGATGATCATGGGCTTCCATGTCCGCGTCATGCCCGGCGTCAACGCCGCGGCGCGCCGCGAGAAGGTGGATGTGCGGCTGTACGGCATCATCTACGAGCTGCTGGACGACGTTGAGGCGATTCTCATCGGGCGCCTCGCGCCGGAGCTGCGCGAGAACCGCATCGGCCGTGCGGAGATCGCCCAGGTCTTCAACCTCACCAAGGGCGGCAAGATCTGCGGCAGCCGCGTCACCGAGGGCTCCGTCAAGGTCGGTGGCAACGCCACCGTGACGCGCGGCCGCGACCTCATCTACAAGGGGCGCATCCAGTCCCTGCGCCGGTTCCAGGACGACGTGCGCGAGGTCAAGAGCGGCGTCGAGTGCGGCATCCGCCTCGACAACTTCGAGGATTTCGAGGTTGGCGACGTCATCGAGGTCTTTACCATCGAGAAGATCGCCGCGACGCTGTGATTCCGGTTGAACAGAAGTCGCAAAGACGCAAAGGGAGGCGGCAAAGAGAACGGTGAACGGTTCTTCTTTGCGCCTTTGCGTCTTCTGTAATAATGGTGCCTTTGTCGGAGTTAATCCCCATGGCAATTGACCGCATGCGCCGCGTTGACGCGCTGATCCAGCAGGAGCTCGCCGGAATCATGGAGCGGGATCTGCGCGGCTACCTGCCCGCGCTGACCACCGTCACCGGCGTCAAAACCTCGCCCGACCTGCAGCAGTGCGATGTCTTTGTCAGCGTGTACGGAGACGAGGAGAAGCAGCACAAGGCGCTTACCGTCCTCACCGGCCACCGCGTCGAGTTCCAGAAGAAACTCTCCCGCAGCGTCAAGATCAAGTACACGCCGATTCTCAAGTTCCACCTGGACACGACGCTGGAAAAGGCCGACAAGGTCTGGACCATCATGAGCGAGCTTCATATCAACGAGGACCTGCCGGACCACGATGCGGAGCCGCCGACCCAGGAAGACGAACCGGAAAAGTAAACAGAAGACACAAGATGCCGGACGGCAGCCATCGTGCGCGATCGAGCCTCCATTGTTTGTTTGCCGTGCTTCCTCTTGGCGTCTTCGGTTAAAACAGGCTTATGAACACTCCTTCACATTCCCCCGAAACCGCCTTTGCCGCGCTCGACGCCTGGCTGGCGGGCAAGAAGCGCATCCTTCTACTGACGCATGAGCGTCCGGACGGCGATGCGGTCGGCTCACTCTGCGGCGCGACGATGATCCTGGCGGCCGCCGGCTTTGACTGCACCGCGTTCCTCATGCAGCCCATGCCGCGCCGCTACCAGCATATCCCCGCCTCCGCCCCGGCGCAGCTCCGCACCGGCTCGCTGGCCGCGGAGTCCGGCAACACGCAACACGCAACACGCAACACGAAACCCTGCTTCGACGGCATCCTCTGCCTCGACAGCGCGCGGCTTGATCGCGTGGATTTTCCGCCGGAGCTGCCGGTTGAGGAAGCCGCGGGCATCCCCCTCTGCAACGCCGACCACCACGCGGACAACGAACGCTTCGGCGGGACGCATGTGATCCTGCCGCAGATGGCGGCGACGGCGCAGCTGATCCTCAACTACGCCCGCAGCCGGAAGCTGGCGGTGCCGCCGCAGGCGGCCACCTGGCTGCTGTCCGGGCTGGTGATGGACACCGGCGCGTTCCGCTTCACGAACACCAGCGCGGAGGTGCTGCGCGATGCGGCGGCGCTGGTGGAGTGCGGCGCGGAGTATTCGCTGGTCATGGACGGTCTGTTCAACCACGAACCGCTGCCGCGCCGGCTGCTGGCGTCGCGGCTGCTGGAGACGGCGGAGTTTCATTTCGGCGGCGCGCTGCTGGTCTCGCAGATGCAGCCCGGCTGGCTGGAGGAGTTCGGCGTGGCGGGTTCGGACACGGAGGGGCTGATCGACGCGCTCCGCGTGATCGACGGCGTCGAGATCTCCGCCATGATCCAGAAGGACGGCGCGAACGCGCGGATCTCGCTGCGCGCCCGTTCCGACCGCACGCCGGTGGACGAGATCGCGCACGCCCTCGGCGGCGGTGGCCACAAGCTTGCCTCCGGCATCAAGATGAAGGACACGACCATGGCCCAGGCGCACGCGGCGCTGCTGGCCGAGGTGGGGAAGATGCTGGGTGGATAGGGAGCTGGGGGAGCTGGAATAAGGACTGCGCAAAGCATGGGCGGCATCTGGACAAAAAATCTGGAAGCGACGCGCGTTGGCTGTTGGGTTTTCTTCCGGATTCTTCCGGCGCTGATGGTGCTTGTTGGCATCCACCGCATCATCAGCAAAAACGCAAAGATAAAAAGCGTAGAATATCATGGTGGGGATGCCGTTTTGTTGGGGGGTGCGCTGATTCTGCTTGCACTTGCCTGCTTCAATCTCCACAATATGCTTGGCCGGGCCAAGGCGGTGTACACGTCGATGGCCTGTTTTTTCGTCGGAATAGCCCTGCATGTGTATGTGTGCCTGCTCAAGTAAAGAACATCGTCCACGGTTTTTAATATCGACACAAAAAGGCCCCCAATGATCGACCAGAAAGAACTTCAGGAGAGCGGCGTCCTTTTGGTGGACAAGCCGACGGAGTGGACGAGCCACGACGTGGTGAACTTTGTCCGCGGGCGTTTCGGCATCTCAAAAGTCGGGCACTGCGGCACGCTGGACCCGGCGGCGACCGGGCTGCTGGTGCTGGTGCTCGGCAAAGCGACGCGGCTTTCCGACCGGCTGATGGGGCACGACAAGCGCTATGCGGGGGTGATGCGCCTCGGCATCGAGACGGCGTCGCAGGACCGCGAGGGGGAAGTGACGGCGACCAAGGACACCGCGCACCTCACGCCGGCGGACGTCGAGCGCGTCGTGCCGCACTACGTCGGCGAACTCTCGCAGATCCCGCCGATGGTCTCCGCGGTGAAGATCAACGGCCGTCCACTGTACAAGCTGGCGCGCAAGGGGCAGGTGATCGAACGCGCGCCGCGGGCGGTCACGGTCCACGAGTTCAGAATCACGAAAATCGCGCTGCCGGACGTCGAGTTCGAGGTGGCGTGCACGAAGGGCACCTACGTCCGCACGCTCTGCGCCGACATCGGCACGGAGCTGGGAGTCGGCGCGCATCTGCTGGCGCTGCGGCGGCTGAACAGCGGCAAGTTCGACGTGAAGGATGCCGTCACCATGGACACCATCAAGTCCTGGGCCGGCCGCGAGGACGTGCTCAACCGCATGATTCCGCTGATCCGCATCCCCGATTACCTGTGAGCGGGGTTGCGGAAGGCGCATCCCGCCTTAGGTTAAACAGAATTTTCGAGGGGATGTACGATGGTTTTTTTTCGGAAAAAGACGGAGGCGCTGACGCTGCGTTTTTACGGCGACCCAGTTCTCCGCAAGAAGGCAAAGCCGGTCGTGGCGGTCACGCCCGAACTCTGCGCGTTCGCGGAGCAGATGGTGGACACGATGTACGACAGCCGCGGGGTCGGTCTCGCCGCGCCGCAGGTCGGCAAGAGCCTCCGCCTGATTGTGCTGGATACTGCGCCTCCGAAGGGGGATTTGCCGCCGGATGCGTCGCCGGGCGAGATCCTGCTCACGCCGCGCATGCCGCTGGCGCTGCTGAACCCGGAAGTCATCGCCGTTTCCAAGGAGAAGGATGTGGCCAGTGAGGGCTGCCTCAGCGTGCCGAAGATTTTTGCGGACGTCGAGCGCCCCGCGTTCGTGGTGCTGCGGGCGACGCTGCTGGACGGCGAGAAGGTTGAAGTCGAGTGCGGCGGGCTGCTGGCCCGCTGTGTCCTGCATGAGATCGACCATCTGGACGGCGTCCTCTTTCCCGACCGTCTTGCCAAGGCCGATTTCAGCGAGGTGGCCGAGGAGGTCGCCGAGTTGGAGGCGCAGACCAAGGCATCCCTGAAAACGAAGAAGGGATGATCGTCCGTCCTCCCCCGGACTTTTAAACCATGCCCACACTCCCCCCGCAACTCCAGTCCCCGCCGCCGATCATGTCGCTGCGCACAATCTTGCGCTGGCTTTTTTTGGAGCCGGCACGGGCGCCGATGCTGCAGGCCGAGTCGCCGTGGCGCGGCATCCGCGTATTCGTGGCGACGGTCCTGTTGTGCGGCATCGGAATCGGACTGATTCAGGGGCCGGAACTCTGCTCCTCGCTGCACGGCTGGGGCGGCTGGCTCCACCGGACGACGGGACGGATGTGGGTGAAGGGCGGCAAGCTCGGCTGGGAGACGCCAGCCGCGATGCCGTACACCACGCGGCACGAAGGCTGGCGCGTCGATTTCATGCCCGCCGGAAGCAAGTTTCCCGGAAACGCCGCGGAAGGTCCTGAAGTGCAGGGAATCTGGCTGTCGCCGGACCAGGCCACGCTCTGGTTCCGGGCGGACGAAAAGGGGACGCTCAACACGGTCCCTGTTTTTCAGGACGGCTTGCTGTGGAATGCCCGCGAACTGGCAGTCGCCGATCAGGAGATTGATTTGGAGGGGATTGCGGCCTCGGCCAAGTTCCGCGGGTTCGTTACGGCCACGGTCCTTGTGCTCCAGTCGTTGTGGATGGCGTTCATCTCGCTGATGTACCTGACGCTGTTTGCGGTCGTCCCCGTGCTGCTGCGGAGCCCGTGGGCGCGTCGCGGCTTCCTGCCGCTGTTCGGCTTCTACTGCTTCATGGCCGTGCCGCCGGTGCTGGTGGCGGCCGTCTATTCGGCGCTGGGGCTGCCGGGGCTGGATTTCTCCATGCTTTTCACCTGCGGTTTCCTGGCGTACGTCATGCTCATGGTTTGGATGGTGCGCCGGGCGAATCCGTCGAAAGAGAACACGTCCGTCGGCGACGATTTTTGAGCGGCGGTTTTTCCGCCGCCGGAGAGGAGCGTGCCTGTGGCTGAGTTTTTGCACGGACTGGGAAACGCCTTGGGGCGGCTCGCCGGCCATCCGCTGGACCTGTTCCTGCTCCTGCTGCTGATGGCGGCGGCTACGGCCTGGGTCTGGCTTGCGGCGCGCGCCTCCGCGCAGGCCGAGCGGGACGGGCGTTCGCCAGCGGGGCATTTCCTCCTTGGGCTGATTGTCCCGTTCGCCTGGGCGTTTGTCATGCCCCGCGGCGGCGTCGGTACCGCCGCCACACCGGTGCTGGCGGAGCCCGTCCCCGAAATCCCAGCGGGGAAGCGTTCACTCCGTCTTCCGGCCACCGCCCAGGAGACGCCGGCCGCAGAACCGGTCGCGGCGGAAGCGGAGAACGAGGAACCGGCCGGGGCCGCGCCGCAACCGGCCGGCATCCCCACGGTCGAGGGAACCGTCGGCCCCGAGTATTTCCTGGAACTGATCCGGAGCAGGGCGGTGACACTGGAGACGCCCTGCCTGATCCGGCGCGATGATGGAACGCAGGTGACGGCGGTCGGGGTGGTCGAGGCCAAGACGGAGCTGGTCGTGGTGAAGTTTCGCGCCGCGGACGGTTCCCTCCAGAACATCCGCGTCCCCTACGCCCGCATCCGCCGCATTGAGCCGCTTCCCGGGGAAACTTGAACCGCTGAACCCAGCGGTGTGGCGGAATCAAGGACGGCGGAAAGCAAAACACCCCGCCGGAGAGTGGCGGGGTGTCGCGGAGCGTCGGCTGGTGTGTCTGTTTACTTGCGGCGGCGGCGCAGGACCAAGCCGGTCGTGGCCAGGCCGAGCAGGGCAAACGTGGAAGGCTCGGGGACAACTTCAAACCCTGTGACCGTGGCGGCGGAGGCGCTTGACGTGCCGTCAAACGTCAGAGTCAGCTGCACCGCATCGACTGCCTGATTCGCAAACTTGCTGCCGCTGACCGTGTCGAGGAAATCTGCGATCTGCATCTCCTGCTGTGTTCCACCGGTCAACAGTATGCTGAATTTGTAGGTGTTGCTGCTGTTGTCCCAAATCGTAACGGTTGCATCGACGTTGCCCGTTGCGCCCGCAGTTGAAATGCGGAATTTATCACCGTAATCTGACAGGGATCCGAACGAGGAGCCATACCAATTGCCATACGACAGGATGACGGTTCCCGTGGCGGACGAATTGCAGGTTGCCGCCAGCTGGCCGTCGCCGACCGTGACCAAGGCCATCTGGCTGATGGACACATCGCGAGTCTGGTTGATCACGCCGCTGTCAATGGTGTATTGGATGGCGCCGGGCTCTGGAATAGTCACGGCGGGAGAAGGCAACTGGAAATTGTCTTTGAAGATGGCGGCGCCGGCGGGAATTGCCATTGCGGCGGCGAGGATGGCGGCGGCAAGCAACGTGTTTCGTGGCGTTGTGGTCATGGTTTTCTTATCCTCCTCGGGCATTTGAGCTTGAAATCGTTCCGTTCTTATGCGTGAGAATGTAGTGCGACTGCTTTTGATTAGCAAGTCGGCCGCTGTCAAAAATGCGGAATGCCGTTAAAAACATGCGGGTTTACGCGCGCGGGTTGGCCTCCGTGGATTTTGCGGCGATATTAACAACTTTCATGCCAAACAGAAAGAGCAGCCACAAACCATGCTGGACCCCGTTCCATCAAACGCTTCGTTTCCGCAGCTGGAAGAGGATGTCGTCCGTTTCTGGCGCGAGCACGGCACGTTCAAGAAGTCGCTGGAGCAGCGCCGGGGCTGCGAGGCCTATGTCTTCTACGACGGCCCGCCGTTCGCCACCGGCCTGCCGCACTACGGCCATCTGCTGGCCGGTACGATCAAGGATGTGATTCCGCGCTACCAGACGATGTGCGGCCGCTACGTCCCACGCACCTTCGGCTGGGACTGCCACGGGTTGCCGGTCGAGAACGAGATGGAAAAAGAGCTGGGGATTACCAGCAAGTCCGAGATTGAGCGCTACGGCGTCGCCAAATTCAACGAGGCCTGCCGCGGCATCGTCCTGCGCTATACCAAGGAATGGGAGCAGGTGGTCGAGCGCATCGGGCGCTGGGTGGATTTCGAGAACGGCTACCGGACGATGGACCTCGGCTACATGGAGTCCATCTGGTGGGTGTTCAAGCAGCTATGGGACAAGGGGCTGGTCTACGAGGGGCACAAGATCCTGCCGTACTGCCCGCGCTGCGCCACGCCGCTCTCGAACTTCGAGGCGAACCAGGGGTACAAGGACGTGCAGGACCCGTCGGTCACCGTCCGCTTCAAGTCCAACCAAGAGGAAAACCTGTTCTTCCTGGCGTGGACGACGACCCCCTGGACGCTGCCGAGCAACATGGCGCTGGCCGTCGGGCCGGAAGTCGAGTATGTCCGCGTGCAGGACGGCGACGCGCAGTCCATCCTGGCCGCGGCGCGGCTGGAGGCGGTCTTCGGCAAGCACCAGCCGCAGATCCTGGCGCGCTTCTCCGGCAAGGAGCTGACGGGGAAAACCTACGAGCCGCTCTTTCCGTACTTCACCGGGCTCGCCGCCAAGGGCGCGTTCCGCGTGATCCTGGCCGATTTTGTCACCACCGAAGACGGCACGGGCATTGTGCACATCGCGCCGGGATTCGGCGAGGACGATGCCGAGGCCGGACGTAAAAACGGCATCCCGATGGTCTGCCCGGTGGACGCCGAGTGCAAATTCAACGAGGATGTGCCGGATTATCAGGGGCGCTTTGTGAAGGAGACGGACAAGGATATCCTGCACCGGCTCAAGCACGAAGGCAAGCTCGTCCACCGCGACACCTACCAGCACAGCTACCCGCACTGCTGGCGCTGCGATTCGCCGCTGATTTACCGCGCCGTCTCCACCTGGTTCGTCAACGTCGAGGCGGTCAAGGAGCGCATGCTCGCCGCCAACGCGCAGATCCACTGGACGCCGGAGCATCTGCGGGACGGGCGCTTCGGCAACTGGCTGAAGAACGCGCACGACTGGGCGATCTCGCGCAACCGTTACTGGGGTTGCCCGCTGCCGATCTGGCGCAGTGAGGACGGCAAGGAAATCAAGGTCATTGGCTCCGTCGCCGAGCTGGAGCAGCTCACAGGCGGGACGGTCACCGACATCCACAAGCATTTCATGGACGAAGTGGTGCTTTCCGGCAAGAGCGGCCCGCTGCGGCGCGTGACGGAGGTGCTCGACTGCTGGTTTGAGTCCGGCTCCATGCCGTACGCGCAGCACCACTACCCGTTCGAGAACAAGGCGCACGTTGAGGCGCATTTCCCGGCGGACTTCATTGCGGAGGGGCTGGACCAGACCCGCGGCTGGTTCTACACGCTGGTCGTGCTCGGCACGGCGCTGTTCGACAAGCCGCCGTTCAAGAACGTCATCGTCAACGGCCTGATCCTGGCCGAGGACGGCGAGAAGATGTCGAAGCGCAAGAAGAATTACCCCGACCCGATGCTGGTGATGAACAGCTACGGCGCGGACGCGCTGCGGCTCTGCCTGCTCAGTTCGCCGGTGGTGCGCGGCGAGGATCTTCGTTTCAGCGAGAAGGCCGTGCGCGAGGTCATGCGCACCGTCATCCTGCCGCTGTGGAACTCCTACAGCTTCTTCGTCACCTACGCCCGCGTGGATAATTGGGGACCTGCCGTCCAGGCGGGCTCTTGCGCGTCCGGCAACAAAGGGCCGGCCAACCTTCTTGACCGCTGGATCCTCTCGCGTCTCGACGAGACGACGGCGGAGATGCGCGCCTGCCTGGACGATTACGATCTCTATCGCGCCGCGACCCGTTTCACCGGCTTCCTCGACGACCTCACCAACTGGTACATCCGCCGCAGCCGCCGCCGCTTCTGGAAGAGCCAGAACGACGGCGACAAGGCCGAGGCGTACGCCACGCTGCACGAGGTGCTCGTCACCTTCTGCAAGCTCGCCGCGCCGTTCATCCCGTTCGTCACCGAGACAATCTACCGGAACCTGCGCACCGAGCAGATGCCGGAGTCGGTGCATCTGTGCGATTATCCGGCCGTGAACCCGGCGCGGCGTATGCCTGCAGTCGAACGGCACATGAGTCGTGCAATGACGGCAGTAAATCTTGGCCATTATTTGCGGAGCCAAAAAGGACTTCGTGTACGTCAGCCATTGCGCAAAGTGTCTCTTGTTTCTCCTGATATTGGTCATCTTATCGACGACGACATAAAGACAATGAAGGGCATGATTGCAGAGGAACTCAACGTTGAAGATGTGGAATTCGGATTCGATGAGGATGCATTTGTTCACCTCAGCGTCAAGGCAAACTTCAAAGAGCTCGGCAAAAAACTCGGTAAGCGGATGAAGGCCGCAGCCGACAAGATTGCCGCATTGGATTTGCGGCTGATCGGGGCATTGCGTGATGGTCAACAGGTTAATGTGGACTTGCGCGATGGTTTGGGGGTCGTTGTCATTACTCCTACAGACGTCACCATCAACCGCCAGGAACGGGATGGCATGACGGTGGCGAACGAGGGCGACATCACCGTCGCGCTCGACACGCGCCTGACGCCGGAGCTGCTGGCCAAAGGCTACGCCCGCGACCTGGTCAACGCCATCCAGACCAAGCGCAAGGACGCCGGGCTGGAGGTCACCGACCGCATCCGCATTACCGCCGAACTTCCCGCGGAGATCGCGGCGGCGGCGGAGCGCTTCCGTGACTATATTGAGGGCGAAACGTTGGCTACGGGATTGACGATGGCCTCCGGGCTTCCGGACGATGCGGCAGTAGAAATCGGCGGCGTTCCGTGCAAGGTCACCGTAGAGAAAGCGTGAGGCGGTTTCATGTCGTTCTACTACTCCTGCAAAAAGTGCGGCGTCTCGCTGGATCTTGAAGCGGAAATCCCGGACCTTCTCTGCCCCGGCTGCCAGGAGCCGATGACGGTCGGCGCGCCGGTTCCGCCGGAAGCTGTCGCCACCGCAGCACCCGAGGCACCTTCAGCCCCAGAGGCTTCTGCGACGCCCGCAATCAAGGTCGCCAAGGTCGTGTCGGCCTCGGCTGCGATGACGGGGCGGAAAGCGAATTTTGCCGCGCCGGCCGCCGCCTCGTCAACCACGGGGCGGCTGAAGACGGCGACCGTCACAGGTGCGTCCACTTCGACGGGGCGTCCGTTGATCTCCCAAGGGGGCGCGTCCTCGTCCTCGGTCCGCGTTGCGGCTGGGCAGGAGGCGGACGCAACCATCAACCGTGCACGGGCTGAAGCCGCCAGCATTCTCCAGAACGCGCGTTCCCAGGCCCAGATGATTTTGGACGAAACCCAGCGTCAGGCCGCGCACATGCGCTCTGCCGCGGAGGCGGAGTCGGCGGATCTCCGGCGCGTCGCCGAGGCGCAGGCCGGCATGGCCGCCGGCGGCATGATCCAGCACCTGCGGGAAGCGGCCGACGCACAGGCGGCTGGCATCGTGGCCGAAGCCCAGGCCAAGGCGGACGATGTCCGGCGGATGCTAACCCAGGCCCAGATGGATTTTGATACGCAGATTGCGGAAAAACGGCGGCTGGCCGAGGCGGAAATCACGGCCATGAAGGACGCTGCCGCCGCGTCACCGGCGGCGGATGCGTCCGGCACCACGCCGCCCGCAACGGCGACACCCGCGGAAGCCAAGCCGGCTGCTGCCGCTGCGAAGCCCGCCGCGCCCGTCAAAGGCAGCGCGATGAAGGCGCTTGCGGACGCCGAGACCCCGGGACTTTCCGACGCGGACCGCGCCGCCTTCCAGAAGCGGAAGTCGGAGATGAACGACGCGGCCAAACGGGAGGCGCGGATGATCATGTTCTGCCTGATCACCAGCTTTGTCGGGCTTCTGTACACGTTCGGCGTCCTTGCCATGGTTCAGAACAAGGCTTCGGGGCTGGTCGTCATTTCCGTCCTCGCCATTGCGGCCGACCTGGGGTTCCTCGGCTACATGGGCGCCCTGATCATGAAGCATTACCAGCAGAGCAAGCAGGCGATGGCGAACCATCAGGGACGCATGGCCGCGGCGCGCGCCGTCATGTCGGCCAACCCTCCGTCCGGCCCCCGCGCGGTCATCCCCAAGCCTGCCGGAAAATCCACACAGGGCGCGAAGGGCGGCGGCAAAAAGCCGGCCTGAAGGACATGAACCGGACGCGGGTTGACGGATTTTCCGCCGCTTTCCGGTTTTTACGGTGCTGAAAACCAGGAAAGACGGACACACATGGAAGAAACGCCCAGCAGCAAGCCCGCCGCACCGGCCCGTCCGGCGGGAGTCCCCGGCGTCGTGCCCAGGAAGAAGCCGGTCCTTGCGGATGCGGAGACGCACGGCCTTTCCACCGCTGACAAGGCGGCCTACCACGCGCGGAAGTTGGCCATGGATCTTGCGGCCAGGCGTGAGGCGCGGCGCATCACCCTCAACATTGTTGCCAGCTTTGCCGTCATGATCGTGCTCGGCGCGCTGTTTGTCGGGCAGCATCCCAAACCGGGCGGCGTGCTGTTTGTCGGGCTGCTGGTGCTGCTGCTCGCCGACCTTGCCTTCATCGGTTACATCGCCAGCATCATCATCCGCCACTGGCGCGAGGGGAAGGCGGCGGTTGCCAAATACCGGCAGCGTGTGGCCGCCGTCCAGGCCGCCCGGACCGCCGCCGCCCCCGCAGTCAAGCCTTCCGCACCTGCGGTGAAGCCGCCCGCCGACAAGCCGGCCGCGCCGCCGGCATCGCCCGCCGAACCCTCCCTGCCGTCGTCGGCCGGATAGCTTTGCGCCATGGCTGCGAATGATTGGCAGCAGACGGTATTTTTAATTCACGGATAGGCACTTGCGCCGGCGTGTCAATTGCTCAGCGGCTCCAGCCGGTGAAGGTGCGGAGGGTTTCGACGACGCCCTGGACGCACGGCTTTTCGGCGAGGTAGCCGCCGGCGCGTTTGACCGTCGCAATCACCTCAGGCGTGGCGTTGGCCACGGCGGCGGGGCGGGAGGCGCAGGAACCGTCGAGCATGCTGATGTCGTTCTGGCCGTCGCCGATGGTGACGATGCCCTCGCGCCCGATTCCGATTTCCGCGGCGAGCTTCTGGACGGCCTCGCCCTTCGTTCCGGCGGTCGGCGCCAGGCAGACCTCGCGGCCCCAGCGGAACACAAACATTTCGCGGACGCCGGCGAACTCCTTGAGCAGGTACTGCTCCACGACCGCGGCGTCAGCCTCGTTGCGGAAGCGGAGCCAGAAATCCATGATGCGGCGCTCGGCGAGGTTCTCGGTCCCCGGGTAGCGCACCAGCGTTTCATCCAAAAGCGCCTGAACCCGTCCCCGGTAGGCGGCGAGCTGTTTCACCCTGCGGCGGCCGACGGTGAAGTTCCACCACCAGTAGGAGCTGTAGCGGCCGCTGTGGCGCTTGAAGATGCAGGCGTCCTCCATGACGAGATAGTCGGGGCAAAGCCCCTGCATGGCCAGTTCCGTGGCCAGTTCCTCCAGGCATTCCACATGCCGGCCGGTGATGACGGCCCAGCGGGTCTGGAAGCTGCTCCGGCAGCGGAACAGGAGATGGCGGAACTCCAGCATGGCCGCCAGATTGTCCGTCTGGGGTGAGGAAAGGGTGCCGTCGAAATCGGTGGCCAGAAATTTGATGTCGGTCATGTGACGGGTTCCGCGTGAAGACGTTCGGCGTATTATAAAGGCTTCTACACGGATTACGAACACGCGCACTGCGCCGGAGGAAAGAAAAAAGCCGCGCCCACGGATGGACGCGGCCCATGCCATGGCACGCCTGTTCCGGCGTCAGCGGGAACCGTTGACGGCGACGCCCAGCGCGATCATCGAATAGCAGGTGCTCAGCTCCGGAATGCTTTCCATCCAGCGCCCGTCGCTGTTGGACCATTCCCCACCCGGTTTCTGTTTGGCGGCGAGGCTGCGGACCAGTTCGGCGCGCCAGTCGTGGACGACGCCCTTTTCATCGGTGATCGTGTTTTCCCCGAGGACGGCCAGCGCCTTGGTGCCGGTGTGGATGTAGTAATAAAGACCGGAACTCTTCATGCCGGGGTTTTCGTCGAACGTGTAGTTGCGGCGGATCCACTCCGTTGCGGCCTTCACGCGCGGGTCGTCCTTGGAGAGCTTGGCGTAGAGCATGCTCTTGAGGCCGGCGTAGGTCATGCTGCCGTAGCTGCGGAGCGACTGGCCGTCCTCACCCGTGCCGGCCTTGCTGTCGCCCGGCAGATAGACGAAGCCTCCCTTTTCCTTCGGGTCGGTGGACACCCACGCCTGGTCGTTCGTCTCCTTCAGGTTCTGGCAGCGGGAGATGAAGCCGATGGCCTTGTCCCAGGCGAGGTCGGACTGCTTGGCCTTCTCCGGATCCTTGCATTCCGGCTCGCGGTCCAGCTGTTCCGTGGCCTTGAGCGCCTCAAGCGCCCACTGGGTGTTGGAGAGGTCGGCGCGCTTGGTCTTGCCGTAGCCGATGCCGCCGTCGGAGTCGCCGTCCTTGAACTGCGACCCGAGCAGGTAATCGCGGGCGGAGCGGAGTATTTTCACGTCCTGCGGCCGGTTGAACTGCGCCAGGGCGAGCGTGACGATGCTGGTGGTGTAGTTCGGCGACTCGTCCACTTTCGGATTCCAGATCGAACCGTCCGCCTGCGCGAACTTCACCACGAAATCCAGTGCGCGATTGACGGCGGCGGCGGTCTTGGCGCCCTTGGCGTCCGGTGCCTGCGCCAGCGACATGGCGGCCAGCGCGGTGATGGCCGGGTGCTGCATCCAGGAGCCGTCCGGAAGCTGCTTGCCGAGGAGGAACGCGGCGCCCTTCGCCAGCGAGGCATCCGCCAGTGTGCGGATCTCGGTGGCGACCGTGACGGTGGCGGGCTGGGCGGCCGCCGGCTTGACGCGGGCGCGGTTGGCGAAGGAGGCCGGAACCAGGACGGCGAGGGCGGCGACGGCCGCACCGGCAAGCAGGAATCGTTTCTTCATGGTCAAAACTCCTTGTTCGTTGGGTGTCATGGAAAGCTGATTCCATCATAGCCGGATTTGCGCCAGAATAAAAAAGAAAGCCGCAAGTCACGGAGGCTGAAGCGTCTTGCTTTTTTTGGGGGACAGTCCGCCGTCTGCCAGGTCTTCATGTTCTGCACCATTCCGGGGCGTCGGGCGCACCGGATGCGGTCACGCTTTGGGGGTGCCGGCGGCGATACGGCCGTGGACGAACGCCTCCGCCGCGCGCACCGCCGCCGTCACCTCCGGCGTCGCGGGCAGATGCTGTTCCAACGAACGGATTACGTTGCGCTCCAGCACGAGCCGCAGCGCCGAGAGATGGTTGATGTCGTACATCCAGAGCAGCTGCAGCAGCAGGAAGTCGGCGAGCGACTGGATGGCGGAGTAGGGGACCGTGCCGCGGCAGGCCAGGGCCTCCAGCATGACGGGGTTCGGCGCGCCCCTGGAATTGGAGCGCATGGAGATTTCCGGATGCCGGTCGAGCTTGTTGTTGCGGATGGCGTCGTCGAACACATGGAAGATGTCGAGCTTGTCGGCGTCGCGGATCAGTTCGGCGAACGGGCGGATGTCCGGCGCCAGCTCCACCGGCAGTTCGCGCCGGTTGTGGAGCCGGATGGCCTGGAGGACGACGGTGCGCTCGCGCTCCGGCAGGCAGTCGAGCGGCCGCTCCGCCTCCAGCACGGCGCAGCTGCGCTCGGCGTGGTTGACCGACTCCGCGTCGTTGAAGGTGCCGAACTCGGCGAACTGGCTGAAGCGTCCGGTGTCGTGCAGCAGGCCGACGATCTCCGCCAGCGCCACCTGCTGCGGTTCCCAGGCGAGCCCCGCCGCGATCAGGCGGGCGTTGTGCGCGACCCGCAGGCTGTGCGCGAGCTTGAGCTCCTGCATCGGGTGCAGCCGCCCCTCCGCGTCCCGGAAAAGTTTCGCATAGGCGGTGAACCAGTCCCGCAGCTGGATGAAGGTGTCGGTGTCCATGTCCGTCCGGTGTGTTCCTGTGGGTGAAGCAAGCCAGCACCATAATTCCCGCCGCCGCGGAATCAACTGCCCTGCCGGTGCCGGTTGTTTTTGGTCGTGCTGCGGCTATGGTGACGCCTTGTTCCCCCGTGCGGCGGGCATGCTGCGCGCCCGGGGGCGGGAGAGGAGATTCCGAACAGATGTCATCGGAGATCGCAGCGGGCACGGCGTCCGCAACCGGCAAGATGTCGTCCGAGCCCGTGGTCGAGGCGGTCGGCCTCACCAAGGTCTTCCATGATTTCTGGGGGCGGCCGAAGGCGAAGGCGGTCAACGGCATTGACTTCACCATCCGCCGCGGCCAGGTCTTCGGTCTTCTCGGACCCAACGGATCGGGCAAGTCCACGACCGTGAAGATGCTGCTCGGCCTTCTTTATCCGAGCCGCGGCAGCCTGAAGGTGCTCGGCGATTCCCCGCGCCGTGTGGAAACCAAGCGCCGCATCGGCTACCTGCCGGAGGAGTCCTATCTTTACCGTTACCTCACCGCCGCGGAAACCCTGGATTTCTTTGGTTCGCTCTTCGGCCTGCCGCCGGAGGAGCGCCGCCGCCGCTGCGACCAGCTCCTGGAGATGGTCGGCCTCGGGCCGTCGCGCAACCGCCAGGTCGGCGAGTTCTCCAAAGGCATGGCGCGTCGCGTCGGCATCGCGCAGGCGCTGATCAATGACCCGGACCTGGTGATCCTCGACGAACCGACCTCCGGCCTCGATCCCGTCGGCTGCCGCGAGGTGAAGGATCTCATCCAGCTCCTGGCTCGCCGCGGCAAAACCATCATCCTCTGCAGCCACCTGCTGGCGGATGTCGAGGACGTATGCGACGAAGTGCTGGTGATGTACGGCGGCCGCGTGCAGGCGAAGGGCCGGCTCGACGAGCTGCTGACCATCGGCGACAAGACCCGCATCATCGCGCCGAAACTCGACCCCGCTATGGTTTCCCGCGTGCTGGATCTGCTGAACGCCGCCGCCGGCCCGGGAAATGTCCAGATCGACCAGCCGAGCATGGGCCTGGAAAGCTTCTTCCTCGACGTGGTGCGCAAGGCGCAGCAGGCCGGCAACGAAACCGCCGGCGCCCGCGCCGCGGGCCGGGTCGCGGATTACCTGAAGGCGGAGGGCGGCCCGGAAAACCTGCTCGACTCGTTGCGCGACGACCTGGCACCGCCGGCACCAGCCCCGCAACCGGTGGTCCCGCCACCGCCCGCGCCGCAGGTGAACACCGCCGCGCTCGCCGCCCTCTCGGGGAACGGTGCGGACTCCGCACCGCCGCCGGCCAAATCCGTCGCGCCTGCGCTCCGGCCGCAGACCGACACCCGCGCCGCCAACGAGAAGCTGAAATCGCTAATCGAGAAATAACGGAACCGCCGCCATGCACGAAGTCGAATTCTGCGCACAAGTAAAGTCCTGGTTGGATACGCTGTTCGCACAGCATCCCGAATGGCCGTTTGAGCGTGCCGCCATTGAGCAGTACGGCTCCGGCAGCAACAAGCGTTCGGACTTGCGCATTTACGCCAAAGGCCTGGCTCAACGCCCACCGCCATGGCGGACGGCGAAAAAAATAAATTGTACCCGCACGCAGGCTGATACAGGCATATGTTATCCAAGAGACATGATTCCCTGACTCCCAAACAACGAAGCGAGCGGATGTCACGGATCAAGGGACGTGACACGAAGCCCGAGTGGGTTGTCCGGCGGTTAGTGTTTAGCCTTGGTTACCGTTACCGGTTGCATGTATCGGAATTGCCGGGAAAGCCGGATCTTGTTTTTGCGGGGAAACGGGAAATCATTTTTGTTCATGGCTGTTTTTGGCACCGGCATGAATGTGGAACTTATCGAATGCCCCGGACGCGGCAACGCTTTTGGCAGTCTAAATTATCGGCTAACTAGGCGCGAGATGAAAAAATATCCGATGTTTGAATAAGGGTGGATGGCGAACGTTGATCGTGTGGAAATGTGAGTTGCGTAATCGTAAAAAATTATCAATCGAGTCACAAGATTCTTGAGGTGATGTAATGGGTAAAACACGCTCAATAGAACTTTTTTCTGGAGCTGGCGGTTTGGCATTGGGGCTGGACTTTGCCGGCTGTCACCACGTTGCGCTTGTCGAGCGAGACCACGATGCGTGCGAAACGGTGCGTCTAAACCAAAGCTTGAACGTGTACCCGGCCAATACATGGCGGCTACTTGAGGAGGATGTTCGCAACATCAAATACAACGAATTTGGTGGCGACATTCAACTTGTTGCCGGAGGTCCGCCATGTCAGCCGTTTTCCTTGGGGGGAAAACATCGTGCGTTTAACGATAACCGCGACATGTTCCCCGAGGCCGTGCGGGCCGTGCGGGAAACGGCGCCAAGCGTGTTCATATTTGAAAACGTAAAGGGACTTGTCCGCAAAGCGTTTTCCACATACTTCAGCTATATCCAACTCCAGCTTACTTATCCGCTGATTGACAAGCGCGAAAACGAGGTCTGGACGGATCACTTGTCCCGCCTGGAGAAACACCATACCAGCACCAAAAGCAGAGATTTGTCGTATCGTGTTATCCCCCGCCTGTTGAACGCCGCAAATTACGGTGTTCCTCAGCACCGTCACCGTGTTTTTATCGTGGGCTTCCGTAGCGACCTTGGCCTCAAGTGGAGTTTTCCAAAAGAAACCCATGATTTTGATGCACTTTTGTGGGCGAAATGGGTGTCGGGTGAATACTGGGAAGAGCACAAGGTGCCATCATCGAAGCGTGAACAGCTCCCCCGCAAACATCAACGGCGTATTGACGCCTTGAGGGCGGACTTTGCCGGTATTCAACCGACGTTGAAGCGGTGGCGGACTGTTCGGGATGCTATTTCTGATTTGCCGACACCCGTGACCGATGGGCGTCCATGTCGCGTTCACAACCACATCATCAGACTTGGTGCAAAAGCTTACGCAGGACACACCGGTAGCGTATATGACGAACCGGCCAAAACGCTTAAGGCTGGGGCGCATGGTGTTCCTGGTGGCGAAAACATGGTTGTCTTGCCGAGTGGCGAATTGCGTTATTTTACGGTACGCGAAAGTGCTCGCATTCAAACGTTTCCAGACAATTACGTTTTTGCAACGTCATGGACGGAAAGCATGCGCCAGATTGGAAACGCCGTTCCGGTTCAGTTGGCGCGTACGGTGGCGGAAAGTGTTTTGTCTCAGCTCCAAGTATCCTAACCGAGGTGATTGTAATGGAACAACTGAAACCATTCAACCCGCTTGACAAGCGGAACCTTGGCGAAAGCGTGGCAGATGCGTTGTTGCTTCAGTCGCCCGTGTCGCTTCCGCCACCTGAACCATTCATTGCTGCGGGAATTTATGCCATATACTACGTTGGCGATTTTCCGTTGTACAAAGAAGTAGTTCGTCGCAATCGAAACAACAAATGGAAATGGCCGATATATGTTGGCAAGGCCATTCCTGCTGGCGCACGAAAAGGCGGACTTGGCTTAGACTGTGATCCTGGATTTGTTCTTCACGGGCGCTTGCGTGAACATGCAGAATCCATCAAGCAAGTGAACAACTTGCGCATAGAAGACTTTGCCTGTCGCTACTTGGCCGTGGACGATATTTGGATTCCGCTCGCCGAATCCACGCTGATTGAAATGTACAAGCCTATTTGGAATATCCAGATTGAAGGTTTTGGCAACCATGATCCGGGGAAAGGACGGTATAACCAGAAAAAATCCAGTTGGGATGTTATTCATCCAGGGCGAGCATGGGCTGAAAGACTACAGCCTGCAACGCAAACCGGTGAAGAAATGCATGATGCCACGGAACAGTACATCGCGATAACGTCGGAAAATTATCCAGAAGCGGATGAGGAAATTTAATCTGCATGATCCAGGTTGGACGGTTCGGCGCCAACACGGTGGTTTTCAAGACCGCTACCGGAACCAAGGAGATCGAGTGC
This sequence comes from uncultured Lentisphaerota bacterium, assembly GCA_903921725.1. GTDB lineage: Bacteria > Verrucomicrobiota > Lentisphaeria > Oligosphaerales > CAITYL01 > CAIXRA01. The sequence goes on from CAIXRA010000011.1 coordinate 96,669, forward strand.
GCCAGCCCCGAGCAGGCCGCGCTGGTGGAGGCGCTCGCCGCCCTGAACCTGCGCGGCGACATCCTGCTGCCCGCCGGTCCGCGTGCCTGCGGCATGGCGCGTGACGCCTTGGTTAAACGCATGGCGCAGCACCGCGTCCGCTTCGCCGAACTCGCCGCTATGCGCGCCGGTGACAAGCCGCTCCAGGAAAAGATCATCCAGACACTGGTCCAGTGGGTGACGCACGGCCGGGAGTGATACCCTCTGCTTGTGCGCTGGGGAACGCCAAGCGCGGGATTGAGGCGATGATTTTGGCAGGCGCGTCAACAGGCGTAATCCGGGGGTCGTAAAAACGCGGTGAACATAGAGAGTCATCACCACCTCGCCGCGGGTCCTTGAATCATTTGACCAATGGCGTATATTTATTAGCATAACAAGCGCCGCCTGCCGCCATTCAAGAAGGGAGCGCCATCATGTCCGGAATCATTTTAGTTCCCAAGCACGCCAACCCGTTTGAATCGAGCCGGCGCCTGGCTGAAGACGGAACGGAGTACTGGTCGAGCCGTGACCTTTCGGCGATCCTGGGGTATGCCGACTACCGGAATTTTGAGCAGGCCATTGTCCGCGCCAAGGAAGCCTGCACGAAGTCGGGGCACCGCATCCAGGATCATTTCGGTGACTCCACCGATATGATAGATCTTGGCAAGGGAGCACAACGGCAAATTCCCTTGGTATTCCTCTCCCGGTACGCCTGTTATCTGGTTGTGCAAAACGCCGATCCGTCCAAACCCATCGTCGCCGCCGGGCAGACCTATTTCGCGGTGCAAACGCGGCGGCAGGAACTGGCGGATGAAGGCAGGCTTGACGAGGATCACGAGTCGCGGATGCGCCTCCAGCTCCGTGAGGAAATGCGACGGCACAACACCGCCCTGGCCTCCGCCGCCAAAGATGCGGGGGTGATTGACCCGCTGGATTACGCCATTTTCCAGAATCACGGGTATCAGGGGTTGTATGGCGGGTTGACCATGCGTGACATCCACACACGGAAGAAACTGAAAAAGAGCCAGCAAATCCTTGACCGCATGGGCAGCACGGAGCTTGCCGCCAACCTGTTCCGCGCCACGCAGGCCGAAGACAAAATCCGCCGGGAGAAGATCACCGGAAAAGACCGGGCCAATCGCGCCCACCATGAAGTCGGTAAAAAGGTACGGCAGACCATTGCGGAACTGGGTGGAACCATGCCCGAAAATCTGCCAACCGTGGACAGCATCAAAAAGCTGGAATCCACGGGCCGAAAAAAGGAACTTTCGTAACCGTGTGAGCTTGAGCCGCCGTTGCCCTTTCCGAGTGTTGAACAACAGTGTGAATCGTTTGACGAGGTGTCCCATGAGCACAACCAAGTCCGCCAAAACCACAGCCCAGCCGCGCCGCCGCGGCTGGCGGATTCCGCACTCCATGCCGAAAGACCTGGAGGAGTACAAGAAGCTTCGGGAGATGCTCGGCCCGCGCGCCTACCACCGCAATATTTTTGAATGGCCGAGATTCTCGGAAGAGGAGAAAGAAAAACGCCTCCGCGAGTTCAAGGAACCATCCCCCGGCGAGATCCGCGCCTTCCGCCTGCGCCACGGCATCCCGCCCGACTGGAAGATCGTGCCGTCATGGGACTGCTGGGTGACCGAGTCCCCCGAGTGGGAGCGCACCCGCCCCACGCCCTACAGCAAACACGTCAAGGTTTTCCGCATCTACAGCCTAAACCAGGAATACTTCGACGAATTTCATTCCGAATGCATGGACGGCCGCGCGCGGTCGGCGGCGGAGCAAAAAAAGTCGGCGCAATCTGTGTAATCTTGTGGATGAAAAAAACGCATGTACAACGTCCACCTCAATATCGCGGATCGTCTGGCGGCGCTGGCGCATTCGCAGCCCGGGGCCTGCGCCGTAGCGGCACCGTGCGGGATTGACCGTGCGACCGGCCGGGCACGCTACCGGCGCATCTCCTTTGCGGAGGCGCAGGCGCGCTGCGACCGGATGGCGCACGGGCTGGCGGGCATCGGGATCAGCCGCGGGATGCGCGTGCTGGTGATGGTGCGCCCGGGGGCCGATTTCGTGCCGCTGATCTTCGCGCTCTTCCGGATTGGCGCGGTGCCGGTGCTGATCGATCCAGGCATGGGCTGGCGGAACCTGGTGCATGCGATCCGCCAGGTCGAACCCGAGGCGTTCATCGGCATTCCGCAGGCGCATGTCCTGCGGTTCTTGGCACCGCGCTGCTTCAAAAGCGTCAAGCTCAACATCGTGCTCGGGCCAAGCGTCGGCGGCTTGCTCGGAAAGAGCCTCGCCGGGCTTGCGGACTCCGCACCAGCGACGCCGTTCCCCACGGCGGAAACCGCGCCGGAGGAGACGGCTGCGATCCTCTTCACCACCGGCAGCACCGGCCCGGCCAAGGGCGTGCTCTACACGCACCGGATCTTTGACGCGCAGGTGCGGCTGCTGAAAGAGGTGTACGGGCTGGGGCCGGGCGACGTGGACCTGCCGTGCTTCCCGCTGTTCGGGCTCTTCAGCGTGGCGCTTGGTGCGACGGCGGTGATCCCGGTCATGGATTTCACGCGGCCGGCGCGCGTCAATCCTAAAAACATTATCGGACCTGTTCTCCATGAGGGCATTACCTATTCGTTCGGCTCGCCGGCGCTTTGGCGCACGGTCGGCGCGCACTGCGCGGCAAACGGCGTGAAGCTGCCGGGGCTGCGGAAGATTTTCATGGCGGGCGCGCCGGTCCCCGCCGACCTGCACGAGTGCCTGCTGAAACGGGTCTTGGCGCCGGGTGCGGAAACGTTCACGCCGTACGGTGCCACGGAATCGCTGCCGGTGTCGTCGTTCACCGGTTCGGAGGTGCTGGCGGAGACCGCGGCGAAATCCCGCGAGGGCGCCGGCACCTGCGTCGGCCGCCCCGTCCCGGGAATCACCGCGCGCATCATGCCGATTGAGGAGTTGCCGGGAAACGCGCAACCCGCAACACACAACACGGAACTGGCCGCCGTTTCCGACCTGCCGGTCGGCGGGATCGGCGAGATCGTGGTGACGGGCGAGGTCGTGACGCCGGGCTACTGGGGGCTGCCGGAGGCCACGCGCCGCGCCAAGATCCGCGACGCGCAGGGGCGCCTCTGGCACCGCATGGGCGACGCCGGCTACCGCGATGCGCAAGGCCGCCTCTGGTTCTGCGGCCGCATCGCGCACCGCGTGCGGACGGCGCAGGGGACGCTCTTCTCCGTGCCGTGCGAGGCGATCTTCAACCGGCATCCGAAGGCGTACCGTTCGGCGCTGGTGGGGGTGCCGGAAGAAAATGCAGAACGCAGAACGCAGCACGCAGAAGTGGAAGGCAATGGATATGCTGCGCCGGTAGAGGCCGGGAGTCAACAGGTCTCGGCGGATATCGAAACCGCCGAACGGAACAACGGAACAACGAAAAAAACAAAAAGCGACCACGGGCCACAGACCATGGACATCTTCCGCCGTCCCGTGATTGTTGTTGAACCGAAGCCGGGCTGTTTCCCGAAGAACCGTGCGGAACGGGATGCTTTCACGCGGGAGCTTCTGGAGCTGGGGCGGGCGAATCCGTTGACGGCTGGCATTGCGGACGTCCTCTTCCACCCCTCTTTTCCGGTGGACATCCGCCACAACGCCAAGATCCGCCGCGAGGATCTCGCCGCCTGGGCGGAGACGCGGGGGTGATGACGGGTTGGCGCCGTCAACTCGTGGATTGAGCTGGTTTGCATGGCTGCGCCAAAAGAACAATGCGCCTATGGGACGGCTTGAGGAATTTGGTTTTGAAAAGAGGTCTGCCGGCCTCACTCCGCTCCGGCGCGCTGGACTTGTTCGAGGGCCTGGCGCGCGACGGACATGCTGAAACCGCGGGCGGCAAGGAAGCGCAGAAGGCCGAGGTCCCGTTTCCGCGCCTCCTGTTTCGCCTGCATGGCGTTGCCGTCCGCTTTTCGAAGTGCGGGAACTGTGCTCCTCCGGGCTCCGCGGAGTTTGCGGGCGAGGAGTTCGGCGGCGCGGGCGACCTCATCCTCCTGCAGGCTGTCGCCGGCGAAAAATTCCTCCTCCAGCTGCGGGACCAGCTCCTGGGGCACGCCGCGTTTCCGCAGCTCCATGAGGAGTTTCATGCGTCCGGCACCGGCCTGCTGCTTCTGTTCGATGAGGAGGCGCGCGAAGACCAGGTCATCCACGAGTTTCAGCCGCCGCAGGTTTGCGACGACCTCCGTGATGACGGGGGCGGGGTACTGCCGCTGGCGGAGCTTGGTGCGGAGTTCGTACTCGGAATGGGCGCGGCGGTCGAGGAGACGCAGCGCGCATTCGTGGCAGGCGTCCGCGCCGACGGGGCGGGGCTTGGCGCCAGGTGCGGGTCGGCGTGCGGAGGGGAAGAGCATGGCATCGGCTCCGGAGCAATCATTTGAGGAACATCCGACACCCAATGTTCAACACCCGGTCATACTGCCTGGCATGGATGCGGGATGCGGCTCAGGCAGGCCTGCGGGTGCGGATGCTGTGGATCTGGACCTGGATGGAACGGAGATTGTTGTAGGTGTTGAACTGCGGGGTGTAGGCGACGTCCCACGGCGGCGGCGGCAGGGCGGCCGGCGGGGTGCCGAAGCAGATGAAGTCGAGGCGCGTGCCGGCGCTGTCGGAGAGCGTGCCGCGGCAGTGGTTTTTCCCGGCGGGGTACACGCGTTCCGGCGTGATGCCCTGGGCGAGGAACAGGGGTTCGGGGTTGCCGTGGCCGAACGGCTCGAGAAGCGCCATCTCCTCCAGAAGTTGGACGGTGATTTCGGAGAACTGGACCTCGCCGCAGATGTCGAGGACGGGGCGGATGCCGTTTTCGCCGAGCGCGGCGGCGACGGCGGCGGCGAAATCGCGGGCGAACGCCTCGATCCGGTCGGTGTGGACGGAGAGGCCGGCGGCCATGGGATGCCCGCCGAATCGGACGAGGTGTTCGCGGCAGGTTTCGAGGACGGCGACGAGGTTGATGTTGCGGATGCTGCGGGCGGATCCGCGCCAGTGACCGTTGGGTTCGAGGGTGAGGACGACGCTGGGGCGGTGGTAGCGGCGTGCGAGGCGCGAGGCGACGATGCCGATGACGCCCTGGGGCCATTGGGGGGCCCAGACGGTGATGGCCGCGCTGGACGTGATGTCCGCTTGGGCGCTGAGCTGGGCTTCGGCCTCGCGCAGGCTTTCCTCCTCCAGAAGCTGGCGTTCGCGGTTTTTTTCGTCCAGAAGCTGGGCGAGGGGGAGGGCGTCGTTCATGCCGCGGGCTTCGAGGAGGCGCAGGGCGTCCATGGGGTCGCCGAGGCGTCCGGCGGCGTTGAGGCGCGGGGCGAGCTTGAATGTGATGTCCGCGGCGCGGATCCGTTCGGCGCCGCCGAGTCCGGCGACTTCGCAGAGTGCGCGGATGCCGGGGCGCTGCTGGGCGGAGAGGATGCCCATGCCGTGGCTGACCATGCAGCGGTTTTCGCCGAGGAGCGGGACGATGTCGGCGACGGTTCCAAGGGCGACCAGGTCGAGCCCCGCGCGCAGGTCGGTGTCCGAGCCGCCGAGACCGTTTTCACGGCCGTACTTGAGGAAGGCATGGCAGAGCTTGAAGGCGACACCGACGCCGGCGAGGCCGTTGAGATGCGCCTGTCCGGGGTGGAGCTTGGGGTTGATGACGACGTTGGCGGGCGAGGTTTCGCCGTCGGGTTCGTGGTGGTCGGTGACGATGACGTCCATGCCCTGTTCCCGCGCGAAGCGGATGGCGTCGTGGCTGTTGACGCCGCAGTCCACGGTGACAAGGAGGGTGTGGTGCTCCTGGCGCGCCTTGTCGATGGACTCGGGGGTCAGGCCGTAGCCGTCGTCGATGCGGTGGGGGAGGAAGCATTCGGCGGCGGCGCCGTTCTGGCGGAGGCAGGAGCAAAGGAGGACGGCGGCGGTGACGCCGTCGGTGTCGTAGTCGCCGTGGATGAGGATATGTTCGCCGCGGCGGATGGCGGTCCAGAGGCGTTCGGCGGCGGCGGCGGTGCCGGGGAGCTTGTAGGGGTCGGAAAGCCGGCGGAGGCTGGGGTGGAGGAACTCCTCCACCTCGGCCGGTGCGGCGCCGCGGCTGGCGAGCACAAGGGCCAGCGGCCTGGAGATTGTTCCCGCCTGCTGCAGGGTTTGGATGTCGGCTTCGGAGGGGTGGGCCGTCTGCCAAGTCGGTTGTTCGGTCGCGATCACGTAATATCCGGACTTCTCCCGCAGGGCGGGGGACGGGCACTATTTTTTCTGGCGTTCCAGATAATGGTTGAGTGCGATGTGGTATTCTTCGGGCGAGGTGAAGAAGAAGTGGACGTTTGCCTTGAGATGGCGCGAGATGCGCTGGGGGAGGTTCTTGTCCACCGGGTTCAGCATGGCGACCATGATCTCGTCGCCGAGCCTGTCAAACGGCAGGATGCCGAGGCGGCGGGAGACGTTGATGGGGATGAGCCCCATCACGTCGTCCTGGCACTCGCAGTGGCTGATCTCGACGAACGGCATGTTGGATTCCGCGGCGAGGAAGGAGACGACACGGAGCATGTCGACGCGGTCGATTTCGGTCAGTTCCTCGAGGAAGGAGAGGGTCATGTCGGACTTCACGCCGGTGCTGGATTCGGTGAGGCGGTCGATGGCCGATTCATACTGGTCCTGGGAGATGACGTTGTGCTGGAGAAGGAACCAGGCCAGGTCCAGTTCCCCGTGGAGGTCGAACGCCAGGTCGACGGCGGCGGCGGCCGTGGCCGCGTCTCCGGCAAGGCGGGTGCGGTCCTCGTGGATGCGCCCGGTACGGTTCTTGGCCTCGGCGAGGGCCCGCTGGGCGGTGGCGTCGTCCGGGTACCGTTCGAGAATCATCTCGGCGAGGTCGAAGATGCGGTTCCAGTCGCTGTTGGTGGTGAAGAGCTGGATGAGCTTGTGCGCTTTTTCGCAGAGCCTGGCGTCATCCCGGACCTGCTGGTAGGCGACGAGGAGGGATTCAAGGGCGCTGATGTCCTCGGGGAACACTTCCAGCATGCTTTCGAACGTGGCGATGGTTTCGCGGATCGCCGCATCGTCCTGCTGCCGCTGCCTGGAGTCGTTTTTGTCAGGATTGCCCATCGAGTGCCTCCCGTGGATATGCTGGGTTAAACTTGCCTGTCTTTCCGCTATTTTTCAAGTTGGATTGCAAAGGAAATTATCAAGCTGTATGGTTTTGCCGGCAACGCCACACAAAAGGGAGGGTGGACTTGGCATGGCTGTGATGACACAGGGTTCGAATGTCAGGGAGAGCATCCTCCGCATCCTGGAGGAGCGACGGCTGCTGAACTCGGAGCAGGCGCGGATTCTGCGCTCGTCCGACATCAGCACCCAGGACGGACTGGAGCGGGAGCTAACCGGTTCCTACGGGGTGAACGCCTCGGATATTTTCCTAGCGCTGGCACGGCATGCCTCCGTCCCCGTCCTGCGCCTCACCCATTTCCAGATCCGGCCCGAGTTGCTGGCCAAGGTGCCGAAGGACATCCTCAAGCGGCACCGCGCGCTGCTGGTGTCGGAGACCACCACCACCGTCACGGTTGCCCTTGCCGATCCGCTGAACGTGCTCGCCGTGGAGGAGATCGCCGACTACACCCGGCTGAAGGTCGTGCCGGTGGCGGCGCTGGAGACGGAGATCCACGAGGCGATGGCCGCCGTGGATCAGGACACGCGGCAGGCGCTGGACGACATCCTCAAGGACGCTGGCGATTCCGGGATTGAGATCACCAAGGAAAAGGCCGGCAACGTCGACATCGAGCAGATGCTGGAGAGCGCCGGGGACGCGCCGGTCATCCGGGTTGTGAACATGATTCTCATGGAATCCATCCGCAAGCGGGCGAGCGACATCCACATCGAGCCGTTCGAGAAGGAGGTGCGCCTCCGTTACCGCGTGGACGGCAACCTTGTGGAGATGCCCGCGCCGCCAAAGACCATGCAGAACGCGATCATCTCGCGCATCAAGGTCATGTCCGACCTGGACATCGCCGAACGCCGCATCCCGCAGGACGGCCGTTTCCGCATCAAGGCCCAGGGGCGCGAGATTGATCTGCGCGTCTCCATCCTCCCCACCGTGCACGGCGAGAAGGTGGTGATGCGTCTTCTGGACAAGATGAACTTGGCGAAGAGCCTGGACGCGCTGGGGCTGGATTTCGTGTCGCTGGAAAAGCTGCGCTTCGCCATCGCCCAGCCGCACGGGCTGATCCTGGTGACGGGGCCCACCGGCTCCGGCAAGACGACGACGCTCTATTCCGCGCTACAGGAAATGAACACGCTGGACGTCAACATCGTCACCGTCGAGAACCCGGTCGAATACCAGCTCTACGGCATCAATCAAGTGGAGATCAAGGAGGAGATGGGGCTGACCTTCTCCGGCGCCCTCCGCTCCATCCTGCGCCAGGATCCGGACATTGTGCTGGTGGGCGAGACCCGCGACAACGAAACGGCCGACATTGCGGTCAAGGCGGCGCTCACCGGCCATTTGGTGATGACGACGCTGCACACCAACGACGCCCCGGGCGCCGTGGCGCGCCTGGCCTACATGGGAATCCCCAACTTCCTGATCGCCTCCAGCCTCCTGCTCTCGCAGGCCCAGCGCCTTGTGCGCCGGATTTGCCCGAACTGCAAGGAGGAGTTTCCCCTTTCCAAGGAATACCTCAAGGCCAGCCACATCCCGCTGGATGCCTTCGAGGGCGCGCCGGTGTACCACGGCCGCGGCTGCGGCAAGTGCAACAACACGGGGTACAAGGGGCGCGCCAGCATCATGGAGATCCTGCCGGTCTCCTCCCGCATCCGTGAAGTGGTTTTGAAGTCGGCGAACGCCGACGACATCCGCCGCGTCGCTTTGGAGGACGGATTCACGGATCTGCGGGCGCACGGGTTTATCCGCATCAAGGAGGGGATCACGACTATCGAGGAAGTGCTGAGCGTCACCTCCGGCGAGGCATGATGCGCGTGGTTCGGCAAATCACTTTTTTGTGCGTATGTTACGCTAGGGACGCCGCCGCCGGCCGCCGCCCACTGAAATGGCGGCGCGGGGCAGATGCAGACAACCACCACCGGGTGAAATGAACTTATGTCCAACACCAACCAGACACCAGGGGCGGGCGACCGCCGTGCGGCCAGCCTCAAGCAGTCCGCGGCGGGTGCCGTTCATGCGGCCAGAAAGGCCCCGCGGGGCATCAAGGGTGTCGGGCGCATCCGCAAGCTCGACCTGTGCCCATTCACCCGCCGGCTGGCGGCGATGCTCGACGCGGGCCTGCCGCTGGTCCAGTGCATGGAGGCGCTGTCGGAGCAGACGGAGACGCCGGAGTTCAAGCGGATTGTGAGGGAGGTGGGCACGCGCATCGAGGGCGGCGACTCCTTTTCCGAGGCGCTGGCCCGCTATAGCGAGCTGTTCGGCGAGCTGTATGTGAGCATGATTCGCGCCGGCGAAATCGGCGGCGGCCTCGCCGAGGTCACCAACCGCCTCGCCTCCTACCTGGAAACGTCGATGGCCATGAAGCGCAAAGTGAAGTCGGCCATGACCTATCCGGTGCTGGTTCTCTGTTTCGCCTTCCTCCTGACCACCGGCATGATCGTAGGCATCGTGCCTGTTTTCAAGACCATCTTCAACGACTTCGGCGGCACGCTGCCGCTGCCGACGCAGATCCTCTGCTTCATCAGCGACGTCCTCCGCCAATACGCCATCTTTGTCGTCCTGGCCGCCGGCATCGCCTTCTGGCTGCTGCGGCGCTATCTGAAAACGCCCCAGGGCGCGCTGGCGTTCGACCAGTACATCCTGCGCGCCCCGATTGCAGGGGCGATCATTGAAAAGGTGGCGATCGCCCGCATGGCCCGCACCTTCTCCTCCATGCTCCGCAGCGGCGTGCCCATCCTGAGATGCATGGAGATTGTGGCGCAGGCGACGGGCAATCGCTACATCGGCGGGGCGTTCATCGCGGCCGGCACGAAGATCGAGGGCGGGTATCCGCTCGCCAAGGCCATCAGCGAAAGCGGCAAGTTCCCCCCGATGCTAATCCACATGATCGCCGCCGGTGAAAAAACCGGCAACGTGGACGGCATGCTGGAAAAGGTGGCGGATTTCTATGAGGACGAGGTCACCAACGCATTGGCCTCTCTGTCCAGCATGATCGAGCCGCTGCTGATGATTTTCCTGGGCGTCGTGGTCGGCGGCATTGTGATCAGCATGTTCCTGCCGATCTTCAAGATGCCCGGCATCGTCAACGCATAGAAACGACGGCCGGGACTCCCGGCCTCCGGAAGGCGGCCTTCGTGCCCTGGCGAAAGACAATCGCAAACGATCCATACGGGCGCAAGTGGCCGACGCTCGCCGCCATCATGCTGGGGCGTCTGTTGCTGCTGGGGCTGCTGTTGCTGGCCCTCACCGCCATTTTTCCGGATTCCGACAGGGGGCTTTACCTTTTCATCGCCGTGGCCTTTGTGATCACCATCCCGTACGCCTTCTGGCTGCGCCGGGACAAGGCGATGGCGGAGAGCGGCCCGCTTCAGTTTATCGTGGACGTCCTGGTCATCACCGGGCTCGTCCATTTCACGGGCGGCATCTCCAGCCCGCTCACCATCCTCTATCCGTTGGCCATCCTGACGGCGGGGATTGTCTTCTCCGGCCGGCACGCGCTTCAGGTCGCGCTGTTCAGCATGCTGCTCTATTCCATGCTTATCATCCTGGAAATGAAGGGATACCTCCCGTGGAGCCCCGGCACCGACGCGCTCCCGATGCCGTATGACAACACAGCCACGGTTCTCCGCGACCTCCTGATGAACGTGCTGATCTTCTGCTTCTTCGCCGTCTCAACCGCCTTCATCACGAACCGCTGTTTCTGGCAGGATGAGGAGCTCAAACGGCTCCAGTCCGTGGGCAAGCTGGTTTTTGACAAGGTGACGGCCCCCCTCCTGGCCGTCCGTCCCTCGGGTGAAATCGTGCTGGCCAACAGCGCCTCCGTCCGCCTTTTCGGCCTCGCCGATGTCGGGGATCATCCGCAGCCGCTGGCCTCCCTGTTTCCCGGCAAGGCACCCGCGTTCAAGGATGTGGCCGGCTGTCAGGGGACGATATGGGAGATGCGGCGGCCCGACGGCGGCAGCCTGCGCTGCCTGCTGGAGATTGAGCGCGTGAACATTCCATTTGTCGCCAACCTCATCCCGCTTATGAAGCACGAGACGGATTTCTATTTCCTGGTGTTCAAGGACATGACCGAATTCCTCAACCAGGAGCGCCTGCGGGAGAACCGGCAGCGGCTCTATACGGCCGCCGGCGTCGTGGCCGAAGTGGCCCACGAAGTGCGGAACCCGCTGACCGCCCTCAAGAGCGCCGGCGAACTGCTGTCGGAGACGGCGGAGGCGCTGGCCCGCGAGCAACGCGATGTGAGCGGCAACGACTGGGCCGTGATCAACTCCATCTGCAACGTCATCAGCGAGGAGACGGGGCGCCTCGACTACAAGGTGCAGGTGCTGCTCGAATGCGCCTCCCGCGACCCGGAAAAACTTCTGGAACTTACCAACAACGCCAACAACTGGATGGAGCGTCTGCCGCTTTATGGAAAACGGGGAGAAGGCCAGCAAGATTCTGATCGTTGACGACGAGCCCGGCATCACCAGGATCATGGCGGAGTCGCTCCGCCAGTCGGGCTACGAGGTCCGTGAGGCGTCCAGCGCCGAGGAAGCCCTGCGGCTGCTCGCCCGGGAGCCGGCGGATTTGCTTGTCACCGATCTCCGGCTTGGCGCCGGCATGGACGGCTTCGGCCTCCTGCAGGCGGCCCTGGCGGACCGCCCGGGACTGCCCGTCATCATCATTACCGCCTACGGCACGGTCGAAATGGCCGTGGAGGCGATGAAGTGCGGCGCGGCTGACTTTATACGCAAGCCCTTTAAGATGAAGGATATCCGGACTGTCATTGACTGCGCGCTCCGGCGCCGGAAGGGGACCTCATCCGGCGCCCCGGCCGGTGGCGGGGAGGATGGCCCCCGGTTCGGCGTCCTAATCGGCGAGTCGCCGGAGATGCAGCAGGTCTACGGCTGGATCGACAAAGTGGCCAAGACCGACGCCACTGTCCTCATCCAAGGGGAAAGCGGAACCGGCAAGGAACTGGTCGCCCAGGCCATCCACCGCGCCAGCCGCCGCGCACGGGGCCCCGTCGTCGCCCTCAACTGCGCCGCACTCCCCGCCAACCTGCTGGAATCGGAGCTGTTCGGCCATGCCGCCGGCGCGTTCACCGGCGCCACGGGGCGGAAGAACGGACTCTTCATCGCCGCCAACGGCGGCACCATCTTTCTGGACGAGATTTCCACCATGGATCCCGGCATGCAGACGAAGCTGCTGCGCGTGCTCCAGGAACGGGTCGTGCGCCGCGTAGGCGAGACGGAGGACATCCCCGTCGATGTCCGCATCATCGCCGCCACCAATGATTCCCTGGAAATGAAGAAGGACGCCGGGGCGTTCCGCGAGGACCTGTTCTACCGGATCTGCGTCATCACCCTGGAGATTCCGCCGCTCCGCCATCGCACCGGTGACATCCCCCTGTTGGCCGTGCATTTTCTCCGCAGCCAGGGGATTCAGCTTGGCATTCCGCTGGTGTTGGCTCCCGACGTGTTGCCGACGCTGCAGGCCTATGCGTGGCCGGGAAACGTGCGCGAGCTGGAGAACGCCATCGCCTGCGCCGCTGCCCTCTGCCACGAGGGATGCATCCGCGCCTCCGACCTTCCCCCCCGAGTGGCGCGCGCCGCCGCTCCGGTCCTTGCCCCGGTTCCGGTGCCCGTGGACGTGCCGGACGGCGCACCGCCGCAGCCGCTGCGCGATTTCCTGCGCGACAAGGAGCTTGAATACATGGAGCAGATCATCCGCCAAACGGGTGGAAACCGTGCGCGCGCCGCCGAACTCCTCGGCATCAGCCGCGCCACCCTCTACCGCAAGCTTCCGGAAGAGGGCGCTCCCCCGCCGGTGGAGTGAAGCCTGTTGCGTGCTCCATCCCGCCCGGCGTGGAGGCTGCAGGCTCCCCATAGAACTTGAAATCCGCCGCGCGAAACACGTTTACGCGGCGTCTTTTGCCGGAAGTTGCCGCTCCACGCCGTGGATGATGACGGCCTTCCCCTTGCGGATGGCCGGGCAGTCCTTCTGGCACGCGCCGCAGCCGCGGCAGGCCGCCGGGTTCACTACGGGGCGGGGAATGCCGGTTGGCGACGGATTGTCGGCGATGGCGCCGTAGGGGCAGAACTCCTGGCAGACCATGCAGTGCTCGCCGTCGGTCCAGGCCAGGCAGGCGTCGCGATCGATTTTGGCGATGCCGATCTGGAGCTTGTCCTTTTCATCGACCGGCATCGGCCTGAGCGCGCCTGCGGGGCAGGCCCTGGTGCAGGCGTTGCAGAAGGCGGCGCAGGCGCCCTTGTCCATGTCGAGCAGGGGCAGGAAGGCGGCTCCGAGCCCGGCCGCCTGCGGTGTCCGCACGCGGATGACGCCGGTGGGGCATTGCTGGACGCAGGCGTAGCAGCGGGTGCAGGCGCCGGAGAAGCGCACTAGGTCGCCTGCGCCGGGCGGGAGGACGGGGCGGGGCGCGGCCGCGGAGTCCGTCCCCGGCATGCCGAAGCGCCGGAAGAGCAGGGCGAGCGGCAGGCCGACCGCGGCGCCGCCGAGGATTTCGCGGCGGGTTTGGTCAACCGGCTTTGCCGCGGCCACCGCCGGACGGCCTGCGGGGCGGAGGCGGCGGACAAGGTCGAACAGGTAGCCGAGCGGGCAGAATTTTCCGCACCAGAGCATGGGCTGGAGGGCGCCGAGCACGAGGAAGAGCGGCAGAATGACTCCGGCAATCCACGCCGCCGCATCGTGCGGAAAGCGTGCGGGGAGCAAGGCACGATTGAAGGTGGCGAGCGGGTCGAGCGGCAGCAGGAGTGGAAGCCCCGCGGCGGCGCCGGCGGCGATGCCCCAGAAGATGAAGCCGCTGATGCGCCACGGGAAAAGTGTCTTCCGCGGTGCGCCGGTCTTGCAGGCGAGCGTGTAGCAGGTTCCCGCGGGGCAGACGTGGCGGCAGAAGAAACGTCCGCGCCAGAACGCCAGGAGCAGCACGGCAAGGAATGGCGCGCACCAAGCCGCCGCCAGATGCCACGAGCGCCCCGCCAGCGCCGCGGAAAGAGCGGCCAGCGGACTGAAGCCGGGCATGATGCGTGCCAGTAGCACGCTGTCCTGGCCGGCGGCATCGCCTCCCAGCCGTTTCAGAACCGTCGCCAGCAGGGGCGGCAGCGGCCCGCCGAGCGCGAGGAACGCCGCGCCTGCCAGGAATAGCAGGCGTACGGCCCAGGAGAGGATGAAGGACGGCTTCATGGAGAGTTCCGGATTGGGTTTTTAAATTTCAGATTTTGAACCCGGCCGCGGCCATTGGTTCCATTTTTCCGATTGCCCGTCCCGGCCCTGGCGCCGCCCGCCACGCCCCACGGCCGGAATGGAACGCAAATGCGGCGGAACCTGGCCCCCGATCTTCTTCAGCTCGGTAGATGGATGACGGGCCGGGTCGGCCGCTACGCCTTCCCTTGCGGCAAAATATAGTGCGCCTTCACCGGTTCCTTTCGGATTTAAACCAGCTTTCCGTGGGATGCCTGATTATTATTGGACAATGCCTCCAGCGTGGACGAGCGGAAAAAATCAGCGGGGCTTGGCGCTACTTTTGCAATGTGCCATTTTTTTGTTTTCTTGCCGGCGGGGGGTGCCGGCGCTCCCCGGATGATGTTATAGTATCCGGAATTCGAAAAAACGCAGGTTCAAGGAATTTCCACATGCGGGCTCAAGAGAAGATTCTGGTGCTGGACTTCGGGTCGCAGTACACGCAGTTGATCGCGCGGCGCATCCGGGAGGCGCGGGTGTACTCGGAGATCGTGGACTCCGCAATTTCCGTCGAGGAGATCCGGAAGCACAATCCATCCGGGCTGGTGCTGAGCGGCGGCCCCGCCAGCGTGCATCAAGCAGAGGCGCCGGTGGTCGATCCCGGCATCTTCGACCTCGGGCTGCCGATCCTCGGCGTCTGCTACGGGCTCCAGCTCACGACCAAGATGCTCGGCGGCACGGTGAAGCGCTCCGGCTCCCGCGAGTACGGCCACGCCGCCATCGAGGCCGACATTAAGAACCCGCTATTTGAGGGCATTCCCGCCTGTTCCAGTGTCTGGATGAGCCATGCCGACGAGGTGTCCGAACTTCCGGCCGGCTTCAAGGGCATTGCCAGCACCGACCGCGTCCCGCACACCGCGGTGTGCGACGCGAAGAGGCAGATATGGGGCGTCCAGTTCCATCCCGAGGTCGTGCACACCAAGCACGGCAAGAAGATGATCCGCAACTTTGTGCGCGGCATCTGCGGCTGCAAGGGGCGCTGGACGGCACGCGCCTACGTCGGGCAGGCGATCGAGGAGATCCGGGCGCAGGTCGGCACGGACAACGTCATCTGCGGTCTCAGCGGCGGCGTGGACAGCGCGGTGGCCGCGGTGCTGCTGCACAAGGCGATCGGCGACCAGCTCACCTGCATCTTTGTGGACAACGGGCTGCTGCGCTGGGAGGAGGCGAGGAAGCTGGACGTCGTCTTCAAGAAGAACATGAAGATGAAGGTCGTGATGGTGGACGCCGCCGACCATTTCCTCACGCACCTGAAGGATGTGACCGAGCCGGAGAAGAAGCGCAAGGTCATCGGCCACGAGTTCATCACCATCTTCCGCAACGCCGCCAAGTCGATTCCGAACGTGAAGTTTCTGGCGCAGGGCACGCTCTATCCGGACGTCATCGAAAGCTCCGGCATCGGCAAGCACGCCGAGGTCATCAAGAGCCACCACAACGTCGGCGGTCTGCCGAAAGAGCTTGGATTCAAGCTGGTCGAGCCGCTGCGCATGCTGTTCAAGGACGAGGTCCGCGCGCTGGGCAAGGAACTCGGCATGGACGACGACATGATCTGGCGCCAGCCGTTCCCGGGCCCCGGCCTCGCCGTGCGCGTGCTGGGTGCGATCACAAAGGAGAAGTGCGACCTGCTGCGTCTCGCCGACAAGATCGTGGTCGAGGAGATCAAGGCCGCCGGCTGGTACCGCAAGATCTGGCAGAGCTTCGCCGTGCTGCTCCCCGTGCAGAGCGTGGGCGTGATGGGCGACGGCCGCACCTACGAGGCCACCATCGCACTGCGCGCCGTGCACAGTTCCGACGGCATGACGGCCGACTGGGTCCAGCTCCCGCACAAGATCCTGGCCCGTATCTCCACCCGCATCACCAACGAGGTCCGCGGCATCAACCGCGTGGTCTACGACATCACCTCCAAGCCGCCATCCACCATCGAGTGGGAGTAAGCCGGAATCCCGGCATGGAGGCGGCGGACCGGACGACGGCCGCCGCCTTTTGTTTTTCGGTGTGGGCGGAATGTGTTTCCCGCAGAGGCGCGGAGGCGCAGAGAGCGGGGAACGTTCAAGTCGACGGACATGAATTGAAACGCAAAGGCGCAAAGCGATGCAATGCAAGGACGGGAGCGTGGGCGTCCCGCTCGCTTTCGTCGGGCATCCTGCCCGGCGCATGTCCGTTTTCTGTCCCGTTTTTGAACAGGCAACAGGCAACACGCAACAGGCAACAGGCAACGCCGGCGCCGTCCCCGTGCAAGCGGGGTTTGTTGGACTATGGTACACCCCGGACACGGACGGGGGACGGCCGCTCGCCGCAAGGCGGGAGGAAAGTCCGGACTCCACAGGACGGGAAGTCCAGCCGAAAGACTGGATACCGCGGACAATACGCCGCGGGAAGGAAAGTGCAACAGAAAGCATACCGCCCGGCGCCTTCGGGCGTCAGGTAAGGGTGAAAGGGTGGGGTAAGAGCCCACCGCTCGCCGGAGAGATCCGCGAGGCAGGGCAAACCCCTTCCGGAGCAAGACCAAATAGGGGACGATGATGCGGTCCGCATCGTTCCGGCGCCTTCGGGCGTCCGGAGTGAGTCCCGGGTATCGGTCGCTTAGAGGAATGGTCGCCGCCGCCCTCTCCGCAAGGAGGAGGCGGGCACAGAATCCGGCTTACACCCGTCCGTGTCCCTCGTTTTCGCCTCACATCGAGGCAGGAATAACTAGGAAAAGGAGCCCCGCCATGCTTGTCGGAATCCCGCTCGGAATGCTGCTTGGCTTCACCGTCTGGTTCCTGGTGCGCTACCTGGCGGCCGGCATCTTCACCGTCAACCAGAACGAGCGCGCGCTGAAGACCTCCTTCGGCCGCGCCCAGCGCATCGGCGGTGCGGTGACGGCGAACGACCCGATTTCCGAGTCGCTCTCGCCGGAGGAGCGGGAGCGCTACTCCTGTCCGCAGGTCCGCGTCATTCCTCCTGGCGGGCCGTACTTCAAATGGCCGTGGGAGAAGGTGTACAAGGTTTCCATCGCCACCGAGACGGTGAACATGGCCTACGACCCCGGCTCGCCGCACTCCAACGCCGGCGGCACGATCTTGGAGGCGGTGACCAAGGACCAGCTCAACACCGGTCTGACCGGCCAGATCCGCTACAAGGTCTGCGAGCGCAACCTCTACGCCTACCTATTCGGCGTGAAGAACCCCATCGCCCACGTCATGGGCTACTTCGTCTCCGTGTTGCGCGAGCGCATCGCCAACTTCGAGGCGCCGGCCGCCGCCGACGGCACGCCCGCCGTGCAGACCGGCATCTCCATCAACGACCTGCGCAAGAACCTGCGCGACATCAACGAGCACATGGACAAGGAATGCCGCTCCTCCGCCGCACGCTACGGCATCCAGCTCGACGCCTCGCTGATCACCGGCATCGACCCGCCGCCGGAGGTCGAGTCCGCGCTCGCCGCCATCAACACGGCGCACAACCAGGTTTCCTCCGACATCAGCCTCGCGCAGGCCTCCGCCGACCAGAAGATCGTGCAGTCCCGCAGGGCCGTCGAGATCGAGACGCTCAAGTCGCAGGCGGAGGTGGAGCCGCTGCGCCGCCTCGCCGCGCAGCTCACGGATCTCAAGACCCACGGCGGCAACGGCGCGCTGACGGGGTATGTCCGCAATGTCCGCCTCGGGCTTTACTCCGATGCCGGCCGAGTCGTCATGGAGGTGAAACAATGAGCCCGCTTTTCGCCGCCGCCGTGCTTGAGACCGCCAGCTCCACCTTGGTGGCCGCCGTGGCCACCTTCTTCGCCTGCTTCATCATCGTCCCGATCCTCTTCGGGCTGATGCGGATGCTGGGCTTCTACGCCATCGTCCAGGAACGCCGCTGCCTGGTGTATGTGCTCTTCGGCAAAGTCGTCGCCGTGCTCGACGAGCCGGGGCTGCATTTCCTCTGGCTGAAGATGACCTGGCGCGCGCCGATCATCAACTGGCTCGGCCGCTGCTACGAGATCGACCTGCGCCTCGACCAAGAATACCTCCGCAGTCAGCCGGTCAACTCGGAGGAGGGCGCGCCGATGGGCATCGGCATCTGGTACGAGATGTTCATCTCCGACCCCGTCGCGTACCTGTTCAAGAACACCGACCCGCGCGGCTCCCTGGCCGCCAACGTCAGCAACTCGACCGTGCGCTGCCTGAGCAACATGCCGCTGGCGAGCATGATGGCCAACCGCCACACCATGAGCCAGACCGTGCGCGGCGAGGTCTCCCCGCAGTCGCACGACTGGGGCTACCGCCTCGGCTCCGTCTACATCCGCAAGGTGCATTTCCGCGACGCGG
This sequence comes from uncultured Lentisphaerota bacterium, assembly GCA_903921725.1. Lineage (GTDB taxonomy): Bacteria > Verrucomicrobiota > Lentisphaeria > Oligosphaerales > CAITYL01 > CAIXRA01. The sequence continues at coordinate 115,374 of CAIXRA010000011.1, forward strand.
GCATGATCCGGCAAATCGAGAGCAAGGTGGTCAACCGCCTCCGCCAGGTCACCTCCGCCATCAAGCAGGACGGCACGAACCAGGTGAACATCATCACCAGCACCGCCGACCGCCAGGCCGCCATCGAGTTTGCGAAAGCCGCGGCGATGCGCCCCGAAATCGTCGGCGCCGCGCTGAACGAGATCTCGCAGGATTCCGAGGTCGCCGAGGCGATGTTCGCCGTGCTCGAGACGCAGAAGATCCTCGACGGCAAGGCCTCCATCACGCTGGTCCCGCGGAACTCGCCACTGCTCGCCGGGCTGCTCGCCGCGCAGTCCGACTCCGCGCCGGTCGCCAGGCCACCGACCGCGCCGCCGCAGTCGGTCGTCTACACCGTCGGCCCGCAGGCCAAGTCGCTGAAGTGAGCGCGGCCGCGGCCTGCGTTCAACCGCATGACCGCCGGTACTACTCTTCATCGCCCGCATTCCATTCGTGATGCGGGCATCCGGGCTGGAACATGGCGAACGTGCGCCGTGTCTCACACCCGCCGCTGCACCCCACGGATTCGTTTGAGACGGGGGCGTGCGCGGCTGAATGCATGATGATATTCCGGGGGATATGATGACGGAATCACTGCCGCAGGAAGCGAAGGAGCCCGCACGCCTGATGTCGGTGGACGCCCTGCGCGGCTTCGACATGATCTGGATCTGCGGCGGCGCCGGGGTAATCTCCGCGCTGGAACGCCTGTTCACCGGGCATGGCGGCTGGCTCAGCCGGCAGTTCGTGCACGTGGAGTGGGCGGGGATGCGCTTCGAAGACCTGATCATGCCGCTCTTCATGTTCCTCGCCGGCGTGTCGCTGCCGTTCTCCGTGGCGGGGCGGCTGGCGAAGAACCCGTCGAAGCTTCACCTCTGGGGGCACGTGCTGAAGCGCATCGCGCTGCTCTGGGTGTTTGGCATGGCCTGCCAGGGGAACCTGTTTTCCTGGAACCCGGCCGAATGGAAGTTCTACAGCAACACCCTGCAGGCGATCGCCGCCGGCTATCTCGTAGCCACCGTGCTGCACCTGTACGCCTCCATCCGCTGGCAGGCGGTCGCCACGGCGGGGCTGATGCTGCTTTCCTGGGCGCTGTTCGCCTGGGCGCCGGCGCCGGGCGGGACGCCGGGGGATTATTCGCCTGACGGCAACGTGGCGATCTGGCTGGACAAATTCATCCTCGGTCCGCACCAGGACGGCACGGCGTATGCCTGGATCCTCGGCAGCCTGAATTTCGGCGCCACCACGATGCTTGGCGTATTTGCCGGCGGACTGCTGCGGCGTCGGGAGCTTTCCGGCAACCGCAAAACCCTATGGCTCGCGGGCGGCGGCGCGGCGGCAATCGGCCTGGCGTTCGCCTGGATGCCGTTCCATCCGCTGATCAAGCACCTGTGGACCGGCTCGTTCGTGCTGCTGTCCGGCGGACTGAGCCTGCTGCTGCTGGCGCTGTTCTACTGGGTGATTGATGTGCGCGGCTGGAAACGCTGGAGCTATTTCTTCACCGTGATCGGCGTGAACGCCATTGCCGCGTACATGCTGACCGAAACCTGGGGGACGCGCATGGTCAGCAATCCCTTGGTCCGCGGCTTCCACCGCTGGCTGCCCGGCGATTTCCAGACGCTGCTCCAGGCCGTGGCCGAAGTGGCTGTCCTCTGGGTGATCCTCTGGCACCTGCACCGGCAGAAGATCTACCTCAAGGTGTGAGCCGGCCCGCCGCGCTGCGGCACCTTGGGCGGCCTATAAGACGGGAGCGTGGGCGTCCCGCCCGCTTTCGGCGGACATCTTGTCCGACGCACACGAAAATTCCGGGCGGGACGCCCGGTCAAAGCGGGCAAGATGCCCACGCTCCCGTCTTTTTAACACTGGCTGCATGGCAGCCGCAACGCCCCGAAGAGGCATTGGACGACAGCCCGGGGCCGGGCGCAGCGCCGCCCCGGGGGTCAGGCCGGGACGGCGGTCAGCTCGTAATGCGTCGCGCCGGTGATGCGGACCTGGACGATCCCCTCGTCGAGCAGCTTTTTCGGCCCCTTGACTATGACGACGTTGTCCACCTCGGGCGCGTCGCCCTTGGTGCGCGCGGCGAGCTTGCCGCCGGGCAGGGCGGAATCGAGGATGACCTCCAGCGTCTTGCCGACGAAGGCCTTGTTCTTCTCCAGCGCGATCGCCTGCTGGGCGCGCATGATCATGTCGCGCCGGTGCTCGGCGGTCTCGATGGGCACAAGCCCCTCCGTGATCTCCGCGGCGGGCGTTCCCTCTTCGGGCGAATAGGTGAAGACGCCGAGGCGGTCGAAGCGGAATTCCTTCACGTACGCCAGCAGCTCCTCGAACTCCGCCTCGGTCTCGCCGGGATAGCCGACGAGGAGGGTGGTGCGGAGGGTGACGCCGGGGAGCGCGATGCGGAGCTTCGTCATCAGCGCGCGGGTTTCGGTGGAGCCCATGCCGCGGGCCATGGCGTGCAGCTGGCCGTCGCTGATGTGCTGGAGCGGGATGTCGATGTACGGCACGACGTGGCGCGCCTTCTTCATGACGTCGAGCAGCTCGTCGGTGACATGCTTCGGGTGCATGTAGAGCACGCGGATCCAGAAATCGCCCTCCAGCTCGTCGCACTCGCGGAGCAGGCCGGCCAGCGTCGTGCCGTCCTTGCGGTCGCGGCCGTAGCTGGTGGTGTCCTGCGCGATCAGGTTGATCTCATGCACGCCCTGGTCCAGCAACTGGCGGCACTCGGCGGCGACGGAGGGGATGGAGCGGCTGCGCTGGCGCCCGCGGATGCCGGGGATGGCGCAGAATTTGCAGCGGTGGTCGCACCCTTCGGCGATCTTGATGTAGGCGTGGCTGGCCGGGGTCAGCAGCAGGCGCGGCGCCGTCTCGTCGTACAGGTAGGTCGCCTCCTTGAAACCCTCGGCGCCCGCCCCAGGGTGGCGGTCCTTCTTCGTCTTCGGGCCTGCGAGAAGATTCTGAAGCAGGGCGGCGATGCGCGGGACGTCGTCCAGGCCGATGAAAAGGTCCACGCCCGTGAACGCCTCGCGGAGCCGCGGAAGCTCGCGCTGCGGCAGGCAGCCGGCGACGATCACGCGGCGGCCGGGCTGCTGCTTCTTCCACGCCATGGACTGCTCGATCTGCACGACCGCCTCGGAGCGCGCGTCGGCCACGAAAGCGCAGGTGTTGATGAGCAGGACCTGCGCCTGCGACGCGTCGGCGGTGAGCGCGACGCCCGCCTGGGCGAGCGTGCCGGCCATGACTTCCGTGTCGACGAGGTTCTTGGCGCAGCCAAGGCTGATGAGGCTGAGGAGTACGGGCTGGTTTTTCATAGGCTGTAAATGTAATTTCCCAACCGCCGCTTTCCATCCGGATGAACCGCATGCGGCGGCCGGCGGGAAAAATGCCAGTCATTCCGGTCGTGGAGAAGCTGTTGCAACTGCGCCGTATCCCGATACATTCTTGAACCGTACATCTGGACGGTTTTCGGACGGGGGCATCATGGCGACGAAAACGGAGACGGCGGCGGCGAAAATCCTGGTCATCGACGACGAGGAGTCGATCTGCTTCGCCTTCAGCCAGTATTTCACGAAACGCGACATGCGCGTGGAAGTGGCGGCGACGGCGGCGCGCGGGCTGGAGCTGTGCCGGAAGCTGGCGCCGGACGTCGTCTTCCTCGACGTCTGCCTGCCGGACCGCAACGGGCTCGACGTGCTCGACGAGCTCCGCCGCCACTTTCCCGGCGCCCGGGTCATCGTCATCACCGCGTTCGGCTCGCTGGAGGTGGTCACCAAGGCGATTGCGGGCAAGGCGTTCGATTATCTGGTCAAGCCGCTGGACCTGAAGCGCGCCGGCGAGGTTGTGGATCTGGCGCTCGCCTCCCGGCAGCCGGCGCGCCGCAACGGTTCCGGCACGGGGAACGCCGCGGCCGGCGCCCTGGTCGGCGGTTCGCCCGCCATGCAGGAGGTGTACAAGCGCATCGGGCTGGTGGCGCAGACACTTTCCACCGTGCTGATCGAAGGCGAGACCGGCACCGGCAAGGAACTGGTCGCCCGCGCCATCCACCAGCACGGCGGCCGCAGCGCGGAACCGTTCGTGGCCGTGAACTGCGGCGCGCTCCCGGAGGCGCTGGTCGAGAGCGAGCTTTTCGGGCATGTGAAGGGGACGTTCACCGGAGCGGTGGCGGACAAGCCGGGGCGTTTCGAGGCGGCCGACGGCGGCACGCTATTCCTCGACGAGATCGGCGAACTCCCGCTCGCCACGCAGGTGAAGCTGCTGCGCTTCCTCGACTCGCACACCGTCGAGCGGCTCGGCTCCGTCGAACCGCTGAAGCTGGACGTCCGCGTCATCGCCGCCACCAACCGCGACCTCCGCGCCGAGGTGGCCGCTGGCCGCTTCCGCGCCGATCTTTTCTACCGCCTGGGCGTGATCCGCATCCAGCTTCCGCCGCTGCGGGGGCGCCCCGGCGACGTTCCGCTGCTGGTCCACGAATTCATGCGCCGCTTCACGCCTTCCGGCACGCCCGTGCCGCATCTCGACACCGGTGCGATCGGCCTGCTGGAGCAGTACGCTTGGCCGGGCAACGTGCGCGAACTCCGCAACGCGATCGAGCACGCCATGGTCGTCTCCGGCGGCGGCACGGTCATGCCCGCTCACCTGCCGGAATACGTTTCCGCGCCGGGTTCCGGCTGCGGCGGGGAGTCCGGCGGCGCGCTGGAACGCTATGTGGCGCAGGTCATGGCCAACGGTTCCGCCGGCGCTCTGTATGAGACGGCCGTGGCCGACCTTGAGCGCGCGCTGATCCAGGCGGTGCTTGCGGACTCCGCGGGGACGCTCTCCGCGGCGGCGGACCGTTTGGGGCTACATCGCAATAGCCTGCGGCGCAAGATGAAAGAACTCGGGATTGGCGGCGGCGAGGAGTAGGGACGCGCCGCATCGGCGTTTAGTGTTGCGCGTTGCGGGTTGCGCGTGCAAACACGAAACCCGGAACGCGCAACACGCAACGGGCGTACGGCAAGCATCCGTCTCATTTGCCGTGGGACACGAGCAGGATCCGGCCGTCGTCGCGGGCGATTCGTGCGAATGCCGTGCCGCCCAATGCATCAAGAGGCGGCGTGCCCGACACTGTCCAAGCACCGTTTGACAACGTTGCCGTGTACGGTTTTTCCTTCCCAATCCGCTCTTTGCCGTAGAGCGGTTTCCAGACGGCGAGGGCGATGGCGACGGCGGTCTCCGCGTCCGGTACATAGCCGCATGCGGGGGTGGCCGGAGGCAGCGGGGACGGCGCTTCCGGCGCCGTTGCGGCCGCGGTTGTGGTGCAGCCATCCTCCGCATTCTGGAAGGAGCGCATAACCAAGTAGCCGCCGTACGACACCAGGCCGAGAAGAACGAGGAAGAAGAATGTGCGCATGCTGCACCTCCGTTGCGGATGGCCGGAGCCGCCGGGAAATCTTATCGGCTCCTGCATACCCATACACCGAAGATGGCCGGAGTTCCACCGCGCAGTCGGGGACGAGGCACTCCAGCCAGCCCGGATTCCGCATTGAAAACCGGCTTATTCCACCGGGTTTTGCAGGAACGCCGCGATGTCCTCGGCGAGGCTGGCGGCGTCGAGGCGGAAGCGGCGGCGAAGGTCGGCTTCGGGGCCCCAGGGCAGGACGGTGTCGGCGGGCCAGCCGCGGCGGAGGATGCCGCGGTGCCGCGGCGCTTGCAGCAGGAGGTCGGCGGCGATGCCGGCCAGGCCGCCGCTCAGCACGTGGTTCTCCAGCGTCACGACGGGCATGGCGGCGGCGTGCCGGAGGAAAAGTTCCGAATCGAACGGCTGCAGGAATCGCGGATTGACGACCGTCGCCCGGATGCCGCGCACGGCGAGCAGATCCGCCACTTCCAGTGCCAAAAGGGTTTCGCGGCCGGCGGCCCAGATGGCGACATCGGGGCCTTCGCGCAGGAGCTCCGCCTTGCCCCATTCCAGCGGCGTGCGCGTCTGAACCGGGAGTGCGGAGGCGCCGCCGCGCGGGTAGCGCAGCATCCCCGGCCCGTTGCGGGCGATGAGCAGGGAGAGCATGCCCCGCAGCTCGGCGTCGTCGGACGGCTGGAGCACGGCCAGGTTGGGCAGCGTGCGCCAGAAGCCGAGGTCGTGGATGCCGGAGTGCGTCGGGCCGTCCTCGACATAGCCGGCGCGGTCAAGACAGAAGACGACCGGCAGATTCTGGAGGCAGACGTCGTGGAAGACGCAGTCCATGGCGCGCTGCATGAAGCTGGCGTAGATGGCGACGACGGGGCGGTAGCCGGCGGCGGCGAGGCCGGCGGCGAAAACGACCGCGTGCTCCTCGGCGATGCCGACGTCCCGCAGGTGGTCCGGGAATTTTTCGCGCAGCGGCTTGAGTCCGGTGCCGGAGCACATGCCGGCGGTGATGGCGAGGACCTGGCGGTTTTTCCCGACCTCGTCGCAGAGCGCGTTGCCGAGTGCGGCGGAAAAGCTGGCGCCGCCGGCCTTGTCGATGCAGGCGGTTCCAGTGGCGGGATTGAACGGGCCGATGCCGTGGAACGTCTCGGGGGCGGCCTCGGCGGGCGCGTAACCCTGCCCCTTGCGCGTCAGCACGTGGAGCACGATCGGCTGGCGCAGGCGGCGCAGGTTCTGGAAGGTGCGGACCAGCCCCGGCAGGTCATGCCCGTCCACCGGGCCGATATAGCGCAGGCCGAGCTCCTCGAACAGCGTGCCGTGGACCAGGACGCCCTTGGTCATCTCCTCAATGCGGTGAATCGCCTTGCGCGCCGGCGGGCCGATGTGCGGAATCCGTGCGATGAAGTGGGCGACGCCGTCGCGGAAGCGGTTGTACGACTCCGCCGAGATGACGCGGCTGAGGTAGTGCGCGACGGCGCCGACATTGGGGGCGATGGACATCTTGTTGTCGTTGAGGACGAGGATGAAGTCCTTCGTGGTCTCGACGATGTTGTTGATTCCCTCCAGCGAGACGCCGCAGCCGAGCGCGCCGTCCCCGACCACCGCCACAACCCGGCCGTTCCCGCCCGCCTGGTCACGTGCGGCGGCGAATCCGAGCGCCGCGGAGATGGCGGTTCCGGCGTGCCCGGCGCCGAATGCGTCGCAGGTGCTTTCCTGTCGGTGCTGGAAGCCGCAGCAGCCGTCCGACTGGCGAAGGTTCTGGAACAGCGCCCGGCGGCCGGTGAGCAGCTTGTGGACGTAGGCCTGGTGCCCTGTGTCCCAGACAATCGTGTCGGCGGGTGGATCAAAGACGCGGAGCAGGGCGATGGTCAGCTCGACGGCACCGAGGTTGGGCCCGAGGTGGCCACCGGTGCGGGATACGACCTCGACCAGTTCTGCGCGGATCTCGGCCGCCAGTGCGGGCAGCTCCGACTCCGGCAGTCGCCGCAGGTCGGCGGGTGAATGGATTGAATCCAGCAACGGGCGTGGGGTCATGGGGCCTCCCCGTCCAGCTTGCGCCGGGCGGCCAGCCAGCGGGCGCGGAGCTCGCCGCCGGAACGGAGGAACCCGGCCACGGCTTCGGCGTCGTTGCTTTCCAGCGCGCGGCGCGCGATGGCGATCTCGGCCTCCAACTCGTCCAGCGCCCGGAGAATCTCGCCGCGGTTCGCCTGGCAGATCTCCGTCCACATCTCGATGGAGCTGGAGGCGATGCGGGTGAAATCGCGGAAACCGCCGGCGGTGCCGTACACGGCCTCGTCGTCCTTGAGCACGGCGCGGACGGTGGCGGCGGCGACGATGTGCAGGGCGTGGCTGGTGCGCGCGGTGAGCGTATCGTGGCGCCCGGGTGCGATCTCGTGCGTTCGCGCCCCGAGCCGTTTCCAGAAGGTGTGCAGCGCCCGCACCGCTGCGGCGTCCGTCCCACACCCCGGCGTGAGGAAGACAACGGCGCGCTGGTAGAGGCCGGCCTGCGCGTGGGCGAGCCCCGATTTCTCGGAGCCGGCCATGGGATGGCTGCCGGCGAAGCGGACGCCGTGCGCCGCCAGAGCCGGGGTCAGCGCCTCCACCAGTTCAAGCTTCGTGCTGCCGACGTCGGTGACGACGGCTTCCCTGCGGAAGAGCGCGGCGTGCATCTTCCCGAACTCGACGCAGCGCGCGACCGGGAGGCAGAGCACCGTCAGGTCCGCCTGCGGCAGGATCTCCCCGGCATCGGTTGAGCCGGCGTCGATCATGCCGCGCTCCAAAGCCTCGGCGACGGACTCCGCACGGCGCGCCCAGCCGAGCACGCGCGGTGGCGCGTCCCAACGCTTCAGCGCCAATCCGAGCGAGCCGCCGAGAAGGCCGAGCCCGACGATGGCGACGGTCCGCGGAAAGCCGTCCTCCCCTTCAGTTGTTCCGGACTGCTTCATGGCGGATAATATAGCGCGGCACGCGTCCATGAAAGCCGGGGCCCAAAAAATACTTTGCGGCGCAAAGCTAAAGCGCAAGAGGTCCGGCGGACAGGCGCCGCTCGGGCGGGCGTCCAGACTCGGCGGGTGATCTCCCGCAGAGCGTGGAGACTTTGCCCCCGCCCCTTTCATAAAACATGCAGGGTAATTCAAGCACAAGCAGGCAGGCGGCATCCGAATTCAGAGGTTCCACCCCCGCAATCGGAAAGCCGGCTTAACTGGCATATCCGGCACACCGGACGAAAAACAAAGGCGCGGATGACGCAGTGCGGCGCTATCAAGCGGAGTTTGTTGGTTAAAAACGAGCGATTCGGTTATCTATTTGATCGTTTCTGCCATTTTTATTTTCATGTCAACGCCTAAATTAGTCACCATCGGTGAGATTTTCTTCCTTCGGTGTGCATGACAGTCGAGCGTCGCCGAATGATATAGTCATAAAATCTTTAATGGTAGTTGATTGTGTCTTATTTTTGCAACGGAAGGCCTCACGGCCATCGCCCCCCCCGTCCGTCATGGGCGGGAGTCAATGCCAGCGCAATGCAGGATGTACATCAAATGACACAAAAGCATTCCCAACCCGAAGAACACATTTCCTCGTTTTTCTCCTGGTATCACGGGGAGCACGATATGGAAGAGGACTGGGAAACGCGCATTTCCCGTTATGTGGCGACAACACCGTGCGGGGTGGTGGAGATAATCCTGGGTGAACTGAGGCGGATTGAGTCGCGGCTTTCAATGAACATCAGGAAGATGGTACGGGCGGACGCGCGGCGCGACGATGACCGAGAGAATGAACTCTGCTACAAAGAGTGGATTTCCAGCCTTGCCAACTTTATGGAAATCGAGCTGGTGATGAGGTTGACCGCCCAGTCTTGCCGGACGGCCCACGGACAGGCAACGCAGAGGGCGGACATGCCCTCCGTGTTGCAGGCTGCGGAAACGACCGGCGAAATCTGCGCGGAAGACGCGGAACCCGCGCGCCCCGTGATGCACGGTGATGATGCGTGGCTGAGCCGCATCAAGCACCGCATCCGGGGACCCCGGATGCGAATGGCCGACGATATGCCGCGCTGAGGGGAACACCGCGCATCCCCCGGTCTTTTTGCAGAACATGCGTAACCCGATCCGGTCACCCGCATGGAGTGTGGTGGCACGCCCCCGCTTCGGCGTGGTGCGGCACGATGCGCCGGATTTTTACCACGGGGGAAAAACAGTGTCGCGCCACTGCAATTCAGCGCCATCCGCGGCACGGATTCCGGACGGCCGCATTCAATCGTAGAAAACTGGTGAATCACGAGGCGGAGCACGCGTTCCGCCAAACTTTGATTAATTCGGCTATCTCTTTGATCGTTTTGGCCATTTTAAACCGCACAATCATCGTTATGGTAAGGGGTCAATCTGTGTTGCTGTTTCGATTGTTTTCGTAAAAACCAATCATTCCATCATCCGACAAGGAGGCAGACCATGGGAAAGCTATTGTATTCCGGAGCTTTGGCCGCAGTGGCGGCACTCGTCATCGTCACCACGGGTTGCGCCATGCTTGAGCACGCCGCCTGCGCCGTGTCCAAAACGGCCGGCAAGTTGCCGGTGCCGGAAGTCTATGGAAAACTTCCCGACGGCCGCACCGCCAAGATTTTCACCCTCACCAATGCCAACGGCCTGAAGGCCCGCGTCACCGAGTACGGCGCGATTCTGGTCAGCCTAGAGGCGCCGGACCGCGCCGGCAAAATGGCCGACCTCACGCATGGCTATGACTCGCTGGCTGGCTGGCTCACCAACAGCTCCTATTTCGGATCCACGGTCGGCCGCTACGCCAACCGGATCGCCGCCGGCAAGTTCACGGTCGACGGCCAGGCCTATGCGCTCGCCACCAACAACGAGCCCGGCGGCATTCCCTGCCACCTGCACGGCGGCAAGGTCGGTTTCGACAAGGTGCTGTGGGACGGCGTTCCGGTGGTCGTCGGAGGCACGCCCGGCGTTGCCTTCACCTACACCAGCCGCGACGGCGAGGAGGGGTATCCCGGCACGCTGAAGGTCACGGTCACCTATCTGCTCACCGAGGCCGATGAACTCAAGATCTTCTTCAAAGCGGTCACCGACAAGGCCACCGTAATCAACCTCTGCCATCACAGCTACTGGAACCTGACGGGCGACCACACGCAGACCATTCTCGGGCACCGGCTCATGCTCAACGCATCCCACTACCTGCCGACCACGGCCGGCTTGATTCCGACCGGTGAGATTGCCGCCGTGGCGGGCACGCCGATGGATTTCACCACGCCGCATGCGATCGGTGAACGGATCAACCAAGCGTTTGAGGCGCTCAAGTTGGGCGGCGGATATGACCATTGCTGGGTCGTCGATGGCCGGCCAGGGCAAGTCCGCCTGGCCGCCGACGCCTACGATCCGGTCAGCGGCCGCGGCATGAAGATTTTCACCGACCAGGCCGGCGTCCAGTTCTACTCCGGCAATTTCCTCGACGGCAAGGCGGTCGGCAAGGGGGGCACCGCCTACCAGCACCGCACGGCCTTCTGCCTTGAGACCGAGCGGTTTCCCGATTCCCCCAACCAGCCGGGGTTCGCCTCCGCCGTGCTGCGGCCGGGCGAAGTCTACACCCACACGATGATCCACCAGTTCTATTGCAAGTAAGGGAACGCGGAGATGTTGCGGCCGGGCGCCGTGCATTGCGGAAACAGGAGACCACGACATGCGGAACCATTGTTGCTCGACAATTCGGCCGGTTGCCAAGGGATTGAGGCGTCTTTTTGCCGGTTTCGGGTGTTTGGCCCTTGCCGGATTCCTGACGGCGCCGGCGGCCGCGGCAGAGGCTCCGGGTGCGGCGGCGGCTCTCGCTGCGTCGGTAATCCGGGGAAAATTCGTGGTGCTCGCGCATCGGGGTGCCAGCGCCGTCCGTCCGGAGCACACCCTTGGCGGCTACCAGCTGGCGATGGAACTGGGCGCCGACTACATCGAGCCGGACCTGCGCAGAACCAAGGACGGTGTCTTCATCGCGCTGCATGACGACTCCCTGAACCGGACCACGGATGTGGCGGCCAAGCCGGAGTTTGCCGCCCGTGCGCGGAAGGACAACAAAGGGCGCCCCTACTGGTTTCCCGCCGACTTCACCCTCGCCGAAATCAAGACACTGCGGACAAAGCAGGCGAACAGCCGGCGGTCGGCCCAATTCGACAACAAGGAGGCGATTCCCACGCTGGAGGAGATTGTGAATCTGGCCCGGGCATATCGCGTGAAGACCGGGCGGATTGTCGGCCTGATTCCGGAACTGCGGGGGGATGCCGATGCATTCGTCACGTTTGTCCGCGAGCATGGCCTGGAGGAGCCGGCCCGGGGGGTTCCGCTCTACCTGCAGTCGTTTAATCTGGGCGACCTCAAGAAAGCCCTGCCGCAGCTCAAGTCACCCGGCGCCTGGCTCCTGACCAAGTGGCCGGACCAGAAGCAGCAGGCAGAGTTGACGGGAGTCGTTGACGCGGTTGCGGTGAGCAAGAATCTGGTGCTGGCGGATGATGCACGGGCGCGCATCGGGGAGATGCATGCGGCGGGGTTCGACGTGATTGCGTGGACCTTTGCGGATGATGACTTTGACAAGAAGCGTTTCAAGAGCGGGCGGGAAGAGATGGCGGCCGCGCTGGACAACGGGGTGGACGCTTTCTTCACGGACTCTTCCGGCACCGGTGCCGAGCTCCGCAACCAGCGGCGGGCCGCCGCCGGTGATGCGGCCGGCCACAAAAAGACCATCGAGAACCAATAAGGAACAAAGACACAGATGAAACATCTTCTTGCCACACTGATTTTGACGACGATGCCCGTGATTGCCGAACCGGCGGCTCCGATCACGCCTGTACCCTTTACGCAAGTGCATCTCGATGATGCCTTCTGGAAGCCGCGTCTTGAGACCAACCGCACGGTGACGGTTCCGACCTGCTTCAAGAAGTGCGAGGAAACCCGGATTCCCAACTTCCGGCGGGCGGCCAAGCTCGAGGACGGCGGTTTCCGCGGGATTCCCTTCGACGATTCCGATGTCTACAAAGTGATGGAAGGGGCCGCCTACTGCCTGGCGACGCAAAAGGATCCGGTGCTCGAAAAATACATGGATGATCTGATCGCCGTCATGGCCAAGGCGCAGGAAGCCGATGGCTATCTCTATACCCCCCGCACCATCCATGGCGCCAAGGCGCCGGGCCGCGCCAGCAACGTCCGCTGGCTGAACGAAATGGGCGGCGTGAACGGTGACGACAGCCACGAACTCTATTGCGCCGGGCACATGTACGAGGCGGCGGTCGCCTACTACCAGACCACCGGCAAGCGCAGCTTTCTCGATGTCGCCGCCAGGAACGCCGATTTGATCAACAAGACTTGGGGACCGGGACCGGAACAACTGAAGATCAGTCCGGGACACCAGGAAATCGAACTGGCTCTGGTGAAATTGAGCCAGGCGACCGGCGAACGGAAATACCTTGACCTGGCCAAGTTTCTCCTCGACTGCCGCGGCCATTACCGCCGGCCGGCGGCCACAAAAGTTCCGTTTGGCGACGAGTATTACTCCAACAAGGTTCCGGTCACCGAACTTACTGAAGCGGTCGGGCACTCGGTGCGCACCGGCTACATGTTGTCGGGCATGACCGATGTCGCCAGTCTTTTCAACGACGCGGCCTATGCCAAATCGGTGGATGCGGTCTGGGCCGACACCGTTGGCTCCAAGCTCTATCTTCATGGCGGCGTCGGTGCGATTGCCGGCCAGGAAGGTTTTGGCGCGCCGTACCAGCTTCCCAACAATGGCTACAACGAAACCTGCGCCGCCATCGCCATGTGCCTGTGGAACCAGCGGATGTTCCTGCTTCACGGCGACGCCAAGTACATTGACGTGCTGGAACGGACGCTGTACAACGGGTTCCTCTCCGGCGTTTCGCTCTCCGGCGATCATTTCTTCTATCCCAACCCGCTGGTCTCCAAGGGCGGTTATGGCCGCAGCGCCTGGTTCGGCTGCGCCTGCTGTCCGGTCAATGTCTGCCGGTTCCTGCCCTCGATGCCGGGCTTTGTCTATGCCGTTCGCAACGATCAGCTCTACGTCAATCTTTATGCAGGCGGCAGCGCTGAATCCGAAGTGGCCGGCACCAAGCTTGGCCTGAAGCAGGAAACCCAATATCCCTGGGATGGTGCAATCAAGCTGACGCTGACCCCGGCCAAGGCCACCAGCTTCTCAGTGCGGCTGCGCATTCCCGGCTGGGCCCGCCAGCAGCCGCTTCCCACCGGTCTCTACCGGTATGCCGACCAGGAAAAGCCGCGGGTCGAGTTGATGGTCAACGGGAAGGCGGAAAAAATTGTCCTCGATAAAGGCTATGCCGTGATTACCCGTGAGTGGCGGGCCGGCGACACCGTGTCGGTGAATTTTGAGATGTCGGTGCGCCGCGTGGTGGCCGATGAGCGGGTCAAGGATGATGCCGGCCGTGTAGCGCTCGAGCGCGGGCCGCTGGTGTACTGCCTTGAAGGGATCGACCATGGCGGCAAGATCTTCCAACTGGCCCTCCCCGATGATGCCAAGCTGACAACCCAGTCCCGTCCCGACCTGTTGGGCGGCGTGACCGTGATTGCGGGGCAGGGGATTGCCGTCAAGCGTCAGGCGGACGGTTCGGTTGCCGCGGAGCCTGTCGCACTTACGGCGGTTCCCTATTACGCCTGGTGCAACCGCGGTGCCGGACAGATGCAGGTCTGGTTGCCGCGCACCGCCAAGGGTGCCCAGCCGCTGCCGCAGTCAACCCTGGCCGGCGACAGCAAGGCGACCGCTTCCCATGGCAATAATGAAGATGGCTTCGAAGCCCTCAACGATGGCCTTCTGCCAAAAGACTCCTGCGATCACGACATTCCGCGCATGACCTGGTGGAGCCACAAGGGAACCACCGAGTGGGTCCAGTACGAGTTCGCCAAGCCCGCCAAGGTCGGTTCCGTCACGGCCTGGTGGTTTGACGACCAACGGCGCAAAGGCGGCTGCCGCGTCCCGGCGAGCTGCCAAGTCCAGTGGCTCGACGGCAAGAGCTGGAAGCCGGTGGACGGGCAATCGGCCAGCGGCTGCGCGATTGACCGCGCCAACACCATCACCTTTACCCCGGTGACCACCTCGGCGTTGCGCCTGCAGGTCAAACTGCAGGAAGGCTTCTCCGGCGGCCTCCTCGAATGGCAGGTCATGGAGGCAAAATGAAAAAGATCATGCTGTGCTCGTTGTCCGCGGTTCTGTTCGCCTGCTGCAGCATGCAGGCGGCGCCGCGCAGTGCGAAATGGACTCCGGCGCAGGCGGTGGCCTGGCAGGCGCAGCAACCATGGTACGTCGGCTGCAACTTCATCCCGTCCAACGCCATCAACCAGTTGGAGATGTGGCAGGCGGACACCTTCGATCCCAAGACCATCGACCGCGAGCTGAAGCTGGCGCAGGGCGCCGGCATGAACTGCGTCCGTGTCTACCTGCATGATCTCGCCTACGAGCAGGATCCCGAGGGCTTTTTCAAGCGGGTCGACCAGTACCTGAAGATCGCCGACAAGCACAAGATCAAAACATTGTTGGTCATCTTTGACGACTGTTGGTTGCCCGAACCCAAGATCGGCAAGCAACCGGCCCCCGTCCCCAGCGTCCATAATTCCGGCTGGTTGAAAAGCCCGGGCGTCAAGGGCGTCAATGCGGTCGCGGCTGGCGATGCCGCCACCCGTAACCGCCTGGAAAAGTACGTCAAAGCCGTTATCTCCCGGTTTGGCCGGGATCCGCGCATCATGGGCTGGGATCTCTACAACGAACCGGGTAACGGCCCGTCTGCCGCGGCGTCCAACGTCCTGCTAAAGCTGGTCTTCCAATGGGCGTGGGACGTGAATCCGGCGCAGCCGCTGACCAGCGGGATTTTCAGCGGCAATCCGATCAAGGCAACCCAGCTGGCCAATTCCGACATCATCACCTTCCACACCTATTCGTCTCCGGAAGCCACTGCCGGATTCATGGACGCGCTGGCGAAGAAGTGCGACCGCCCGCC
This sequence comes from uncultured Lentisphaerota bacterium, assembly GCA_903921725.1. Classification (GTDB taxonomy): domain Bacteria; phylum Verrucomicrobiota; class Lentisphaeria; order Oligosphaerales; family CAITYL01; genus CAIXRA01. Next base: position 130,784 of record CAIXRA010000011.1, read on the forward strand.
TTTTCTCTGCACGGAGTTCATGGCCCGGCCCGCGGGCAGTACCTTCCAGGGTTGCCTGCCGGTGTTCAAGCAGCGGAATGTAGGCGCGATGTGCTGGGGTCTGGTGCGCGGCAAGACCAACACCGTCTGGGGCTGGGGCACCAAGGAAGGCGCCCCGGAACCCAAGCTGTGGTTCCATGATGTATTCCTGCCCGATGGCACCCCCTACAAGCCGGAGGAGCTCACCGTCATCCGCGAGATCCAGAAAGCGCCCGCCAGGCATTTCTCCTGGAATTTTCGGCCGAAAACCGCGATGATTCTTCCCACCGCCGAAACGGGGCCGGTCATTTGGAAGTGGACGACATCGGCACCGGCGGCGGGCTGGGAGGCTCCCGTGTTCAATGACCAAGGCTGGCAACAGGGTAAGTCCGGCTTTGGCGGGGCCGACACTTCCGGCGCCGTCGTCGGGACGGAATGGAAGACCGCCGACATCTGGTTGCGGCGCGAGTTTGAACTGCCGGCAGGGAAAGTGGAGTCGCTAGTGCTGCAGATGTTCCACGACGAGGATGCCGCAGTCTATCTCAACGGCCGGCTGGCGGCCAAGGTGGCCGGCTTCACGCTGGATTACGACAACTTCGCCATCCGGCCAGAGGCGCTTGCCGCCTTGAAGCCGGGCAAAAACACGATCGCCGTCCAGTGCCATCAGACAATCGGCGGGCAGTACATCGACGTCGGCCTGGCCAGTGCGGCCACCGGCCCGACAACCGTGACCGTGAGCAATACGGTCGCTGTCCCGCAACCGGTGAGCCCGCAATTGATCAGCGGCTTCCTCGAGCTGGCGTTCGGCCGTTCCGATCTCATCTCCGCCGAACTGCTTCTCGACCGTGGTTTTGAGATGTCCGATGCCAACACCCTTAACAGCGGCGGCGGCTGGTGTGTCCGTATCAAGCCCAAGCTGGAACTGGAAGACTGGTGGCATTCCGGTTACGAGGAACACCGCTGGCGTCTGGTCAAGGCCGCGGATGACAAGACCTCGACGTTCAAGCGCCTCGGCGGCACCTGGCCGTCCGCCCCCAACGGCAAACTCTATGCCTGCCTGGAAAACCGGTCGAAAACCGAACCCATCGCGCTGGCGCAGGACGGCGTTTGGGTCAATGCCAGAGTCAATTACGAATTCTCCGGCCTGCTCTGCGACGGGACGATGTTCAGCAACGTGCCGACCTCCGCCAAGCCGGTCCCGGTTCAGGTCAGTCTCTACCCAGAGAATCAGCTGGACGGCCAACCGCTCAGTACCGTGACGATCAACGTCGATGCCACCACCTGCCGGAAATTCGCCGCCACCTTGCCGGCGACCAACACCACCGGCCGCACCACCTTTGTCGTCAAGATTCCAGCCGGCCGCAAGCTGGTCTGCGACATGCTGTCGCTGATGCCGGCCAACCATGTCGCCACCATCCGCAAAGAAGTTATTGAAGGGATGAAACAGGTTCCGGCCGCCGTCATCCGCTTTCCCGGCGGCTGCTTCGCCTCGACCTACCGCTGGCGCGACGGCATCGGTGACCGCGACACCCGGCCGGTCGACACCGCACACTGGTGGAATTTCCCGATGCTCAACGACATTGGCACCGTTGAATTCCTCGCCATGTGCAAGGCGATCGGTTCGGAACCCATGCTGTGCGTGCCGGTGATGTTCGACGATGCCTATGGTGCCGCCGACTGGGTTGCCTTCTGCAACACCGACAAGCATCCGCTGCATGCCAAAGCCGGAATCACTCGCGCGCCGATGAAGGTGACCTACTGGGAATTGGACAACGAGACCTACCGGCGGATGGATGCCATCACCTATGCCCGCCGCTGCGTCGAGTTCTCCCGCGCCATGAAAAAGGTCGATCCCGGAATCAAGATCATCATGAACTGCTACTGGATCTACCACGAAAAGCTGAAAGAAATGCTGGAAATAGCCGGCCCGGACATCGACCTGGTCAACAACCGCGGCGGCAACATAGCCGAGTTGCGCGGCGATATCGCCGTCCTGGCCGAGTACAACGCCGCCCACAGGCGCAACATCACCCTCTGCCATTCGGAATACCGGGCCAACAGCTACGATCTTCCGACCGAACCGCAGGCGGCCGATGCCACTGAGGCCGGGCTCAACATCCCCAAGAACAAGGACGCCAGGGACAGCAACATCGCCAAGGCCAGCCGCTGGTCCTATGGCCTGAGCGTCCTCTGCGACTTCCTGGAGTACCAGAATTTTGGAGGCGGCTTCCAGTTCGCCAATTTTACCGGCTACAACGATGGCTGGGGCGAAAGCATGATCAACTGCGCCAAGTCGAAAGTCTATCCATCCCCCACCGGCCAGGCATTCAACTTCCTGCGGCGTCAGCAGATGGCCTGGCCGCTGGTCTGCGATGTGGATAACGGCTCGCCGCTGCTGCGGACACAGGTTGCTTGGGATCTCAAGAAACAGACCCTCGTCCTGTTCGCCCTCAACCTGTCGAGCCAGCCGCGGACGATCACGTTCGACATCTCTGAAATCAACGGCAACGGCGCGCTCAGCAAAGTCGCCCAGGTCGAATCGCTTTCGGCGCCCGTTGCCAACGCCGTGGTCAAGGAGGATGCCCCCAGCCCAATTGTTGGGGAAACCGCCGAGATCAAGCACGATGGTAAAACCGTCACCGTCAAGCTCAAACCCTATTCGGCAACGGCGGTGCGTATAAAGTAACTTCACGAATTGAGCCATTCCCTCGGTTATTCATCCTGGATTCCGATGGCTTTTACGACTCCACTATGCTTGCCCAAGATTCGCATTGCTATTGTTTACGAAGGAACCGTCATCATGAATTTCGCAGTTGCATTCAGCGCCATGACCGCAATGATCCTGCTGGCCGGCACCGCCGCGCCGGCCGCCCGGGCCGGAGTTGATTTCCCCGGGCCGAAACCCGGTTCCGCTAAGGCGACCGTCAAGGGCGGCATGGCGAAGCTGGAAAACGAGGTCATCTCGATGACCTGGAACATCAGCCGGGATGATCTTGTGCCGGGGATTCTGACCAACAAAATCACTGGAGAAAAATTCCCGCAGGGCGGAACCCGGCTGTTCCAGCTGAGCACCAAAGAACCGGTCAAGGTTCCGGAGACCACGGCGCACCGGGTTGGCATCAGCCTGGGTGCCGACAAAGTCTATGTCTATGCGGCCAAGGGCAATGGCGTGCCGATGCCGCTGGTGACTTTTCCCCGCGCCAAGTTTCCCGGTGCCCCCAAGCTGCTCCGGCTTGGCAAGCTCAATCTGAAGGCGCAGCCGGTTGACCATTATGATCCGGGCGTCGCCGGCACCTGCACGATCTCCAATCTGGTTGTGTCCGCGGCCGGTGCCGCCCCAGTCGCCATCCCGGCCACCGGCTGGATCACCCGCCAATCGACCCGGCCCGGCACCGCCGTTGAAGCCACCGCGGCGCAGATCCGCATTACCGCCGCCGCCAACTCCGCCGCCGCCGCTGAACGCGAGGTCCCGGCCGGCGCCACCGAATTCTTCGGCACGATCGACAAGCAGACCGATGCCGGCATGTCCTGGGGGCCGGCGCTGGCGCTGGTCTGGGAAGATGGAAAATTCATCCTGATCAGCCTCCGCGACGGCAAGGCCGCCGTCTTCAATGTGACCAGTCCCGCTGGCGAACAGATGCTGACCGCCAAGGCCAACCCCTATCCCGCCTTCGATCTCGCCTCCGGCAAGGATTTTAAGCTCGCCGGCCCCGTCACCGCCAGTCCACTCAAGGCCAATCCCAAGGGCATCCGGGTGGCCGAGCGAATCGGCGGCCAGCAGTTGACCGCGACCTTCACGAACGCTAGGACCGGACTCTCGGTCCTCTGGCAGGCGGAACTGCGCGATGGCTCGAACTACCTCCGCCAGAATTTCTCCATTCAAACCGTCGGGCCAGCCGTGGCGCTCTATGGCGTCGAGCTTGCCGACCTCCGCGTTTCCGGCCTCGCCGCCGTCGGCACCTGCCCGGGCAGCCCGGTTGCCGGCCGCGGCTGTTTCTTCGGCCTCGAAATGCCGGGTGCCCTCAACCTGATCCAGCCCGACAGCGCCCGTATCGGACTCGAATGCAAACTCGAAGTCGCCGCACAACAGCCGTATGCCTTCGCCACCGTCGCCGGCGTCTGCCCGGATGGACAATTGCGCCGTGGCTTCCTCTTCTACATCGAACGCGAACGGGCCCGGCCCTCCGCCCCCTTCCTCCATTACAACTGCTGGTACGATCTCGGCTATGGCGTCAGCGAAAAGAGCATGCTTGATGTCGTCGCCCAGTTCGATGCCGAGCTGGTCCAGAAGCGCGGCGTCCCGGTGAAATCCTATCTGGTCGATGACGGCTGGGACAATCCAGGCAAGGGGCTGTGGATTGAGAACGAGCGGACCTTTCCCGAAGGGTTCCGTGGCATGAAGGCGAAAATGGACAAGACCGGTTCGCATCTCGGCATCTGGATCTCGCCGCTCGGCGGCTATGGCGGCGACAAGGAACGGACAGAGCACGCCCGCAAGATGGGGCTGATCCCCGCCGGCAGCGCCCTCGACCTGGCCCAGCCGGCCTACAAGGCCTGGTTCCAGAACCGCTGCCTCCAGTTGATGCGCGAAGGCGGCGTCAATGCCTTCAAGTGGGACCGCGCCGGCAACGGCGTCAGCCCCCATTTCATGGCATTGCTCGACATCGCCCGCAATCTCCGCCAGGAAAACCCGGAACTCTTTGTCAATGTCACCGTCGGCACCTGGCCATCACCGTTCTGGCTCAACCACGTTGATTCCACCTGGCGCATCAGTGGCGGCGACGTTGGCTGGACCGGCAAGGGGCGCGATCCCGGCAACAAGTACGACCGCGAAACATGGCTGACCTACCGCGACGGCCACTGCCGGCGAGCTTTCGTCGAGGTGGCGCCCCTCTATCCGCTTAACTCCGCCATGCACCACGGCATCGTTCATGGCCGCGATTTCCAGGGCGGTTCCATCGGCAAGAGCAACCCGCCCGACTTGAAAAACGAGGCCCGCTCCTACTTCGGCAACGGCGCCAGCCTCCAGGAACTCTACCTGACCCCGTCGATGATGACTCCTGATTCCTGGGACAAGGTCGCCGAGGCGGCCAAATGGGGTGCCGCCCACGCCGGGATCCTGGTCGATTCGCACTGGGTCGGCGGCGATCCGCTCAAGCTCGAACCCTATGGCTACGCCGCCTGGTCGCCCCAAGGTGCGACCCTCACCCTCCGCAATCCCTCGGACAAACCGCAGGAGATCAGCCTCGATGCCGCCACCGTCTTCGAGCTCCCGGCCAAGGCCCTGCAAACGTACAAGCTCAAGGCCGCCTACGCCGACCAGCGCGTCAAAGCCCTTACCCTCAACGCCGGCAAACCCGAGAAACTCACACTCGAACCTTTCGAGGTACTGGTCTTCGACTGACCTCGGAATGACCGCCTTGCCCGCAGGAAAACCCCGAAGAACCGGAAAATGACTTGGCGCCGTTCGGCTCCGCACCGGCGGCGGCGTTTCGCGGCGGAAAGAACAATGCCGGCCAGCCAGCAAGGATCATCATGAATCGGGCGCAGAACATCTTTGGCATCGGATTCATCGTCTTGGTCGATTGTGCCGGACAGAATTCGCCTCCCACTTCTCCGGCAGGGACGGGCGTTTTCGACCGCCAAACCGGTAATCCGTTCATTCCCGGGTACACGGCAGACGGTAGCATCTTCTTCGATGATGCCAGGCAGGCATTCTACCTCTATGGCACCAATGATGGCAATTTCTATCCGAACGTGTGGCCAACGCAAGTGTGGTATTCGAAGGATTTCAAGGATTGGCGGCACCAGGAAAACAAATTGCCGGCGAAATGGTTTAAATCGCCTAACCGTCCCGGTGAATCAGAGGTTTGGGCACCGAGTATTTTTCGGTATCCCAAAAACGGCAAATACTACATCGCCTATTCCATTCATGGCCAGACCTTTGTCGCGGTAGCCGATTCGCCGGTCGGTCCTTGGCAAGATGCCAATTTGCAGGCGCCAGACACGCCGCTGCTCTGCGAAACGAACCTGTGCGGTGAAAAAGAAGTTTAAGGACGCAGCCCCGGTCCGGCGCTGAACGAGTCTGGGCTGTCGTGTGGTAGGGGATAAGGTGTTGTAATAAAAAATGACCGGCTATGCAATAATGTTGAGAGCTGAACGTTAATCTCCAAGTGTTTATGAATAATTCGGATTGAAAGTGAGAGGGATAAAAAATGAGGAAGATCACATCTTTTGTCATTGCCGACCTGCTACTGGCCCCGCTGGCCGGGCTCCACGCCGCCGATTTACCAAAGGCTAACAAGCCCAACATTCTTTTCATCATGACCGACCAGCAGACTGCCAACGCGCTCAGCTGCGCGGGGAACCCGTATGTGAAGACGCCGAACCTCGACCGGTTGGCGGCGCGCGGGGTGCGCTTCACGCAATCATATGCGTCCAATCCCCTGTGCGTGCCGTCACGCGCCGGCCTCTTTTCGTCGCGGATGCCGCATGAGTTGGGGATTTACGGCAACACGATGGATGCCGTGCTGTCCACCAAAGGCGTCCCGACGATGGGCGAACTTTTCCAGTCCGCTGGTTACGAAACCGCCTACACCGGCAAATGGCATGTCCATGAAGCGTTCCCCGCGTATAAGGGCAAGCCCATTCCCGGGTTCACCGTTTTGCCGCAGGGAGGCAAAGATCCAAGGCAGGGTGACAAAAAAACGGAGGAAAAGGCCCCGCAGTGCGATCCCTACACCGCCGAAGCGGCCATCAAGTTTCTTCAGCAGCCGCACTCCAAGCCGTTCCTGCTCGTCGTTTCGCTGCTGAACCCGCACGACATTTGCGAGTTTGACAGTTATGCAGGGTTCCAAAAAACAGTGCCCGCTGATCCGGCGCAGCTGCCGCCGCCTCGCCCCAATCTGCGTGACACCGGCAGGCTGCCATCGGAACTGCAATCTGAACTGCAAAAAGGCAAAAAGAAAAAAAGCGAGTGGACCGAACTGCAATGGCGCCAATACCTTTTCGTTTACTACCGGCTCGTGGAGTCATCCGACCGGCTGATCGGTCAGGTGTTGGATGCGTTGAACCAAGCCGGTTTGAGTTCCAACACGGTTGTCGTGTTCACCTCTGATCATGGCGAGATGATGGGCTCGCACGGGCTGATTCATAAACAAAAACTTTATGACGAATCCGTCGCCGTGCCCCTGATTGTTGCGCTGCCTGCCGGCGTGCCGGGAGTGGACAAACAACACCTTGTCAGCGGGCTTGACCTGATGCCGACCTTCCTCGACTACGCCGGCATCGCCGCTCCGGCATCGCTGGAAGGGCGGAGCCTGCGGCCGCTGGTGGAAGGGAAAACCGTGAGGTGGCGCGAATTTGTCGTCTCGGAAACCTTTGGCCCCGAAGCGCGCATGATCCGCACCGGCCGCTACAAATACATCAGCTTCGCGCAGGGTGAAAACAGCGAACAGTTTTTCGACATGGAGAAGGATTCCGGCGAGATGAAGAACCTAATTGACAACCCTGCGCTTGCCGGGGAAGTGGCGCGGCATCGCCTGCTCCTTCAGGAATGGATGCAAACCACCAAGGACGTTGCCGGCAAGGGATCGCAGGAATTGGATAAAATCAAGAACCGGGAGAAGGGCAAGGCCAAGAACAAGAAGAATGCCAATGAATAATGAATAGCCGCCCGAACGTCTGACAACAACCAAAGCATAACCCAAAAATAGAAACATCGGGAAAACGGCGCATGAAAAAAATCACCCCAAAAGTTTTTGCATTCACCACCCTCATCGCCCTGATACTGGCTCTGCCGACAACGCTGTGCGCCGCTGAGGCGGCATCTGCGGCGACCCCGGCAAGCGCTCCTGCTTATCGCGCCGACTGGCGCTGGGTTCATGGTGCGGTGTTTCTCCCGACCAATGCGGTCAATCCGGCCCAGCATTGGGATGAGTACGACCCGGTCATCAACGACCGCGAACTTCACTATGCCTCGATCTATGGCATCAACTGCGTCCGGGTTTATTTGCACTACTTCATCTACCTGAAGAAGAAGGAAGCCTTGCTCAGCCATATCGAGGATTTCCTGACCCGCGCCGACAAATATGGGATCAAGGTGGATTTCGTCTTCTTCGACGACTGCCATCACGAACCAACGAAGGATATTCTCAAAGCCAACTACCAGTATCCAAACCCCATCTTCGGGGTCCACAACAGCCGCTGGCTCCTCTGCCCTGGCCAGGATGCGCTTGACCATTACGCGGAGCACCGCGAGCGCCTAAAGGGCTATGTCCAGGATGTCGTGAAAGCCCACGCCAACGACCCCCGGATCGTCCTCTGGGAAACCTACAATGAGCCACACCCCAAGACGCCGGGCATCCGGAATCTGCTCAAGGACTCCCAGCAGTGGATTCACGAGACAGGCAGCAAGATTCCGGTCTCGGCGACTGGCGAACCCCCGAAGTCGGCCAATGCCCAATGCGGGGATGCCTACTCCGACGTCCTCACCTGGCACGCCTACAGCAGTTCTGAGCTCCGCTACCCCAAAGACCCCATTCACACATTGAACACCGAGTGCTTGGGCCGCAAGAAACAATCGGTTCCTGGCCTGATTGAAAATTTCAAAGACAAGACCGGCTTCATGGTCTGGGAATACGGCATCGGCCGGGACAACTGCCGGTTTTACTGGGGTGAGACGCCCGAGAAACCTGCGGCCGACGAACCCGACAAGCCCCTGCATGGCCTTGTCTATGCCGACGGCCACCCCTGGGCCACCGATGACATCAAGGCCTGGCTGGGCGAGGAGGCCTACGCCAAGCTGCCGGTCTTCCATGTGGCCTATTTCCGGGATACCGTTTTCGCCGCCCTGGCCAAGGAGTCGATCACTCCCGCGATTGATTTCGATCTTCCGGATGAAATTGGTATCGGGTCTCCCGACACCTCAGTCCACCTGGCCAAGGATTACTATTCGATCCGCTGGACAGGTGAGATCGAATCGCCGGCATCGGGCACGGCCACGCTCTTTGTGAAGAGCGATGGCGCCGTCAAGGTGACGATCGATGGACATCCGGTGATTGCGAAGGGAAAAGGGGCCGGTGATTCCGATGGCACCGTGGCGCTCACGGCGGGCCGGCGCGCCAAGATCACCGTCGAGTACATCCATGAGACCGGCCCGGCCAGCATCCACCTCGAATGGATTCCGCCAACGGGAAAACGGCAGATTCTCTTCCCCGTCAGCCATCCCTGACCCTGCTTGAAAAAAGAATCCAAGCGACATGAAAAACCCGAAGCCAACCCGTTCACCGCTCACCCTCGCCACCCTGCTGCTGGCGGCGCCGGCAATGCTGCACGGAGCGGATGCGCCCCGGCCGGCAGCAAAGCCCAACTTCATCGTCATCCTCACGGATGACCAGGGTTGGGGCACGACGTCGGTGATGATGGATCCGCTGGTGCCTGAATCGAAGAGTGATTTCTTCAAGACGCCGAACCTTGAGCGGTTGGCGGCGGCGGGCATGCGCTTTGCGCAGGGATATGCGTCGCATCCCAACTGCTCGCCCAGCCGGGCGGCATTGCTGACCGGGCGCTCGCCGGCCAGCCTGCATCTGACCGATATCATTGATCGCAACGGCGGTCCGGAATATGTGGGCAATAAATTGATTCCGCCGAATCACATCCGGATGTTGTCCAACAATGACCGGACAATCCCTGAGCTGCTCAAGGCTGGCGACCCGGCATACCGCGCCGCGCTTTTCGGGAAATGGCACCTCGCCGCCGGCGGTCCGGAAAACTTCGGTTTCGACATGTCAGATGGCGCCACGGGCAATGCGGTTGGCTGCCGCGCGGAAAATCTGCCGGACGACCCCAAGAAGACTTTCAGCATCACGCGCAAGGGCATCCAGTTCATGCAGGCGCAGATTAAATCCGGCCATCCTTTTTACCTGCAACTTTCCTACTACGCCACCCATGCAGTCGATCAATCACGCCCCGCCACGTTCAACCAGTTCAAAAATGCCACGAAGGGAGCGCGGCATGACAATGTTTCTTATGGCGCAATGCTTTTCGATTTGGACGAGGGCATCGGCCGGGTGCTCGACGCCGTCAAGGCGGCGGGCATCGGGGACAACACCTACATCATCTTCACCGCTGACAACGGCAGTATTCCCACCGACGACCCCGGCAACATCAACGGCCCGATTCGCGGCTGCAAGGCGACTGTATGGGAAGGTGGAATCCGTGTCCCGTTCATGATCGCAGGGCCTGGAGTGAAACCCGGTTCCGTCAGCCGCACGCCTGTCGTCGGGTACGACATTCTCCCGACCATCTGTGATCTTGCGGGCATGGCGGCCTGGCCGGAAGCCGTTGAGGGCGGTTCCTTCAAGCCGGTCATTCTCGGCGACGGTTTCGCGCCGGTGAAGCGGCCGAACCCGGTTCTTGTTTTCCATTGGCCGCATTATCAACACGAGAAGCACAGCATCCCGGACACCACGCTGATTGCCGATGGATGGAAGCTGCATTACTGGTGGGAGACCGAAAAGGTGCAGCTCTTTCATTTGGACAACGATCTGGGCGAATCAAAAGACCTCGCCGCCGAACAGCCCAAACGCGCCGGGGAGATGAAGAAGATCATGACCGACTATCTTGCCGCCATCAAGGCGCAGACGCCCGTGCGCAATCCGAATTATGATCCGGCCACCGACCCGGTGCTCAAACGCCAGCGCGGCAAACCGGCAAATCAAAAAACGGAGCAAAGGAGTAAGTCATGATCGCCAAACCACCCAAGCCCGAACTACCCGCCGCAACGCGGTTCCGCAAGGCTGGCACCGAGAATGCCTTTGTGCGGCTCGCCGCATGCGCCTTGGGCCTCCTGTTCGGCCCCTCGACTCTTTATGGCGCCAACACGCCGAATATCCTGCTGATTTTGGGGGATGACATCGGGTTCTCCGATCTCGGATGCTGCGGCGGGGAAATCAGCAGCCCCAATCTCGATTCGCTGGCGGCCAACGGCATCCTCTTCAACCAGTTCTACAACGCCGCGCGTTGCTGCCCGACGCGTGCGTCGCTGCTCACCGGGCTTTACCCGCACCAGGCGGGCATCGGCCACATGATGACGGATCGCGGCCTGCCGGGCTACCGGAGCAATCTGAACCGGGAATGCATGACGATGGCGGAGGTGCTGCGCGCCGGCGGCTACCGCACCTACATGTGCGGCAAGTGGCATGTGACGAACCGGGACGGTGCCAACGACGACAACTCGGACTGGCCGCTGCAGCGGGGATTTGAGAAGTTCTACGGCACCATCCGCGGCTACGGCAGCTTCTTCGACCCATCCTCCCTATGCCGGCAGAACAAGTTCATTTCGTCCGCGAACGACCCGGAGTATAAACCCAAGGAGTTCTATTATACCGATGCGCTCAGTGACAACGCCGTACGCTTTCTTCAGCAGCATCGGCAGGAGTCGCCGGAGAAGCCGTTCTTCATGTATCTGGCCTACACCGCCGCGCACTGGCCGATGCAGGCGCCAGAGAAAGACATCGCCAAATATCGAGGAAAGTATGACGACGGCTATGGCTTTGTCCGACAGGCGCGCGTGGAGCGGCTCAAAAAGCTGGGGTTGATCGACGCGCAATGGGATTGCGCCCCGACCGCCGGCAGCTGGAACAGCGTCAAGCAGAAAGCATGGGAGGCGCGCTGCATGGAAGTGTACGCGGCGATGATCGACAACATGGACCAGGGAATCGGGCGCATTCTGGCGGAACTCAAGAACTCCGGCAGGCTCGATAACACCGTCATCCTTTACCTGAGCGACAACGGAGGCTGCGCCGAGGAGATCGGCCGCACGGGCCAGTCGAAGCCGCCGGCCGTGGCGTTGCAGCCCATGCCGGCAGACAAGCTTCAGGACCAAACCCGGTTGCCGATGCAGACGCGCGACGGACGCACGGTCCAGTCCGGCCAGCAGGTGATGCCCGGTCCTGCGGACAGCTACATCTCCTATGGACGGAACTGGGCGAATGTCTCCAACACTCCGTTCCGGGAATACAAGCACTGGGTGCATGAGGGCGGCATCAGCACGCCGTTGATCGTGAATTGGCCGGCCGGGATTCCGGCCGCGCGCCGGGGCAAGCTGGAGGTGCAGCCGGGGCATATCATCGACCTGATGGCGACCTGCGTGGCGCTTTCCGGCGCGGCCTACCCGCGCGAATGGCAGGGCCGGCAGATCAAGCCGATGGAAGGGGTTTCGCTGCTGCCGGCGCTGGCGGGCAATCCACTGCAGCGTGCCGAGCCGTTGTTCTGGGAACACGAGAGTAATCGAGCGGCGCGCGAGGGTCGCTGGAAACTGGTGGCGAAAGCCGACCGGCCCTGGGAGCTCTACGACATGGAGAAGGACCGCACGGAGATGCACGACCTCGCCCAACAGCATCCGGAAGAAGTGAAACGGCTTGCAGCCAAGTGGGAGGCTTGGGCCGCACGCGCGAATGTCCTGCCCTTGGGACACGGATACGAAAAACCGCCGAAAACGTGATTGCCTGCAGCACGAAAGCCAGCGGCCCATTCATCTTGAAAATGATCGGGACGAATCACCGATGCAATCCATGAACAATCAAAAAGCAACCAAGAGAACCCATTCATGAAATGCACCGTTGCACTCCTCGCCACTCTGGCGCTGCCGTCCCTGGCCGCACCGTCTGCCGATGCGCCAAAACGGCCTGCCGCCGAAGCCAAACCGGCCCGCCCCAACATCATTGCGCTATTTACCAGATAATGTACCACCTCGGGTGACGAAAAGAGGGTAACGCTCCGAAAGAGGTTCTCATGGAGAACTTCAAGGAGGTGTTACCATGGAAGGGAAAGAGAATCTCACTGAAGTGGTTCTGGAGGAGAATCCAGAAACCGGTAGCACAAGGAAGAAAGTTCAGGCTGAAGGTTTTGGCCTGGATTCTTCCGGGGGTGATGCGCCCGGTACCGGGCGCGCGCGCGCGCCAGCCCGAGGGCGCTCCATGCGCAAGAAGAAACAGCGCCGCAAAAAAGGACGCAGCGGCTGGGACAGCGGTTCGAACTATCCGTTCGAATTCCGGCTGCGCCTGGTGAAGATGTTCCTCGAGGAAGGTATGACCCGGCGGATCCTCTGCGGGGAAACCGGGATTTCTCCGTCCACGCTGTCGAAGTGGGTATCCTGTTACCGCGCCGAGGGCGAGGAGGGGCTTCGTCCTGGCCATCTCTTTCCGCGTCCAGGCGGCAAGAAGCGGCTCCCCGATCCGGTGAAGGATAAGATGGTAGAGATCAAGCGTGAGGAGCCGACCTGGGGCGTCAAGAAGATCTCCCAGTTCATGCAGCGGTTCCTGCACCTTCCCGGCAGCGCAAAAACCGTACAGCGGACGCTGCGCTCGGAGGACCTGCTCGACAGCCATCCGCCCCGTCCGCCGAAGACGATTAAGAAGCCCCGGTTCTTCGAGCGCGCGACACCGAACCAGCTGTGGCAGTCGGACATCACCCAGTTCATCCAGGGCGGGAAAACCGTCTATCTGATCGGGTTCATGGACGACTACTCGCGGTATATCGTCTCGCTGGGGGTGTTCCACTGCCAGACAGCGGAGAACGTCCTGGAGACGTACCGGCGCGGCGTCGGCGAGTACGGCGCCCCCGTGGAAATGCTGACTGACAACGGGCGGCAGTACACCAACTGGCGGGGCAAAACCCGCTTCGAGAAGGAGCTGGCCAAGGACAAGGTCCACCACTTCCGCTCGCGGCCGCACCATCCCCAGACGCTCGGCAAAATCGAGCACTTCTGGCTGACCATCCATACGGAGTTCCTGAGCCGCGCACGGTTCCGGACCTTCGAGGAGGCGCGGGAGAGAATCGCAATCTGGGTGAAGTACTACAACCACAAGCGTCCGCACCAGGGGATCGGCGGGATGTGCCCGGCGGATCGCTACTTCGAGGTTCGCAACGACCTGCGCAAGGTCATCGAGCAGGGCATCGAGGACAACCTGAAGGAAATCGCGCTCAAGGGAAAGCCGAAACACCCCTTCTACATGATCGGACAGGTGGACGGGCAGTCGGTAGTGATGCAGGCATCCAAGGGGAAGCTGCTGATGACGGTCGGCGACAAGGAAAACAACCAGAAACAGGAGGTCCTGTGCGACCTCGAAAACAAGAAAGTGGAGGTGCGCCATGAAAACGACGGTGACGGCAGCCGAGAAGAAAACACCGGAGAAAAAGTTCAAGGCTCCGCACCGGCGGAACCGGTTCACGGCGGTGGAGAAATGCCGTGCGGTGCTGGCCCTGTGGACGGAGCGGAGCTCGGGCTCGGAGCTGTGCAAGGAGCTGGGGACGACGTGGAACATGCTGACCCTCTGGCAGGAACAGGCGATGGAGGGGATGGTTCAGGCGCTGGAGCCGAAGCGCTCGGCGCCGTGCGGGAACACGCCTCTGAACCCGCGGCTGCAGGGTCTGCTGGACCGGAAAGCTGCCCGGAAGGTGCTGGAGGGCACGGACAGCCCGCTGCCGGCACCGAGACTGGGACGGCCGCCGAAGAGCCGGCAAAGCGAAATGACGACGGCCTCCACGCCGTCCCAGCCGTAACCCCGCCGCCGGTTCCAGAACTGACACCGGATCTGGTTGCAAGCGTTCTACGGCAACTACTTGCGGGTAACTTTTACCTGGGTTATGTTGCCGGACAAGACGCCGTTATCACCGCCAATGCGGTCACCGCAGGAACAGGAGGCAGCCATGCAGGATTACGTCCCGCCCAAGTCCTCACTCCAGGACGAGAAGGCCAAGCTCCGTGCGAATCTGCTGCTGGAGGTCACGGCGGGGAAGATAACGGCAACCCAGGCAGCCGAGAGACTGGGGGTCTCCCGCAAGACTTGGCACGAATGGCAGGCCCGCGGCCTGGCAGCCCTGTTTGCGGCGATGCAGGATCGCCCGACGGGGCGGCCGCCGACACCGGTGGACGAGGAGGCGGAACGCCTTGCCAAGGAACTGGAGGACAAGCACCGGGAAGTGGAGGAACGGGAAATGGCCAGGCGTATCCAAAGCCTGTTGCGTCCCCTTCCACCCCTGGAACCGGGAGCCGGCAGTAAAAAAAAGCCATGAGGGCTGAAGAAGAGATGGAAATCGTCGAGAAACTCATGGTACTTGGCCTCTCCGCCGCTGCGGCCTGCCGCACGGCGGGAGTCCCCTATGACCACTACAAGCGATGGAAGAAACGCCGGGACGCCGGGCTTGCGCTCATCGGCAAGCCCGGCCCCGGCCCCACCGTCCCGCTGAACATGGACGAACTGGAGGAGGCCCTGCTCGAACTCGTCCACTGCCGCAAGCGCAGCCACGGCGCCACCGCCCTTTACGAACGGTTCGCCAAAAAAATCACCCGGCGTGAACTGGCCGAAGTCGTCAAAGCCCGACGCGAGGAGCATAATCAGAACAAGCTGCTCCGACTCTGGCACCTCGAATGGCACGCCAACGCCTACATCTGGGCCACCGACACCACCGAGGTCAAAATCGATGGCAAAAAGATCCGCATCCAAACCACCCGGGACCTCGCCTCACGCTACACCTTCGTCCACATCTTCGACCACGTTCCCACGGACGAAGAAATCGCACAAATCCTGGCCGAGCTGTTCAAAAAACACGGAGCCCCGCTCTTCCTCAAGCGCGACAACGGCAGCAACGAAAACGGCCCCGCCGTCGCCGACGTCTTGGCCCGGCACTGGGTCTTCCCCCTCAACAGCCCCGTCGCCTATCCGCAATACAACGGCGCCGTTGAACACGCCCAGGACGAAATCCAAAGACAGCTCGCCGCCATGAACCTCCCCGCCACATGCGCCTTCGAACACGCCGCCGCCTACATCCGGCTCGCCGTTCATGACCTCAACCACAACCCCCGCCCGATCCTCGGCGGAAAATGTGCATGCAACGTCTTCCAACCCGGGAGAAAGCGTGCTATGCTAAACGTCAGACAAAGAAAGGAGGTGGGCACGGAAATATCGGATCATGCAGTCGCCATACTCGACGAAATCGAGGACCGGACCAAGGCCGACTCGAAACAAGCCTGGCGTCTCGCCGTCGAAGGATGGCTCATCGAAACGGGAAATGTGGTCGTCAAAAACTGGGAGCAGTTACCCACTTTACAGCTCGCGATAGGTGCATAATCTGGTCGTGCGCACA